>CAYFLT010000004.1:113272-124354 GCA_964344055.1 uncultured Candidatus Nemicrothrix sp.
GGTGCCGGGCCGGCCGGAGGCTGCCCAGTAGCGGACGGCATCTGAGCCGTACTGTTCGAGTGTCTCGGAGGGGACGACCACGTTGCCCTTGGACTTCGACATCTTCTTGCGGTCGGGGTCGAGGATCCACCCCGAGATCGTGGCGTTGCGCCACGGCGCGGAGTCGGCCTCGAAGTGGGCTCGGACGACAGTCGAGAAGAGCCAGGTCCGGATGATGTCGTGACCCTGGGGTCGGATGTCCATCGGGAACGTGGCCTTGTAGAGCTCGTCGTCGATGCCCCAGCCGCAGGCGATCTGCGGCGTGAGCGAAGACGTGGCCCACGTGTCCATGATGTCGGGCTCGCCGATGAAGCCCCGCGGCTCGCCCCGCTGGGACTCGTCGTAGCCGGCCGGAACATCGGTGGACGGGTCGATCGGAAGTTGGTCCTCGGTGGGGACGATCGGCTCGCCGTACTCGGGTTCGCCCTCGGAATCGAGCGGGTACCACAGCGGGATCGGAACGCCGAAGAAGCGCTGGCGCGAAATGAGCCAGTCGCTGTTGAGTCCGTCGACCCACGAGGTGAACCGGGTCTGCATGTACGACGGGACCCAGTTGATCTCGTCGCCCCTCGCGATCAGGGCCTCACCGAGATCGCGGTCGCGGCCGCCGTTGCGGATGTACCACTGCCGGGAGCTGACGATCTCGAGCGGCTTATCGCCCTTCTCGAAGAACTTCACCGGGTGGGTGATCTTGCGGCGCTCGCCTTCCATCTCGCCGGCTTCGTCGAAGATCTTGACGATCTCCTCCTGGGCGGGCTGGACCTTCTTGCCGGCGAGGCGTTCGTAGGCGGCCCGGCCTTCGGCCGAGGTGATCCACTCCGGCATCTCGGCGGTGAAGCGGCCGTCGCGCTGGATGACCGTGCGAACCGGCAGGTCGAGCTCGCGCCACCAGGTGACGTCGGTGGTGTCGCCGAACGTGCAGATCATGGCGATGCCGGTGCCCTTCTCGGGATCGGCGAGCTCGTGGGCGAGGACCGGAACCTCGACCCCGAAGACCGGCGACAGAACCGACGCCTGCCCGAAGTAGGGCTGGTACCGCTCGTCGTCGGGATGGGCGACCAGGGCGACGCACGACGGGACCAGCTCCGGACGAGTGGTGTCGATCCAGATGTCGGGGCGACCCTCGGTGCCGGCGAAGCGCAGCTTGTGGTAGGCGCCCGGCAGCTCGCGGTCCTCGAGCTCGGCCTGAGCGACCGCGGTCTGGAACGTGACGTCCCACAAGGATGGCGCTTCGACCTGGTACGCCTGATCGGACCCGAGGTTCTCGAGGAAGAACTGCTGGGAGATCTTGCGACAGTGGTCGTTGATCGTCTCGTAGGTACGCGTCCAGTCGACCGACAGGCCGAGCCGGCGGAAGAGGTCCTCGAAGACCTTCTCGTCCTCGACGGTGAGGATGTGGCACAGCTCGATGAAGTTCGGCCGGCTGATCGAGATCTCCCGCCGCTTCTTGATCGCGGCTGGGTCGCCCGCGTCCTCGGGGATCTCGAAGTCGGGGTCGTACGGCAGCGACGGATCGCAGCGAACGCCGTAGTAGTTCTGCACCCGACGCTCGGTGGGCAGCCCGTTGTCGTCCCATCCCATCGGGTAGAAGACGTCCATCCCCGCCATGCGCTGGTAGCGGGCGATGGTGTCGGTGTGGGTGTAGGAGAAGACGTGGCCGACGTGGAGCGACCCACTCGCGGTGGGCGGCGGGGTGTCGATCGAGAAGACCTCGTCACGGTTGGTGGAGCCCCGGAAGTGGTAGATCCCCGACTCGTCCCATACCGCGTCCCACTTGGCCTCCAGACCTTCGAGGTCGGGCTTGTCGGGGATGGGTGTGGGACTCATATGACCGACGAGGATACCGGTGCGCACCAGCGGACAGCCGGGTATTCCGGCCCCATCAACGCCCCCGCGAGGCCAGAACCGGGCACAAGAACCGAACTGGGTGGGCAGAGAGTCGGAAAACGACACCGGGCCCTCCCAGTTCGGGTTGGGTGCCTTGGCTACGGACCGACGGTCCAGACGATCGCCATGCCGACGGCGAGACACCAGGCGACGCTCTTGGTCCGCCAGGCGACCAGGCCCGCGGCGACGGCGGCGACATGCCACTCGTCGAGGCCGCGGAGTTCGCCATCGTCGAGGAGCAGGCTCGACGCCGCGATCGATGCGAGTACCGCGGGTGGAATCATCGACAGCGCGAGTTCGATTCGGGGTGGGAGTCGGCGGAGGCGGTCGCCGAACGCGATGAACGACAGCCGAATGAGGTAGGTCCCGACGCCGGCGAGCACGATCTGGACAAACGGGCTCATGAGCCTGGCTCCGGCGTCGGCGCGGCGGTCACTCCGGCGGCGATCCCAGTGAAGGCACCGGCGATGATGTTGAGTCCATTCGGCAGGAAGGCGGTGATCACCGACACCGTTCCGCCGACGATGGCGGCCACCAGCATCGGCCGGCTGCGAATCGACGGTACGAGCAGGGCGACGAACGTGGCCGGCACCGCGAAGGGGAGCTGCCACGCGGGTCCGATGTCGCCGCCGGCGAGCACGCCGATCGTGGTGCCGACGTACCAGGGCAGGACGAAGAAGGTGGCGGCTCCGACGAAGAACCAGATCCGGTACTGCGGGTCGTGTTCGGTCTCGAACTCGTGGATGGCGGTGACCGCGGCCTGGTCGCTCAGTCCGTGGGCGAGCGGGAATCGTCGCCAGCCGAAGTCGGCGAACGCCGATGCCAGCGACGCCGAGTAGAGAGCGAACCGCAGGTTGATGATCACCGCCGTTCCGACGGCCACCAACCACGAGGCGTCGTCACCGATCAACTGGACGAGCGCGATCTGGGCCGCGCCGGCGTGGACGATGAACGAGGCCGCGATCGCCGAGACGTCGGGGATGCCATTTTCGGCCGCGGTGACGCCGTAGATCAGTCCGAACGGCCCTGAGATCAGCGTGAGCGGGAAGATCCGCCGACAGCCGGCGACGACTGCGGCGCGGCGGGACACGGTGGGGGAGCGCACGGTCGGAGTCTGGCAGCAACCCCGCCAGACCCCGACCGGTTGGTCGACAAGTTGGGTACACCCCACCCAGTTCGGGTATTGGGTGCCAGGTCGGAAGTGGGGCTAGGAGTCTTCGATGATCATCAGGAGGACCTGGCCGGCCTCACGTTTCTGGATGGTGCCGTCGGGTAGCGGGTTGGAGGCGATCCAGGTCCCGTGGCCCTGCACGTCGAGGATCCATGCACCCTCGCCCCAGTAGTCGGATGCGTCGACGATGCCGCTCGACTCGCCGTCGGGATCGTTCACCGTGGCAACGACCCGCCAGTCGTCGTCATCATCGATGGAACCCTGCCAGATGCGAGCGTTGTCGGCATCCTCCTGGACCATCAGGCTCTTCTCGCTGGTGTCGATGTTGTCCGGCGCGGTGAACGGCACGTAGACGTCGCTCCCCGGCGCGTCGCCGTCGGCGAACACGCTCAGGCTCTCGACGACGGTCGGGTCGTCCTCGTCGAACACGAGCTCGACGATGCGGCCGTTCGGCGCGAGGTTCTGTTCGCCGCGAGGACGATGCATGCGGCCGGTCGCAGGATCCGGCGTGATCCTGCTCGCACCGGTGTCGGCGATGAACACCCGAGTCGGGTCGTTCGGGTCGTATGCCGCGTCCTCGAGGCGTATCCACTGGAAGACGTTGTTGTCGTTGCTCCAGTTCTCCAGCTGCGCCTGCGGTGACGCGTCGGTGCCGAGCCCCTTGGCGATGTCCTCGGGTACTTCGATGAACTCGGCCCGGAAGTCGTCGTCGACACCCAGGTCGATGTAGTCGTTGGCGCCGTTGAACGGGTCGGTGGCGTCAACTGCAGCACCGTTGTCGTGGGTGACGCGCAGGGCGTAGAGCGTGCCCTCGTCGTTCATCAGGGCGTCCTGATCCTCGGCCACGTACATGTACAACTGCGACGTGCCAGCGGCGAAGGTGTCGTCGGTGGTGAGGATCACGATCTGGTCGAAGCCGGGTACGGCCAGGGCGGTCTCGTGGTTGAGCCGGCCCATGCCCGGGATGGCGACCGACTCGCCGGTCTCGGTGTCGAGCGCCACAGCCAGGCCTCCCTGGCGGGTGCCGTCGCCGTAGAACGGGTCGGCGGCCGCGTACGAGTTGCCGGGGATGCCGCTGTTGCTGGTCTCTTCCCCGGTGAGGAAGACGTAGCCATCGAAGCCTTCTTCCTCGCTCGCCATGAACGCCGAGCAGAAGCGCTTGAACTCGGCGTCGGGGCCAAGCGGGACGTACGCCTCGAGCACGCCGGTGGCCTGCTCGCCGTCGTCCTCGTCGTCGCCATCCTCGTCGTCGTCATCGACGTCGCCGATGCTCAGCACCAGCTTGGAGATCGACGCCGACTGGAAGTCGGCGGTGCCCCGGAACGGGATCGTGGTCTGCTCGTGGGCGACGTAGACATCGACGGTGTCGTCCTCACCAGGAGCGAGACCGATGCCGTCGGGAAGTCCCTCGAAGAGGAAGTCGCCGATCGTGTCCCCACTCGAGATGATCGGAGTGACCGATCCTTCGACGCCGGGCGCCAGGTCGAGCAGTGACGGTTCCGCCGTGAGGAAGCCGCCGTCGTCATCGTCGTCGGCCACTGCGGGTGCCGCGGTGGCCAGAAGGGCGCTGGCGGCGAGCAGTGTCGCGAGGGTGCGACGGAATGGTCGTTTGGACATGGGGAAGCCTCCGGTTGATGTTCTGGAGTGGCCCCCACCGCCGTCGCCGAACCTAGTCCTCGCAGTTCGCTCGTCAAGCGGTCGTCCAGATGGTCACTGGCAGTGACGGAGTAATACAAGTACAATACAAGTTGCCGCCCGTATGGAACTCGCCGAACTCATCGTCCTCGCAATCGCCGCCGTCGTCACCGCCGGAGTTACCGCCGTCGCCGGCGCCGGCGGTGGACTGATCCTCCTGATCGTGATCCTCCAGTTCGTCGACCCGTTGGTTGCCATCCCCGCGCACGGCGTCATCCAGCTGTTCAGCAATGGCACCCGTGCGATCACCTTGAGGGACGACGTCGATGCCTCGCTGCTTCGGCCCTATGTCTTGCCGCTGCTGCCGTTCGCCGCACTCGGCTTCTTGATCGCCGACGCGATTCCTCGAAGTGGCGGACGTGCCCTCGTCGGCGCCTTCGCGCTCCTAGCGGTGTGGTGGCCGTCGGCGACCGCCTGGTTGGCCCCTCGGCCGGGAGGGGGTTCACGTTTCGCTCTGGTGGGTGCGGTGGCGGGACTCACCAATCCGACGATCGGCGCTCCTGGACCACTGCTGGCTCCAGCCTTCCGAGCCGCCACGACCGATCACGTGCGATTCGTCGCCACCTTCTCGGTCGCCCAGGTGCTCAACCACACCGCGAAGATCATCGTGTTCGCCGTTGCCGGCTTCGCGTGGGGCGAGTATTGGCCGATGATCGTCGTCGGCGCTCTCGGGGTGATCCTCGGCACCCGCCTGGGCACCCGCTTCCTGCGTCGCGCTGACCCCGACATGCTCACCATCCTCTTCAAGGTGGCGGTGACCGCAGGCGCGCTCCGCCTGCTGATCGGCTGGGTGGTGTAGCGGCCGCCTCGAGGCGCCGCCGGAATCGCGGGTCTCAGTCCTCGGTCTGACGCTTGGTCGTCTGGGCAACGACGACCCGGTTGCCACCCTGCGACTTGGCGTGGTTCAGCGCCCCCGCGGCGCGGTGCAGGATTTCCTCGATCGACCCGCCCGACGATGAACCGATGACGCCGATCGACAGGGTGAACGGCGGACGGTCGTCGACCCACGATGTCCTCGGGTCGGATGGTCCGGCGGGCAACTCGTGACAGTGTCTGGAGCGCGGTATCGCCGGCGGCTCTGCCCTGGCTCGCGTTGAGGGCGCTGAACTGGTCGATGTCGGCGACGGCCACGCTGAACGACTGGCGCTCCTGGAGAAGGCGCAACACCCGCTCCTGCATGGCGCCGCGATCCGGGAGACCGGTGAGGCGGTCGACCGCATCCGCCCGCGATGCGCTTCCGACCGAGCGGAGCACGGCGACCCGTGAGCTCACGATCGCGGCGATGTCTTCGAGGTGGGCGATCTCCTCTTTGCCGGCCTGTGAACCCTCCTCCGCGAGGCAGTAGAGGACTCCGAGAAGCCGACCGGTGGCGTTCAGGGGGACGGCCACGGCCGCGGCCGGCCGGGCCACACGGGATTTGAGGTGGCTGCAGACGTCGAGGCGATCGGTGGAGTCGTAGATCAGCGTCGTGTTCGTCCTGGCCGCGAGGGAATCCCAGGGCGACATCCGCGTGGTCGGCTGGACCTGGTGGTTCCCGGTCGAGACCACCAGCGCGAGCACCGGCTCGACGGGGTCGACCAGATGCAGTTCGAGCGCCTGTTCCTCGAGGTGGCGGGTGAACGAAGCCCTGATGACCTCGAGTGCGTCACGTTCGGTCGGTGACTGGGCGAGCGCCCGATCGAGCTCTCGGAGCGCCGTGCGTTCCTGGCGCTCGCGGTGCAGGCTGCGGCGAGCCTTGGTCGCGCGGTCGCTCGCGGCCTTTGCTTCGCGTCGCAGAGGCCCCGCGACGAGACGCGACGCCAGCAGCGGCGTCACCACCAGCGCTGCGATCGCAGGTGTGGCGATGGCTACGGGGTCCTGCAGGTCACCCTCGAGGAGTAACGCGGCACCCGCGGCGGCGGCGACCACCGCTGCCGAGAGAACCGCGAGAAGGACATGCGGACTCGGGCCGCGCTCGTCACCAGGCGAAGACATCGCCTCTCCTATCGTGCGAAGCGGAGGCGAATGAAGGCCCTGCCCCACCAAACCTCATGGTTGTGTCTCTTCGCGCCGATGGTTACGGTGAGGTTTGTTACCGGCCAGTAATAACCCGGGAGGCCCCCATGCCCGAGTTCTCGCTCGAACTCAACGAAGACCAGCTGCAGCTGCAGAAGTGGATCCACGAGTTCGCGGTCGACGTGATCCGGCCCGCCGCCGAGGAGTGGGACGAGCGTGAGGAATTCCCGTATCCGATCGTCGAGCAAGCCGCCGAGATCGGCCTCTATGGCTGGGAGTTCATGGCCGAGGGCATGATGAACGACTCCACCGGCCTCACCATGCCAGTCGCCATCGAGGAACTGTTCTGGGGCGACGCCGGCATCGGCATGGCCATCATGGGTTCGGGTCTGGCCGCAGCCGGCATCGCAGCCTCCGGCACGCCCGAGCAGATGATGGAGTGGGTGCCCCAGTGCTACGGCACGCCGGACAAGATCGCGCTGGGCGCCTTCTGCGCCTCCGAGCCCGATGCCGGATCGGACGTCAACGGCTATCGCACCCGAGCGGTCTACGACGAGGCCAAGGACGAGTGGGTCCTCAACGGAACGAAGGCATGGATCACCAACGGTGGCATCTCCGACATCCATGTCGTCGTGGCGGTCGTCGACCCCGAGCTCGGCTCGAAGGGTCACGCATCCTTCGTCGTGCCGCCCAACACCCCGGGTCTGAGTCAGGGCCAGAAGTACAAGAAGCACGGCATTCGTGCCTCGCACACCGCCGAGGTCGTGCTCGACGACGTTCGCGTGCCGGGTCACTGTCTGCTCGGCGGCAAGGACAAGCTCGACGAGCGTCTCGCCCGCGTCCGTGAGGGCAAAAAGGGCAACGCCCAGGCGGCCATGCAGACCTTCGAGGCCACCCGACCCGCTGTCGGCGCCCAGGCGCTCGGTGTTGCTCGGGCTGCCTACGAGTACTCGCTCGACTACGCCAAGGAACGCCACGCCTTCGGTCGGCCGATCATCATGAACCAGTCGATCGCGTTCATGCTCGCCGACATGGCCACCGAGATCGACGCCAGCCGCATGCTCATCTGGCGGGCCGCCTGGCTCGGCAAGAACGGCAAGTTCAAGAACGCCGAGGGCTCGATGGCCAAGATGAAAGCCGGCCGCACCGCGACGTGGGTCACCGAGCGGGCCATCCAGATCCTCGGCGGCTACGGCTACACCCGCGAGTACCCCGTTGAACGCTGGCACCGCGACGCCAAGATCCACGACATCTTCGAAGGCACCGAGCAGATCCAGCAGCTCGTGATCAGCCGGGCGATCTCCGGACTGCGGATCGAGTAGGCACAGCGCAACCCCAAGACTGTTGGATGGCGTGCGCTCGCCTTCAGCTACACGAGCCTGGCTGACGTGAGGGTGACGACGAGGGGCCGAACGATTCGACCGGCGAAGTGCTCTTCGATGAAGGACTGGATGTCGTCGAGCAAGCCAGCCCTCTCAGCCGGTTCCATCATCTGAGTGCCGGAGTAGCTCAGCATGAGCATGCGGTATTCAGCCGCCGAGTACGCCTGGTTCCAGTCGTAGGACCGGACCGCGACATCGGCGAATCGGCTGTCGGATGCCAGGGCGAGCCGGATCGCCGGGTCGGCTGCGGTCCGACGGGGCGGCGGTGGCCCGACATGGCTCTGCCCGTAGCGATCGTAGATGGGTTGCACGGCGTCGAAGAAGCCCTCGTCATCGGGCGAGCTGACCTGGATCAGGTCGACGATGGCCACGATGCCGCCCCGGTGTAGGAGGGTCGCCGGTCGATCGACCTGGGCACCGGCGGTCACCCAGTGGTAGGCGGTGGCCGAGAACACGCAGTCACAGCTCCTGGTCGCGAGGGGCACGTGCTCGAAATCGCCGACGATGACCTCCAAGCGATCGGAATCGAGGTTGGCGCGCAGCGTGTCAGCCATGGTGGGACCGATCTCGACCGCACGAACAGTTGCCCCTCGATGCAGGAGATCTCTGGTGGCCTGACCGGTGCCGGGGCCGACCTCGACGATTGATGGCTGATCGGGCAGCCGGAGGAAGAGATCGTCGAACAACTCGGCGGGGTACCGCGGACGGATCCGGTCGTAGAGATCAGCGGCTTCATTGAATGACAGTCGCGGATCCGTCGGGGGAGTCACGCGTCTCAGTTTGTCAGGGCCCCGTGGTTCCAGAGAGGGCTGGCCACCCGAGGCAGCGACCGCGGACTCTCGAGGTGACTCGCGCTCAGGCGTAGAGCGTCGACTGTGGGCCGCGTGCTGCGACGGCGGTAGCGAGGAACGCGTCCCGGGTATTGGCGAGGTAGGCGCTACGGGCCGCCGGGAGCCGGGCCTGGGTCGTACGGGCATCGGTGCCCTCGGGTTGACTGCTTCGCTGGCGACCCTCGATCACAACCCGGCCGACGCTGAGGTCGATGGCCAGAGGTCCTTGGACCCTGCGGGAACGATCCCGTCTCGCGTACTGACCGATGTGCCTAGCTATGATGGGTACAACGGCCCACTTCGAGACTTCCTTTAGGCATTTCCTGCCGATGACCATGGACACACTGGTCTGAGCTGTGCCGCGAAACCCGGGCCGTGGCCGGGCAGCACGCCCCCACCTAGACGCTTCGGTCGTTTCGTCAGTCCGCCCGGACCACCGTTTCCACGAGGCCGGTATCGACGTCATAGACGTGGCCGGACACGACCGCGTGGCCGGGCAACATCGGTGAGTTGCGGAGAAGCGCCACATCGGTCCGAACGCTCGCTCGAGGGTCGAGGACGGCCTCATGCCGGAGTTCGTCGGGGTCTGTACCGGTTGCTTCGCTGAAGGCTGCATTGAATTCGTCGTCGGCGAGGAAGGCCGTGCCGCATCCGGTGTGGTGGATGACCGCCACCTCGAAGGTCGGAGCGTCGCCGCCGAACATCCGCTCGGTGACGGCTCCGACGAACGCCACCTCGCGGAGCACGGCGTCGGTGACCCGTCCGCCGGCATTCCGAAAGACGAGCGCGTCGCCGGGACCGATGCCCAGGAAGTGGGCGGGATCCACCCGGCCGTCCATGCAGGTCACCGCGAAGACCTGATGACGGGGCAGGGGAGTGAGGCCGTCGTGGGCGCCGGTGGCGGCGAACGCGGCGTTGCGGTCGAGCAGGGGGGTGAAGTTGGACATCGTGCGCTCCTTGACTGACGCTTGCAATTTGCAAGTAATAGAGCTTGGACCGTACAAGGCCTACTTGCGATTTGCAAGTAGACTGTCGCGGTGTCCGCAAAACGCCGCTACCACCTGCTCTGCCGCATCGCCCGAGCATTGGATGTGCTCGGCGACCGATGGGCGCTCCTGATCCTGCGTGACCTCCATGCCGGGCCAGCCCGATTCGGCGAGCTCGAGACGGGCCTGGGTATCGCCACGAACCTGCTGACCACCCGACTCGCAGAGCTGGTCGAGAACGAGCTCGTCGAGAAGGTCGCGCTGGAGGGACAGACCAACTACCGATTGACCGACATCGGTGAATCCACCGATCGGATCCTCTGGGAGCTCGCCCGCTTCGGGCTCCGGGTCGAGCCCGACGAGGAGGTGAGGCGCCCGGGGAACCTCCGCACTCTCGTGCTCCCTCTGCGATTCACGCTCCAGGCCGTGCGTGGACGCCCCACCCTGACGGTCAGATTCGTGGTGGATGGCGAGCCGTTCTCGATCCGCACCACTGCCCGGACGGTCACCGTCGACTACGGCGAGACCTTCACCGACGACGAGCCCCCTGACGTCGAAGTCCGGACCGGCTACGAGGCCCTTCTGGGAGTGGGGGAGGAGCGTGTCGATCGCGACACCTTCCTGTCCGAACACGTGATCGTCGACGGGGATCCGACCGCCGCCTCGGAGTTCCTCGTCATGTTCGCCGCCGGTCTCGACACCTACGACGACTGACCCTCGCTGGCGAACCGATGAACCGGACGCCGGGGCACGTTCAGAGATAGGGGAGCATCCGCTCGTAGGTGCGTCGGTCGTCCAGCACCTTTGTGTGCGCGAACGTGACGGGGCTGAATCGGACCGTCGTCTGCTCGTCGGGGCGGAAGTTCAGCAGCGGCCTGCTGACCGGATCCGGCCACGCCCGGATGTTGAGCCAAGCGAAGTCGGCCGGTTCGATCGGGTAATAGCCGGTTCGGGACGCGGTCTGGAAGTCTTCGTCGAGGCTGAACCGTCCGGCGTCGAAGAGCGGATTCCGGGTTCGCAGCGCGCGCCGCCGTTCGATCAACTGACGCTGGATCGGATTCGTCTCGTCGCCGTCGGACCGGAAACCGTACGCGATG
>CAYFLT010000004.1:124364-136999 GCA_964344055.1 uncultured Candidatus Nemicrothrix sp.
CCGTCAGGTAGCTCCCGAACCGGTCATACGCGGCGGGGTCGAGGAGGTCGTCGTCGGCGCCTCCGTCGTGCGTCGCTTGGTGTTCGATCTCCTGGCGGAGGCGGTTGATGGCGTCGTAGGTGACCACCGTCCCCAGCGAGTGGGCGATCACGTGCACCCTGTCGTAGGTCGGATCCTCCAGCAGGCCTCGCAGCTGGTTCTCGATGCTCGTGAGGATGTGGTTCCGGAGCCGACCGGTGGCGGTCGCATCGTCGTCGGCCACGTAGACGGCGATGTCGCCGGCCACCGCGGAGAGAACCCGGTACCCGGCGAAGGCGATCCCGAAGATCAGGAGTGCGATCCAGAAGCTCTTGTCGAAGTCGCTGATCGCGTTGACCGGGAGTGCCTTCCCCTCGCTCTCGTCCGACGCCCCCGAATCCGGCCGCTCCACCGGGTCGGCGAGCAGCTCCACCAGCACGACCACCGCTGCCGCGACGGCGAGACCGACCCAGGCCGCCCGTCCCCAGATCCGCCGGCTCAACTCTCCGGCCGCCCGGTCTTGCAGGCCGTCGTCCTCGTGGGTGACCTTCTCGCCGAGCACCCGGGTGACGTACCAGACGTGCCCGCGACGGCGGAGTCCTCGAAACTGCGCCCCGAGAGTTCCCCCGAAGGCTCGGGCGAGAAAGGCCATCGCCGCTATCGCGGCGGCGAGTTCCACCGCAACCGAGAGCGCGGGGTCGTAGTCGTCGAGCGGGTTCTGGAAGAGCTCCTCTCCGTACTGGGCGAGCACTGCGCCACCGACCACGAGGACGGCGATGGTGAAGAGGGCGACCAGCACCTCGCCCGTGACCAACTCGAGCCGCCGTCCGAGTGAGACATGGTCGAGTCGCACCTGCGACCACTGTCGGAACGGGGCGAGAAGCATGTGTTTGACCCAGGCAAGGAGTCCACGGGTCGTGGTGAACCGCATGGACATCGGCGCCCAATACCCCTCGAAGACATCGAGCTCGCGCGCCTGGGATCGGGGCAGTGGGGTGTTGAGCGAGAACCGCACGCCGCTGGCCACCCGGCCGTTCGCCGCGGCAGATGTGTGACCCAGGTGGGCGACGCGGCTGCCGAGCACTGTGCGCAGCCCGCGCACCACCCGGTCGAGGGTGGAGTACGGCGACTGGTCGCCGATCCCGTGGACGACGAGGACCGCCGCCCGGGTCGGTCGACCGGGTGCTTCCTGCTCGATCGCCGGGGTCATCGTTTCGCGAGGGGATGCCCGATTTCGAATCGGTCCACGAGGACCAGTGGGTCGCGGTCCCAGTTCGGTTCCACGCGGGCCTGGGTGCCGCGGGGGTCGACCACGTCGCGCCAGATGTCGTCGGGATCCTCGATCTTCACATCGGTGATGCCGTGGACCTCACCGATGATCGCGTCGCGTGTGAACCGGAACCGCACGAACCCGACGTGGTTCTGCTCCAGGTTCCACGACGCCGCGACGTTGATCGACATCTGGGCCTTGTTGCTGAGCCAGAAGTAGAGGATCAGGATCACCGTGAAGGCGAAGGCCCCGAAGATCGCGGACGAGCCGATGAAGGCGATGCTCTCCAGGACCCGGTCCGAGTCGGCGTCCTGGCCGAGATCGTCCAGCCAACGAGAGGCCACCTCCTGACCTGCCCACATGCTGCCCCAGAGGCCGGCGACCTGGGCCACACCGTGAAGGAACGTCCACGCCGTCCGCTGGGTCCGTTGGAGGTGGGCTCCGGGATCCGGGGCCGCCAACGCGTAGGCCACTCCGAACATGAAGAGCGCGATGACGACGTTGGAGCTGATGGCGAAGTAGGAACCCAGCTGCCAGACCGAGGTCTCGGAGAAGTCTGCGTCCTGGCGCCAGAACAGGCTCGACTGGAGGGTTGTCGTGGCCGCGAGGAGCGAGATCAACAGCGGGATCATGGTGAAC
Source organism: uncultured Candidatus Nemicrothrix sp. (assembly GCA_964344055.1). Classification (GTDB taxonomy): domain Bacteria; phylum Actinomycetota; class Acidimicrobiia; order Acidimicrobiales; family Aldehydirespiratoraceae; genus OFTM10. The sequence goes on from CAYFLT010000004.1 coordinate 126,292, forward strand.
GACCGGTTCCAGCGCCACCAGGCGGCGAAGCTGTGCCGCAGCCCGACCATCTTCCTGCTCTCGCGTTCGCCGGGGAAGGTGACCTCGCGGCCGCCCCCATTCTCTCCGTCCCGGCGGAAGGGGACCCCGCCCGGGAGTTCAGCAGCGACATAGGGCAGGGTGCGTTTCGGGCGGCCGTGGCGGTCCGGTTCGGCCTCCCACAGCATCGGAACCACCTTCTCCAGGTGGGGCGGCTGCTTGAAGGCGCCGCCGATCCCGGCGGTGATCCGGGGCGGCGCGTCGGGGCGCCGACCGCCGGACTCGCCGGCGACGCCGGATTCACGGCGGGTGTAGTAGTGGCGATCCCCGGAGATGACGAGGGCGAGCCGGAGCCCACGTTCGAAGATGGCGGACCGTTCGAAGGCGAAGAGCTGCTCGCAGCGGTGCTCCGCGTAGGTCCAGAGAGGTGCGGGCACGCAGAGTACGACCGGCTCGCCCTCGACCGCGCCACAGTTCTCGAAGTAGTCGAGCTGGGCCCGATCGATGTCGGCGTCGAGCGCCATGTCGACTCCCCAGAGCCACCAACGGCGGCCGTCGACGGTGACGTCGACCGCCCAGTAGCTCCGGGACTGGACCGTCTCGAAGCCGCCGATCCGCGTGCCTGGCTCCATGAAGAGACGGCTGAAGGCGGTGAGCCCGTCGTACCAGTCGTGATTGCCGGGGATGGCGAGCACGGCGGGTGGGGCGGCCTCGACCGCGGGTTGGCTCTCGGCGATCGCACCACCAGGGCTGGAACCGTCGAGAAGCGCATCGATCACTTCCTCACGGCCCTGCGCTCGCAATGCCGTACGGAGGAGGTCGACCTGATGTGCGTGCCAGTCGCGGTCGCCCGTCGGCGCGAGCAGCGCACGGGCGCCCTCGAAGTCCCCGGCGTTGATGCGGTCGCAGACCCCACCCAGGTAGTCGGCGGGAACGGCATCCATGAGCGGGCCGGTGAACTTCTCCCGGTAGGCCTGCGAGCTGGCCATCGGGTACACCTGGTCGCCCCCGAATACGAGCATGTCGGCGTGGCCCATGGCGTCAGGGTTGAACTGGCGGAACACCGAGTAGGTCGCGGTGAATCCGTCGCCGGTGTCGGCGACATAGTCGACGATCACCTCGTTGTCGGCGGAGTGTCGGACCACCGAGTCGTCGTAGCCCCGTTGCAGCTCACGCTTGTCGAGGAAGTCCTGGAGGATCTTCATCAGGATCGCGCGGCCACCGGAGGCCAGGATGTGTCCCGGCGTCACCCATGACGCCGGCTTGTGCCTACGGGTGCCTTCAGCGTGCATTGATCATCCCCCGGGCGGACTCTAGAGCAGGGACGAACGTGCGGCCGCCCGAGCCGCCGTTGTTCCGGCGCCGGTCGGCGCAGACCGATTGCAGAGCCGAGAATCCGCGGAGTTCGACCGGTCGTTGGTCCTCGACCGCGCTGAGGAGATCCCGACAGGCCTCGATGCAGCTCGTGCTCATCAGGATCTCGCCGGGCTCGGCGGCGGCACAGACGCGGGCGGCGAGGTGAACGGTCCGACCGAAGTAGTCGTCGTTCCACCGGTAGACGGTCCCACACGCCATGCCGATGCGCAGCTGGACTCGAAAGCCGCCGTCCTCGACGCGACCGCCGGTGGGTGAGTCGATCATTGCCCGTGCGAAGCGGGCTGCATCGGCGCAGTCCTCGAACACAGCGAGCGTCCCGTCGCCGGTGTTCTTCATGAACTCTCCGCCAAAGCGGACGGCGAGGGCGGCCGCGTGCTCGAGGTGGCCGGTGAGCGCCTGGATCCAAACCCGGTCGCCGTGGATGTCGATGAGCGAGGTCGATCCGACGACATCGGTGAAGACGACGACTCGGTTCTCCAGCTCCAGGCCGGTGATTTCGTCCTCGATGGGTGCTGTACCGGCGTTGGTGTTCGTGGTCATGGCGACATGGTCGAAGACAGCGATCCAGCGACACTCCAGGCGCACTGAAGTCGACTGGAGAACGGCTGGAGCGTGCCCTTCCGTGGCGGCGCCAACTACGGTCGCCACCGGGGTTTCGCCCGGAAACGGTGGGAAATGGGGACAGGTTGACCGAAGGCAGACCAGGCGAGCACGGCGGCGTGTCGATCGCGCTGCTCGGACGCCTCCGTGTCCTCGTGGACGGGACCCCGGTCGAGCTCACCGCCGAACGGGAACGGAGGCTGCTGGCGCTGCTCGCAGCGGGCGGGGAGATCGGCTTCGAGACGGCGACCCTGATCGACGAGCTCTGGGAGTCACCGACCGACGGCAGCAAGGGCACGCTCCAGACGTACATCTCGAACCTCCGGCGGGCGCTGAAGTGCGACGCCACGCCCGAGAGCCGGGTGATCGAGCGGGTCGGCGACTCGTATCGCCTCGACCCCGCGATCGTCCGCATCGACGTGGACGAGTTCCACCAACTGATCCGTGCGGCCCGAACCGCACTCGCGTCCGCCGATCCCGACGCCGCCGCGGCCGGCGACGCACTGTCGGCTGCCCTCACCCTGTACGAGGGGCCGCTCGACCCGAGTCTGGTCGACGGCACCGGGCTGCTGGCCGGCGAAGCCACCGCGATCGACAACGAGTACCTCGAGGCCCGTTGGCAGTGGCTCGAGCTGGAGATCCAGGCGGGGCGGGCAGCCGATGTGGTGGCCGAGCTCGACACCCTGACCGCTGCCCACCCGACCGACGAGCGGTTCTGGCGTCAGCTGATGCTCGCCTACTGGCAGACGGGCCGACAACAACAGGCGCTCCAGGCCTATCAGGAGGTCCGTCGGGTCCTGGCCGACGAGGTCGGGATCCTCCCGACGCCGAGCTTGCAGGATCTCGAGCAGGCGATTCTGCGCCACGACCCCGAGCTGGGGGCGGGTGCGGAGCGTCCCAGCCAACCGGTTCCACGCCGGCGGGGCACGATTCCCGCCACCCTCAACTCCTTCGTCGGGCGGGCGGCAGAGCTCGACCGGCTCGAGGCGCTGCTCGCCGACCAACGACTCATCACACTGCGAGGGGCGGGTGGCAACGGCAAGACCCGTCTCGCGAGGGAGCTCGCACTTCGGGTCCAGGACCGCTACGACGGAGGAGCATGGTGGGTTGCGTTCGGTGAGGTCGATGACCTCTCCGGGGACTCGGCCACGACTGTCGTCGAGACGATCGCCACCGCGTTGGGCATGATCCGACGGAGCCAGAGTTCACTGATCGACGCATTGGTCGACCACGTCGGCGACGCGCCGATGCTGATCGTGCTCGACAACTGTGAGCACCTCGTGGACCCGATTGCCGATGTGGTGACGACGCTGTTGACCCAGGCGCCGGGAGTCCGGATCGTCGCCACGACGAGGGAGAGCCTCCGTGTCGTGGGCGAGACAACAGTGCCGATCGAGGCGCTGACCGTGGGTTCATCCGATGAGGTTGCGTTGACCGATTCCGCCCAGCTGTTCCTCGATCGCGCCGATGCACTCGGGGCGCCGATCGATCGTGACGACGAGACGCTGTCGAAGGTCGAGGAGATCTGCCAGCGGCTCGACGGATCGCCGTTGGCGATCGAGTTGGCCGCCGCGCTGGTCGACACCACGTCCCTCGCCGACATACTGAGCGAACTCGAGGACCACCGCTTCGAACTGCTCACAGTGAGTCCCCGGGGTGTCGCCCCCCAACACCGGACGCTCGAGGCGGTCATCGACTGGAGCTACGACCGCCTCGACGGCAACGAGCGAGAGCTCTTCCATGCCGTGTCTGTCTTTCCGGGCAGCTTCAGCCTGGCCGCGGCGGTTGCAGCTTCGATGCTCGGGGATGCGGTGGCGAGGCGACTGATCGACGGACTGGTCCGAAAGTCGTTGATCGAAACCGTCGGTTCGGGCAAGGGCGTCGAGCGGTACCGAATCCTCGAATCCCTACGCCACTACGGGCTTCGTCGACTCGCCGACTCCGGAATGACGGCAGAGGTGGAGCGGCGACTCGTCGCCCATGTGGTCGAGCTCGCTGAGCGGATGCCGTATGACCCCGCCAGCAACGTCATCGAGTGGTTCGCCGAACTCGAGCCGGACATCGCGAACCTGCGCTATTCGATCCGTTCGGCGATGGACAACGATCAAATCGACGAGGTATTGCGCCTGGTGGACTCGTTCCACTGGTACTTCTTCTTCGTCAGTTAGACCGCGGCCACCGAGGACTGGTTGCGGTCGATCGTGCCGGATCAGCCGGTCTTCGCCGGGCCCCGGTTCCCGCGTCACGAAGACATCGAGCTCACCCCTCGCCAGACGGTGATGGCGTACACGTCACTCGCCGCGCTGGCGAACCTCAAAGGGAGCTACGGCCAAACCGGGCACTGGGCCGAACGGGCGGTGACGAGCGCCCGCGACCTCGGCGACGTTCACCTCCGCCACTCGGCGCTGGTCATGCAGGGCGCAACGGCGGTGTTCGAGAACCGCCAGGACATCGCGATCGCGGCCTTCAACGAGAGCCTCGAACTCTCCACGGAGATCGGCGACCGCTGGGGCCAGGGCGTGGCGCTGACCTTCCTCGCCGTGGGTGCGAGGCGCGCCGCGGATCAGCAGCGTCTCGCCGACCCGACGTCGGACTGGCCGGCGAGGTTGGCGGCGGTGGCGGGTCAGCTCGAGCGGGCCTACGAGATCTTCAGCCAGCTCCAGGACGACCGGGGGATGGCCATGGTGATGACCAACCTCGGGCGAGTCGAGGAGCATCGCGGCAACCTCGACCGAGCGGTGCCGCTCCTCGATCGGGGCATCGCGCTGGCCGAGAGCAACGGTGATCCGCTGCTGAGTGGCCTCGCCCGCAACAACCGGGGACGAATAGCCGTCGGTCAACGTGACGACTCCTACGCGGTCGACTGCTTCGAACGCGCCATCGAGTTCGCCGAAACGGTCGAGCGCAGCCGCGTCCTCTTCTCGTCGTCGGTGGAGTGGCTCGGGATCATCGCCGCTCGGCACGGCGACCTCGAACCGCTCCTCCGGATCGCGGCGGCCACCGAGATCTATCGCGATGCGCCCCCGACCGCGGCGGCCCTTCCGGAGCTGCACGCGGAGAAGCAGGCTGCTCGTCATGCTCTCGGCGAGCAACGGGCCGATGAACTGGAGGCCGACGGTAGGTCGATGGAACCGGCTGCCGTGCGAGCGTTGGCGGTCCGCGCCGCGAGGGCCGTGCTGGCCTGAGCCGTCGGTGTCCTTCAGGGAGAAGCGCCGCTTCCTCCGATCACGGCCCTGATGCGGGCCTTCATCACGTCGTAGTCGACCTCGTGGCTTCCCTTGTGGCCGGCGCGCTCGGCCCACTCCCTAGTCGCCTCTCGAGCCACGGGGCCGAGCGCCGCATCCAACGCGGCGCGGCATTCGTCTGACTCGCTGAGTAGTCGGTGCCGTCGCTCGAAGTCGTCGCCCGGAAGCTCGCGCAGCTCGTCATCGATCTCGACCAGTCGCCTACGAAGCTCGTCCGCCGTCATGTCGGTCACCCTCGATGCCTCCGTCTCCGGTCGTCCATTGTCCCACAGTCCCTCGACGTGGATTCACCCACCGGTGGATCTGGTGCGAGTGACGGTCACATCCAGCCGAACAGGCTGTCGCCGAACATGAACAGCGCCATCCCGAGGAGCAGGGCGAGCATGGCGACACACCCGGCGGTCACCGCGGCGGGGGCCACCTCACGGGTCGGCCCGGGTGTTCGCGACCGCCCTGGCGGATTCCGATCCGCTCATGCAGTCGGCGTAGCTGTTGCTGTCGATCGGGGATCCGGTGCAGGCCAGGCCATCGGGTAGCCGGTGTTGAGTTCGGTTCCGGTCGAGTAGACGAACATGAGCCAGCCCACGCCAGCGAGCACCAGCGCGGAGACGGCGGCCCGGCCTGATCGGCTGCGGTACCGCTGAGCCGAGATCACTGGAGGTGGCGGCGGAGGCGGACTCAGCGACGACTCGTGGGTCAGTGATCCAGCGGACGGAAGAAGGTGGGCGGTTGCAGGTACGGGACGGTGATCAGGGCCGGTTGGACTCGTAGAGCTCCCGCGGCCAGTAGCGGACGGGCTCGATGCCGTCGGCGTCGACCAGGTCGGTCCTGATTCGGTCGTACTCGTAGCAGTTCAGCTCGTAGCGGTTGCTCCAAGGGTCGGTGAGGTCGAAGGCCCAGCACATGTCGAAGTCGATCAGGTCGCCCGGGGCCAGTGGTCGCTGGCTGGGGTGGTTGATCGCCCCCGGGAGCGAGCGAGTGAACTCGATGAACGCCTCCGCATCGATGCTGAACGCGACACCGGTCTGCTGCGGGGTCATCGGATGCCCCTCGCTCGCTTGGAAGAGGGCGAGCATCGTCTGACCACCGTCCGCCGAGATCTGGAGCGGGCCGCCGTCGAAGCCGGTGGCCCAGAACTCGAATTCCTCGACCGGCTCGAAGCCCAGGTGCTCGGAGTACCAGGCGGCTGCGGCCGCCCTGTCCGGCACGTGGATGTGAACATGGTCGAGTCGGCCCATTCGGAATCTCGGTCGGGTCATGGCCCTGAGAGTAGGTGTCGTGAGCCTGGGCCGGTGAGCGACGGGCGACACGAGCTCAGTGAGGCCGTGTCGCCCGTCCTTGCGCCGTTCGGTCGTCAACCGTCCGGCTCCCGCTGACTGGGCGAGCCCGTCAGTCGTCTGCGTCACCTGATTGGTGTCACTTCACTGTGATGTCGTCGACTCGTACCACTGTGCCCTGGAACCCCACGATGTAGGCGGTCGTACCGACGATCTCCATCGACAGCGGCTGATCGAGTCCGCCAATCACCGTCGTGAACCCGCCCTCGCCATCGCTCAACAGCAGTTCGCCGGTGCCGAGCTCGGCGGGGGCGCCGTCCGGCTGACCGGGAGTGAAGAAGCCCTGTGCCAACCCGTACAGGGAGTCGCCTCGGCCTCGCTCGACATCGACCAGGAGGGGGCCTCCTGCCGCGATCAGCTTGAACTCCTCGTCGTCGTCGCTCTCGTCGTCGCTCTTTCTGTCGTCGCTCTCGCTGTCGTCATCGTCGTCACTCTCGTCGTCGTCATCGTCGTCCTTGATCGACGGCTCGATCAACAGGATCTGTCCGTCCTCGGGAAGATGCGGCTGGGGGCCCGCCATCGCGACGAGGATGTCCTCACCCCACGTCTCGAGTCCGGTGGGGACGGTGTTGCCGAACGCCTCCACCTCGGTGATGTCACCGTCGCGAGTGACATGGACCACCTTGTTGTGGTGCGCCTCGGCCACGATGAACCCACCCCTGTACGTGTCGATCGAGTAGTGCACGCCGGTGGTGATGAAGTAGTGGATGTCCGCGCCGGGCGGGTTGGCCTGGGACCAGGCACCGAGATCGGCGATCACGGTCCACTCGTCGGGGCCGTCCATCCGATAGATCCCGGTTGGATCCGGCGATCCGAAGAACTCGCCGACAAGCGAGACGAGCACATACGCCGTCTTGCCGTGGAACACGAGATCCATCGGCCCGCCGATCGGTGCGATCCTGGTCGGGAGACCCGACGCGTACACCGACGCCGCGCCTGTTGCCGGATCGATCCTCAGGATCTGTCCTGTGTCGCTCTCGGTCACGTAGAGCGCACCGTCGGGGCCCATGGCGCTGCCATTGGCTCCGGCGATGCCAGTGGTGAGAGTGGTGACCGAAGGTGATGTCGCCTTCGGGCTCGCTCCCACCGGTGAAAGGCCGGCGAGCATTGCGACAGCCAACACGGCATACGTGATGAGGTTTCTGATGTGGTGCATTTCGTCCTCCTCCTAGGTGGACCGGTGCTTCTTGTTGAAGCTCTTGGTGGACCTCGCCCCAGAGGTCGGGGCGCGCGCGTCCACGACACGGCGCCACAGTGGATTGGATGTCCAGCCGGCTCGCTCAGATAGGGCTCGGCAACTCCTCGGCCAGCGGGCCGAACTCGTCGACCGGGGTGACCACGTCGGCGGGAACGCCGAGTCGGGCCGCCGCTTCGCGGATCGCCTCGGCGTTGGGTGCCTCGTAGAGGCAGTAGGACTTGCGCTTGTCGGCCGAGAGGAAGGACAAGACCCACTTCACACCGACCTCGTCGTTCACGAGCTTGATGCCCTCGTCGTCGAGTGCATCAGGATCGAGGACCTCGGCGAAGTTCCGTTCGATGACGAACAGCCCCATGGCTACTCCCTTCATGGACCGCTGACGGCCCGTTGATGTGTGCTGTCAACTGACCGTAAGTACGGCTCGGGGAGCTGTCATGACCTGTCCTGACCGTCCTATCCATTGACGGACGGTGCCCGGTTATGGTCAATATTGACCATTGGTACTTTCGAGGCGGGATCGAGAGCCATGATCACTACGACAGCCACGGTGCTCTTTTGTGACATCGTCGGGAGCACGTCGCACCGCGCCCAGATGGGCGAGATCGACGCCGATCGCTTCTTCGTGTCGGTCGAGCAGCGCTTCAGGAGCCTGGTCGACGACTGTGGGGGCCGGGTTCTCAAGGGGGGCGGGGATGGGATCATGGCGATCTTCAACGCCAGCTCCGAGGCGGTGTCGGCCGCCGTCGCGTTGCAGCGGGGCAGTGCCGCCGCGAGTCCGGAGATCCAGCTGAGGGTCGGCGTTGCAGCCGGCGACGTCACGTGGGAGGGCGAGGACTGCTACGGAATGCCCGTCGTCGTCGCGGCCCGTCTCGAATCGGCGTGTGCACCGGGCGGGATCCTGGTCTCCGCGGTCGTTCGGGCTCTCGCCGGCACCCGAGTCAATGCCGAGTACGAACCGATCGGGTCGCTGGAACTGAAAGGGGTTCCCGAACCGGTGGAGGCCTACTCCCTCTCGTGGCAGGGTCCCGAGGACACAAGCCCCGTCTGGGCGTTCCCGGCGATCCTTCCCAAGTCCGTGGACCTGCCTTTCGTCGGACGTTCGACAGAGATCACCGAACTGATGCAGACGTGGGCCCGCGCGGAGACCGGCGGCGCGGGTGTGGTCCTGCTCGGCGGCGAGGCCGGTGCGGGGAAGACCCGACTGGCCACCGAACTCGCTCATCGCTGTCATCGCGACGGCGCGATCGTCCTCGCGGGTTTGTGTGACAGCGAGTTGTCGCTCCCCTACCAGCCATGGGTGTTGATCCTCGACCAGTTGGTCGCCGCGCTCCCGCCGGCCAGCCTCGACGAGCTGCGAACCCCCCTGGGCCACCTCCTCGGGCTCGCCCCGCAACTGAACGAGTCGGTGGGAGGCCTCCCGCGGCCGGCGCCGCTCGATCCCGAAGTGGAGCGAGTCCGGATGTTCGACGCGGTCGCCACCGTCCTACGGGTGGCGTCCGCCATCGCTCCGATCCTCCTCGTTCTCGACGATGTGCACTGGGCGGGAAACCAGACGCTCGACCTGATGCGATACCTCGTCAAGACGCGACCGATCGAACGATGTCTCACCGTGGTCACCCATCGCGATACGAGCGACGAGATCGACGGCTACTTCGCCGCGGCACTGGCGGACTTCCGACGCCACGAGGCGGTCACCCATGTCAAGGTCGGCGGGATCACCAGCGAGGCGGTGTACCAGCTGCTCGACCAGAAGCACGCCTCTGGAGATCTTCGGGCCCGAGCCGAGCAGATCACCGAGCGAACGCACGGCAACGCATTCCTGGTAACCGAGTTGCTGCGGGGAGCAGTCGACCGGGGCGACGTCGTCCCCGAGAGCGTCGCCGATGTCGTACGCGGGAGGATGCATCGGCTCAGCGACGATGCGGCCGCTCTTGCGAACCTCATCGCAGTGGGTGGCCGGGTGGACCTGCGCGTACTGGTCGACGCCCGGCCAGACGGCGTCGACATCCGTCAGGGACTCGGTGAGCTCACGCGGTCCGGCCTGGTCGTGGAGTTGAGCGGCGAGTTGCCGAGTTTCCAGTTCGCGCACGCGTTGATACGCGATGCGGTCAACCACGAGCTGCCCTCCTTCGACCGAGCGGACCTGCATCACGTGCTGGCCCTCTCGATCGAAAGGGTCCACACGGCGGATCGACGATCGGTGCTCCCAGCTTTGGCTCGACACTTCGCGGCCGCGTCGGCGGTGGCCGGCTGGGAGAAGGCGGCCTACTACGGGAGGCGGGCCGCGGCCCAGGCCCACCGGACCGCTGCCTACGAGGAGGCGATCGACCTGATCGAGAACTCGTTGCGCGTGACGCCGGAAGGAAGTCGGGAGCGCGCCGAGCTCCTGATCGACGCCGCAGAGCTCCTGGAACGTTGTGGACGGAACCCGGAAGCGGTCGAGTTCGCCGAACAAGCGGAGGACGCGGCGACCGAGATCGAGGACGCCGTCCTCGCCGCAAGGGCGAGCATCGAGCTCGAACGGGCCGCACATCTCGCCAACTCGTCGCTGGATCGCTCGCCGCCTCGCCTCCGACGGGTCCTGGAGATCGAGGAGCACCTTCCGGAGAAGTTCCGGGTCCAGGCGATGGCGTCCCTCGGCCGGGCCACCTGGCTCAATGGGCTCAGCGGGGCGCATCGACTCGCGTCCGACGCTCTCGTCGCAGCGCGTGAGCTCGGCGAGGAAGAGACCGTCAGCCATGCGCTCGAGATGGCCTGTGTGATCGAGCGAGACCCCCGGCGGGCCCTCGAGCTCGCTCGTGACCTGGAGGAGACCACCACCGCGCTGGGCAACGTATTCCAGTCGATGTGGGCCATGACCCGTCAGACCGATGCGCTGCTGACCACGCTCACGGAGATCTCCCCAGACCTGCTCACTGAAATTCCCCACCTTT
>CAYFLT010000005.1:0-8604 GCA_964344055.1 uncultured Candidatus Nemicrothrix sp.
AGGTCTGGGACGAGATCGTCGACCGCGTGGCGCCCACCCTCAAGCCCCTGGTCGATGCGGCGTCGATCGACGAGGAGGGCATCGCACCGCATCCTGATCTGAGGCTGTGGAAGGACGGTGGCTCCGGCCCGACCAGCCAATCCGGCCGGGTCGGCGGTGGCATTGGCGCCCGAAGCGCCGGTAGAACCGGTGGAGGAGCGCATCGCAACCGCAGCAGAGGCGATCGCTAGCGGCCGGCCGAAATCACTCGAGAGGCCGTATCCGACGTCTCGCGTCAGACGTCCGGCATCCCTGGCAGCGGGTAACCCTTGGCCGGCACTCGCACTCGACGATCGGCGATCTCCCCACCGCTCGCTTCGCGGACATACACGCGCGAGTAGTCCGGCTTGGGCTCGTAGTCCCAACTCTGATGGCGGCCGACCGTCAGCGCACCGGCGATCGCTGCTCGGCGACGCTGGCTCAGGCGGATCTCCGCGTCCAGCGCTTCCAGGTCCCACGCTTCGGTGACCTGACGGGAGAACTCGTCGACGGTCGCGGTGTGCTGGGTGCCAAGGGCCAGATTGTCGAGCTCGTTCGGGTCCGTTGACAGGTCGAACAGCATCGGCGGATCGGACTCGGCGTGGATGTACTTGTAGTCCCCGTCGCGAATCATGACCATCGGTGATCGGGCGGCCTCGGCGGAGTATTCCGCGAAGACGCGGCTGCCGAGCTCGGAAGGCACTGAATCCTCTCCCACCAGACTGCGCCCGGCGAGCGGCTCGCTCAGCGTGCCGGCATCGACCCCGGCGAGATCGAGCAGTGTCGGCATCAGGTCGACCAGAGAGACATTGCTCGTGACCCGCCGTCCTGTGCGCTCCCCGGGGAGCCTCATCAGGAAGGGGACCCTCATCGCCCACTCGAAGAAGCAGTCCTTCGCCCACAGCCCTCGCTCGCCGAGCATCTCGCCGTGGTCCGACACCATGAAGATAGCGGTGTTGTCAGCGGCACCGGTGGCATCGAGGGCGGCGAGAACGGCCCCGATCTTGTCGTCCACGTAGCGGATGGCGGCGAAGTAGGCGTGGCGGGCGTTGCACCGCTGAGCGGGTGTCACGTCGGTCTTGTGCAGTCCCAGCACCTGGCGTGCTCGGGCGCTGTGAGGATCGACCTCCGAGTCCGGCAGGCGACCCGTGTTCGGCTCAGGAATCTCGTCGTGGTCGAAGAGCTCCCAGTACTCAGGAGTGACGAGGAATGGATGATGCGGGTGGGTGAGGGAGACCACGAGACAGAACGGGTCGTCCGGGCGGCGGGCGAACTCGTAGAGCTTACGAATCGCCTGGAACGTCACGTCCTCGTCGAAGGCGATCTGCATGTTCCAGGCGCACACACCGCCGGTTTCGATCGAGTTGCGGATCGGAGCGAACGTCTGCGACCCGGTGCTCCAGTCCGGAAGCCAGGCAAAATCCGATGGGTAGATCTCGGTGGTCACGCGCTCTTCGAACCCATGCAGCTGGTCCGGCCCGATGAAATGCATCTTGCCGCTGAGACAGGTCTGATAGCCGGCACTGCGCAAGTAGTGGGCGAACGTGGGAAGACCGGCCGGCAGCTCCGATGCGTTGTCGAAGGCGCCGATGCTCATCGGCAACTGTCCGGTCATCATCGAGAACCGAGACGGTGCACAGAGCGGAGAGTTGCAGTAGGCGTTCTCGAACGCCGTTCCTGCTGCCGCGAGGCGCTCCAGATTCGGTGTGGCGACGAATCCACCGAACATCTGCAGCGCGGGCGCCGCCATCTGATCCGCCTGGAGGATGATGATGTTCGGACGTCTTTCTGGCGCCATGTGCCGTCGCTCCCATGTGTCGGCCACGGGGCCTTCGATCGCCGTGGCGACACTACACGGGCGTGACCTGGGTGGCCGGGGGGTGTGCCGGCCGCGCGGCAGAGGCACGTTCAGGCTGCGGTGCCGAGGTCGGGGTCGTCGGTTGGCCACTGGGGCGTGGGCCAGTGGTGGGTGTGGTCGGGCACGGGTGTGCCGTCGGGGCGTGTGAGGTGCCACTGGCCGTGTTCATCGCGCCAGGTGTGGAAGCCGAGTTCCTTCGTTCGGTTGTGGTTCCCGCACTTGGGTGCCCCGTTGTCGGGGTTGGTTAATCCGCCGTCCCTGGCCGGGATGAGGTGGTCGACCTGGCAATCGAACGACGGTACCCAGCAGGCGGTCCAGTCGCAGCGGAGGGCCTGGATGAGCGTGGCGTGCCGTGCGGAGCCGGTGAAGAGGCGTTGGCGTTCGCCCATGTCGATGGTGACGCTCCTGGCGTTGTAGACGACTCGGCGCACATGGCCGCCGAGCGCCTTGGCCACGGCTTCGGTGGGGTTCACCCACTCGCCGGCTGCGGTGTGGCAGCGGCGTTTCGGGTCGAATGGGTCGAGCGGATCGGTGTCTTGCCCGAGGAGCCGGGCGAGGCCGTGCTCGAAGGTCTCCTCGTCGATGGTGAAGTCGGTGTTGATCGCGGATTCGGTGGTGCCGGGCGGGGCGCCGGCACCACGTCGAACCAGCTTCATGAAGGCGTCGTAGCGCAGCTGGTCGATCGTTCGCAGGTGAAGGCGCCAGTCGTCGCCGAACTCGGCCTTGCACCGCTCGATGTCGGTGAGACGCTCGGCCTGGGTGAGCCGCTCGATGATGTTGTCGAGCTCGGCACCGTCGCCAGAGGTGAGCCGTCCTCGCAGATCCCAGAGCTGGTTGAAGTCCTTCACGACCTTGACCGAGCGCCGCCGCCAACGCCGTTCGTTCTTCGCGTCGGCGCCGTCCTCGTCGACGAGCGTCTCCCACTTCCCGCACAAGTCGTCGAAGTCCGGGAACTCGAGCTGCTGTGCCGCCTCGAGGAAGGTGGATTCCGCACTCGGGAGAATCCACCTCACGCGGGGATTGCGCCAGACCTTGGCGAGGCGCCTCACTTGGTCGGTGCCGACCAGGCCCTCAGCGTAGGCCGCCGCCACATCGGGCAGGTCGGCCAGTGCCCGGGCGGTGAGGTCTCGCTGGAACGCCTCTGATCCCGAGAGCTGACCGTGGTGACGGACCATGATCTTGGCCGAGAAGTGACCGTCGGCGACGTACGAGCGGGACGCGGAGATGGAGTCCAGCAGCCTCAGCTGGTGGGCCTGGCCTCGACGGACCTGGCGCTCCAGACCTGCGACAACGGCTGCCGCGCCATCGGCATCCAGCCTCGCGAAGTCGACCATCGAGACCGCATCGAGCGCATCCGAGAGCTGGTCGAGTGCCTCGCGGGCTTGGGTGACGACCGTCTCCGACATACCTCCAACAGTACTGAGGGGGTGTGACACTCAATTCAGGTGGATCGGACACAGCCAAAGCCGTCTTCGGCGGCCCCAGTCGGGTGAGATACTTTCGTCTGGTGCCGGGAGCCGCTTGGCGCGGCTTGACCGGACGACCGGGGGAGTTCGATGACACTGAAGGATCGATCTGCGTTCACCGACAAGCAGCGGATCTACGACACGCTGGCGAAACACCAGCTGGATGCCGTCGTGGTCGCCCAGATGGAGAACGTCGTCTACTGCTCGGGCTTCTACAACTTCGACCTGCGGATCCTTCCCGACCGGATCTGCATGGTCGTCTGGCCGCAGGAAGGCGAGCCGGTGTTCGTCGTCCCGGACCGGCGGGCGGCAACGGACGGGCAGATGAGCTTCCTCGACGACATCCGCGGCTACAAGCTGCTCGACGGGGTCTTCAATCCACATCCGATGGAGATGGTCCGCGATGTCCTCACCGAGATGGGCCTGACCAGTGGGAGGATCGGCTACGAGCCGCTCTACCTCGCCTCCTATCACGCGGACCAGCTGCGGCGTCAGCTTCCGAACGCCGATCTCGTCGGCTGCGACTATGTGATGGACGAGATCCGGATGGTGAAGACGCCTGCGGAGGTCGAGCAGCTGCGCTTCGCCTCGGTGCAGACCGAGAAGGCGATCGCGAATGCCTACGAACTCGCAAGGCCGGGCGACACCGAGAAGTCGATCATCGATCGCATGGGCTACTCGATCACCAAGCTGGGTGCGGACTTCGTGTTCGCCAATGTCATGGCGGCGGGCTCTCGAACCCCGTTGGGGCACCACCTCGCGGAGGAGATCCCGGTGGAGCAGGGAGACATCATCAGGGTCGACTACGGGGGATCCTTCGACGGCTATGTCTCGGATCTGGTGCGGATGGCGGTGGTCGGTCCGCCAAGCGATCGCCAACGACGGGTCTATGGCGCGCTCTCGGAGGGGCAGCAGGAGGTGATCGACTGGCTCGGCCCCGGGCAGGCGATGGACGAGATCGCAATCAAGATGAAGGAAATCACCGGGCCGAAACTGCCCGATGGCCTCGAGGTGGTCGGGTTCGGCCACAGCATCGGCCTCGGTATCCACGACCGCCCGTTCATCACCATGGAAGACGATCGGCTCACCGAACCGAACATGGTGATGCAGATCGAACACATCACGACCGACGGGCACGAGATGTACCACACCGAGGACAGCGTGCTCTTCACCGAGTCCGGTGTCACCCTGCTCTCCGACTACACCGACACGAGCGAGATGTACGTGATCGAGTAGCCGGGCGAATCCGGATCGCCGAGGCATCCTCGGCGCCGCCGCCGGCGATCGTCCTAGTCGCTGCCCTCGTATCCACCGGTGATGCCCTCGAAGCCGGCGATGCCCCGATAGTGACCCTCGGGGATGATGAAGTTCCGGATGAGCGGCGCGAAGGGATTGTCGTCGGCCGCGGCGGTGAGGTGATCACCGATCGTGACGAGCACCTCACCCAGCACGGTCTCACCGAAGATCCAGTTGTTCAGTGCGTCGTGGTCCGGGGCAGCGTGGCCCGGCTGCGAGGCGATCGCCTCGTGGTAGTAGCTCCGCAGGTCTTCGGCGAGGTGACGCAGCAGGAACGGCATCTCGTGGGCCCACTCGATGTCATCGGAAGGATCGGAGGGAACCGAGTCGAGATCGGCGGTCTCGGCGACCGTCGCGAGTGCCCTGGCCACCTCGTCGACGGCATCCACCCCCGCACCGGAAAGCCCGAAGGTCGTCCGCCCACGCTGTCGGCGGGTCTCGGTGGCCCACGGTCGAAGCCGTCCGACCTCGGTCAGCAGGCGTCCGGCCAACGACTCGTCGACCGGGGTGCCCAGGTTGAGGGGGCACGCCCACACCTCCGGGCCGGCGCTCGGGGCGTCGATCGGGTAGTCCTCGATCGTGGGTTCGGTTGCAGTGGAGAGCATGCCGAGAGCGGCTCGCAACACGCTCAGCTGGAAGTCGGCATCAGCTGCCACACCGAGTGGTCGTCCGAGGGGGAACGGCACCCACAGGGCTCGAGGAGGGCGGACCCGCTCCGTCTGTTCCCGGACGAGGCTGATCGACGCCGTGGCGACTCCGGATCGCTCGATGAAATGTGCGAGGGCGCCGACGGCGCCTGAACAGAGCGGTCAAATGGGCACGAGGAGCGCCACGTCCACGCTGTCGTCGGCCAGGAGCCGGCCCACCTCGGTTCCGGTTTCCTCGAACATCTGCGGCGCAGGATGGGCACCCATGAACGTGTAGTGCCACTGCGACACACCGCCGATCTCGCCGTTGGATGCAAGCTCCTCCAGGCGGTCGAGTGGCATTGCCACGTTGGGATCGTCGGCGAGTCCGCTCCGGTCGAAGTTCGCACTGATGTGGGAGACGACCACGTCGCCCCAGTCGACCCCTCGCGGGAGGAGCCGGTAGTCGACCGAGCCCGGCGTGAACGGAGGGTCGTCTCGCCGGTGCATTCCACAGGTGGACACGATGGCGACGTTCGACTCGGTGAGATCGCGCGGGGTGATCCACCGCTCGGTTTCGAGCTCCGGCATTGCCGCCGCTCGGGCGCGGAGATGGTCGGCCTCGGTGGGATGGAGATCGCTGAGCCGGACCATCAGACGGGGACGATAGCCCTGTCGTGGGTCGCAACCCTCTCCAGACTGTCACCACAACCTCGAGGATCTTGCTGATGCGCTACTCGCGGAGGGTGGGGATGATCTCCCGGGCAGCGTGTTCGAACGGGTCGAGCTGGGCGTCATCGGCGGGGTAGTAGAGCCCGAACTCGGTGAAGCCCGCCTCGCGGAGGTTGGTGATCATGTCGACGAGGAGTGTCTCGTCGTCGTAGTACCGGAGCCGGCCTCCTGCTGCCCTTGCCTCCGCGTCGAAGAGGTTGACGCTGCGGCTCAGATCGCCCGGCTCTCGACCCAGTTCGATGCAGAGGTCGTCCATCCGAGCATTGCGCTCCGAGAGCTCCTCCAGCTGTTCGCCGAAGTCGGGCGAGAAGCTCATCGTGTTCCAGCCGTCGGCGAAGCGGGCAGTGTGGCGCATCATCTTCGGCCCGCGGGCGGCAGCGACCACCGGGAGTCGCGGCGACTGGAGGGAGGACGGGTTCATCACCGCCTGGGCTGCGCGGTAGTAGTCGCCCTGGTAGTCGGTGACTTCCTGGGCCAGGAGCAGACCCAGGAGCTCGATGTACTCGCCGAAACGATCCGCCCGTTCGGCATTGGACCAGTTCGGCAGCCCGACCATTTCGGTTCCCGGGTCGATCCTGAGGCCGGTGCCGAGGCCGAGTTCAACCCGTCCACCGGAGATGTGATCGACCGTCACCGCTTGATGCGCGAGCACACCAGGGTTGCGGAGTGGAATCTGGGCCACGTTCGTGGACAGGCGAATCGAGGAGGTCTCGACAGCCAGCGCGGCCATCAACGTCCAGCACTCCAGCCAAGGAGCAGGTGGGTTGGCCCAGTCACAGAAGTGATCCGGAACAGCCGCGATGTCGAAGCCGAGCTCCTCGACGTGGAGAACCTGGGCCCGATACTCGGCCCAGGGGCGCCCCGGCAGCGTGAGGACCTGGAAGCGGATGGTGTCGTTCACGGCGCGATCACAGGGATCGGTCGGAATCCGGGTGTGACCGAGATCCTGTCACTACGGGGTCCGACCGACGAAGGCGATCAGCTTGTCCTGTGTGCTCGCGTCGTCAGCGACTTCGACGGCCGGGCCGAACATGCGGTCGTTGCGGAGCATTTCCTCGGGGAGTCGCTGCAGTCCCATCAGGGTCGATTCGGTGGCCGCCTCGGGAAGGGTGGCATCGGCGCCGACCGAGCGGGCGAGGTCCCACGAATGGATGAGTAGGTCGGCGATGATCAACCCGGCGACGGCCTGCTTCGGCGTGCCGCCGAGGGCCTCCGCGTTCCCTTCGAGATTGGCGGGATCGGCGAGCGCTGCCGCGAGTGCGGGCCGCAGCGTCGCCCAATCAGCGTCTGGCTCGGCCTCCGCGCCGAAGACGGCACCGCCTCGTCCCTGCCAGTGCATCGCATGGTCGACGAGGTCCTGGACGGTCCAGCCGTCACATGGGGTGTCCTTCCCCCAGTCGTCGTCGCCGACGTGGCCCATGACCTCGTCCCACTTGTCTGCCGCCAGTCCCCAGATGTCGCCGACGTTGTCCATGTTCGCTCCTCTTGTCGTGATGACCCTCAGGAGCCTTTCACACTTGCCGCCGCGGTGAACTCCCTGTTCACGCCGAAGTGATTCGCCTCGGGCTCGAACCGCCGCAGGTTGACGGTGCCGAGTCCTCACTGGGCGTGGGCGCCGTCTAGCCTTCCGCACCAGCCATGTCCTACTTCGACCGCGGGCTGTTCGCTCCTCTTCTCGCCGCGATCGCGGCCGCGGTAGCCGTGGTTGCGCTCCTGGTCGGCGACTCGACCGATTCCGATCCGGTCGCGACGCTGCGCGAGCTGCTCGAGGACGACCGAACGCTGGATGGCACCGGCAACAACGTCGCCGACCCGAGTCGCGGCGCTGCCCATCAGCCTTTCGCTCGGGTGGCTGCGGCCTCCTATGTCGACGGAATCAGCGAGATCGACCCCGATCGCCCCGCCGAGCGGTATCTGTCGAATCGGGTGTTCAACGACACCAATCTCGACCTCTTCTCCGAGAACGGGATCAGCCACTGGGGCTTCGTGTGGGGCCAGTTCATCGATCACACCATCAGTCTCAGCGAGGCGGGCGGTGACGGGGACGACAACCCCATCAACGACTTCGGCCTCGACGGCATCATCGCGATGCGATGGGATGCCGAGGATCCACTGGAGCTGTCTCCGAACTCTCAGGGCATCGCCCACACGTTCCGATCCGTCACCGTCGATGGCACCGGAGCGGGCTCGGGTGCGCCGGCCGAACAGATCAACAAGCTGAACTCCTACATCGACGCATTGAATGTCTACGGCGGCACCGCGGCCCGGCTCGATTGGCTACGGGAGGGCCCCGCCGACGGAGATCCGACGAACAACTCGGCCACGTTGCTGATGGACGACGGCTATCTCCCCACGTTCCAGTCGCGCCCGGGCGTCGACACGCCCCACATGGACCTCCCTGGCCGCCTCCGCTACGACGCCAGCCCGGCGATCGTCGCCGGCGACGAGCGAGCGAACGAGAACCTCGCCCTGACCGCGGTGCACACCCTGTTCGTGCGTGAGCACAACCGGGTGGTGGCGCTGCTTCCGGACTCGCTCGATGCCGAGACCAAGTTCGCCATCGCCCGCCGGGTCGTGGCGGCGACCGAGCAGTACATCACCTACGAGG
>CAYFLT010000005.1:8630-21992 GCA_964344055.1 uncultured Candidatus Nemicrothrix sp.
CGGTGACTACGGCGGGTACGACCCCTCGGTCGATGCCACGATCACCAACGAGTTCGCCACGGTCGGTTTCCGCGCTCACAGCCAGATCCCGGACACGGTGGTGGCAGAGGTCCCCGCCAGCCAGATGACCGATGATCTCCTCGACCGGTTCGCCGACGAAGGTGTGTGGGTCGAGGACCTCGGCGCCACCTTCCGAGTGACAGTCCCCCACAACGTGGGCTTCGCGAATCCCGGCCTCCTCGTGGACATCGGCGTCGGGAACGTCGCGGCGGGGTTGGCCCGCGAAGTCCAGCGCGCTAACGACGAGCTGATCGACGATCAGATGAGAACCATCCTGTTCCAGATTCCGGACCCGCTCGTCGAGGACCCGCTTGGGTGCTTCGAGGAGGGGAACATCGACGCCTGCTTCCTCAAGGTGATCGACCTCGGCCTCTTGGATGTCTTTCGGGCACATGACCACGGCATCCCTGGATACAACGATCTCCGCGAGGCCTACGGTCTGGGCCGTGTGGCCTCCTTCACCGAGCTGACAGGTGAAGACTCCGAGCAGTTGCCGGACGGCTTGACGATCGACGACCCGCGCATTCTCGATGTGGTCGCGCTGTTCGACTCGACGGGCAAGGAATTGACGTCCGGGGTCGAGGGTCTTCCCGTCGCGGTGGAACGCAGGTCGACGCTCGCCGCTCGTCTGGCTGCGATCTTCCCCAGCGTCGACGGTGTGGACGCCTTCACCGGCATGGTCTCCGAGCATCACGTTCCGGGCACCGAGTTCGGCGAGCTGCAGCTTGCGATCTGGACCCACCAGTTCCGCGCCCTGCGTGATGGTGATCGCTTCTTCTATGGCAACGACCCGGCCTTGGACCTGATCCTCGAGCTGTACGGCATCGACTACCGGCGCACCCTCGGTGAGGTGATCGTGGACAACACCGCGCTGACCCGGGCGGACCTGCCGTCGTCGGCGTTTCTCGTCGACCGCTGAGCGATCGGTCGTGGCTGCGGCCCACGGCATCGGGTCTGCCATGATCGCCTGATGTCGCGAACGATGACCGCTGCCGTGACCCTCGGAAACGGCGGCTTCGAGATGATCGAGGTCCGGCAGGTGCCGGTTCCGTCGCCCGCGCCCGGCGAGGTTCGGGTGAAGGTGCTGGCGGCGGGAATGAACAACACCGAGATCAACACGCGGCTCGGCTGGTACTCGTCGACGGTCACGGGCTCCACCGATGATGCGGCTGTCGAGGCAGCCGGCGCAGCTGTCGAAGTCGAGCGTGCCGACGGCGGCTGGAACGAGGCCACACCCTGGCCACTGATCCAGGGGACCGACTGCTGCGGCATCGTCGACGAGCTCGGGGAGGGCTCCGATCCCGGCCTGCTGGGTCGTCGGATCCTGATCCGATCCTGTATGCGCCCCCACGGGTTCGAGTCGGTCGAGAATCTCTGGATGGCGTCGGACTTCGACGGTGCGTTCGCCGAATACGTGGTCGTGCCGGCCACGGAGGTGTTCCCCGTCGAGTGCGACTGGTCCGATGTCGAACTCGGGGCCATCCCGTGCGCGTACGGGACCGCAGAGAACATGATCCATCGTGCCGGCGTCGGTCCGGGTGACCGGGTACTGGTGACCGGAGCGTCAGGTGGGACCGGATCGGCTTCGGTCCAGCTCGCCCGCCGCCGGGGAGCCCATGTCGTGGCGATGGCGTCGCCCGCCAAGATGGACGCGGTACTCGCACTCGGCGCTCACGAGTGCATCGAGCGGGGAGACGTGCCCGAGGCGCAATCGTTCGACGTCGTGGTCGACAACGTCGCCGGACCGGGCTTCCCAGATGCCATCGAGGCGATCAGGCGGGGAGGCCGCTACGTCTCGTCGGGTGCGATCGGGGGACCCCTGGTCGAGCTCGACATGCGGACCTTCTACCTGCGGGACCTTCAGCTGATCGGCTGCACCGCCTGGGACGAGCCGGTCTTCCCCGACCTCGTCGGCTACATCGAGCGGGGCGAGATCCGGCCGGTTGTGGCGAGGACCTTTCCCCTCGCCGACATCGTCGTGGCCCAACAGGAGTTTCTCGAAAAGGACCACGTCGGCAAGTTCGTCCTGATCCCCTGACGCGGATCGTCCACCCGTCTTCTCATTGGACCGGCGGGCGGGGCGTAGCCTCTGGCGCATGGGACCGTTACGTGAGGGGCATCGGGCTGGACTGGAGTACCTGGAGACTGCCTCCCTTCTGTTGCAGCGGATCCGCGCGTCCCATCCCACGCGGGGCCTGTTCGAAGCTGCGGATCTGCAGTGGTGGTGGAGCCTCGAGCGCTCAACCGACGTGATCCCACAGTTGTTCTGGTTCGACGAAGACGGCCTCCCTGCCGCCGGGGTGATCGCCACCGACTGGGGTGGTGACGTGGCGCTCGCGCCGATGGTCATGCCCGACGCACCGGCCGACTGGATCGCCCATGTCCTCGAGCGAGGGCTCCTTCACGCCGGCGAGTGTGGGTTCACCGCCGTCGACCTCGAGGTCGACCGAACCGACGACGTCATGCGAGATCTGCTCACCGGCCACGGCTTCACGTGTGATGAGGACGGCCGGGGTGACACCGCGAGTGTGTCGGTGGTCGAGGCCTGGCTCGATGCGGACAAGCGTCCGCGTCTCAGTCCGCTGCGTGAGGGCTACCGGCTGTCGAGCCGGGTCGACACCGCCGGGGGTCCGTACCACAACCTTCGAGGCAGCCCCGACATCGAGCCGCGACTGCTCCAGACCTCGCTGTATCGCCCCGATCTCGACCTCGTGATTCACGACCGCGATGGGAACGCCGCCGCCTACGGACTCTTCTGGATGGATCCGACGACCTCGACGGGTGTGGTCGAACCCATGCGCACCACCGAGGGGCATCAGCGCCGCGGCCTCGCCCGCCACGTGCTCACCGTCGGCGTCGATCGGCTCGCTTCGGCGGGCGCCGAGCGCATCAAGCTGGTGTTCGAGCCGGACAATCGGGCGGCAGCAGACCTCTACCTCCCCATCGGTTTCGAGGCGGTGAAGGAGACGGTCGTCTACTCGGGCAGCCTCGTAGTGGATCTACAGTCGACCGGAGATGTCCCGAGGGGAGCGCAACATGGGTGACGAAATAGCCAACCCCCACACGATGTCGGCCGCCTACGGCGGGTCGGGCTGGACGGCTCGGCCGGGCCCTCACCAGTCGGAACTCGGCACCCTCTGGCGGGATTGCGGCATCGATTCGGAATGGCGCGATCTCAGAAGCGTCCTGCTGCACGAGCCCGGAGACGAACTCGAGGTGCCGGCCAGTGCGGCCGATGAGGCCCTGCTGCTTGCGCCCGTCGACGTGGCAAAAGCCAGGGATGAGCACGCCGCTCTGGCCGAGACCTACCGATCACTCGGCGTGGAGACGGTCCAGGTCCAGCCGGCGGCGAGACCTTCGGTCAATCAGATGTTCTGCGCGGACCTCTTCGTGATGAGCCCACAAGGTGCGATCCTCGCTCGGCCTGCTTCGGCGGCGCGGGCGGGAGAGGAAGTGCCCGTCGCGCGTCGCCTCGCCGACATCGGAGTGCCGATCCTGCGAACCCTGACGGGGACCGCCGTATTCGAGGGTGCCGACCTGATGTGGCTCGACGAGCGCACAGCCGTCGTCGGCCGGGGTCCGCGCACCAATCAGGCGGCGATCGACCAGATCTCCGCGACGCTGGAGGAGATCGGGTGCAGCGTGCTGGCAGTCGATCTACCGGTGGGGACCATGCACCTGATGGGGATGCTGCGGATCGTGGACGCGGACCTGGCGGTGTGCTGGCAGCGACGCACCCCCCACGCTGCGGTCGTCGCCCTCCGAGAGCGCGGGTTCGACATCTCGTTCGTGCCCGAGACCGAAGGTTCGGAACAGACCCGGGCCATCAACTTCGTGACGCTCGGCCCTCGGCGAATCCTGATGGTGGATGGCCTGGCGGTGGCGAGGCGGTGCTTCGAGGGTCACGGCATCGAGTGTTGCGTCGCCTCGACCGACGAGTTGTCCAAGGCCGCGGGGAACATCGGGTGCCTCACAGGAGTGATCAGCCGGCAGAAGTCAGGCTGAACCCGTCGGCCAACAGATCGATCGAGCGCAGCCGCTGCTCGATCGATCTCGATGGGTGCACCGTGATCAGCTCGTCGACTTGGGCTTCGCGGGCGAAGCTGACGAGGTAGCGCGTCACGAGTTCGGTGTCACCTGCCGCGGTGTAGTGGGTCATCTGGGCGATCTCGCGACCTTGCGGCGAATCCAGGATCTCATCGGCCTCGGCGTCGGACAGCTCACGCGGAATCCGGAGGAAGCGAGCCACCCGCCGGCGCCGGACATCGAGCGCTTGATGCTCGGCGTCCTCTCGGGTGTGGTCGACGATCACGTTGACGCCGGCGATCACGTAGGGCACGGCGAGCTGTTCGGAGGGCTCGAATCGATCCCGGTAGAGGGCAACCGCATCGAGAAGATGGCCGGGTGCAAAGTGTGAGGCGAACCCGTACGGCAGTCCGAGCTTGGCCGCCAGCTGGGCGCCGTAGAGCGACGAGCCGAGGATGTAGAGCGGGACTCCGGTCCCGCTGCCGGGGACCGCCTCGACGCCGGGCACGAGGGAGTGGTCCCCGTGGTAGGCCTGAAGTTCGAGAACGTTCTGGGGGAACTGCTCGGCCGCCATCGGGCTCACTCGCATCGCCCGCATGGTGTTGTGATCGGTGCCCGGAGCCCGGCCGAGCCCGAGATCGATTCGACCCGGATGCAGGGTGGCGAGTGTGCCGAACTGTTCGGCGATGACGAGGGGGGAGTGGTTCGGGAGCATGACGCCGCCCGCGCCGAGGCGAATCGTCGACGTCTGCGCGGCCACGTGCGCGATCAGCACGCTGGTGGCGGAGGACGCGATCGCGGCCATGTTGTGGTGCTCGGCGTACCAGATGCGGTGGTAGCCGCGTTCCTCGGCCCGCCTCGCCACCGCCACGCTGTTGGTGAAGGCCGCGGCCGGGGTCTCGTCGGAGCCGACGATGGCGAGGTCGAGGATCGACAGGGTGGGCGCGTCAGTCGGCTCGGTCACGCCGGACAGCATGCCGGATTCGGACCGCGTGGCCCTGATCCAGCGGTTCAGCCCGGTGGTGAGCCGATCACGCCGTCCCGAACCAGCTGCTCGATCCGGCTCTCGGGGTAGCCGAGTTCGCGGAGGATCTCGGCGTTGTTCCCACCGAGGGTGGGAGGGCCGAACGAAGGAGCGAATGGTTCATCGTCGACGAGGTATCCAGCCGTGGTGACCCGAGTACAGCCGGCCTCGCTGTCGACGTCGACCAGGAGCCGGCGGGCGTCCGGTTGACCGGTGTCGAGGACCTCATCGGGCGACCGGGCGCCACCGCCGACTGTGTCGGTTCTGTGGAACACATCGTCCCAGTGGGCGCTGTCGTGTTCGCGGATGCGTCGCTCGGCTACGGCGTCGATCTCCTCGGTCCGAGCGATGATCTCCCGGGTCGGCAACTCGGCGAGTTCGTCGAGTCCGAGGGCACGGAGAATGCTTCGCCAGTGGCGGGGCCGGTAGCCGGCGAGCATGAGGTAGCCATCGGCGGTCTCGTAGCGGCCGAGCAACAGGCCGTCGCGGTTGGCCGCCGGAGGTGGGGGAGTACCAGTCGTCGCCGCGATGTGGGTGTTCCGGTTGACGAGGAGCATTGCCACGTCCTGCATCGCGACGTCGATGTGGTGCCCGGTTCCCGACTGCTGACGCATGAGAACCGCGGCCAGGATCGCGGATGTGGCGTGCATGCCGGCGGCGTAGTCAAGGACCGGGCCGCCGGTGCGGAGGGGCCCGTCGCCCCGGACGCTCAGGCTCATGTAGCCCGAGGTGGCCTGCACCACGTCGTCGAAGCCCGGCCGATCGGCATGGGGTCCGTTGCGACCGAATGCTGAGATTGAGGCGTAGATGATGCGGGGGTTGCGGGCCGCCACCGCCTCGTAGCCGAGCCCGAGTCGTTCGATCGTCGAAGGACGGTAGTTCTCGATGAGGACGTCGGCGTCGTCGGCCAAGCGGGACACGATCTCGAGGCCGTCGGGCCGGCTCAGGTCCACGGCGAGGCTGCGCTTCGCGGCGTTCTGGGCGACGAATCCGGTCCCCAGGCCCATCGCGATCTGTTCCTCGGTCCCGCCCCAGGTGCGAACCATGTCTCCCCGGAGCGGTTCGACCTTCACAACATCGGCCCCGAGCAGTGCCAGCTGATAGGTGCAGTAGGGGCCGGCGAGCACATGCGTGAGGTCGAGCACCCTGAGGCCGGAGAGCGGGGCGGTTCGGTCGGACATGCTCCCATCGTGACACGATGAGTCGATGCGCATGCTCGCTCGCCGGGAACGCCGACTCCATGGCCGCTGATCGGACGCCATCCACAGCCGACTTCGGAGTGGTGCGCCTCGTCCAACTCCAGCCCCGCGGACTTCTGGTCGACCGTTCCGAAGACGGGGGACCGAAACGCTTCTACGACGTCAGCCGTCGCATCGTCGTCGATCGACTCGACATCACCCCGAGAGGAATCGAGGCCACGCTTCCGAACGGGGAGCACGTGCTCGACGTGCATCATCTGGATCATCCCGGCAAGGCCTACGACGACGACGACCTGGTCTGTATCGGCTTCTCCGGCCACTACGAGGCGATGCGTGGCGAGTTCGGGTCGGCCATGGTCGATGGCGTCGCCGGGGAGAACATCGTCGTCGAGTTTCCCGACGAGGTCTGGCCGGAGGACGTCGGCGACGGGCTGACGATCGAGAACCAGACCACGGGTGAAGAGGCCCGTCTGCAGCTGACCAGGTTCGCCTCCCCCTGTGTGGGGTTCAGCCGCTTCTGTGCCGAGCAGGCCCTCCCCCCGGGCGAGGAGGTGTCGAACGCCCGGTTGGCGGAGAGCCTGAGGTTCCTCGACCGAGGGCGGCGCGGCTTCCTCTTCCTCCTCGATCCCGAGCGGGATCGGGTGACGGTCCGCCCCGGCGATCGCGTCCTGCTCGCTGGCGGGCTCAGCCGGAGTGATGCCCCCTGAGGAACTCGATGCGGCTGCGCAAGGCGGTGTTGTCCTTCGCACTCCACGGGAACCGTTCCTGTTTCGGAACGAGTTCGGAGTCGAGGAACTCGAGGGCCTGATCCGCCCCTCGGCAGTGCCAGATCAGGGCGCAGTGGAGTGGATCGGCGATGTAGAACGCCGGCGAGTCGGGACGTCCCTCGGCGACGTCGAGGAGTCCGGCACAGGACCGGACGGCGGGCAGGTCGAGGTAGGGCCGACCGGCAATTGCCCAGGCCTGCTCGATGGCGACACTGGATGCGGCCGGCTCTTCGACCGGCCAGAACCGCTGGTCCCCGGCCAGCAGCCCGAGGGGTCGGCCGAGATGGTTGTGGGGGAACCGGCTGACGTCGTCGAAGGGATCGTCGAGGTCGAAGAAGGCGGTGATCGCCGGCAGCACGAGACCGAGGCGGACGCCGATGCCGCTCCAGATCATCGGAGCGCTTCCCTGCCATCCCACGACCTGAATCACGTCGTCGACGGGTCGAGCCAGGAGCCACCGATCGCGGTGCTCGAATCCGTCGGCGGTCAGGACCTCGTTGACACCCGCAGCGATCTCGTCGCGGCCGGATTCGAGGCGCGGGACGACACGTTCCGCGAGGTCCGCCACAGCCTCGACCGGGGCCGGTGTCCCCTCGGTCCAGGTCTCGAGGCCGGTGAGGCGGAACAGCTCTGTGAGACACGATCGCGTCGCCATCCGGAAGGCGATCTCGCTCGAGTCGATCACATGCTGGCGAGCATCGAGCACCGTGACCCGGAACCCACCGACCGGGGGCCGGTCGTCGCTCTCGGCGGCGGCATCGGCGATGCCCGCGAGCACCCCGGGCGTGTACTCGATCGGCAGTTCCTCGCCATCCACGAGATTCTCGACCAATACCCCTGTGTGGCCCGGGAGCGGCGTGACGTGGAGCGTGATGAGGGCGTAGAGACTCATCCCGCCGGTCTGGCGCTTGAACTCCGCGGTGTGCGTTCGTGCCGTGGCGGGGGTCGTCGCCGGCGCTGGTCCGTCGCCGCTGCACCACACCGAAGCTCCTACGGCCAGCGCGGTCGGCGAAGAGTCGGATGCTTCCACCCCGCCAATCGAAGCAGAGCCGGCTGCAGTAGCGTCGCATCCGTGCCCGGAGAGACCGACCTCCAGACCATGCTCGACTCCCTGACCGTTTCGCGACGAGATGGATCCTTCGTGGTCACGACCATCGATCAGGTCATCTCGGTCGGTGAGGGAGTACACGCGGTCCTGGTCGAGGACGAGGGCGTCACCGTGGTGTGTGATCGGGAGATCGCGGAAGGACGGGGGTGGGCCTACGAGGGTGAGTTCGACTGGCTGACGCTGGACGTCCACAGCTCGCTCGACGCGGTGGGGTTGACCGCGGCAGTGGCTGGCGCGTTGAGCGATGCCGACATCCCATGCAACGTGCTGGCCGGCTACTTCCACGATCATCTGCTCGTGCCGATCGCCCGGGCCGACGACGCCGCCCGATGCCTCTCAGGGCTCGCTTCGCACTAGGCGGCCGATCTCTGGCGACGGACCGCTGCGCTAGCCTCGAATCGATCTCCGTCCGGAGGAGCGCGTGATGACCCTGATGGAAGAGGATGCAAGGAAGCTGCGTCCCGATGCCGTGCCGACGATCGATACCACGTACGACAGCTTCGAGATCGAGACCCTCACGCCGCACCTCGGCGCGGAGGTCAGCGGCCTCGACCTCTCGAAACCGCTCGGCGACACTCAGGTCCGTGATCTCAGGAAGGCGTTCTTCGACTGGCGAGTGCTGGTCTTTCGCGACCAACACCTCGATCGGGAGGCGCACAAGGCCCTCGGGCGACATTTCGGCGAGCTGCACACCCACCCCATGCACCATGACCGCGCGGGTGACCCCGAGATCCTGAAGGTGAAGACCACGGCCGACTCTCCCTACACGGCGGGTGATGGATGGCACACCGACGTCACCTGTGATGAGCGTCCGCCGATGGGTTCGGCGCTCTACATCACCGAAGTGCCCGAGTGCGGCGGTGGCGACACGCTCTACGCCGACACCTACATGGCCTACGACATGCTCTCGCCGGTGATGCAGTCGTGGCTCGAGGGTCTCACCGCCATCCACGATGGTGGCATTCCGTACATCGGGAGCTACAAGTCGACACCGCCCGAGGGCGGCTATCCGCGCAACGCCCACCCGGTCGTGATCGTCCATCCGGCAACCGGCCGCAAGTCGCTCTTCGTCAACCAGGGCTTCACGTCCCACATCGAGGGACTGCGACGCTGGGAGAGCTCTGCCGTGCTCGAGGCGCTCTACCGATTCATCGCGACCACACCGAAGCTCCACTGCCGCGTGAGATGGGAACCCAACACCCTCACCATGTGGGACAACCTCTCCACCCAGCACCACGCCGTGTGGGACTACTTCCCCCACAGCCGCTACGGCGAGCGGGTGTCGATCGTCGCCGCGGAGCGGCCGAAGGGCGTCTGAGCCGCGGCTCGCGCTCTCCGTATAGGCGCTGTCTCAGTAGGAGGCGGCGCCGTAGATCTCGCGGATCGTCTCTCCCCAGGGATCCTCGCCGGCCAGATCTTCGGGCGGTTCGACCCGGATGCCACGATGCCGTAGGTCGGCCTGGAAGATCTCCACCACCTGGGCGGGTGTGAGGACGTCCGTGTCGTCGGCGAACGCCTCCGCCTCGGCCTGGTCCGAGAAGCAGTACGCCTTCCAGAGCACCGAGAGTCGGACGTCGGCCTTCGGGTAGCGCCCCAGCTCGCGGTCGTCTTCGGTCAGGCGCCACTCGGATCCGTCGAGCTGCAGCATCGAGCCGTAGGGGACGCGGTTGTGCTCGAGGAAGTCATCCGGGGATCCGACCTCACAGACCCGGTGGTAGGTGTACTCGTTGTCGGCGATCACGGCCTGATTCGCGGCGAGGTCCCGGACTCGAACGCTCTCTGCGTCGAGCCCGTCCGGCCAGTACTCGAACTCACCACCGCTGCCCCCGTAGAACCAGGTGATGACCGACGCCACCGGGATCGCCCAGTGGTGGAAGAGTCCCGAGTACCCCATTGGCGCCAGGAGCCAACTCGGCACCTCTCGCCGGTGGGCGCCTCGGAAGAAGGGGAGGTCGAGATGGGGCGGGGCCGCCGGTCCCGGGAGGTTCAGGTTGGTCATCATCGCCAGCGGGACCACCACCTCCGCGCCGAACACCTCGCGGGCAGCCTCGAGGTAGAGCGGATTGTGGAATGCCGTCTCCGCGCCGGGGAACGTGACCTTGCCGCCGAGTGCCCAGAAGTTCCGGAACCACGGCGTGGCAGGCGTGCTCGGTGGATCGCGATGCACCGCCGCGAGGGTCTTGTAGGGCGACCCTCGCTCGATGAGGGTGATGACGGCGCCGGGATCCTCGAACGCGCGGTCGAGCAGGGTGGGTTCGACCAGGGCCGTGGGCGGACGAGTGATCGGTGGGGGCGACATCTCGTTGCCGACAGTATCCGGCGGGTCGCCCCGGCCGGGAACCCTCGGCCGACCGCATGGCAGACTGCCGCGATGGACGTCCCTCGCATCCCGGCCCGCTCCGACTCCCCTGAGCGTGCCGTCGCGGCGGCGCTCGACGACGTCGGCTGCTGTGTCGTGGAGCACGCGGTGCCCACCGAAACGATGGACGCGATCGCCGCTGAGCTCGCGGCTTTCACGGAGGTGGCGTCGATCGGGGCGAGTGATTTCGAGGGGCACGCCACCCGGCGAACCGGTGCACCCCTGCCGCGCTCGCGGACCTTCAGGGAGATCGCCACCCATCCAGTCGTGATGGCGGCAGGCGACCACGTGCTCGGTCATGCCACCACCTGGCGGTTCTCGGCATCGGAGTACATCGAGATCGGGCCCGGCGAAACCGCCCAACGGCTGCATCGGGATGCGTGGAAGTACGACATGGTCGATTTCGGGCTCGAGGTGGAGCTCAACGGCATGTGGGCGGTCACCGACTTCACAGAGTCGAACGGGGCCACGCGGGTGGTGCCGGGAAGTCACCGTCTCGGGAATCGTGAGCGGCTCGACCCTGCCGACACCGTCCCCGCCGAGATGACGAAGGGCTCACTCCTGCTCTACACCGGCACGCTCTATCACGGCGGGGGAGCGAACACCTCGGACGAGTGGCGTAGGGGCCTCTCGTTGCAGCATGCGGTCGGCTGGCTGACCCAGTCAACCAATCAGTTCCTCGAGTGTCCGCCGGCCGAAGTGGTGGACTGGCCGGACGAACTGCTGCGATTCATCGGCTACGCCAAGACCGGCAACGGGCTCGGGTACTGGCGCGACAGCGAAGATCCACTCACCGCGGTGCACCCGGACCGGGAGTTCCCACGAGGTTGGGCGACCGTCCGGCCGGACTGAGTATCAGCCGCCGGCCTGACCGGGCTTCGCATCGGTGGGGCACGCTAGGTTCCGGCGTGATGCCCCCATCGCCCGCGTACAAGATCGCCTTCATCGGCTCGCATTCGGTGCGCAAGACGAACGCGGTGCACTCGTTCGCCGGGGCGGTCGGGAGGAGTGGACGTAGCGTGGAGGTGGGCCGCGAGGTCGTGCGCTTCAGCCCGCTGGGCCTCAACGAGGCGGCCACCGCCGAAGCCCAGCTCTGGGTGATCATGGCCCAGATCAAGGAGGAGCTGGAGCTCCGCACCCGGGCCGACGTGCTCGTGCTCGACCGGGCCGTGGTCGACAACTTCGCCTACTTCCTGCGCGCCACGAAGGGCGACGATCCCTTCGACGTGAAGCCCCTCGTCGCCCGCTGGTCGAAAACCTACGATCTCTACGTGCGGCTCCGTCCCGACACCCCGCTACGGGCTGACGGCGTCCGTTCGACGAATGAGCGGTTCCGCAACGACATCGAGAAGATCCTCGACCTGATCGTCCCCCAGTACGTCGACCCGGACCGGCTGGTCGAGCTCCCCGCGACCGAGATCACCGAGGGATTCGACTGGGCCGGTCTGGTCGAACGCCTTTGCGGGCCTCCGGCGCAGCACGCCCCGCAGCCCAAGCCGGTGCGCTACGCGGCGACGTTGTTCGACACAGAGGCCGCCGACTGAGTCCTGTGCTTCGGTGCGCCTCGGCTACCGAACGGCTGAGGGGCTCAGGCCGTCGCGGCGAGCCCGACCTCGCCGAGCAGCGCCACGCGCTCCGGCTTGTGGCCGTTGGCCACCAGGTTGATGGTGAGGCCGTCGATGCCGGTGTCCATGATCGACCGGAGTTTTTCACCGACGGAATCCGGGTCGCCGAAGATCGCCATGGTTTTCACGAACTCCAGTGCTTCGTCCGGCCAACCCTTGACCGCCGCGATCTCGCGGAGGTCGGATTCGGCGTCCTCCATCGTCGGGGCGACGAGACACATGACGAGCTTGGTGACCGTGATCTCGGAGCGGTCCCGTTCGAGGCGCTGGCAGTGCGCCTCGAGGGCATCGAGCTTGCGGGGAATGTCGCCGACCTCGCCGGTGAGGTTCGACTCATCGGCGTACTGGGCCACCATGCGCAAGGTCTTCTTCTCACCCGAGCCGCCGATCATCAGCGGGATCCGGGCGACCGGAGGAGGGGAGTTGACGGCGTCGGTGACCTGGTAGTGCTTCCCGTCGAGGCTGACCGTCTCGCCCCGCAGCATCGGACCGATGATCTGCAACGCCTCCTCGAGCTTCTCGAAACGGTCGGTGAAGGTGCCGAATTCGTACCCGAGCGAGTCGTGCTCGAGTTCGAACCAGCCCGCGCCGATGCCGAGCGTCGCCCGCCCGCCCGACACGTGGTCGAGCGCGGTGATCGACTTCGCGAGAAGGGTTGGGTGCCGGTATGTGTTGCCGGTCACGAGGGCGGAGAGCCGCACCGAACTGGTGTGCTGGGCGAGGGCCGAGAGCAGGGAATAGCACTCGAACATCGGCTCCTCGGGCGCGCCCAGACCCGGCAGTTGGTAGAAGTGGTCCATCACGAACACGCGGTCGAATCCGGCTTCTTCGGCGGCCTTCGCCTGGGCGACGACGGTGCCGAAGATGTCACCGTTGACGGTGTCCGGGTAGGTGAAGTTGGGAATCTGGTAGCCGAGTCGTGTCATGGGAACTCCCGTCGTATGAGTGGGCCGACCCGGCAGAAGTAGCGTGATCGGCTGAATCGGCACCCTACCTGTGGAGGACGGATGCTTGTGAGTTCCTCGGTGCTGGTGGTCGCGACCGATGCCGAAGGACACGCCGCGCTCGAACGGCGCGTTCCCGCACTCGGGGAGGCTCGGGTGAGCGAGGTCGGCCGCGATCGAAGGGTGCTCGAGCTCACGATCGACGATGGCGATCTCTCGGCTGTCCTCGTCGACCTCCGGGCCGAGGGCT
>CAYFLT010000005.1:22002-62582 GCA_964344055.1 uncultured Candidatus Nemicrothrix sp.
CCCCGACCTATCGGCGGTGGCGCACTGGCCCGCTGGGAGGCCGATGCCGAGCCGGTCACCTTCGCCGACCGGCTGACGGTCTGCCCCGCGTGGTCACCCACCAACCGCGAGGCGCTCCCCGGCCTGATCGAACTCGGCACCGGCGGCTTCGGGAGCGGTCGACACCCGACCACCGGGCTGCTGATCGAGGAGTTGGCCACTCGCATTCGCGGTGGGGAGCGGGTGCTCGACGTCGGTTGCGGCAGCGGGATTCTGGGGTTGTGCGCGGTCCGGCTCGGGGCGACGGAGGTGGTGGCCGTCGATCTGAAGGCAGAGGCCGTACGGGCCACCCTGAGGAATGCAGACCTGAATGGCATGGCCGATCGGGTTCGGGCATCGACGGATCGGCTGGACCAGCTGGGAGGCGACTTCGACATCGTCGTCGCCAACATCGCGCGGGCGGGGATCGTGGAATTGGCGTCCGAGCTGGTGGGACGGCTGCACGAGGACCGCTGGCTCGCCGTCAGTGGGATCTCGCCCTCCCAATGCGATCAGGTGACGGGCTACCTGCGACCACTCACCGAGGTGGCGCGGACGGTCGACGGCGACTGGGCGGCGCTAGTCCTCGGGGTCGGGTAGGGCGCTCGGGCCGTCGGGAGCTTCGGACGGGCGTCGGAGGCCGGCCCGGTGAAGCTTCGCGGCCCCGAAGTAGAGGCTGCGCGAGACGAAGGTCGGGCACTCTTTGGCGAGCAATTCGGCGCAGTCACCCTTGAGGCGACGGGCTTCGAGCAGGACCCCGTCTTCTCCAGGCGCACCCGCCACGAGGTCGAGGACGTGGAGCGCCAGCTGGTGCTGGCCGGTCTGCATCAACTCTCGAGCCCGTTCCACCACCCTGGTCGGGTCGACGGCGGACAACACCGCCAGCGCGGCGTCGTCGGGCGCTGCCGGATGGAGATCTGTCACGTTGCGGCTCGTCCACCACCCGTTCTGCTCCCTGAACAGGTCCCGGACGACATAGTCCGGGTTGCCGTAGTTCGGTGCCAGGAATTGGTGCTCGGACCACTCCACGGGATAGTCGAGGTCGTGGATGATCTCGATGTCGTTCATCCCCCGGTTCATCCGCTCGGTCACCTCGGCGACCAGCCAGCGGAGCGCGTCCGCAGTGACGATCAAGCGCTCGCGGGCCTCGTCGGCATCGGTGACGATGGGGCCGAACTCGGGCACGAGGATCCTCGGCTCGAGCTCGATCATCGCTTCGAGGCTGCGGATCCACCGCTCGGTCAACCGCACGGTGCGGAACGGCGTTCCGATATTGGGGAAACCGTTGATGACGGTGGGGCCACCCCACAACACCCGTTGTTCGGGCAGCCATACGCACACTGAGTCGTCGGTTTCACTCGGCGACCATCGGACGTGGATGGGGCGAGCCTGATCATCGAGGATGAGTTCGTCGTCGAAGACCACCGTCGGGTCCACGAGTGTGAGGCTCCCGCGGAGCGCCTTGATCGACGCTCGGGGGAACTGCCACGACGCGAGCCAGAGCTGGAGATCGTGGGTCTCGCGATAGCGGTGGTAGCGGGCGACACAGTTCCGGTGAGCGATGAGGTCGGCCGGTGGATGGCCGTCATCGGCCAGGCGTGCCTGCCACTCGTCGACACCGGAGTTGTAGCCGAGGTGCCCGTGTGAGTAGACGATGCCGCGAACGGGCGCGTCCGAGATGCTGCGGACGCCGGCGATCATTCCCTGGGTGAGCGATCCTCCCGGGCCCCCGCCGACGAGCACGAGTCCCTCGGCCGTCTCCACGACGAGGCCGTTCCCCTGGGTGGGGACGAGGTGTACGCCGTCGGCGATCGAGTACGGCTCGAAGTCCTCCGCGAGGATCGAGTCCTTCCGCCGATTCCGATCAGAAGCCATGGTCCCCCCGAGCAGTGCTCAACCGGTGAGGCGTTCTTCTGCCGCTTCGGCGATCTGGAGCGCTGCTGCACGGTAGTCGTCGCTGCCCACGAGCTCCGCAACGGCGATCGTGACCCAGATGTCGCCGGCGATGAACTGCACGTCGTGGATCGGTCCGTCATCGTGCCAGAAGGCGGCATCGCCCAGCCCTGGGAGGTCCTCGACGGTGCTCTCCTTGTAGGCGTTGCGAACGACGTCGAGGTCGTCGATGGAGGCCGCGGTCGGCAGAACCGAAAGCACCGCACCGGCGAGGCCCCCGTCGACGGCCACATAGCTACACCGGAAGTCGTCGCTGGCCTCGAGCAGTTCGAGATCGGTGCCGATGATCGCCTCGGCTTCGTCCTCCGGGAACAGCTCGCAGGCGGTGAGGAAGGTGGCGCCGCCCGATGGCTCACCTGAGTCGTCGGCCTCGTCGCCCGCGCCCTCGTCGGTCGTCTCGTTGCCGGAGTCGTTCACGACCCGACCATCGCTGTCGTCGTCCCCGCAGGCGACCAACACGGTGATGGCCACCAGGAGGAGAGCGAGGAGCGGGCCGCATCGATGGTGGGATCGTTCGGTCATGGAAAGCCTTCCTGCCACCGCCGTTCACCGAGAGTAGTTCTCGGTGAACGGCGGTGGACAGCCCGCGGGCGCGCGGGATGCAGCCCAGACGAGGAGGACGTGCGTTCGAAACCGTGAGAACATGGGGACTCGTCCGGGTACGAGCACCTCCCGGCGCAGCCAGCGAGGAGAAGAACCAATGCGTTCGATCCCGGCATCATCCGCAATGCGCCCACCCTGGGTGGCGGGAGCACGACGACGCGTCAGGCAGCGGCGAACGCACCGCGGCGTCGCCCGAATACTCGTCGTACTCGCCCTGATCTCGGCGACGCCGACCAGCGGCGTCGTGGCCGCGCAGGACGCGCCCGGTGGACGCGCTCCGGCCGGACCCGCGCTTCCGGCGGCCCCTGAGCCACCGCTCCTCGTTTTCGGCGACGCGCTCAACCAGATGCTGCTGGTGAGCTGCCCGCCGGATCCGCCCCTGCCCATCGCCGGCGGCGCCGGATCCCTGATGGTTCAGTCGCTCGTCGTGTCACCCGACGGCGGGGTGATCTCCGCCCTGTCGGGGTCCGAGCTGTTCCAGGTCGATTCCAACGTCGGTGAGGTGCGCAGTATCGACCTGGGTCTGCCCGGGGTCAGCGGCCTCGCCGACTCGGGCAACGGGTTGCTGTTCGGGCACGGTACCGAGGTGCTCCGGTATGACCCGTTCGATCGGACGGTCATCCGCATCACCGACCTGGCGGAGTTCGAAACCGAGATCGTGCAGCTGTCACTCGGCGGCGACAACCAGCTGATCGCAGCCGGCGACGGTGTGTCCCCGGTTCGCCTCGACCTCGCCACCCTCGAGGCTCAGCCGGTCGGGCCACCGGTGAACGATCCGGGCCCGATCGTCGTCGGTCCCGACGGCTCCATCTACATCGTGCTGGCCGATCAGATCATGGTGATTCCGGGCGACGGCACCCAGCCGTTCCCGATCCCGATCCAGGGCGTCACCGGCGTGGCGTTCTCCGACGGGACACTGTGGGCGATGGGACCCGAGGGGCTCGTCGGCATGGACCCGGCCACCGGAGCGCCGACCCAGTCCTTTCCGGACCTGGCATTCGGAGGCCTCGTCGCACCCCTGCAGGCCCCGTTCATCGACCCGCTCAAGGCGCTCGCCGAGAGCCCGCCTGTGGTGATCGGTGCGGACATCACCGCCGTCACGACCACGACGACCACCACCACGACAACGACGACCACGACCACGACCACGACCCTCGCCCCCGCAACCGATGAGGGCGACACGGCGAGTGAGCCGGACCCCACCGTGCCGGCCACGACCGAGCCGGCCGACGGTGACGGCGGCCTTCCGGTCGGCGGGCTCATCGCCGGGATCGTGGCGGCGATCGTTGCGGTCCTCGGGTTCATCCTGATTCGCCGGCGGGGTGGTACGCCTCCTGCTGCCGGGCCCGGAGGCGATGAGGACGAAGGCTTCAGGCCGGCGGTGGCCACCTATCCGGGGCCGTGTAAGGGCCCCTGTGAGGAGTACCTCAAGGCGAAGGCTGCCGCCGAGGCTGCTCGCAAGGCGGCCACCAAGGCGGCGGCGGATGCGGAGGCCGCGGAAGCCGCGGTCACCGACGCCGAGAAGGCGGCGGACAAGGCCGCCCAGGATCTCGCCGACGCGTCGAAGCCGCCTCGGGTGCAGGGATCGGCCTCGAGCGGGGGACGGACCTACACCGGCGAGGATCATGCCAACGTCGAGGCCGAGTCGGCCGCGATCGACGCGATGCCGATCTCGGAGGCGGAGAAGCAGGAGCGCAAGGCGGAGCTGAGCGACCCGAAGAAGTGGGAGGAGCTCCGCAAGAAGCGCGAGGCGGAGAAGAAAGCGGCCGAGGAAGCCGCGGAGAAGGCCAACCAGGCGCTTGCCGAAGCGAAGAAGGCAGCCGAGGCGGCGCGGAAGGCTGCGGAAGAGGCGGAGCGTGCTGCGAAGGAAGCCGAGGCGAAGGCCGAACGACTTCGCAAGGAGTGTGAGAAGTGTCTGAAGACCACCGCCATCGACGAGATCCGAAACGGGGGCTACGACCCCGAGACCCAGGAGTTCCTGATCGAGACCGCGGGGGTCGGCGGGCCTTGCGACGGCGAAACCAAGCAGGTC
Source organism: uncultured Candidatus Nemicrothrix sp. (assembly GCA_964344055.1). GTDB lineage: Bacteria > Actinomycetota > Acidimicrobiia > Acidimicrobiales > Aldehydirespiratoraceae > OFTM10. The sequence continues at coordinate 26,609 of CAYFLT010000005.1, forward strand.
CAGCGCGAAGCCTCGTTCAAGGTCCCGAACGGTGAGGTGACCACCGCGGTGGCGAACGCGGCCGGCCGCCGGGACGGGAGCGCGGCTGCCGAGGGCATGAAATCCGTGCTCGGCGCCGTCGAGGGCGCGGCAACCGGCGTCAAGAACGTCCTCGACCTCTTCGGTGACGACAACCCGATCCAGCAGGCCGGCGGAGCGGCTCTGCTCGTGCTCGACTATGCCGAATTCGTCGCCCAGGTCGGCCAGGCCGCCATCACCGGCGCGCAGGGAATCAAGGACGGCGCGGCCACGGGCACGCGACAGCACGCACTGTTCGATGCCGAAGCGCATCTGCCTTACAAGATCGTGAAAGCCACCTGTACCTACACGCTCGAGTGCAGAGGCGGCGTCTGGTATTGCGCCGGCGCCGTGTACTCCGAAGAAGAAGAGGTCCCGGATCAGCCCGACAAGATGGAGGAGAAGGCGATCCCGGGAGAGCCCGCGCTCCAGGCGTTCTTCCAGAAGGTCGCCGACCGGGCCGCGGCGATGGAAGCGAACCGGGCCAGGCTCGAGGCCTTCAAGTCGAACTGCCGGTGCGGAGGTGGCGGGTAGGGAGTCTTCGGCTCAGGCCGCCAGTCCGGCGACGGGTCGGCTCGGCTGTCGGTCCACCACCCCGGCGAGAAGCGCTTGCGCGTCCGCCCGGCGGTCCGCCTTCACATAGGCCGCCAGCAGGGTGTTGGTCACGAGATCACGCTGAGCCCGGCTCCCCCCGATTCGTACGACCTCTGGCATGACCGGTTCGAGGAGATCGATGACCGTCGACCAGCGTTCGCCGGCGAACGCTTGATAGGCCCGGGTCAGGGTGGCTGCGGTGGTGTCGGCCGGCAGCTTTCCGGCCTGACCCAGTTGCTGGAGTTGCTCGATGCAGGCGTTCAGTTCCTCGGTCATGCCGAGCGCCGCGTACGCGAGGCCCACGTGGGCATCGACGAAGACGATGGGCCTCCGGAAGTTCGCCTCGTAGAACTGGCGGATCGTCTCCCAGGTGTCGTGGTGTCGGGGTCGACCGGCCAGCTCGGCCCGCCAGAGATACGAGGACGCGTCGGTGAGCACGTTGATGGACGGACTGTCGGTCGTGCCGGGCAGGCAGTGATCGGCGAACGCCTGCCAGGCCGCGTGATCGTCACCGGCCGCCATGAGAAGGATCGCGTAGTGCCACCAGTTGTGGCAGTGAAGGACCCCTCGGTTCTCGGCCTTCGCGACCCAATCGGCCATGAACTCGGTGGCCTCGCGGTCTTCCCCGGCCTCGAACATGGCGTGAGCGAGCGTGTGAGCGGCGTGTGGGTTGTCCCAGTACCGGTCGAGAGACCGTTCGGCCAGGGCCCGGCCTTCCTCCCAACGACCCGTCTCCAGCAGGGCGAAGGCGTGCACGGTGAGGAACCACCAGTCGTTGCCATAGTCCGCGGCGAGCGGCTCGAGGAGTTCGAGCTGCTCGGGTTCTCGGTCGATTCTCCCGCTGAAGCCGATCGAGCCGAACACGCCGCACGCCGGGGCCAAGGCGAACGCATCGCGAGGGTGCTCCCGCAGGTGCTCACGGGTCAGCTCCAGCGACCGGGGGATCTGCCCGGAGAGGAGATGGCCATGGATCTCGACGTGCTGACGCTCTCTCGGGGTGAGGCCCTCGGTCAGCCCGGCGGCCGTCTCCATCACCGTGCGGGCCTCGGCCCCGCGAGCCATGAGCTGGTGCTGCCGGGCCAGGGCCACGTGAGCCAAGGCGAAGTCAGGGTCGGACGCGATGGCCCGCTGGAGGGACGCCTCCACGCCGCCGTTCGCCGACAACATGCGGTCGATCCCGTCCACGTAGGCGTCTCGTGCGTCCTCTGACGAGGTGGTGAGTTCGAGTCCGTACCGGTCCTGCAACATGGATGCTCCCCTCCAGCGCCGTCCGTTCTACACCCGGCAGGCGGGTGGGGGAGAGCCGACTAGGGACCTAAGTCCATAGTCACCGCATAAATGTACGGACATATTTGGAGGGTCGGGGGACACCAAACCACAAGGACGGACTCCAATGATCTTCGAGCAGTATCAGCTTCCCTGCCTTTCGCTGTCGTCGTACCTGGTCGGCGACGAATCCACGGGCAAGGCCGCCGTCGTCGATCCGCAGCGCGACATCTCGCTCTACCTCGACGAGGCTGCGGCGCGAGGACTCGCCATCAGCCATGTGCTGTTGACCCACTTCCACGCCGACTACGTGTCCGGCCACCTCGAACTGGCCGACGCCACCGGCGCGGAGATCTGCATGGGGGAGGTGGCCGAAGCCGAGTTCCCGCTGCGGGGCATGGCCGACGGCGAGCGGATCGAGCTCGGCGACGTCGTGATCGAAGCGTGGCTGACGCCGGGGCACACTCCGGAGTCGACGACCTTCCTCGTCTACGAGACCAGTGAGGCCACCGAGCCGGCCGCCATGCTCTCCGGCGACACCATCTTCGTCAATGACGTGGGTCGGCCCGACCTTCTGGGCGCGATCGGCTTCACCGCCGAGGAACTGGGCGGGAAGCTGTACGACTCCGTGCATCGGCTCATCGAGCTTCCCGACGACACCAAGATCTATCCGGGCCACGGTGCCGGATCCGCGTGTGGCAAGGCGCTCGGCAGCGAGCCGTTCACGACCATCGGTGAACAGAAGGTGGCCAACTACGCACTGCAGCCGATGTCGAAAGACGAATTCGTCGCCCTCGTGACCGAGGGCCAGCCGGCGGCGCCGGACTACTTCCTGCACGACGCGATCACCAACCGCAAGGACCACGAGGTGTTCGACGAGAACCGTGAGCTCGCCGTCGTCAGCCTGGCCGAGGCCGTGGAGCGGCAAGGGAGCGGATCGGTCGTGCTCGACACGCGAGACGTCGTCGATTTCGCCCACGGCCACGTGACCGGAGCGATCAACGTGCCGCTGGACGGCCGTTTCGCGGAGCAGGCCGGCATGGTCATCGCCGCTGATGCAGACGTGATCGTTGCCGGTGAGGCCGGGAGCGAGCGCGAGGCCATGGTCCGGCTCGCCCGCATCGGTTTCGACCGGGTGGTGGCATCGATCGACGAATACGAGGCCGGCCTCCTCGCGGCGCCGGACCGCGTCACGGTCGGGGAGCGGATGACTGCGGACAGGGTCGACGACCTCGACCTCGACACGGTGCAGTTCGTCGATGTGCGCAATCCGGGTGAAACCGCCGACGGCATCATTCCGGGAGCGACCACCATTCCGCTGGGAGCACTGCCTCGCCGCGCCGAGGAGCTCGACGCGGACCGTCCTGTGGTCCTCTACTGCGCCAGCGGTCGCCGCAGCTCGGTCGGTGCCAGCTGGCTCCGTGCAAACGGATACGCCGCCGTGATCGACGTCATCGGCGGCTACCAGGCCTGGGAGCTCATGGCCCGAGCCTGATCTCTGAGCGGTGGTAGCTTCGCCCCGTTCGCCGGGGAGGAGTCCACGTGAGAGTCACGCCGCTGTCCACGGTCGGGGCCGAGGTCGACGACATCGACGTCACCCGACTCGACGTCGCCGGCGCCGCGGAACTGGCCGCGGCGTGGGCCGAACACGGGGTCCTCTTCCTTCGTGATCAGGAACTCACCGAGGACGACCACATCGCGTTTGCCGAGAAGTTCGCGCCGATCGACGTGAACCGCTTCTTCAAGGCCCACGCCACCCACGCGCGGATCGCCCTGGTCGTGAAGGATCCGGACCAGACCGAGGCGATCGGCGCCGGTTGGCACACCGACCACTCCTATGACCTTGTGCCGGCGTGGGGCTCGATCCTGGTCGCTCGGGAGGTGCCTGAGGTGGGCGGCGACACCCTTTTCGCCGATGTGGCGGCGGCCTTCGACGCCCTCTCCGATGGGTTGAAGACCACATTGACGCGGCTCTCGGCCCACCACAGCAATGTGCACACGTTCGGGGCGGCGGCGTTGGCCCAGCGGGAGGCCGGGGATCGACTCGGCAATCCCGAAGGGGTGGGAGGCACCGATCACCCGGTGGTGGTCGTCCACCCGGTCACCGGTCGCAGGCTCCTCTACGTGAATCCAGGGTTCACGACCCATTTCGTCGGCTGGACCCCCGAGGAGTCGGCGCCGCTGCTGGAATACCTCTATGCCCACATCAGCCAGGACCGGTTCACGACCCGGTTCCAATGGGCGCCGGGCTCGATCGCGATGTGGGACAACCGGAGCACCTGGCACGCGGCGGTCAATGACTACGACGGCCACCGTCGTCTCATGCACCGCATCACCATTCGAGGCGAACCACTCGCTGCATCCTCCGGAACCTGACCCGGTTTCTATCCCGGAACCCGACCGGGTCAGGTGCAGGAGCGGCTGCCGATGTTGCAGACGAGGTCGCTGGCAGGAGTGTGGTCGATGGCCTTGGAGGTCCACCACCCGTGGGGGCCGTCGTTGCTGAAGGCGTAGGCGTTGGTCCGGTTCGGATCGCCTGCCACTGCGATCATGATCCGTTCCGGACGTGTGACGATCGGTACGAGCCGGCTGGGTTCGTCGGACTCGGCAAAGACCGGCGGGAGCACGCCCTCGGCGACGAGGTTCGCCAACCTCCGGCGACCGGCGGTGAGGTTGCTCCATTCGCCGACCATCCGCTCGAACGTGTCCGCGGGAATCCGGGCCGACCCGAAGAGTGCGTTCTGGACATCTGGCTTGCTCCAGCCTGCTCGGGCGAAGGTGCGCGCCAACACGGGAGACAGGACCAACAGTGGCTGGAACTGGTCGTGGCCCAGCCCGTACACGTGGGTGAGATCCCACGCCGCCATCCGGGCTAGTCCGTTGCCGAGGTAGTCGACCATCTCCTCGGGGCGCGACCCGAACACGCTGCCGATGATCGTGCCACTGTTCATGCGAGCCATGGTCACGGTGTCATCGGAGGCATCGAACCCGAGCGCTGAGCTCAACGGTGCCCAGCCGATCTCGGCCAGGCACGCCATGTCCTCCGCCAGGACGACCCGAGCGGCGTTGCCGAACGTGGCCTTGTCGTGCTCGTCGGTGGTGAACCCGAAGACGTTGCGCAGGTACAGCCGAAGCCAGCGTCCAACTGCGGTGTTCGCATGCGCTCCCTCCCGCATTGCCCCGACACCGTGGTTGAATCCCAAAGCGGAGGAATTCGGGCCGTCGATCACGATGAGCGCATCCGCTCCCGTGGTGTTGCCCGAGTGCTCGGCCCCGTATCCCGGTTCCGCGAGGATCTCCGCGAGCGCGATCAGCACGGGAAGGTACTCCGGGCGGCAGCCTGCCATCACGGCGTTGACCGCGATCGACCAGATGGAGATATCCCGACCCGACGAGGCGGCGACACCGAGTGTTTTCCATGGATCGTGGCCCGAGGTGAGCAGGAAGGTCTCGACTCGGTCACGGGTAGGCGGGACCACTGGGTGACCGTCGCTCCACCCCTCGTGGATGAACGTGACGTTGATCTCGTCGATCGTCCCGCTGGCGACCACTTCGAGCGCGGTCGGTTCGGTGTTGGCCGTCGTGCTCGCGTGCTCGCCGCTGGTCAGTCCCTCCACGACGAGCTCCACGGTGGATCCGACGAAGTTCGAGATCATGTCGTCGACGCTCTGGGAGTCGACATGGCCGATGGTGACCGCGAGCGGGAGCCCGTCGAAGCCATGTCCTCGGGCGGTGGCGCGGGCCTGTCGTTCGAATCCCTCACAGACGATCGATACCGATGGGATACCGGCGGACTCGGCGGCGATGGATGCCCGCATCACGGCGGGCGTGCAGCTGCCTCAACAACCCATGCCGGACACGACCGCGTCGACGCCGCGGTTCCGCAGGTCGTCAGGGAGGCGGCCCACGCGCTCCTTCTCGTCGCTGCCGTGGAGGTTGCCGAACTCCTCGTAGCCGACGATGTCGATCTCACCGATGCGGCGCCGTAGTTCGCGTTCGAGGACGGGGAACAGCTCGTCGCCCCGGAACAGGTAGTCCCAGAGGAACGCGATCCGCTTGCCCTCGAGTGAATCGAGGCGGGCGGCTCGGTGCTGCTGTTGGACACCACGGGGCGATCGTGGCCAGACGACGTCGTAGATCGGCTCCATGTCGGTCATCCTGCCGTATCGAGTCGGGCAGCGGCTGGCAAAGATTCCATCGTTGCCGGTACCGTCTAGAATCTGATGCCGTGGATACCATCGATAGGGCAATCTTGTGCCATCTACAAGAGAACGGGCGCATTCCCAACAACGAACTGGCCGAACTGGTGGGGCTCAGCCCATCTCCGTGTCTGCGCCGGGTGCGCAACCTCGAGGCCGATGGGGTGATCGAGGGCTACTCGGCCCTCCTCGACCGAACCGCGGTCGGCTGTGACTACGAACCGATCGTCTGGGTGACACTCTCGGAGGTCACCCGGCCGTCGATGCTCGAGGCGGCGATACGGGAGGTGCCCGAGATCGTCGAGGCCGCCCGAATGATGGGACAGCCCGACTACCTCCTCCGGATCGTGACCGCGGACGCGGAGGCGTTCGAGGCGCTGTACATGGACCGCCTCGCCAGCCTCCCCCATGTCCAGACGGTCACGTCGCAGCTGGCCATGAAGGTTGTCAAGCGCACGGCCCAGCTGCCGATCCAGATCGTCTGTTGACACTGTCAACTCAGATGTTTACGATGTCAACGTGTCTCCGACCCGCGACGCGCTTCTCGCTTCCGCACTTCGTCAGATGGAGGAGCACGGACTCGAAGGGCTGACCCTCCGATCCATCGCCCGAGCATCGGGTGTGTCGCACGCGGCGCCGGCCCGCCACTTCGACGGCCTGAGCAGCCTGCTCGCCGCGGTCGCGGCCCGCTCCTTTCGCGATCTCACCGCCGCGATCGACGGGGCCGTGGACAGCATCGAGGAGGCCGGTGATCGACTCGTCGCGGCCGGCTACGCCTACATCGACTACGCGATTGCCAACCCCGACCCCTATGAGCTCATGTTCCGGCCCGAGCGACTCGACACCGAGTTGCCCGAGTACAAGCAGGCGGCCGGCGAGGCGTTCACCCGCCTCACCGAGCTGGTGGCGGAAGCCCAGGCCGCGGGCTGGCGCACCGGGACCGATCATGCCCAGCTCACCGGCGCGGTGTGGGCGACGGTTCACGGCGTCGCATCCCTCTGGATCCAGGGTGCCTTCCCCGAAGCCACCGGCATGGAATCCCCCGACCCGCTCGTCCACACCCTGATCCACGAAGTCCTCATCCCCGAAGGGAGTCCCCGCCATGACTGACACTCCGACCATCTCCGAACAATGGGACGCCATCGTCGTGGGCTCCGGCCCCGGCGGGCTGACGACGGCTGCCTGCCTCGGTTCGGACGGCAAACGTGCCCTCGTGCTCGAAGCCCACGACGTGGCCGGCGGCAACACCCAGGTCTTCCGCCGCCACCATGGCGACGACTGGTACGAGTTCGCCGTCGGGGTGCACTACATCGGCGAGTGCGGCCCGGACGGGCTCTTCACGGTCATCTTCAACTCACTCGGGATCGGCGAGCGGATGCGGTTCCGGCCCATGGACCGGGACGGCTTCGACACCCTCCTGTTCCCGGACTTCACACTCCGCGTCCCCGCCGGCTGGGAGGAGTACGAGCAGCGGCTCGTCGACCAGTTCCCCAACGAACGAGCCGGGATCGAACGGGCGATGAGGATCCTGCAGACCATCGCCACCGAGAGCCGAGCCCTACCCGGCGAGGAGCGGGAGACCTACGACTTGTGGGCGATGCGGCCGCTCAAGGATCTGTTCTCCGAGTGCGAGCTGTCGCAGGAGGCGTGCGCGGTCCTCGACCACTGGTCGGGCCTGTACGCAGGCCCGCCGGAGAACACCGCCACCCTCATGCACGCCCGGATCATGGGCCACTACATGAACGGCGCCTTCTACCCCGAAGGGGGCGGCCAGATGATCCCCGCCCGGCTCATCCAGGTGATCGAGGCGTGTGGCGGTGAAGTCCGGACCCTGTCGCCGGTGGAGCGGATCGTCATCGAGGACGGGCGCGCCGTCGGCGTGCAGCTCGAGAGCGGCGAGCGCATCGACGCCCCGATGGTCATCTCCAATGCCGACTACCGCCGGACCATGCGAGACATGATCGGCGCAGAACACCTGAACCCGGCCACGATCGCCTGGGCCGAGGACGCGGACATGACGCTCGGTCTGGTGTGCGCCTACGTGGTCGTGAACAAGGAGCTCGAAGGCCCGAACACCAACTACTTCGTGTTCAAGGACTACCGGACCGACGAGCTGTACGCCGAACTCGAGGCGGGCGCACTGCCCGAGGACGATGTGCCCTTCGCCTACATCGCGCTGGCTTCGCGCAAGGATCCCGACAACGAGGAGCTGTGTCCGCCCGGACACACCAACTTCCAGATCATGACGCTCTCCCCGCGCGGCTACGAATGGTGGGGAGTCGAGAAGGGCCCGGCCGACGGCGGCACGTACCGCCGGGACGAGACCTACCGGGCTCGCAAGCAGCAGGTCACCGACCAGCTGATCGACGCGGCGGAGAAGGCGCTCGGTCCCTTCCGGGACGACATCGTCCACGTCGAACTGGCGACGACGCTGTCCCACGAGCGATACACCCGGTCCAGTGAGGGCACCAGCTACGGCTTCATGCACACCCCCGACCAGATGGGGGAGAACCGGCCCGCCTACCGCACCGAGATCGACGGTTTGTGGGTCGTCGGTGCAGGCACGGTCGGCGGTCACGGCATCGCCGGCGCCATGACCGGGGGTGTGTTCTGCGCGAGCGACATCCTCGACCGCCCCCTGATCGTCGAAATGGTGCTCGGCGCCCAACTCGTGGACTCGGACTCGATACCACCCGAGCCGGAGGACTTCGATCCGCTCGAGTACTCCCGAGGTGCTCGTCTGCGGGAGAAACGAGCCGCGCACGCCGAGGGACAGCGAGCCCGTCGTCGGGGCGAGGTCCTGTCCTAGGCTCGTCGCCCATGACGACGAGCGAGCCGCGAACCGGTGGTTGCCTCTGCGGTGCCGTGCGGTACGCCGCGGCCGGCGCCACCGACGAGGTACTCCAGTGTCACTGCGAGAACTGCCGGCGGCTCACCGGCAACTTCGTCGCGGCGATCCGAACGCCGTCTGTCGGCCTGGACGTCCACGACCCACACGGGCGGCTCGGTGAGCACGAGCTCGGCTATGCGAGCTACGGCTTCTGCCGGGCGTGTGGGGCGACGCTCTACTTCCGCGCTGCGGAGACTCCCGAGAGCACCAGCGTGATGGTCGGGACCCTGGATGATGCGTCCGGGCTCACCATTGCCGCGGTGTGGTTCGCCGACGAGGCGCAGCCTCACAACGAGCTGCCCGATCGAGTGCCACATCACGCCGGCAACGGCTGAGGCCGAACCGATGGCCAGGCCGTTCAGCCGGCGATGATCTCGGCAGCCACCCGTTCTCCGCTCTCCACGGCTCCGTTCATGAAGCCGGTGTGTTCCAGCGATGTGTGCTCACCGCAGAAGTGGATCGGCCCCTCTGGTGTGCCGGCCGCACCGCGAAGGCCGGTGTACTGCCCCAACGCCCAGTAGGTGTAGGAGCCATACGTGAAGCGGTTGTCCACCCAGGAGTCGAGCCACGCGCGGCCGGTTGCGGCAGGAGGTGTATCCGGTCCGAACACCGTCTCGAGATGGGGCACCATCGACGCGACGAGCTCGGTGGGAGCCTCGCCGTGCGCGGACGGATAGTCGTAGGACGCGCCGGGCGTTCCCCCACTGAACGCGACGAGCACTCCGGTCGGACCGGGCTCTGTGATGACTCCCTCCCAGGTGACCATGAGCGGGGTGTCGCTGGCGCTGTCGCCGTCGGCGCCCGCACCGCGCCAGGCGCGCTCGGAGAACTCGAGCTGGAGCTTGGCGTTGGTCCCCATGGCCATCTCGGAGATGGCGCGCCGCTTGCGGTCGGTCAGCTCGGCCCCGTCGAGATCCACCTCGCGGAGGGTCGAGAACGGGAGCGCGACCACTACCCGATCCGCATCGACGTCGGTGACTGTTCCACCTCGCTCGAAGGAGCAGCGAACGCCGGTGCCCTGGTTCCGCAGGGCGACCAACGCAGAGCCGAGCTCGACCGCGCCTTCGCCGATTCGGTCGGCGAGCTCGGCGGCGATTCGATCGTTGCCGCCCTCGACGTGCCAACGTTCGTCCGATCCCCCGGCGAGGTCCATCTGCCCGGCGGAAGCGCCGACTGGTGAGACGAAGTTGAGTGCGCTCATTCCTTCCGGTGTGCCACCCCACTCTCCGATCTGGACGACCTCGATGAGCTGGCCGAGCCGGGAGGTCCGGCCACCCGGGACGTTCAGCTCCACCCATTCGGCCAGCGACATCTGATCGAGGGTGGCGGCGGCCTCGGTGTGATCGTCCCACCGGACATCACCGCCGACCGTGGCGAAGTCACGATCGATCGCGGCGCTGACCGCGCTCCAGTCCCGGAGCGCTTCGGTACGCAGGTACCGATCCCCGTCGAACGACCACACCGAGCCGGCGTTGTCCGGATAGCCCTCCCACAGGTCTTCGAGATCGAGTCCGAGCTCCCGACAGAGGGACCGGATCTCGGAATGGTCGCTGTTGATGAACTCGCCCCCGTTCTCCGCCGAACGTCCGTCGCCGAAGAAGCCCCGGAGGGTGTGGGTTCTGCCACCGAGATGACCGGAAGCCTCGTGCACCGTGACGTCTGCGCCGGCCTCACCGAGTCGATGAGCCGCGGTGAGCCCGGCCAGGCCTCCGCCGACGACGAGCACCCGGAGCCCCGACGCGGGAGTGCTGCTGCCGCCGCCGGATGAGCAACCGACGATGGGGAGACTGGCGAATGCCCCCACCCCGGCAATTCCCGCGACGAACCGTCGACGCGACAGCCGGCGGAAGACTTCTGCCGCCCCTTCTTCGCCGGCAGGCAGACCCATGCGTCGGGCTGCCACCGCCTCCGCGTGTGCCCTCCGGAGCAGTCGTCCCGGCGCGGTTCGAATCACAACGAGTCCTCTCTGTCACCGCCCGGCCATTGCGCCGAACGTAGCATCGGCGACCAGGTCAGCAGCTCCCTGTCCACGGTGGTCACCCTTGGGTGCGACAACGGTCCCAAGTACTTCTCATCCGGGGTCTTCGACTGATCACCCTCGCAACTAGCTTCCGGACATGACCGAGCCGGCACCGATCACGGTCGAGCAGATGTATGGGCCGCAACTGCGCACCGACGACGAGATCGACGCGGCACTCGATCGGAGTCTCGACCCCGTGGCGTCGACATCGTTGTACGACACCGTCGCGGAGCTCGGGGTCGGACCGAGCAGCACCGTTCTCGACATCGGGGCCCGTGACGGTCGACACGGTCTCGCCCTGGCCGGGCGGCTCGGTTGCCGCGTCATCGGCGTGGAGCCGGTGGCCGCGAATCGGGAGGATGGGGCGGCGCGGATCCAGGACCACCCTTCTGGTCCGCTCGTGGAACTCCGTCCCGGGGTCATCGAGGCCATTCCGGTCGACGATCGGTCGGTCGACATCGTGTTCGGTCGCGACATGATCACCCACGTGGCCGACCTCGACGTCGCTCTCGCGGAGTGCGTCAGGGTGCTGGCGCCGGGTGGGGCTCTCGTCGTCTACATGACGGTCGCCGGACCGCGACTCGAGCCAATGGAGGCCGCCGAACTCGAGTCGGGTCTCGCGATCGCTCCCGGCCGCCTCGACGGCGCTGCCTTCGAAGCCGCCGCGGCCGACGCCGGAATGATCGTGGAGTCGAGGGAGATCATCGGATCTCAGTGGCGCGAGCGTTGGGAAGAGGACGGCACATCGACGACATCCACCCAACTGCTGCACGCGGCGCGGCTCCTCCGAGGTCGCGACGAACTCATCGAGGAGCTGGGGGAGATCTCGTACCGGATCGAGCTGGCCAACGCCTACTGGGGCATCTATCAGATGATCGGCAAGCTGGAGCCGAGGGTCTACGTGTTGCGGGTGCCGGACTAGCGGGCTGGCTACATCCCCATGTCGCCGGACATGTCCATCATCGGCATCCAGGCATCGGGGTCGAGGCCGGGCGCGAGGCCCGGTTCGAAGACCAACAGCACCGCGAAGATCAGGCACGCAAAACCGAACGCCCGGGCGAACCCTTCGCCATGGCGCCAGACCTTCTCGACGGCGATGACTGCGGCAAGGCCCGCCATGGCCGCGACGTTCATCACCCCGAACGCGATCATGAGCAGCATCAGGGCCCAGCAGCATCCGAGACAGAACCAGCCATGGCTGGCTCCGGCGCGAACGTCGCGTAGCCGGCCCGTGAAACCCAAATAGTGCATGAGGTGTCCGAGCGGCGTCCGGCAGTGGGTGAGGCAGCGGAACTTCAGCGGCGTGAACTGATATGCGCCCACGAGCGTGAATGTGGCGACCGCGACCACCTGGGCAAGGGTCGCCCGTTCGGCGGCGAGATCGCCGAACCAGTCGGCGACATAGAAGGCGACCACACCGACCCCGGTCCAGACGACGAGATAGCCGGAGGTGAGCCCCGCCAGCCGGGCCACCCGGTGTTCCACCACTGTGGACTGGTAGGTCATCACGAACGGCGCCACCGAGGGCAACATCATGGCCGCCATCATGAGGCCCCACATGAGGGTGAATGAGATCAGGCTCATGCCCATGGTGCCGGGCATGGCGCCCATGTCCTCGGCCTCGATCCAGGCGATCGTGGCCAACCAGGCCGCCACCGCGGCTGCGGCGAGCGTGAGGGCGGGCGCGGAGATCCTGTGCGGCTGAACGGCCGCAGTCGATGTCATCGCGGAGCCCGACTCAGGCGGCCCAGGTGAAGGCGTTGCTGAAGCTCGACAGGCCGTCGCCGGCCCATGCGATGCCGAACGCGTCGGCCTGCACGCTGTCGGAATGGGCGATGTCGAGCGTCGGGCCCGCCGGGTGGGCGACGATGTTGGTGAGCTGAACCTGGTCACCCTCTGGCGAGAGGTGCTTGGTCATCTCGTAGTTGACGGCGTCGCCGATCACCACATGGTGCCGGTTGCCGCTGCTGGTGACCTTCACGGGCATCTGCTCGACCCCGAGGAACTCCCCGATGAGTGGCGCCAGCGCAGCCGGCGGCCCGCCCATCGCTCCGGAGAACACACCGGTCAGGGCCTCGACCTGTTCTGCCGTCGCGTTCTCGCTGATGATCAAGCCGACCCTCCATCCGCCGGCGGGCATGAGCGCAGGCGTCTGAGCGATCATCACCACCGAGTTGCCGGAAACATCGACACCTCCGACGTCGCCGGAGTCGATCTGGAACATGAGCGCAACCCGACAGTCGTCGTTGGTCGCCTCTCTCGCCATGTTCGACCACGTGCAGGGACAGATCGCGTCACACGAGCAGTTCTCGTAGAACGTTCCCGCCAGATTCCAAGCCATTGCACAACCCCCTGTGTTCGGCTTCCTGTCCACCAGAGCACGATCCAGGGGGTCTGTCTGCGTACGAATCCTCACAACCACGGCCCGGGACCGGGCCCTGCAGGAAGATTCTCCTTGCCCCTGACGTGGCGTGAGGTCGTACCGTCGGCGACGTGAACCAGCCCCACGACGACGGAACCCTTCGACGAGTCGGTGAGATCGCCGAGGCCACCGGGCTCACGGTCCGGACCCTCCACTACTACGAGGAGATCGGTCTGCTCGACGCCTCCGAGCGCACCTCGGCCGGGCACCGGCTCTACGGCGCCGAGGCCGTCGAACGGCTGTACCGGATCTCGATGCTCCGGCGGCTCGGGCTTCCGCTCGGCCAGATTCGCGAGGCGCTCGACTCGGCCGAGACCGATGTCCGATCACTGATGGTCGGCCAACTCGCGGCGATCGACGATCGGTTGACCGCGGAGAACCGACTCCGGAACCGGTTGCTCCGACTCGCCGGCAGCCTCGAAGCCGACGAGGACACCACCGGTGACCTCCTGAGAGTCCTGGAGGACATGACCATGCTCGACACCGATCTGCACCGCCGCATCGCAATCCTCGTCTACGACGAACTCGAGAACGCCTACGACTACCTGACCAGGGTGTTCGGGTTCGGTCCCGGCGAGCTGACCCGGGACCCCGACGGGAACGTGGTCCATGCCGAGATCCAGGCCGGCGACGGCGAGTTCTGGCTACACATGGAGACCCCCGAGTTCGCACTCCATCCACCGAAGAAGCTCGGTGGGGCGAGTGGCACGATGGCGATCATGGTTGACGATGTCGATGCCCACCACCGCTTTGCCGTCGATCAGGGCGCCACGATCCGCTACGAGCCGGTCGATCAACCGTACGGCTACCGCGAGTACGGCGCGGTCGACCCGGAGGGCCACCTGTGGTCGTTCATGAAGCCGCTCGAGTGAACGAGGGATGCCAGACTGCCGGGCGTGACGTCCGTTCGCTCGCCCGCCCCAACCATTGCCGACATCGAGGCGGCCGCAACCCGCCTCTCCGGGCACGTGCACCGCACCGCGGTCCTGACGAACCGCTCGATCGACGACGCGGCCGGCACCGCGGTGTCGCTGAAGGGCGAGCACCTGCAACGCTCCGGCTCCTTCAAAGCCCGGGGGGCCCACAACAAGCTGCTCCTGTTGTCGGAGCAGGAGCGGTCCCGCGGGGTGGTGACGGCGAGCTCGGGCAACCACGCGACGGCGCTGGCATGCGCCGGCGCTCGGCTCGGGGTGGAGGTCGACGCCTACATGCCGGCGGACGCTCCGGACCTCAAGCTCCGGGCCGTTCGTGGCTACGGCGCTCGCCAGCACCTGTTCGACCGGGCTCGTGACTCTCGGCCTGAGCTGATCGCGTCACACATCGAACGTACGGGGGCCGTGTATGTACCCCCGTATGACGACCTCGACATCATCTCGGGACAGGGAACGGTTGCGCTCGAGCTCCACGATCAGGTCGAGATCGACACCCTCGTCGTACCGATGAGCGGGGGCGGTCTCATGGCGGGATGCGCCATCGTCACCAAGGCGCTCCGCCCCAGCTGTCGGATCATCGGCGTCGAGCCGGAGACGGCTGATGACACGGCCAGGTCGTTCGCGGCAGGGGAGCGGGTCACGATCGATCAGCCAGACACGATTGCCGACGGTCTGGCGCTGACGAGCCCGGGCGAGCTCACCTTCCCGATCAATCTCGAACTGGTCGATGAGGTGGTGACCGTTTCCGAGGACGAGATCCGCGCCGCCACCACGTTGCTGTTCGAGCGGGCGAAGCAGGTGGTCGAACCGAGTGGCGCCACCTCGTTGGCTGCGGTACTCGCGGCGAAGACCGGCGGCGACCGAGTGGGCGTCGTGCTGAGCGGGGGGAACGTCGACCCGTCTGGTCTCGCGGTGGCTCTCGGCTGAGTTCCCTGGACAGTGCCAGGGGGCGTTTCCGCTACGGCGTCCCGGACGTCGACATCCAGCGAGTGATCCGATCGGCGTGTTCTTGATAGCGAGTGGCGAGCCTGGTCCGGGGCGAGCGGACGGCCAGGTTCATGACGTCGAGACTGCGGGCGGCCTCCAGTGCCGCCCAGAGGGTCGGCGGTAGGTCCGGCCAGGGCCGCACGGCGTCGTAGCCGACTCGGAACTCGGCGACCAGTTCCGGCGCGGTGCGTCGGAGGTCGGCGACGGTGATGGCGACATCTTGCGCGGCGAAGCCGTAGCGGAGGTCCTGGAAGTCGATCGGACTGAGTCGATTGTGGTGGGTCAAGACGTTGTGGGGACCGAAGTCCCCGTGCAGTAGGTGCGGTGGGTGGGGTTGCTCGTTCCAGAGCCGATCGATCGCGGCCTGGACTCGTTCGACGGCGTGGCTGATCAGCGGGAGATTCGGTCGACCGGGGGCGGGGAGAACACGTCGACGAGGGAGGTGGATGGCGCGATCGGCCACGATGTCCTCGGGGACCGGCGATGAGAGCGAGAATCCGGCGGCGTGATCGTGGAGCTCGGCGAGGAGCCGGCCGGCGGCTCGGATCCGATCCTCCCCCAGGCGCTGACTCAGAGGTCGACCGGTCACCCAGGAGAACCGAGCGCACACGCGCGGCTCGAGCACATCTGTGCGGGCGACGATTTCCCGAACCCTGTCACCGCGGGATCGCAGATTGACGGGATTCTCGAAGCCTGCATCCACGAGAGCGTCCAACCACTCAGCCTCGACTTCCTCCAGCGCGTCGCTGTGGATCCGGATTGCGGAACCGACCCGGAGGACCGACCGCCCGGTCGTGGAACCGACGACCCGGAACACGGTGTTGAACGAATGGCTCGACAGCAGTGAGACGGCGGCTTCGATCCCGTGGCGGCTCTGCAGGCAGTCGATTGCGAGTTGTCGGAGCCGCAGCGATCGACCCCTGGGCGACAAGTCCTCGTACTGCTTCACCCTGGGCAGTGTGCTCGATCGGGATGCGGTGGGTCGTCGATATACGGGGAGGACCTCCGGTGTTCACGCCAGTGTGGTCACCGCATCTTCTTGAAGAGATCGTCGAGTGCCTCACGGAGCAGTGACGCCTCCGTTCGGTTGGTGCGGCCGGCCAGCTTGGCCAGGCGGTCGAGCGCGGCGCGGGAGTAGTAGTTGCTCTTCAGGACCATCTTCTCTTCCACATAGATCGCGACCCGCCCGCCACCCTCACGCTTGCCTCGCGCGAGCGCTTCACCGGCGCAGCGGAAGAGATCAGTTGTCTCGGTGGCGTGAGGAGGTCGGGCCGCGACCCCGAATGTGGCACTCACGTCGATGCCGTCGACCGGGTGATCGGCGAGATGTGAGCGGATCTCGTCGAGCTGGATCAGGGCGTTCTCGGCCGACGCGTTCGGAAGCGCGAGGGCGAATTCGTCGCCGCCGAGCCGACCGATGATGGCATCCTCGGGAAGTGATCTCGTGAGTGTCTCGACCCAGACCTCCAGGACCCGGTCGCCGGCCTCGCGACCATGTCGCTCGTTGAGTTCCACGAAGCAATCGAGGTCCGTGAGGACGATTGCGACCGCCCCTCCGTTCACCCGGGAGTCCACCCGCTCGACGAGTTCGTCGATGTCGACGGTCTTGTCGTGTCCGTGCCAATTCAGTGTGATACCCATGACATATATATATTGCGCAGATATACCTGATTGTCAAGAGATTCGGCAACGTTGGTGTGTCACCATCAGGTCCGAGAGGGAGGACGAGATGGCATCCAGTGGATTCCAGGGCTTCTACTACGAGACACGGGACTACGCGGCCACCGCGGCCTTTTGGGCATCGATGGGATTCGAGGTCGTGTTCGAGACCGATCATCACTCCGGGCAGTGGCGGCATCCGTCGGGCGGCCCCTACGTGTTCATCAACCAGCAGAACGAGGAACGGAGTCTGGAGTCTCATCCGATCCTTCATGTCGCGGACGCAACCTCGTTCGACCCCGAGCCGGCCCCGCCGATGGTCCGGCTTTTCACCGCCCAACACTGGGCGGTGACCGAGGCGATCATCCG
This sequence comes from uncultured Candidatus Nemicrothrix sp., assembly GCA_964344055.1. Classification (GTDB taxonomy): domain Bacteria; phylum Actinomycetota; class Acidimicrobiia; order Acidimicrobiales; family Aldehydirespiratoraceae; genus OFTM10. The sequence continues at coordinate 44,004 of CAYFLT010000005.1, forward strand.
CGACCCGGACGGCCGGAACGTCAGCCTTCAGGCGCCGCTTCCCGACGGCGAAACGACGGTCGACACCGACGCCCACCACGAGGCGAAGTACGGCAGTTCATGACCCTCATGCGGGCGGCGGTGTGTGATCGATATGGCGGGCCGGACGCCGTCGAGGTTCGTGAGGTCGCCGTGCCCGAACCGGAGGACGACGAACTCCTGATCCGGGTGATGGCCGGGACCGTCAACCGTACCGACTGCGGGATCCGCGGCGCCTCACCGATCCTGGTCCGGGCCATGTACGGCGCCCGCGGCCCCCGTCGACCGATCCTCGGCACCGACTTCGCCGGCATCGTCGAAGCGGCGGGCCCCGAGGTACGGGGACTGCAACCGGGCGATCGAGTGATGGGCTTCGACGACACGCGGATGGGTGGCCACGGCGAGCTCCTGACCATCCCCGCGAAACGCGGCATCGCGAAGATCCCAGAGGGGATCTCGTTCCCGGACGCGGCCGCCAGCGTCGAAGGCGCCCACTACTCGCTGGGCTACATCGATCGGGCCGGAGTGGAGGCCGGCCACCGGGTCCTGGTGTACGGCGCAACCGGGGCGATCGGGACCGCAGCCGTACAGCTACTGGTCGACCGGGACGCCGAGGTCACCGCGGTCGGCGACACGGCGCGGCTCGAACTCATGGCGAAGCTGGGTGCCGAGCGGGTGATCGACTACACCGCGGAGGACTTCACCCGCCACGGTGAGGAATACCACCTGGTGTTCGATTCAGTCGGCAAGACCTCCTACACCGCATGCCGGCCACTGATCGCCGAGGACGGCTGGTTCATGGGAACTGAATTCGGTCCTCACTTCCAGAACGTGTACATGCCGCTCATCACGAAGATCACTCGCAAGCGCCGGGCGGCGTTCCCGCTGCCGAAGGACATCCGTGGGCACGTCACGCTGGTCGCGGAACTGCTCGGCGAAGGCCGCTTCCGGCCGGTGATCGACCGACACTACGCACTGGACGACATCGTCGAGGCGTACCGCTACGTCGAGTCAGGTGAGAAGACCGGCAATGTCGTCGTTGACGTCGGCTGAGGTCGAGGTGTCCGACCCTCACTCCGAGCTACGGGCCTACTACGAGGAGGAAGCGAGACGCGGGCTGCGGAACAAACCACTCGGCGATCTCAGGGTCGGACTTCGATCGGCCTTCATCGAGCTCCTTCGGGCGGAGGGCCGAAGTCATGTGGCGGACTTCGGTGCCGGCCCGGGGCGCGACTGCGTCGTCTTCGCGGAAGCGGGCCTCGACGTGGTCGGCGTCGATCTGGCACATGCCAACGGACTGCTCGCAGGCCACCACGGCGTAGAAGTGGTCCAAGGATCGGTGATCCAACCCCCGTTTCGGACCCGAGCCTTCGATGCCGGGTGGTCGATGAGCACCCTGATGCACCTGCCCGCGGTGGAGATGGCCGAGGCCGCCGCAGCGATGGCGGCCACCATCTCACCGGGAGGCCCACTCCGCGTCGGAGTGTGGGGAGGTGATGAGGGCGAATGGTCCGACGAATCCATCGAGGGTCAGCGTCGGAGCTTCTTTCACCGGCCACTCGACGAGAACGCGGAGATCCTCGCTGTGGCCGGTGAGGTCGAGCGCGCGGAGGGTTGGGATCTCGGCAGCCGCGGCCGATACCAGGCCTTCCTGGTACGTGTAGGAGACTGACGCCGGAGGTTCGCGGATGATCGGGCGTCGCGCGCATTGGGACCGCGTCTACGAAGGCGCGGCGTCGGAGCAACTCGGCTGGCATCAGTCCCAGATCGCGACGGCCGGTCTGGTGACCTCCCACTCGACGCCCTCTGCGTCGGTCATCGACGTCGGTGGCGGGGACAGCCGCCTGGTCGACGCACTGCTCGACCTCGGATATGGCGATCTCACCGTTCTCGACCTGAGCCGGCTCGCTCTCGACCGGGCTCAGGCGCGGTTGGGTGCATCGAGCGAGCGGGTTGCGTGGCTCCATGCCGACCTCACGGATTGGACTCCCGACCGAGAGTGGGATCTCTGGCACGATCGAGCCGTCTTCCATTTCCTCACCGACGCCGCGGATCGGGCCGCCTACGTCGGGGCGGCCTGTGCGGCATTGAGCGCGACCGGCGTCATCATCGTGGCGACATTCGGACTCGATGGGCCCGAGACCTGTGCCGGTCTCCCCGTCTGCCGCTATGACGAGGCTTCGCTGGTGGCCGAGTTCGACGTCGGGTGTGAGGTCCTGTGGGCCGGGCCGCTACCGCCGGTGTCGACCTCTGAAGGCGATCAGCGGCCTTTCGTCGCTGCGGTCCTCCGGCGGTCGGGCGGGTGACGCCTCGAGTCGTCCTGATCACCGGGTCCCCCGGGAGTGGGAAGACCGTCCTCGGCCGGGAGCTGGCGGCGGAGCTCCGGCTGCCGTTCATCGCCCGCGACGAGGTGCGGGGCGGGATGCTCTTCACTCAGGGAGCGTGGACGCCTCAGCTCGAGCAGATCCCCTCGAAGGAGGACGCAGTCGAAGGCTTCCTCAGCGTGGTCGAGCACATGCTGGCCCTGGGCATCAGCTGCATCGTCGAGTACGTCGTGCGGTCGAATCGACCGGAGGACTTCGAGCGGCTTCGCGCCGCGGGCGAGTGCCGGATCATCATGGTCCGCTGCGTGGATCCGCTCGCCCGCTTCGCGGAGCGCCATCGAACAGAACCCCTCGTCTCGCAGCCCGCGGTGCTGTCCGCGAGCGGCTTCGCCGACGCGGATGCTCACACCGAGGTGGCGGTCGAGCGGATGCGTCAGGTGATCGCGGAAATGTGTGTCGAGTTTCCCGACCCGATGTTGACCGTGGAAACCACCGGCGACATCGATCCCTCGATCGAGACGATCCTCGAGTTCGTCACGCGCTGATCTCCATGCGAGGGAGCTACGAGCCCCAGCGTCGCACCACGGTTTCCGCCTCGCCCACGAGTTCGTCGATGACCGCGGCGACCGGTCGGACTTCGCTGGCGTAACCGATGCCCTGGCCGGCACCGGAGTGCAGCAGCGGCTCGACGCCGTGTTCGTCGATGGCGCCGAGCAGGTCACCCACCAACACGTCCTGGTAGGGCATCTTCAGTGGAGTCGGGGCGTCCTCGGCCTCCCACTCGTCGCTCCAGGCGGTGCGGATCTGGCGGAACGTCTTCCCGCTCTCGCTGCGGGTGATCACCGTGTCGGCGGATGTGGCCCGCAGGAGCTTGTCGACGAGCGCAGGCTGCATGTGGTCTGCGTGCTCTTCGGTGGTCAACCAGAGCGTGCCGGTCCAGACGCCCTGGGCGCCCATGGCCAGCGCGGCGGCGAGGTGCCGGCCGGTGGCAATACCGCCGGCCGCCAGGACCGGGATGTCGCCGCAGGCATCGACGATCTGTGGCACCAGAGTGAAGGTGCCGACCGTCCCGGTGTGGGCGCCGGCTTCGGCGCCCTGGGCCACGATCATGTCGACCCCGGAGGCAAGCGCCCGGCGGACGTGTCGGGGGCTGCCGATCAGGGCCGCCGTGGTCTTCCCGAGCTCCTTGGCTTTTTCCACCGCCGGCCGCGGCGCGCCGATGCCACAGGCGAACAGGTCGACATCGCTCGCCATGACCGCCTCGAGTTGTTCGGCCTCGATCTCCGCCGAACGGATGAAGCGGGTCCTGGCCCCCGGTCCGCTCGGTTCCGGAACCTCGTACTTGTCGACGATGCCCTGCACGAACCGACGATGCTCATCGGGGATGTGCGCCTCGATCGCCTCGCGGCTGTTGTGTTCCGGCATGCCGTCGGGCAGGACGAGGTCGACCCCGAAGGGCCTGTCGCCCACCAGCCGCCGGATCTCGGCCAGCTCGTCGCTGATCTCATGGGGAAAGCGTCGGGTGGCGCCGTAGACCCCGAGGCCGCCGGCGTTCGTGATGGAGGCCACGGTGGCGATGTCGTGGGCGAACCCGAAGATCGGATGCTCGATCCCGAAGCGGTCACAGAGTTCGGTGGTCAGGATTCCCATCGTTTCCTCTCGGTTTTCTGGACGTCAGCGCGCGTTCTCCGCGCGCTGACGTCCAGAGAAGTCGTGGTGGTCGGGGGGGGGTGTGGCGGCGGAGTTCGCGTCGAGCGACGGCCATCAGGTGGACCTCGTCGGGACCGTCGGCGATCCGCAACGAACGCAGCGAGGCGTACCAGCGGGCGAGGGGAGTGTCGTCGGAGACGCCTGCGGCGCCGAAGACCTGGATGGCGCGGTCGAGGACGTTGGTGGCCGTTCGCATCACCTGCACCTTGATCTGCGACATGTGCGGCGCCGACGCCTTGTCGCCCTGTGTGTCCATGAGCCACGCCGTGCGAAGGGTCATGAGGCGGGCGGACTCGATGTCGATGCGGGCCTCGGCGATCCAATCCATCACGTTGGCACGGGAGCTGACGGCGGCGCCGAAGGTCGAGCGGGTGGTGGCCCGTTCGCACATCAAGCGGAGCGCCTCCTCGGCGATCCCGATCATTCGCATGCAGTGTTGGACCCGGGCCGGTCCGAGCCGCGCCTGGCCGATCGCGAAACCACCGCCGACGTCGCCCAACACGTTCGCGTCCGGCACCCGCACGTCCTCCAGCGTGAGCTCGACGTGGCCGTCCGGATCGAGGTAGCCGAACTTCGGGAGGTTGCGGGTCACCGTCAGGCCGGGAGCATCGGTTGGCACGATGAACTGGGTATGGCGGCCGTGAGCCGGGCCGGCCGGCGCGGTGTTCGCCACCGTCATCATGAACGTGCACTGAGGATGCAGGACGCCACTGATGTACCACTTGCGGCCGTTGAGCACCCAGTGGTCGCCGTCCTGCACCGCGGAGGTGGCGATGTTGGCGGCATCGCTCGAGGCCACCGCCGGCTCGGTCATGGCGAAGGCCGACTTGATCTGGCCGTCCAACTGAGGTTCGAGCCACTGCTCCTTTTGTGCCGCGCTGCCGTAGACGATCATGGCGTCGCCGTTGATGTTCGACGGCGGATCGCAGTTCGTGGCCTCCTGGGCGAGTGGATGCGGTCCCATCATCTCGGCCAGTGGGGCGTAGTCGACGAATGACAGCCCAGGTCCGTAGTCGGGGTGACGGACACAGAGGTTCCACAGACCGGCCGCCCGTGCCTCCCGCTTGAGCCGCTCGGTCGTCGGCGAAGGCTGACCGGGGGTGGCGAGGCGTTCGGCGGCGGCCTGGTCCTCGGCCGGCACGACGTCCGTGTCGATGAAGTCCCTCAGCTGTTCGACCAGTTCGCCGGCGCGCTCGGATCGGGCGAAGTCCATGGCGTCGGAGTCTCCCACGCATCTCGGACCACCACCCAGTGCGAACGGGGTCGGTCCGGGGCGCGGGTATGTGCCGTGGCCGCTCGGTGGACCTAGTGTCAGGCCCAGGGGGAACACATGGCCGCATCGATCGACACACTCACCGGCGAAACCGTGGAGCTGCTCCAGCAGCTGATCCGGAACCAGTGCGTGAACGACGGCACGCCCGAGTCCGGTCAGGAGCAGCGCAGCGCCGAGCTCCTCCGCAACGAGATCGAGGGCCTCGGACTCGACTACGAGACCTACGAGATCGAGCCCGGGAGAACCTCCCTGCTCACCCGTTACGAGGGAACCGACCCGGACGCGCCCAGCCTGTGCCTCATGGCCCACACTGATGTCGTACCCGTCGACAAGCAGGGGTGGGACAACGATCCGTTCGCTGGAGACCTCATCACCGCCCCCGACGGCACCCAGGAGGTCTGGGGCCGGGGAGCGGTCGACATGTTGAACCTCACATCGTCGATGTTCGTCGCGTTCCGGGATGCCGTGAGATCCGGAACGAGGTATCCGGGCGACATCATGTACTTCGCGGTGGCGGACGAAGAGGCTGCCGGTGTCCTCGGGGCGAAGCACATCGTCGAGAATCACTGGGACGACGTGAAGTGTGACTACGTCCTCACCGAGTACGGGGGCACCCCCTCACACGGCGCTGACGGGACCCGGGTCCTGTTGACGACAGGCGAGAAGCACGCCGCCGGTCGTCGCATCGTCGTCGCCGGCACGCCCGGGCACGGGTCGATGCCATACGCAACGGACAACGCGTTGGTGAAGGCGGCAGCGATCGTCCAGCGGATCAGCGACTACGAGGCCGTCCCGAAGATCGATGAGATGTTCCGTGAGCGGGTCAAGGCTCTCGGTCTCGATCCAGAGATCGAATCCGGCCTGCTCGACCCGGGTCGCATCGCCGATGCGCTCGCCGCCATGCCGCCCGAGCTCGCCCGCAACGTCCATTCGTGTTCCCACCTCTCGTTCAGCCCGAACGTCATGAACGCAGGGGACAAGCGCAACACCGTGGCCAGCGAGGCGGAGCTCTTCGTCGACATCCGAGCCCTCCCCGGCGACACCCAGGACTCCGTCGATGCCCTCCTGGCCGAGATCATCGGCCCGGAGCTGATGCCGAGCGTGAGCATCGAGCGGATCTACGACATGAACGACGGCGTGCCGTTCTCGTCCACTGAAACCCCGCTCTGGGACGCGCTGACAGACTCCATTCGCATCGCGTATCCGGAGGCCACCGTCATCCCCAGCCTGGTGACCGGAGGCACCGATGCCCGCTTCTTCCGCGACCGGGGAGTCCAGTCCTACGGAGCCGGGCTGCTCAGCAACAAGGTGCCGCTGGCGGAGTTCCTGAACCGCTTTCACGGCCACAACGAGCGCATCGATGTGGACTCTCTGCGCCTGAGCACCGAGCTCTGGGGAAACGTCTTCGCCCGCCTCTGGCGGTGACCCGGGCCGAAAGAACGGCCGATTTCAGGCCCAATCGAGCCAAACGTCTGGTCCCTTAGGCGAAAGCTACGCCGCATTTTCGACGCGGTTAACCCCGGCGCTCAGCGGAATCGTCACACTCAACGTGGGCGCTGAACGTACGGGAGCTGGTGATGTCAACCCCCACCCTGACATCGAGAACGAAGGCAGACCGCCGAAGTCGCCCGCTGATCGCCGTCATGCTGCTCGCCCTGCTGGGGCTGCTCCTCGTCGCCTGCACCCCAGAGCAGCGGGCGGTGATCGATCAGGTCAACGCCTCCCGCACCGACGCCGGCGAGCAGACCCTTCTGCCGCACCCCTCGCTGATCACTCGAGCCCAGACCTGGGCCGACACGATGGCGGCCGAGGGACGACTCCAGCACTCCGACCATCTGGGCGTCGGTATCCCGACCGGATGGTCCGCGGTCGGCGAGAACGTCGGCACCGGCAGCAGCCTCGAGGCGATCCACGACGCCTTCATGGCTTCCTCGTCACACCGTGCGAATCTCCTGGACAGCCGCTTCGACACGATCGGAACCGGAGTGGCCCAGGACGCTGACGGTGTCTTCTGGGTCGTCCACCTCTTCGCCGACTACGGGCTCTGAGCCCGACTGCGGCCGATGCGCCGCGGGCCCGTTGTCGTAGGGTCTCGTCCATGGGCGAGATCAATGCCACGAGGCTCCTGGACGACTTGACGACGCTTCGCAGCTTCGGTGCGACGGGCACCGGCGTGGTCCGGCCGACATTCTCCGACACCGACATGGCGGCGCGGCGCTGGTTGTCGCAACGAATGCGCGACGCCGCGTTGGATGCCGTGATCGACGGTGCCGGCAATGTCGTCGGCCGGTCGCAACAGTCGGGGCCTGTGCTCGTGCTCGGCTCTCACTCCGACACCCAACCGACCGGAGGCTGGCTCGACGGCGCACTCGGGGTCATCTATGCGCTCGAGGTCGCCCGCAGTCTGGCGGACGACCCCTCGACCCGCGACCTCGCCGTGGACGTCGTGGCCTGGTCGGACGAGGAGGGGACCTACACCAGCTGCCTGGGGAGTCGCTCCTACGTCGGCGATCTCGGCGACCAGGATCTCCAGCACACCAATGCCGACGGTGAGACCGCGGCGGAAGCGCTCGACCGGGTTGGTCTGGCCTCGACCGCGGCGGAGCGTCTCGACCCCCGTCGGCACATCGGCTATCTCGAAGCCCACATCGAGCAGGGCCCACATCTCGAGGACCGTGGCCTTCGTCTCGGAGTGGTGACCTCGATCGTCGGGATCCGCTCGATGGAGGTCCGGGTCACCGGCGAGCAGAACCACGCCGGGACGACCCCGATGGATCGCCGAAAGGACGCCGGCGTCGGGCTCTTCGCCTTCGGCAGCCGGATCCACGAGCGGCTCGGTGCGCTGGCTGGACGCGACACCGTGTGGACCATCGGCAACGCTCGCCTGGTTCCCGGCGCCGAGAGCATCGTGCCGGGCTCGGCTCGACTCATGCTGCAGTTCCGCGATCCCTCTGACGAGATCCTCGACCGATTCGAGATGGCGGCGCGGGAGTTGGCGGTGGAGCTGACGGCCTCGGGGCCGGTCACGGTCACCGCCGAGCGTCATCGGGAGCCGATTCCACCAACCGCCATGGACCCAGACCTCCGAGCGCACCTCCGCGATGCGTCCGAGTCGCGGCTACCGGGAGGGTGGATGGAGATGCCGAGCGCGGCCGGTCATGATCCGATGGTGCTCTCGCATCACCTGCCCTGCGGGATGCTGTTCATCCCGAGCATCGGCGGCATCAGCCACGATTTCGCCGAGGACAGCCACACCGACGACATCGTCCTCGGCTGTCTGGTGCTCGCCGACGCCGCTGTCTCGATCCTTCGCTCCTGACCACTAGCGCACCACAACACGAGGAGCTGTCTCACATGAGGAGCTGTCTCACATGAGGAGCTGTCTCACATGAGGAGGATGCCGAGGCGGACGCTGTAGCCACTCATGACGGTCCAGAAGAGTACGGCGAAAGTCTGTTCTCCGGCTCGCTCGTTGAGTGTGGAACCCGTCCAGGTGCCGAGCACCATCAGCGGCACTGCAGCCAGTGCGAGCAGTACTGACGACCGTCCGAGCAGCTCGGCCTCCGCGAAGATCGCGGTCTTGGTGGCGTCGCCGGCGAACGAGGCCAACGAAGCAGCGCCGACGAAGTGACGACGGTCGAGGTCGAGGTTCCGAATCGCCACGCCCTTGAGCGGACCGGAGGTGCCCGAGAAGCCACTCGACGCTCCGGAGACAAAGGCGAGGAACGGCGCCAGCCCCGACCGGACGCGGCCCAGATCGAGCCGCTCGGCAAGGACCGATGCGATGAACATCCCCACGACGCCGATGGTGACGGCGTAGGCGGGTGCGTTCACCAGCAGTGTCGAGCCCAGGGCAGCGCCGATGACGATCAGGACCACGATTCCCGCTGCCGCGCGGAACGGCAGCGTCCGTCGGTAGGCGACGATCTTGAGCACGTTGTTGCTCGCGAGCAACAGGGCGGCCAGCGCGACGCCCTCCTTCGAGCCGAGAAAGAGGGCGAGGGTCGGCACGAGCACCAGCGAGCCCCCGAGCCCGGCCGAAGCCGAGACCGTGAACGAGATGTAGACGAGGACCAGCACGCCGGCGGCGGCCAAGAGTTCCACTGGTTGTCCTGTGATCGGGGGCTCGGGTTCCAGTCTGCCGAGCTCAGGCCCCCACGACATCCACGCCGAGGCTGCCCAACTGCTCGTTGTAGGCGGCCAGATCGGCATCCAGCACTGCTGCCAGGGCAGCGAGTTGTTCGTCGGCCTGGCCGGCGAGCTTCGCGTACACCTCGTGGGACTGCTTCGTCGGACGGGCATCGGCACTCGACACCACCGGCGCCAGGGCGCCCAGCTTCTCGAAGAGCTTCTCGCGGTAGTTGAGCGTGTCACCCGGAGAGGTGAACTCCTTTTGGACCAACTCGTCTTCGATTGCGTCGAGCTTCTCGATCAGGCCGTCGCCGGCGGTGATCGCATCGGCGGCCGAGTCGTCGCCGTCGAGCCGTGACTTCACGTCATTGATCCGCTTCCGCAGGGCCCGACAGCTGTTGACCCCCTCGGCCATCGTCGAGAGCTTGTCCCGGATGGCCATGAGCAGGTCGAACTGCTCCTGGAGATCCTCGTCGCTGGTGGTGACCCGCGGATCCTTCACCAGGCGGAAGGTCTGGTCCATCGACCAGTCGCCGACCGACAGGCGAGCGGTGTACTCGCCCGGCATCGCCAGGGGACCGCTCGGCCGGCCGTGGAACTCGGTGTCGACCATCTTCACCCCGTCGGGGTGGGTCATCGGCCACTGGAACTCGTTCATCCCGGCGTTGGCGGTGATGTAGAGCCCGACCCGATCCTCCTTCTCTTCGGGAATGTCGCTCGAGAAGCTGTCGACCTGGTTGCCGTTGCTGTCGAGAATGGTGAGGGTGGCGGGCCCCTCCGGTCCGTCGCCGAGGTAGTAGGTGATTCGGACGCCACGGGCGAGGTCCTCGCCTGCATCGATCACCCGCTTGGTCTTGTGGCCGGTCTCGGCCTCCTCGACGTAGAACGTGGCGTTCTGGCCGATGGTGACGTGGTAGTTCTTGCCACCCGGAGAGCCCCAGAACGCCGCGAACAGGTGGTCGGGAGCCCGGACGGCATCCCGTGGCTTGAGGAGATGGTTCGTCGCCCCGAGCAGGTCGTCCTGCATCTGGTGGAGCTGGGTGAGGTCGTCGAGGATCCAGAACGACCGCCCGTGGGTGGCCACCACCATGTCGGTGTCCTTCACCACGAGGTCGTACACCGGCGTGACCGGCAGATTGCCCTGCAGTGACTGCCAGTTGTCGCCGCCGTCGAACGAGCCGTAGAGGCCGAGCTCGGTACCGAGATAGAGCAGACCCTCGCGGCTCGGGTCCTCCCGGATCACCCGGCAGAAGTCGTCATCGGGCAGGCCGTTGGTGATGCGGGTCCAGGACTCGCCGAGGTCCGTGGTCTTGTAGACGTGGGGCCCGTAGTCACCCATCTTGTGACGGGCGACGGTCATGTAGACGGTGCCCTCGTTGTGGGGCGACTCGGCCAGCATCGTGACCTGGGAGAACTTCGGCAGGTCCGGGGGTGTGACGTTCTTCCACTCGCCGCCACCGTCGTGGGTGACGTGGACCAGCCCGTCGTCGGAGCCGGCCATCAACACGCCGTCCTTGTGGGCCGACACCATCAACGAGAACACAGTGGCGTACATCTCGGCGCCCGCGGTGTCCATGGTGAGCGGCCCCGACACCCCCATCGTGTCGGGATCTGCGTAGGTGAGATCGTCGCTGATGGCCTCCCAGCTGTGGCCCTCGTCGGTCGACTTGAAGACCTTGTTGCCGGCCGCGTAGAGCACGCCCGTGTCGTGGGGCGAGAACATGATCGGGTAGGTCCACTGGAAGCGAACCTCGGCCGTGTTGCCATCGTGGTAGGCCTCGGGCCACACGCTCACGAGTTGGATCTGCTTGGTGCGATGGTCGTAGCGCTGGAGGGCGTCGCCGCCGCCCGGTGAGCTGCCGATCGCGCCGACGTAGACGATGTTCGGATCGTCGGGCTTGGGCGCGACGTAGCCGCTCTCGGCGGTACCGGGCGGGTAGCAGTCGGCCCAGTTGATGGCGCCCAGTCCTGTGTGGCTCGGGACCGCGATGGAGGAGTTGTCCTGCTGGGATCCGTACACCAGATACGGGTACTGGTCGTCGGTGGCCACGTGGTAGAACTGCGCCGTCATCTGGTTGTAGATCGACGACCAGGAGTCGCCGGCGTTGAGCGACACCCACGCGCCGCCGTCGTCAGCCCCGATCATGCGATCGGGATTGGCGGGATCGATCCAGAGGTCGTGGTTGTCGCCGTGGGGCGTGTGGAACTCCTCGAATTCCTTTCCGCCATCGATCGACTTCCACGCCTTCATGTCGAGCACGTACACCGTGTTGGCGTCGGTCGGGTGGGCGACGACGTGCATGTAGTACCAGGGCCGCCAGGCGAGGTCGGGGCGCGACGACACCTTGGTCCAGGTGTCGCCGTAGTCCTCGGTGCGGTACAGGCCGCGCTTGCGGCCCTCGGCTTCGATGAGCGCCCAGACCCGCCCGGATTGGGCGGGGGAGACGGCCACACCCATCTTGCCGAGGGTGCCTTCGGGGAGTCCCTCGTTGCGGGAGATGTCGTCCCAGGTGTCGCCGCCGTCACGGGAACGCCAGATGCCGCAGTCAGGGCCTCCGGAGTCCATGGACCAGAAGGTGCGGCGGGCCTGCCAGATGGTGGCGAACACCATGCGCGGATTCTCGGGATCGAGCGACACGTCGATGGCGCCGGCACCCTCGCTGACGTGGAGGATGAGTTCCCAGGTCTCCCCACCGTCGGTGGAGCGGTAGAGGCCCCGGTCGGGGTTGTCCTTGGACATGTGGCCGAGTGCAGCCACGTAGACGGTGTCGGGGTCGGTCGGGTGGACGGCGATCTCACCGATGTGGCGGCTTTCCGGGAGCCCCATGTGCTTCCAATTGCGGCCGGCGTCGGTCGACTTGTAGACGCCGTCGCCGTGGCTCACGTCGATCCGGATCGTCGCCTCGCCCATGCCGGCATAGATCACATTCGGGTCCGAGGGCGCCACCTGGAGCGCGCCGACCGATGACGTCTTCAGTTGACCGTCCGAGACGCATTCCCAGTAGGTGCCGGCGTCCTCGGTCTTCCAGATGCCGCCGGCGCACGCGCCGAAGTAGAAGGTGGTCTGGTGTTCGGGGTCACCGGCCACCGCCACGACCCGGCCGCCGCGGGTCGGACCGATGCAGCGATAGCGGACCTGGCTGAGGAATTTGGGGTCGACGGTGGCCATGGCGGGACCTTCCAGCTCGGGATTCGGACGGATCCTGGAACTTACGTCCGGGCCGCCGCAAGGTCCATTCGTCAGCGGGGAGTGACCTGCTCGACACTCCAGACCGACACGGGCTCGGCGAAGCCCTTGAGGGATCGCTTGCCGCTCGGATGGGCGACGAGGCCGGAGTGGTCCAGCGTCGACAGATCGGTCAGTACTTCGCCGGGGATTGCCTCGCCGGCGAGTCGGGCGGCGAGGTTCACCACTGGGCCGTAGTAGTCGCCCAGTCGGAACAGGATGTCGCCGGCGCTCACCCCGCCCCGTGGTGCAACCGACGGATCGTCGCCGATGCCGTCGATGAGTTCCAGTGCGATCGCCGCCACCGTGGCGGCGTCGCCGGCCACGAGCATGACTTCGTCGCCGATGCTCTTCACCACCCGTCCGCCGTGGTGTTGGGCGGTTTCGAACGCAGTTCGTTCGAACGACTCGATCGCCGCGATGAGCTCGGCCGGCGACACCCGCGCGGAGAAGCTGGTGAAGCCGACCAGATCGACGAAGCCCACCGCGGCCTTGACGACCTCCGGTGCGATCACGTCGGACTGGGCGTGGCGCTGGCGGCGCACGGCGGTCCACATGTGGTGGCGGAACACAGTGGGCAGGTTCTCGCCGAGCGTCAATGCGAGTCCGGAGGCGAGAGAATTCTGGTCGGCGAGCTCGATGAGATCGTCGGGGAGATCCCCCCGGCCTTCGATGTCTTGGACGTAGGCCGCCACCGCAGCCTCCGCGAGGCGAGACATCAGCGTGCCCGTCACTCGGAGGAGTTGAGGACCGACCTCGTCGATGATGCCGGTCGGGTCGTTGCCCACCAGGTTCACGAGGTCGACATCGGCTTCGCCGAAGCCGGCGAGTCCGCTCACCTTCAGCCCGAGCTGGTCGTAGATCGCCGAGATCTCGCCGGCGGCGACGCCGGTCCGTTCCGAGAGTTCGTCGAGCCCGAGGGAGAGATCGCGACTCAGCTGGAGATCGCCGGCGAGGCCGATGAGATCACCGTCGTCCTTGTCGGCCGTCTGCTCCACGGTCGCCCCGAGGTCGATCAGATGGGCGACGAGCTCGGGATCAGGCATGTCACTTGAGTAGCAGATCCTCGATCCGCCGCGCCGCGACGGCGATCCCCACCACCGAGATCCCGATGAGCACGCCGGCGTGGGCGAACAGCGACATCGACCATTCCCCGAGGTTGGCCGCCCGGACGAGCGCCACTCCGTGGTACAGCGGGCTGAGCTGCACCACCCACGCCCAGTCGCCGTAGGACGACAGGGGGTAGAAGGTGGCGGAGAACAGGAACAGCGGCAGAGACACGGCGGGCACGTACTCGAAGTCGGCCCAGGTGCGCATATAGGTGGTGCAGGCCATCCCCACGGAGGCGAACGCGAAGCCGATCAGGACGCACGCGGGGATCGACATCACGATCCATGCGGACTGGACCATTCCCATTGCGGCCATCGTGACGAGGAAGGCGGTCGAGTAGAGCAAGCCGCGGATGACTGCGAAGCTGATCTCGCCCACGGCGACGTCACCGGCCGAGAGCGGAGTGGCGAGCAGCGAGTCGTAGAGGCGGGCGGCCTTCCACTTGTGGAAGATGTTCATCGTCGAGTCGTAGACCGCGCCGTTCATGGCGGCCGCTGCCATCAGGCCGGGCGCCACGAACTCGGCGTACGGGACGAGACGGTCGCCGACTTCCACGTCGCCCACCAGCGCACTGAGCCCGACCCTGATCGACATCAGGTAGAAGAGCGGTTCGAAGAAGCCGCTGAAGATCACCATCCAGCTTCGCCGGTAGACCATCGTGCTTCGTTCGAGCAGTCGTTGGGGTCGACGGATGTCGAACAGGACAGCGGGCAGAATCCGGGCGAGGGTGCCGCCGGAGAAGGATCGTTCCACGGCGGTCATGACCGGAGCCTCTTGCCGCAGGCCCGCACACACAGGGCCCAGCCGCCCACGATGAACACCCCCAGAGCGGCGATGTGACCGGCCGCGTCCGCTCCGTCGAGCCCGCCCAGCACCCAGCCCCGGCACAACTCGACGCCGTGCCACAGCGGGGTGATCCGAGCGACCGGTTCGATGGCATCGGGAAGCTGGGACACCGGAAAGAACGCCCCGCCGAAGAGGAACATCGGCATGATGACGAAACGAAGGATTGCGGGGAAGGAGTGATCCTTGAGCCGTGATGCCGTCCAGGCCGCGATCGGCATGCCGATCGCCAGAGCGGTCAGCACCGCCCCGAGGATCCCGGGGATCAAGCCCCAGCTCCGGGTGTCGTCGAAGAGGGCGAGAACGATCGCCACGCCTATCGCGCCCACACCGGCCCGGAATCCGTAGCGGATGGCGAAGCCGGTGGCGACGTCACGGGGCTCGATCGGCGTCGCGATCATCGCTCGGTACGCGTTGGACCACTGGAATCCGTCCGCGGTGGACCACAGGGCTTCCTGGCCGGCGGTGAACATCGCAGTGGTGGCGAGAAGCGCCGTGGCGTAGAAGGCGAAGTAGGAGGTGCCGCCCAGGAGCTCGGCCGAACCCGAGCCTCGGTCGACCAGTCCGCCGACGCCGAGGCCGAAGCCGAGGAGATACAGCATGGGCTGTCCGAACGCCGCGACGAGGTTGGAGCGCCAGATCCGCTTGTAGAACACCAGGTCGCGGTAGGCGACCCGAAGCGCGGTCGGCGTGCTCATCGCCGGGACCTGATCGATCGGCCGGCGGCGGTCGGCTCAGTCAACGAGTGTCCTCCCGGTGAGGCGGAGGAAGACGTCCTCGAGGCTGCTGCGGCGAACGAGCGCACTCTCCGGGGTGATGCCCCTGTCGTGGAGCTCGACCAGGGCGGCCTCGCCATCGTCGGCGTACACGAGCAGGCGGTCGGGGAGCTCCTCCACCCGCTCACCCACGCCTTGGACCAACGAGACGTGATCGGCATTGCGACCTCGTCCGAACCGCATCTCCAGCACCTCTCGCGAGGAGTACCGCGAGATCAGGTCGCGCGGCGATCCCTCGGCCACGATCTGCCCCTTATCCATCACCACGAGCCGATCGCAGAGCTGTTCCGCCTCGTCCATGTAGTGGGTGGTGAGAACGAGGGTCCGGCCCTGCTCCTTGAGCTGGTAGAGGCGGTCCCAGAGGACGTGACGAGCCTGAGGGTCGAGTCCGGTGGTGGGCTCGTCGAGGAGCAGGAGCTCCGGCTCGCTGATGAGCGACCGGGCGATGCTCACTCGCCGCTTCTGCCCGCCCGACAGTGGATCGACGGTGTCGTTGCTGCGTTCGGTGAGCTGCACGAACTCGAGCAGTTCGGCGGCGCGCTGGCGGGCGACCGACCGCGGGATGTCGAAGTAGCGGGCGTAGATGACGAGGTTCTCGAGCACCGTGAGCTCGGCGTCGAGCTGGTCCATCTGGGGCACGACGCCGATCCGGCTCCGGATCTCCCGTCCGTGGGTGCGAGGGTCGAGGCCGAAGATGTCGAGGTGGCCTTCGGTGACGGGGGAGACGCAGCCGATCATCTTCATGGTGGAGGTCTTGCCTGCCCCATTCGGACCGAGAAACCCGAACGCCTCACCCGGAGCGACCTCGACGTCGATGCCGTCGACCGCGACGAGGTCACCGAAGCGCTTGACCAGATTGCGGGCCGTGATCAGGGGAGCGCCCGAGTCGTGCATCCGAGCGACCGTATCGGCCTACCCACCCTCGATAAAACAACCTGGCAGGATTCCGGTGCCTGACACCAAAACCCTGTCAGGTTGCGGCGTGGATGGCGGCCTCGATCACGTCGTACAGCTGGCCGGCCAGCTCGTTGCCGAGTTGTGACGTCGCCTCGATCACGAGGTAGGCGCCGTAGCCGTCTTCGAGATCGAGCCAGGGGATGCTCCCGTAGGCCCCACCGTCCTGCAGCCGGCCGGAGGGGCGATCGATCCACCACCCGAGGCCATAGCCCGTGTCGGCGTCCCACGCGTCGCCGCCGTATGCGTCGGCGATGCGGTCACCGTGCATCACCGCGAGCGCATCGGGTGACAGGACCTGGGTGTCGCCGCACATGCCGCCGCGAAGATGCATCAGGAGGAGCTTCCCGTAGTCGCCGGTGGTGACGAAGGCCCCGCCCTCCATGTTCGGATTCTGGGTCTCCGCCAACACCGACGGGTTGCTGTCGAAGCCGTCCGGGTAGGCGAACGCTTCGCCCGAGAGTTGGACGAAGTGGTTGTTGTAACCGAGCGCGTCGAGTCCACACGGCTCCACGTAGATCTCGTCGATCAGTTCGGCCCAGGTGGATCCCGACGCGAGCTCGGCGACTGCGCCCGCGACCTGCCACTGGGCTCCGCCATACCGGAAGTCGCTGTCCGGAGCGATCACGTCGGCATCGTCGTCGGTGGTGGTGAAGATCGCTTCGGCGCAGCCCTGGAGCGTTCCGGTGTGGAGGTACTGGCACAGGTACGGCGCATAGGCCGGCTCGGGCAGCAGGCCGACCAGCCCGGAGCTGTTCGAGACGAGCTGGGCCGGAGTGATGTCGGGATTGGCAGAGCCCCATTCGGCCAGCTCGGAAATGGGGGCATCGACATCCAGCAGTCCATCGTCGTCCAGCGCCATGAGCACCCCCGCGGTGATCATCTTCGAGGAGCTGGCGATCAGGGAGACGCGGTCCTCGCTGAACTCACCCCAGTGGTCGTGGTAGACGACGCCATCCTCGTGGTGCACGACGATGAAGCCCGCGCCGTTCAGACCCTTGTCCGCGATGAAACTCTCGACCACCGGTGCGACCGCCGAGAAGTCGTACTCCCGACCAGCCGGTTCGGACTCCGGCTCGGGTTCGGGCTCCGGTTCGGGTTCGGGTTCCGGTTCCGGCTCGGGTTCGGGCTCCGGCTCACCGGCCGCGGCGACGTCGTCATCGGTGTCATCGCCGGCTCCGGTCTCGGAGGAGTCGCCGTCGCCTGCATCGGCCCCTGCTGCAGGTTCGGCTGGGTCGCTCGATCCGCACGAACTCATGAACAGTAGGGCGGCCGCGAGCGCAGGGAGGAGGCGAAATGGAGGAGTCACGCAAGCCAGTGTTGTCGGTCAACCATCTGGGCTCAAGGGCGCATGGAGGCGGGTGCTACTGGTCACGATCCCGCCCCGGTCGCCGACCGTGATGTCGCCGTATCTCTGCTCGAAGTAGGCCGGAAGCTCCCGGTCACCCTCGACCGAGAGCCACAGCCGTAGCAGATGGCGCGGTGCACCCGGCTTGTTCGTGAACCCCATCCGATCGTGGAGAAGGGTGTGGTTGTGCACGAACAGCATGTCGCCGGGTTCCATGGTCATGCTGAGATGCAGCCGCGGGTCGTTGGCGATCTCGTCGAACAGATCGAGGGCCGCGACCATCTCGTCGTCGAGCGGAGGCGCGCCGGGGAGCAGCTGGGCCGAGTCGATGTACTGGCGCTGGATCATCACCGTGAGCTGGCCTGCGTGCCAGCTCAACACCGGGATCATGAACCAGGGCAGCTGGCCGTACGGGATCTCGCCACGCCGATCGGTGGCAACCGGTTCGAAGAGCTTCGCCGCCAGCGCCGGGGCTCGGTCGAGCATCTCGTTGTAGACCGCCGCGGCGCTCACCAGGAGCGACTCGCCGCCGCTGGCTGCGGTCTCGACGCAGAGCAGGCCGACCACGTCGGACGAGTCGGTGTGGAAGGTCTGTCGTTCGTTGGTCTGGTAGATCCGGACCCCCGGGTCGGTCAAATGGAGGCCGACGTCCTGGACATGGCCGAGGATGTGACCGGCCGCGTTCTGGGACCGGGCGGAACCGAGGTGCGCGCCGATACCCAGGAACGCGGCGGCGCTCTGCCGCAGCGGGACGTCGGCGAGCGGCCAACCCTTGACCACCTCGAAGCCTCGACCGTGGACGAGATGACGCCGCAGTTCGTCCAGCCGTGGCCCCACCAGTGGCAGGGGGAACTCGCGCCGGGTGA
>CAYFLT010000005.1:62592-73398 GCA_964344055.1 uncultured Candidatus Nemicrothrix sp.
CGTAGACCGACGACACCCTGAGCAGCTCCTCGAGTTCCTCGGGACCGAGCGTCCAGGTCCACTCGGAGGCGTCGCGGGCGAGATCGTCGCCGACCCAGACGTGGGGGCCGCTCTGGCGGGGAGCGGTGGGTAACGGATCAGAAACTCGCGTCTGCATAGTCGCTCAGTGCCTCGTTCAGATCGGCTTCGGCGTCCGCGAGGATCGTGGCCGGGTCACCGCCACCGAGGATGAGTTCCTCGAGGCTCCGGCTGAAGATCTCGCGCTGTTCGGTGAACGGGCCGATCAACGGCCCGGGGAAGTCGGGATCGATGTTGGCCAGCTGGGCGTAGGCCGTCGACAGCCACTGTCCGGCAGCATCGGTCTCCCACACCGCCTGGACGTCCGGGTCGTTGAGCACCGCGGCATTGGTCGGCAGGTAGGAGCCCTTCAGGTGAACCGTCTTCTGGGACTCCACACTGCTGATGAACTTCATGAACTCCCAGGCCGCTGCCTGTTCAGCCTCGGTTCCGGTGTTGGTCATGTAGTAGGCACCGCCCGAGATGAAGATCGCCCCTGATTCGGAGATCCCGGGGAATGGGGCCACGTCGATGTTGATCGACAAGTCGGTCGCACCGATGATCTCCGCATCCACTCCGGCCGAGTCGACCAGGTCGGCGAGGTTCGCGGTGCCACCCAGGAAGGCAGCGATGGTGGTGGATGCGGTGGAGGTCTCGATGATCATCGACGCCACCCCCGGTGTCGCCGCAGCGAGATAGTGGGAGACCTGCCCGGGTGTGTTGCTGAACGCAACCAGCAGGCCGGCGTCGTTCATCTCGCCCAGAAGGGTGTAGAGCTCGAGTGCCTCAGATCCGTTGAAGGTCGCCTCGGTGGCGTTTCCGGCGCGGCCGTTGTCGGCGTTGACGAGCGGCACTCCGGCGCCGGTCAACCAGGTCTCGACGAACCATCCCTGCATGAGCAACGACAAGGGAGTCTCGGCTACGCCGGCGTCCTTGATCGCCTGTGCCGCAGCGCGGACCTCCTCCATCGTCTGGGGTGGGTTGTCGGGGTCGAGTCCGGCTTCGGTGAAGTGATCCCGGTTGTAGTAGAGGACCGGTGTCGACACGTTCATCTGGGCCGGATAGAGGGCGCCGTCGATCGAGTAGAACGCCCGGACCTGGGGATCGATCGCCGAGAGGTCGAAGTCGTCCGCCTCGACGCACGACTGGGCCGGCAACACGGTCGCGGAGTCGACCATGTCGCGGAAGGTGCCGATGTCGGTGATCGCGACTGCCGGGAGATCTCCGAACGAGATCGACTCGCGGTACTTGGCGAGCAGCTCCTTGTACGCACCCTGGGCCTGGACGTTCACGACGACGTCGTCCTGGCTGGCGTTGAAGGCGGCCGCCAGGTCCTCCATCGCCTCCTCCGTGAGGGCCGTGTAGGGGTGCCAGAAGTCGATCTCGACGACGCCGTCGGAATCGAGGTGGGCGCCGACGGGGCACTCGGGAAGCTCGAGTTCATCGGTGAGCTCCTGATCTGCCGATCCGCCGCCTTCGCCGGTGGCGTCGCCACCTCCGGCCGTGTCGTCGCTACCGTCTTCGGCCGCACCCTCGCCGGAGGCATCACCTCCGTCATCGCCGGACGGGTCGTCCGAAGAGGTTCCGCCTGCAGCGGTGTCGCCGTCGCCGGCGTCGTCGCCGCCTCCACCGCAGGACGCGGCGACGAGGGCGAGGGTCATGAGGAGGATCAATAGGCGCTTCATGTCAGCGACTCCGTTGGTCGGGGGTAACCGGTGGGGGATGGCCTCAGCCTTTCACGGCGCCGGCCGTGAGGCCGCGCACGATGTGGCGTTGGAAGAAGATGAGAACGAGCAGGACTGGGAGCGCGGCAAGCAGCGCCGCGGCAACGCCGACGTTGATCTCGTCGGCGGTGGAGTTGGTGACCGCTCGGAGCCCGATCTGGATGGTGTTCCACTCCGAGTCGTCGGTGATCGCCCGGGGCCACAGGTAGCTGTTCCAGGCGGCGAGGAACGACAGGACGGTGAATGCGGCGATGACCGGACGGGTGATGGGAACCGCGACCCTCCACAGGAAGCGCAGGTGGCCGAAGCCGTCGAGCTCGGCTGCCTCGCGGAGATCGCGGGGGATGCCGAGGAAGCCCTGCCGGATGAGGAAGATCCCGAGCGCGGTGGCCAGGAACGGAACGGTGAGTCCCTGGAACGAGTTGGTCCAGTCCAGCTCCCGAATGGTCCGGGAGTTCGCCACCAGCGTCACCTCGATCGGCAGCATGAGCGTGGCCATCGTGATGGCGAAGACGAACCGCTTGAGAGGGAACTCCACGAATGCGAACGCGTACGCGGCGAGCACGCTGGTGACCAGTTGGCCTGCGACGATGATGATCGTGGCGATCGCCGAGACCCACAGCTGGCGGCCGAACTTCGCCTCGTCGAAGGCCCGGCCGAAGACGTCCCATTCCACGTCGACCGGGTACGGCGGCTGCCCCTTCTCGAAGGACCAGGTGACCGGGTCCGAGAGGGCTCGCACGATGGTCATCCAGATCGGGAAGAGCACCATCAGCGACAGTGCGGTCAAGAGGAGATACCAGCCCGCGGCGCGGGCCCAGCGGGGCACCCGGTCAGCGTCCATAGTGCACCCGCCGCTCGAGGAGCCAGAACTGGAATGCGGCCACGACCCCCGTCACCACGAACAGGCCGACCGACATCACCGCTCCTTCACCCAGACGACGCGGCTCCTGACTGTTGAAGATCTTGAAGACCAGGGTCTCGGTTGCGCCGGCCGGGCCACCGCCGGTGAGCACGTCGATCTGGGCGAAGGCCTGCAGGCCGAAGACGGTGAGCGCGACGGCGAGGAAGAGCAGGGTCGGGGTGATGAGGGGGAGGGTGACCCGCCAGAAGGTGCGCACCGGTCCGAACCCGTCGAGGCGGGCCGCCTCGAGCAGATCGTCGGGCACCGCCTGGAGGCCGGCGAGGGTGATCACGAAGGTGAGCCCGAGGTTCTGCCACACGCCGGTGAGTGCCACGGCGTAGATGGCCCGCTCGGGATCGAGGAGGTCGAAGATCCACGGATCGCTGAGATACCCGATGCTGGGCTCGAGCAGGACGAAGAAGATGACCGCAGTGACCGCAGTCGAGCTGGCGATCGTGCTCGAGAAGATCACCTGGAAGGCCTTGATGCCTCGGAGATGCCGGTTCGCCGCGACCGCCAGCAGGATTCCGAGTGCCACACCGAGCGGCACGGTCAGAAGGACGAACTGGATCGTCACCCAGAGTCCGTCCCGGAACTCCTCTCCGCCGAGTACCTCCCGGTACTGGTCGGGGCCGACCCACTTCTGGGCGGTACCGCTGCGGTTCTGCTGATGCAGGCCCAGCCAGATCAGCCGCCACAACGGGTAGAAGGAAAAGGCGGTGAAGACCACCATGGCCGGCGCGAGCAGGCCATAGCCCGCGGCGGCACGCCGGAAGCGAGCGCTCACGGTTGCCCCTCGACCAGACGCCGGCCCGTGTCGGGGTCGAACAGGTGGAGGTTCTGGGGTGCGACATCGAGGGCGATTCGGTCACCGAGCGGTGGGGGAGCGACGCCGTCGGCGAGGCGGAGGCGGATCCGGCTGCCGTCCGCATCGAGGGTGACGAGCTGTTCGTGCCCGAGCCATTCCGACGCCCGAACGACCGCGGAGATCCCTCGGGTCGAGACCTCGGCGTCCTCGGGGCGGAACCCGAAAGTGACGGCTTGCTCACGAAGCGGGGCCCAGGCCGACCCCAGCGAGAGCTCGCCATGTGGGCTCAGAATCCGGGGTCCGTCGACGCCGAGCTCCACCCGACCCGACAGCAGGTTCATCGGAGGGCTCCCGATGAAGCGCGCGACGAACTCGTTGGCCGGCCGGTCATAGATCGTTCGGGGATCGCCGACCTGCTGCAAGCGGCCTTGGTCGATGACCGCGATGCAGGTGGCCATCGTCATCGCTTCCACCTGATCGTGGGTGACGTAGACGAACGTCGTGTCCAGGGAGCGATGGAGTTCGACGATCTCCGCCCGGGTCTGGGTGCGCAGGCTGGCATCGAGGTTGGACAGCGGCTCGTCCATGCAGAACACCGCCGGCCGGCGAACGATCGCCCGTGCCAGCGCCACCCGCTGGCGTTGCCCGCCGGACAGCTCGGCCGGTTTGCGCTCGAGGAGATCCTGTAGGCCGAGAGTGGCCGCCACCGCTTCGACCTGTTCGCGACGGGAGGTCTTCGTGTGCTTCTCGGAGCGCCGTCCGATCAGTGGGGACTCGATGTTCGCCGCCACCGTCATGTGTGGGTACAGCGCATAGCTCTGGAACACCATCGCCACGTCGCGATTGCGAGCGTCGACGTCGTTGACCACCGCACCGTCGATACTCACCGTGCCTGCGGTCGGCGTCTCCAGCCCCGCGAGCATCCGCAGCGCCGTGCTCTTGCCACAGCCTGACGGGCCGAGCAGCACCAAGAACTCGCCGGCCGCGATGTCGAGCGTGAAGTCGTCGACGGCGATGGTGTCGCCGAACTGCTTCGTGACGCCGGTGAAGCTGATACTGCTCATGTCGAGGCGGATCCTGGCCACGATCCTAGGTCCGCCGGGAGCTCAGCCCGGTATCCGGCGTCAGCCGGCCCGGTCGAGCAGGTGAGAATCGAAGAACTGCTCGATCCTCGTTTCGTCCATGATCGCGTGGCCGACCTCGTCGATGATCCGGAGCTCGACGGCCGCACCGGCCTCGTCGAGATGTTCGAACAGGGCCTCGGCCTGAGAAGAATCGACGATCAGGTCCGTGGCTCCATGGAGGATCAACATCGGTGCCGGGCCGGCGGGGAGCAACGCGGGGCTCACCGCGGTGGCAGCCCCGACACAGGCGTCGTCTTCGCAGTCGAGGCGAGTCCGGATCAGGGCGGCCGCTTCGGCGCTGTCGCGGCCCTCGAAAACGCTCCGTGCCGGGTCGACGAGTGTGACGAACTCGGTCGGGCCTGCCGAGGTCACCACCAGGGCTGCGCCGACGTCGGCGTGCGCGACCATGGCGGCGAGATGGCCGCCGGCGGAGAAGCCGTAGACCCCGATGCGCTGGGGATCGAGGTGCCAGGTCGCCGAATTGTCGACCAGGTGGGTCACTGCCGCGATCGCGTCGTCGACGGAGTCGGCGATGGTCAGTGGGGCCTCGGCGTAGCGGTAGTTGACGGCCACGACCGCATATCCGCGTTCCGTCCATTCCCATACCGGGATGCCGCGGCTCTTGTCGCCTGCCACCCAGCCGCCGCCGTGGAGCCAGACCACGGTCGGGTGTGGGCCTGGCACGGGTGGGGTGTAGACGTCGAGGCGTTGGCGCTCGTGATCGCCGTAGGCGACATCGAGATGGGCGGTGGCCCCGAGATCAGCGGGTGTCGGCCGACGCGGTTCCTCTTCGGGGCGGAACACCACGACCAACGCGAGCACGAGCAGGACTGCGAGGGTGGCGATGCGCCACTGGCGCCGATGGGAGGGGTCGAGCACCGGAGGGGTTCCAGTCGACGGGGTTTCGGTCGAGCGAGTCTGCCCGCTGGCTCAGGCCCAGCGGTGCTTCTGTCGCAACGCCGGGCGTTCGATCAGCCAGTGCGAGAGTGTGGTCGCGATCGCGGTGCCGAGGATGATCCGGATCCTCGGGTCCATGCCGGGGGCGAGCGCCGCGCCGATGGTGAACATCGGGATGTGCCAGAGGTAGATCGCATAGGAGGATCGTCCGATCTGACGGAGCGGTTCCCAGGTCAGCCAGGCGGCGTCTCGATGATGGACCGCCCCCGCAACAGCCATGAGAGAGATGACGGTGATGGGCACGTAGCCGGCACCGAGGTGCATCGTGTTGAACCGTCCCTCGGCGAGCGCGAACACCGCGAACCCCGCCACTCCGGCGATGAGGAGCAGGCGGGCGAGTTCGGCATCGAGCCGGTTCAGGAGGCTGCGGTTCGCGCCGAGCCACGATCCGGCGAGCAGCAGGATGGCTCCGTGCGAATCGGTGCCGAAGTACAGGGTCATCCCCGACGAGGCTCCGGTCCAGAAACGGACCGCGGTGAGCACCGCGAGCGAGATGCTGATCCCTGCCGCGGTGTGCCGTAGCGCCTTCTCGCCCCGGGTGCGGAGCAGGGCGACCACCACGATCGGCCAGATCACGTAGAACTGTTCCTCCACCGAGAGCGACCAGAGATGGGAGAACGGCCCGCCGTGGGTCTGGGTGGCGACATCGTGCCAGTTCGCCACGTACGACAGGGCCCACAGGCTCCGCGGTACGAGCCGGTCCTCCAAGCGGGGGGCGTCGAGTACGGCCGCGAAGGTCCACACGGCGATGACGAGCGCGAAGAGCGCCGGGAGCAGGCGAAGCGCCCGCCGGATGTAGAACCGACGAAGCGAGATCCCGCCTCTCCGGTGCTGCTCGTCGATGAGTAGCCGGGTGATGAGAAAGCCGCTCAGGACGAAGAACAGGTCCACCCCGATGAAGCCGCCGTCGATGCCGAACCAGCCTCCGTGATAGGCGACCACCACGATGACCGCGATGGCACGGAGCCCGTCGAGGGAGGCGACGTTGCCGAGTGGCTCCCAGTCGGAGCGCGTTTGGATCCCGGGCCGGGCGCCGACGGTGGTCATGGCTCTTCATCGGCGCGAACCGAGCCCGGCTGAGCGGATTCGCTAGTCCACCGCCCCAGCCCGGTCGTGGCTGGACCCGGACGGGAACGTCACGATCACCACCACCGACGAGAGGATGTAGCAGGCGGAGATCCAGACCCAGGCCCAGCGGTAGCCGGTGATGTCGGTTTCGTCCACGCCCAGCGCGACGAGGGTGATCGTCACCGAGATCCCCAGCGCGTACGCCGCCTGGCGGATCGTGTTGAACGTGGCGCCGGCCACACCGAACCGGGAAGGTGGGATGTCGGACAGCCCCGCGCTCGACCACGTGGCGACGGTGAGCCCGATGCCCAGGCCGATGGGGATGCTCAGTGGAACCAGCTGGTCCCAGACCCGCGGTTCCTCGGTGAGGACGGCGAGATACCCGAGGTAGCCGCTGGCGCAGAGGAACGAACCCGCACCGAGCACCCAACGGTGGCCGAACCGGTCGGCCACCGATCCGGTGATCGGGGAGAGCACCGCGGCGATCAGTGGCGCCGGCATGAGCGCCAAGCCGGTGGTCCGGATCGACTGACCCCACAGGTCCTGGAGCACCAGCGACGTGACGAAGCCGCCGGCAGTGAAGGCGAATCCGTAGAAGACGACGCTGATGTTGGTGCTGCGGTACGAACGGTAGGCGAACAGGCTGAGGTCGAGCAGGGGCTCAGGATGGGATCTCGAGCGCCGGACCAGGGCGGGGAACAGGGCGACGCCGATCGCGAAGAGGGCGACGCCTCTGGGGTCACCGATTCCCCAGGACTCGCTCTGCACGATGGCGAACATGACGAGGGTGACCGCGGTGGTTCCGATCGCGACGCCGGTGAGGTCGATCCGGCCGGTGGCCTCGGGGTCCTTCGACTCGCGGAGAAGTCGCGGTCCGATGATCAGGACGAGCACGCAGAGGGGCACGTTGATGAGGAAGATCGCCCGCCAGTTGAAGGCGTCGATCAATGCGGATCCGATCACCGGACCGGTGACGGCGCCAAGCGATCCCGCGGCGCCGGCGACCCCGATGGCCGTGCTGCGCCGGCTCGCCGGGAAGTCGGGGAGCATGACGGCGAACGATGTCGCCATGGTGACCGCACCGCCCACCGCCTGGATCACCCGAAAGGTGATGAGAAGGGGCGCGTTGGGAGCCACCCCCGTCAGCAGGGAACCCAACATGAACAGGGCGACACCCGGGAGGAACACGCGGCGGCGGCCAATGCTGTCGCCGAGTCGACCGGCCAGGAGCAGGAGGGCACCGACGGTGATGTTGTAGCCGGAGATGACCCAGCTGAGTTGGGAGCGCGGCACGCCGAAGTCGTTCTGGATCGACGGGAATGCCACGTTCACCGCGGAGAGGTCGATCACGACCAGGAAGGTCGTCAGGGTCGTGACCGAGAGCGCGAGCCACGCCTGCGTCGACACCGTGGTGTCGGGTGGGCCCGCGGGGGTCGAGAGCGCGGCAGGCTCGGGCGGCATCGGGTCACCCTACGGGGGTCGACCACGATGACTCGGTGTCCGCGCGCCAGGATCTTGCGCCGGCGGCTGGCCCCGGGCCGGAACTCCTAGCGGCCGGAGATGTAGTCGGTGAGCTGTTGGCGTTCGGTTTCGAGCTCGTCGAGCTTGGCGTTGACAATGTCGCCGATGCTCACGATGCCGACCAGAGTCCCCTCGTCGTCGAGCACGGGGACGTGGCGGAACCGGCCCTGGGTCATGTCGTTCATGAGTTGATCGATGCGCGAGGCGGGAGTGCAGGTGACGACATTGACGGTCATCAGCTCGCGTGCAGTGCGTTCCATGAGCTCCTCGGCATCGCCCGCGAGCCCTCGGACGATGTCGCGTTCGGAGAGGATCCCTTCGATGTGTTCACCGTCGGACGACACGACGAGTGCACCGACGCGCTTTTCGGCCAGCGTGGCGACGACCGACCGGATCGTGTCGTCGGGCGACGTGGTGGCTACGTCGCTGCCCTTCCGCCTCAAGATCTCGCTGATCAACATTCCCGCCACCTCCAGCAGCCTGGTGTTCAACCCATTGCGGATTCCAACCCTCGCTCCAGTGTGACAGCTGCCACATGGCTT
Source organism: uncultured Candidatus Nemicrothrix sp. (assembly GCA_964344055.1). Taxonomy (GTDB): domain Bacteria; phylum Actinomycetota; class Acidimicrobiia; order Acidimicrobiales; family Aldehydirespiratoraceae; genus OFTM10. The sequence continues at coordinate 71,298 of CAYFLT010000005.1, forward strand.
CGAAAGTAGGGCACCCTGTTACGGTTTCGACAGCACACCATCAGGAGGGGGAATCATGGCCGAGTCGTACACGGCCGGGGCGGTCGACATCCCGCTGCTCGAACAGACCATCGGCGCCAATCTCGCCGATACGGTCGCCGCGCACCCGGACCGGGAAGCGCTGGTCGTACCCCATCAGGGGATCCGCCAGACGTGGACGGAATTCGCCGCCACCGTCGCCGAGGTGGCCAAGGGGCTGCTCGCCATGGGTGTCGAGAAGGGCGACCGGGTCGGCATGTGGAGCCCCAACTACGCCGAGTGGACCTACACCCAGTACGCCACCGCGTTGGTTGGAGCAATCCAGGTCAACATCAACCCCGCCTATCGCACGAACGAGCTGGAGTACGCCCTACGCCAGTCCGGCTGCCGGCTGCTGGTCACTCGCTCCGAGTACCTGACGTCGGTGTATCGGGACATGGTCGAGGAGGTGGCGCCCGCGCTGCCGGACCTCGAGCGGGTCATCTACTTCGACACCGACGACTGGGCGGGCCTTCTCGCAGCCGGAGGTTCCGTTTCGGATGCCGATCTCGAGGCGCGAGCCGCCTCGCTCGCACCCGAGGATCCGATCAACATCCAGTACACGTCGGGCACGACGGGCTTTCCCAAGGGCGCCACCCTCAGCCACCGCAGTATCCTGAACAACGCGCGGATGGTGGGTGACTCGTGCGCCTACACCCCAGAGGACCGGGTCTGTATCCCGGTGCCCTTCTACCACTGCTTCGGAATGGTGATGGGCAACCTGGCGTGCTCGGTGTTCGGCGCCACGATGGTGGTCCCGTGCCCGACCTTCGATCCCGAGGCGGTCCTGAAGACGCTCGAGGCCGAGCGCTGCACGTCCCTCTACGGCGTGCCGACGATGTTCGTCGCCGAGCTCGGGCATCCCGATTTGGGTGATTTCGACCTGTCCCATCTCCGCACCGGGATCATGGCCGGCTCCCCGTGTCCGATCGAGGTCATGCGGCGGGTCATCGACGAGATGAACATGAGTCAGGTCACGATCGCCTACGGCATGACCGAGACGTCGCCCGTGTCCACCCAGACCAGCACCGACGATTCGGTGAAACACCGGGTGTCGACGGTGCGGCGGGTACTTCCCCACGTCGAATCGAAGATCGTCGACCCCGACACCGGCGAGGTCGTACCCCGAGGCTCAGAGGGCGAGTACTGCACCCGGGGCTTCCACGTGATGCTCGGCTACTGGGACGAGCCAGAGAAGACCGCCGATGCCATCGACGGCGACGGGTGGATGCACTCCGGTGACCTCGCCACCATGGATGACGGCGGGTACGTGAACATCGTCGGGCGGATCAAGGACATGATCATCCGCGGCGGGGAGAACGTGTACCCCCGCGAGATCGAGGAGTTCCTCTACACCCACCCCTCGGTGGTCGACGCCCAGGTGATCGGGGTGCCCGACTCCCGTTACGGCGAGGAGATCATGGCGTGGGTACAGCTCGCTGCCGGTGAGGAACTCACCGAGGACGAGCTGAAGGACTTCTGCAAGGGCAAGATCGCCCACTTCAAGATCCCCCGGTACGTGAAGTTCGTCTCGGAGTTCCCGATGACGGTCACCGGCAAGGTCCGCAAGGTCGAGATGCGGGAGAAGTCCATCGCCGACCTCGGCCTCCACGACGCCGCCAACACCGAAACCGCGTAAACCTCGGCTCGTCTCTGGCCAGCTTCGCCGCTGCATCTCCTACCACGCTCTGACGCTCCACCGGCACAGTCCGTCGGACTGCGCGAGACTCGGCTTCCGGACACCTGAAGACGAGAACTGGGGGATTGGTGAGAGTAACGATCACGGTCAACGGCGAGGCCCACTCGAGTGAAGTGGAGCCTCGCACGCTGCTGGTGCATCACCTGAGAGACACACTCGGGCTCACCGGCACCAACATCGGTTGCGACACGTCGTCGTGTGGCGCATGCACGATCCTGATCGACGGCCAGTCGGCGAAATCGTGCACGATGCTCGCCGTGCAGGCCGACGGCGCCGAGATCACGACCATCGAGGGCCTCGCCGCCACCGCCCAGGCCGACGGGACCGCCACGGGCGACAACAACT
>CAYFLT010000005.1:73529-85897 GCA_964344055.1 uncultured Candidatus Nemicrothrix sp.
GGCCTCGAAGGCAACCTCTGTCGCTGCACCGGCTACCACAACATCGTCAAAGCCGTCCTCACGGCAAAGGAGGGCATGTGATGAGCGCCATCGGAACTCCCATGCTCCGCAAGGAGGACGCCAAGCTCCTCACCGGTGAGGGCAAGTACGTCGACGACATCCAGGTCCAGGGTCAGCTCTGGATGGGCATGGTCCGAAGCCCGCATGCCAACGCCACCATCAACTCCATCGACGCCGTGGCCACCGACACGGCTCGCCACGTGGGCGACATCGTGGCGGTGGTGCTGGCCGACAGTCGCTACGGCGCGGCCGATGCCGCTGAGCAGGTCGTGGTCGACTACGACGCCCAGCCCGCCGTCGCGTCGATCGCCGCGGCCCGGGACGGTGACGCCCTGGTCCACCCCGATCTCGGCACCAACAAGGCCTACACGTGGCCGCTCGTCCCCGACCCGGACGCGCTCGACGCGGCGTTCGCCAACGCGGCCCACACCGTGTCGGCCGACTTCGTGCAGCAGCGGCTGATTCCGGCGGCGATGGAGCCCCGCGGCGTGCTGGCCGTGCCGTCGCCCCACGGTGGCGATGTCACCCTCTACAGCGCCACCCAGGTGCCCCACATCCTCAAGGTGATGATCGCGGCCACCACCGGCATTCCGGAGCAGAAGATCCGCGTCGTGGCGCCGGCAGTGGGCGGCGGCTTCGGCGCCAAGCTGAACGTCAACCCCGACGAGATCCTCGCGGTGACCCTTGCCAACGCGCTGGGTCGCCCCGTGCGTTGGACCGAATCGCGGTCCGAAGCAGCGGGGTCCACCCATCAGGGTCGTGGCCAGCTGCAGCACATCGAGCTGGCAGCCGATGCCGACGGGAAGCTCCAGGGCGTGCGCGTCCACCTCGACGCCGACATGGGCGCCTACATGATGCTCATCACACCCGGCGTCCCGCTGCTGGGAGGATTCCTCTACACCGGCGTCTACGACGTGCCGGCGTTCGGCTTCACCTGTAGCGGCTACTTCACCAACATGACTCCCACCGACGCCTACCGGGGCGCCGGTCGGCCCGAGGCCAGCTACGCGATCGAGCGGGCGATGGACCTGCTCGCCGCCGAGGTCGGGGTCGGACCCGACGAGATCCGACGCCGGAACTACATCAACGGGGGCGAGGCGTTCGAGAACTTCGAAGCCGCGTCCACCCTGGTGTTCGACTCCGGCAACTACTCGCCGAACCTCGACCGGGCGCTCGAACTGGCCGGCTACGACGATCTCCGGGCCGAGCAGGCCCGGCGGCGCGACACCGGTGAGGGCAAGCAGCTCGGCATCGGCATGTGCACCTACGTCGAGATCTGTGGCCTCGCTCCGTCCCGGGCCCTCGGGGGCCTCGGCTTCGGCTCGGGTGGATGGGAGCACGCCACTGTGCGCCTGCTGCCCACCGGCAAGGTCGAGGTGGTCTCCGGTTCCACGCCTCACGGCCAGGGTCACGAGACGGCGTGGTCCCAGATCATCGCCGACAAGCTCGGTGTGCCGGCCGAGGACGTCACGGTCCTGCACTCGGACACAGCGCTCAGCCCGCTCGGGCTCGACACCTACGGGTCTCGCTCGCTGGCGGTCGGTGGCATCGCGATCGCGATGGCAGCCGACAAGATCATCGAGAAGGCCCGCCTCATCGCCGCCCACCAGTTCGAGGCAGCGGCTGAGGACGTCCAGTTCGAGAACGGGGCGTTCTCGGTGGCGGGGTCGCCGTCGAACGTGATCGCGATCCAGGAGATCGGTTTCGCGGCATTCACCGCGCACGACCTCCCCGACGGCATGGAGCCGAACATGCAGGAGCAGGTCACCTTCGATCCGCCCAACTTCGCCTTCCCGTTCGGCACGCATGTGGCCGTCGTCGAGGTGGACGAGGACACCGGTGGTGTCGAGCTGATCGACTACATCGCGGTGGACGACTGTGGCACCCAGGTCAACCCACTCATCGTGGAGGGCCAGGTCCACGGTGGGATCGTGCAGGGTGTCGCCCAGGCGCTCTACGAGGAAGCGATCTACGACGAGGACGGCAACATCACCAACCCGTCGATGATGGACTATCTCGTGCCGTCGCCCACCGAGGTGCCGAGCATGAAGCTCGACTCGACGACGACGCCGAGCACATCCAATCCGCTCGGGGTGAAGGGCGTCGGCGAGGCCGGCACCATCGGCTCGGCGGCCGCGGTCATCAACGCGGTTTGTGACGCCCTGTCGCCGCACGGTGTCACGGACATCCAGATGCCCGCCACCCCCCAGCGGGTCTGGGAAGCGATCAGAGCCGGCAACGGAGCGGGAGGTGCAGCATGATTCCGGCACCCGTCGAATACACCAGGGCCGGTTCGGCCGAAGAGGCGATCTCACTGCTCGTCGAGCACGGCGACGAAGCCAAGCTCCTCGCCGGTGGTCACTCGCTGATCCCGATGATGAAGTTCCGGTTGGCCACGCCGGCTCAGCTGGTCGACGTCGGCCACATCGACGAGCTCCGCTACATCCGAGCCGACAACGGCCAGGTGGCCATCGGCGCCGGCACTCGGCACACCGAACTCGAACACAGTGACGTTCTGGGCGCGGCGTGTCCTCTGCTCCAGCACGTGGCGTCCAAGGTCGGCGATCCGCAGGTTCGTCACCGGGGGACGCTGGGCGGCACGCTTGCCCACGCCGACCCCGCGTCGGACCTACCGGCGGCGGTTCTCGCCCTCGGCGGCACGTTGGTCGCCCAGGGACCGAACGGTCAACGGGAGATCTCGGCCACCGAGTTCTTCAGCGGCTACTTCGAGTCGGTGCTGGCCGACGACGAGATTCTCGTCGAGGTGCGGGTCCCTGCCGACACCGGCGGATGGAGCTTCCAGAAGTTCAACCGCCGCGCCCAGGACTGGGCGATCGTCGGGGTCGTCGTGGCCGATGGGGGATCCGGCATCTCGCTCATCAACATGGGATCGACCCCGTTGCGGGCCGGCGCGGCGGAAGCGGCGCTGGCGGGCGGTGCGTCGATCGCCGACGCGGCGGCCGTCGCTGCGGACGGTGCATCGCCGATCGCCGACGCCAACGCGGACGTCGACTACCGGAACCACCTCGCCCGGGTGCTGACTTCTCGTGGCTTGGAGGCAGCTCAGTAGTCTGCGCGACATGACTGAGATGCCGGCCGGGCTCTTCGCCCGAGAGTCCGGCCGGTACGTCCCCGACCCGATCTGTGCAGGCCCGTGGGACGCCGGCGCCATGCACGGCGGCCCTCCGACCGCGCTCTTCGGCCGGACCGTCGTCGACCACGAGGCCGACCCTGGCGACTGGCACCTGTCGCGTCTCACCGTCGAGCTGGTCCGCCCGATTCCGATCGCACCGCTGGCCATCGAGCTCGAGCTGGTGCGGCCGGGCCGGCGGGTCCAGCTCGTCGACGCGGTCATGCGCACGACCGAAGGTCTCGAGGTCGCGCTCGCCCGGGGCCTCCGCATCCGCCACGGCGACAACGGGCTCGACGAAGACCGGGTGGTCCACCCGGATCCCCCGCACGTGCCCGCTCCGGAAACCCAGGCGAAGATCAAGTACGACTACGACCGCCCGTTCGGGGAGTTCTTCCTCGGTGCTCTCGAGATCCGGCCCGTGGGTATCGACGCCTTCTCGTCGAAGGGGCCGGCCCAGGTCTGGTTCAAGCTCCTGATCCCGGTGCTCGCCGGGACGCCCATCCAGCCGCTCGATCGGGCGCTCACCGCGGCCGATTTCCCGAACGGGATCTCGAGGGTCGTGGATCCCGAGCACTTCCAGTTCATCAACCCGGATCTCACGGTGAATCTGCACCGGCACCCGGAAGGGGAGTGGGTGTTGCTCGACGGCATGTCCCATGTGCGTCGGGGCGGCTATGGCACGGCTCAGGCCGTGCTGTCGGATCGTTCGGGCCTGCTCGGCACGTCCGTGCAGAGCCTGCTGGTGGCCGCTGCCCGGTGAGCGAATCGGTCGGCCTGGCGCTCTGGCGGAGGAACGCAAGCGGCGACGTAGAGGTCCTCATCGGTCACATGGGCGGGCCGTTCTGGGCGAAGAAGCACGAGGGAGCGTGGTCGTTCCCCAAAGGGCTGGTGGAGGTCGATGACCGCGACCCTCTCGCGGTCGCCGAGCGGGAGTTCGCCGAGGAACTCGGGCGATCCGCGCCACCGGGTGAATCGGTCTCGCTGTCGTCGTCACGATCGGCGGGCAAACGGATCGAGATCCATGCCCGCGAAGGCGACTTCGATGCCGACTCCATCGAGTCGAACACCTTCGAACTCGAGTGGCCGCCGCGGTCGGGTCGGGTGCAACGGTTCCCGGAGATCGATCGGGCCGCATGGGTGAGCCTCGACGACGCCCGGCGGCTGCTCGCCAAGTCGCAGCGGGTTTTCGTCGACCGACTGTTCGATCTGACTAGCTGAGGGCCCAGTCGACTGCGGCCTCGGCGTGAAGGCGGGTGGTCGGGAAATAGGGTACGTCGACGTCCCCGGCGGTCACGAGCAGCTCGATCTCGGTGCAACCGGCGATCACGCCCTCCGCCCCGGCGCCGATCATCCGGTCGATGATCTCGAGGTAGCGCTCGCGCGACTCCGGCACGATCCGACCCAACACGAGCTCCTCGTAGATCACGCGGTGGATGTCGGCCCGCTCGACGTCGTCGGGCACCGCGACATCGAGGCCGTGGACCGTCTCGAGTCGGCCCCGGTAGAAGTCGTGTTCCATCGTGAAGCGGGTGCCGAGGAGGGCGACGGACCCGACGCCCCGAGCCGTGATCGCTGCGGCAGTGGCGTCGGCGATGTGCAGCAGCGGGATTTCGATCGCGGCCTGCACGTCGTCGGCCATACGGTGCATGGTGTTGGTGCAGATGACGAGACAGTCGGCACCCCCTGCCTCGACCGATCGGGCTGCCGACACCAGCGCGGCGGTGGCGCCGTCCCAGTCGTCCGCGTGCTGCATCTGCTCGATCTCGTGGAAGTCGACCGAATACATGAGCGACTTCGCCGAGTGGGTCCCTCCGAGTCGATCCCTCACTGCCTCGTTGATGATCCGGTAGTACTCGACCGACGATTCCCAGCTCATGCCGCCGAGCAGCCCGATGGTGCGCATACCGGGAAGACTCTAGTTCTCGCCCGGTGGGCCTACGCTGCCGCCCGTGCAGCCGATACCCGCCCAGGCCGTGATCTTCGACAAGGACGGCACCCTCCTCGACTTCCACGCCACCTGGGGGCCGAGTTTCGCGGCCCTGTTGCGGAACCTCTGTGGCGGCGACGAGGCCCTGCTGGAGGATCTCGCTCGCGCCATGGCCATCGACATCGATGCCGGACGGATCGACGAGGAATCCCCGCTCGTCGCCCAGAGCACCGGCGAGATCGCGGTGATCCTGGCTCCCCTGCTCGGTCGATCCGACGTGGCGACTCTGGCCGTCCAGGTCGACGAGATGGCCCGCCAGGAGTCCTCCCGGTTCGTCACCCCGATTGCGGGAGCCGCCGAGACCGTGACCGGAATCCGGTTGCTGGGCCTTCCGGTCGGGCTCGCCACCAACGACGCCGAGGCGACCGCGCGCGACCAGCTGGACGCGCTGGGGCTGGCTCCCGACTTCGACGTGGTGCTCGGCTACGACTCCGGGCACGGGGCCAAGCCGCACCCGGGGATGCTGCTCCACGCGGCCGACGCGCTCGGTGTGAACATCGAGTCGCTGGTCATGGTGGGTGACACCCCGACCGATGTGGGTGCCGCCGTCGCCGCGGGATGTCCCTGCGTGCTGATCGACCCGGATCGACGATTCGGGACACCCGCCGATGTCGTCGTCGACTCCCTCGCCGAGGTCGCTGGAGTGATCCGCGCCATGGCGTGAGGCCACTCCTCGCGGTGGGACGCGCGTCTCGTTTCCCGACGTCGACCGATGTGGGAGGATCGCCCAATGACCAGGGCGGGGCGATCGCTGTGGCTCGATGAACTCGAGGAGGAGGCGCCACGTCCGGCGCTCGCGGGTGACCGTGATGTCGACGTGGCCATCGTGGGCGCCGGGTACACGGGACTGTGGACGGCGTACTACCTGGCCCAGCTGGATCCCTCGTTGTCGATCCTCGTGATCGAACGTGAACACGTTGGATTCGGCGCATCCGGCCGCAACGGTGGTTGGGCTGTGGCCGAGCTCGCCGCCGGCCTCGACAAGTACGCGACGCGTTCGTCGATGGACGAGGCGATCCGCCTGACCCGAGCGGTCTTCGGCACGGTCGACGAGATCGGCCGGGTCGTCGCCGAACACGACATCTCGTGTGGCTTCGCCAAGGGCGGCGTCATCCGGGTGGCCCGAAACGACGCCCAGCAGGCGCGGCAGGTCGCCGAGGTTCAGCACCACCATTCGCTTGGGTTCTCCGAGGACGACTTCCGGCTCCTCAGCGCTGATGACGCCCGATCGGTGTGCAATGCCACCGATGTTCGCAGCGGGATTCGGTTCGCCCACTGTGCGGCGGTCGACCCGGCCCGCCTCGCCTTGGGTCTCGCCCGCGCGGCCGAGAGTCTCGGCGTGGAGATCGTCGAGGGCACCGCGGCCACCCGGATCGGTCCTCGCCGGGTCGACACCGACCTCGGTGTGGTCCGGGCCGGCCACGTCGTACAGGCCACGGAGGGCTACACCCGGGATCTGGATGGTCAACGACGCCGCCTGCTGCCGCTCTACTCCCGCATGGTGGCGACCGAGCCACTGCCGGGTGACGTCTGGGACGAGATCGGGTTGGCCGACCGCCCGACATTCTCCGACGACCGGTACATGGTCATCTACGGCCAGCGCACCGAGGACGGCCGCATTGCGTTCGGTGGGCGGGGAGTGCCGTACCTCTTCGGCTCGACCATCGACCCGGCGAGCGAATCCCGAGGTGAGTCACATCGGCTCGTGCACGATGCGCTGCTCCAACTGTTCCCGATCCTGAAGGATGTGGCGATCACCCATCAGTGGGGTGGTGTCATGGGGGTGCCGCGCGATTGGACGCCGTTCGTCCACCACGATCCGGCCGGGTTCTCGGCGGCAGGTGGCTACGTCGGCGAGGGTGTGGCGCCGTCGAACCTGGCGGGCCGCACTGTGGCCGAGCTCATCACCGGCACCGAGTCGGGCCCCATGCCGCGCCGCTGGGAGCCCGAGCCGCTTCGCTGGCTCGGGGTGCGGGGCAGCCGGTGGGTGATGAGTCGAGCCGACGCGGCCGAAGACCGGGGCAAGTCCTCGAAGCTCGCACTGAAGCTCTCGCATTGGCTCCGCGGCAGCTGAGGTCATCCGGCGGCGGGTGAGGTCAAACGGGTGCCTGTCCCCGGCGTTTGACCTCAGGGGGCGGTGGCTCGTTCGCGGCGGAAGCGGACGTCGGCCGGGGAGGGCGCATCGAACTCGCGGGCGAACTGATGCCCGGCGTACACCGAGGTGGCCACCGTGCCGGGCGCGAGCGCATCGCCGATCCGCGTGACCGGCACCTGGCCGTCGAGCGCGTGGTAAAGCCCGTCGGTCGGGAGCCGCGAGGTGACCATCACCACGCATGCGGCCTCGACCTCGCGGATGGTCTCGGTGTGGACGCACTCGAGTGACACCACCCCGTCGCCGATCTCGCTGAGTGTCGTGCCGGTCGCCACATTCACACCGGCGCCGAGCACCCGGGCCTGAATCCGGTGCTGCTCCTCGGTGTGTGACGTCCAGGTGGACACCTCGTTGGCCGGGGTGACGAGGGTGACCTCGACACCGTGGTTGCGCAGGTGCTCGGCGATGACGCCACCCAGGTAGTAGTGGTCGTCGTCGTAGAGGACGACCGGCCCGTCCGGAATCGTGCCGTCGAGGATGTCGTCGGCGGTCAGGACCGATGCGCACTCGGAGCCGGGGACGGGATCCTCGAGCCAGCGGCCGGTGCCGTCGCGCCGCCAGGACGCACCGGCAGCGACCACGAGATGATCGGGGGCGAACTCGAGCACCTGAGCCTCGTCGACCTCACTGCCCGGATAGACCTCCACGTTCGGCAACTTGTCGAGCATGGTGACCCGCCAGTCCCGAACCCGGGCATAGGACGCCAGGCCGGGCAGTGTCGACTCGCGTGTGACCCGCCCACCAAGCTCGTTGCGGGCCTCGGTGAGCACCACCTCGTACCCCCGCTTGCCGAGGGCGACGGACGCTTCGAGTCCGGCCGGCCCGGCCCCGACGATCAGGATGCGCGACTTCGACGTCCTCGGCTCGATCCGCTCGGGATGCCATCCCTTGCGCCACTCCTCGGACATGGTGGGGTTCTGGGTGCAGCGGATCGGCGTGCCGGTCTGGTCGCCGGTGTAGCAGATGTTGCAGCCGATGCATTCTCGGATCTCGTCCTCGCGACCCTCGGCGATCTTGTTCGGGAGGAACGGATCTGCGATCGACGGGCGGGCCGCACCGACGAGATCGACGGTGCCGTCACGAACCATGCGCAGCATCGTCTCGGGCGAGGTGAAGCGGCCGACGCTGACGACCGGCTTGGTCGTCACGCTCTTGACCCACTTCATCGTGTCCTCGAGTCCGGCCTCGGGCACGAACCGGGCCGTACCCATCTCCCAGCTGTAGTCGTGGACGGTGATGTCCCACAGATCGGGGAGCTCGGCCAGCATCTCGAGTTGGGCCCTCGGCTCCTCGGTGGTCTGGGCGTGGTCCGGCCCTCCGTCGCTGGCGGAGAACCGAACGGCGATCGCACAGGTGTCGCCGACCGCCTCCTTGGTCTCCTCGATGAGTTCCCTCACGAGCCGGACCCGGTTCTCGAGCGATCCGCCGTACTCGTCGGTGCGCTGGTTCGACGGGTCCAGGAACTGACGGAGCAGATACCAGTGGCAGGCGTAGACGTAGACGATGTCGAAGCCGGCCCGCTGGGCCCAGATGGCCGCCTCGCGGTGCCAGCGCTTGTACTCCTTGATGTCGTCCTTGGTCATGTGGCGGGTCTGGACTGGATCCCACACGCCGGCCGGGCGGCTGAACACCCCGACCGGCGATTCCCGTGAGTAGTGGTTGGCGCTGGCGGCGCCGCCGTGCCACAGCTCGATCCCGGCCAGCGACCCGTGGGCGTGGACCTGCTCGACCATGAGCGCGTGGGAACGGATGTCCTCGTCGTCCCACATCGTGGCCGAGGGGTACGGATCATCATCCGATGAGGCGTGGATCGAGCAGTATTCGGTGCACACGGTGCCCCAGCCGCCCTCCGCCTTCACGCCCCGGAGGGCGGCGAGGGTCTGGGGCCGGTTGTAGCCGATCCCTGTGCAGTGGGGGACCTGGTAGAAGCGGTTGGGTGCGGTGACCGGCCCGATCTGGACCGGCTCGAACAGCACGTCGAATCGCGGGTCGCGCGGCATCGTTCCTCCCCAAGGTCGACGCCTGAATCCCTATCACATCCTGGCCGGTGGCTACCCATTCCGTTGACGATCTCTAGCGGGCGAGGGAATCCGTGCCCGAAGCTCGATTGCGCGACGGATTCCGGCATAGAAGGATGGGTGAGGCCGACGCGGAGTGGGGGCAGAGATGAACGCCGACAAGCATCAGAACCAGGGATTCCCCGAACGGGCGCGAGTGGTGGTGATCGGTGGCGGCGTCATCGGCACCAGCGTCGCGTACCACCTGACCAAGCTGGGTTGGGACGACGTCGTGCTCCTCGAGCGGGACCAGCTGACGTCGGGGACGACCTGGCACGCTGCAGGGCTCATCGTGTCGGGCGGGATGACCACCGAGACGCTCGCTTGGATGGCGAAGTACTCCCGCGATCTCTACGAGGTGCTCGAGGACGAGACCGGCATGTCGACCGGCTTCCAGCCGGTCGGCTACCTCCAGACCGCCAGCAACCCGCGCCGGTTGGCCAAGCTGCGTCGGGAGGCCGACTTCCTCCGGCTCATGGGGATCGAGCGCGAGGAGATCTCCGGCGCCGACGTTGCCGCGATGTGGCCCCAGCTCGACGCGAGCGCGGTGCTCGGCGGCTTCTACACGGCGAACGAGGGGCGAGCCGACCCCTACAACGTCGCCCACTCGCTGGCCGCCGGTGCCCGCCTCGGCGGCGCCCGGGTCATCCAGGGCACACCGGTGACCGGGGTCACCCAACGCGACGGCCGGGTGACCGGTGTGATCACCGCCGAGGGCACCATCGAGGCCGAATACGTCGTCAACTGCGCGGGCATGTGGGCCCGGCAGCTCGGGGCGATGGCCGGTGTGTCGATCCCGCTCCAGGCGATCGAGCACGCCTACCTGATCAGCGAACCGTTCGAGGGAGTGTCGCCCGACCTGCCGATCTTCGAGGACCCCGACCGCTTCGCGTACTACCGGGAGGAGACCGGTGGTCTCATGGTCGGGTTGTTCGAACCGGTGGCCGCGCCCTGGTCGCTCGACGGTATCCCCGACGACTTCAGCTTCGGGGAGATCCCTTCGGACTGGGATCGGCTGGCGCCGTTCCTCGAGTTCGCCTTGGAGATCCTGCCCCAGCTCGCCGATGTCGGGATCCGCAAGCTCTTCACCAGCCCCGAGAGCTTCACCCCCGACAACGGCTACCTGATGGGCGAAGCCCCCGAGCTCGACAACTACTTCGTGGCCGCCGGCTTCAACTCGCTCGGGATCCTGAGCGGAGGCGGCGCGGGGTCGATCATCGCCAGCTGGATCGTCGACGGCATCGCACCGGTCGACGTCACCGACATCGACATCGCCCGCCTGTCGCCGTGGCAGACGAACCGCTCCTACCTCGGTGAACGAAGCGTGGAGCTGCTCGGTCGACTCCACTCGACCGGATCGTGGCCCCACTCGAGTCCGGAGAAGGCCCGTGATGTGCGACGGTCGGTCCTCCACGATCGGCTGGCCGACGCCGGTGCCCACTTCAGTGAATCGTCGGGCTGGGAGCTCACCTCGTGGTTCGCGCCGGACGGGCAGCCCGAGGAGTCGGAGCTGAGCTACGGCCGTCACCCGTGGTTCGACCTCCACGCGGTGGAACACGCCGCGGTACGGGAGGCAGTCGGGCTCTTCGACATGTCGTCCATGTCGAACTTCTTCGTCGAGGGTCCGGGCGCGGAGGCATTGCTGAACCGGATCGGCGGCAACAACGTGTCGGTTCCGGTCGGCCAGTGTGTCTACAGCCAGTTCCTCAACGAGCGGGGCACGATCGAGGCCGATGTCACCATCACCCGGGTGGCCGAGCAGCGCTACCTCCTCGTGGTGGCGGAGCTGTTCCATCGGCGGACCGAGGCGTTGCTCCGTCGAGCGATCGGCGACGACCTGGTCGTGGTCACCGACGTCACGTCCGGCTACGCCCTGATCAGTCTGCAGGGCCCGAACTCCCGGGCGCTGCTGGCCGAGATCACCGATGCCGACCTGTCCAACGAGGCATTCCCGTACTACACGGCCCAGGAGATCAACCTGCACCACGGTCGCGGGCTGACCCAACGGATGAGCTTCGTCGGCGAGCTCGGCTGGGAGTTGTTCGTACCGACCGACTTCGCCCTCGGCGTCTACGACCGGTTGCTGGCGGTCGGTGCCGGCCACGGTCTGCGCCACGTCGGGATGGAGACGCTCGAGAGCACCCGGACCGAAGCCGGCCGGCTCGACTACGGGCTCGACATCGAGAACTCGGACTCGCCGCTCGAGGCCGGTCTCGCCTTCGCGATCGACTTCGACAAGCCCGACGGCTTCGTCGGACGCGACGCCCTCCTCGAGCAGCGGGAGAACGGGCCGTACCGCTCGCGGCTCGTGCAGTTCCTGCTGGAGGACCCTGAGCCGCTGTTGCACGGGGAGGAGCCGATCCTGCTCGACGGCGATGTTGTCGGCTACCTGCGGTCGGGCGCCTACGGTCACACCCTCGGTGGGGCGATGGGTTTCGGCTATGTCGAACACGCCGACGGAGTCACTGCGGATCTCGTCAGCGGTGGAGCGTTCGAGATCGTGGTCGAGAGCGAGCACTATCCGGCGAAGGCGTCGCTGCGAGCGATGTACGACCCCCAGAACCTCCGTCCCAAGTCCTGAATCCGGGGTCGAGATGTTTCGGGTGCCTGGCACCAGCGAAACAACTCTTCTGCGAGGCGAGCGACACGGAGTGTCGCGATCCCGCAGGTGTCAACTGTCGAAGCCGACTCCGAAGCGGTCGAGGGTTTTGAGGAGGAGGCCGTTCTCTCCGGTGCGGTCGGCCTTGGCGATGGCGCGCCGGGTTGTCTGGATCGCCAAGGAGCGGACGGGTTCGGGCGGGAAAGGGAAGGGCTTCTTGCGGACCATCTTCAGCGCGGTGCGTTCGGTGTCGAGCCCGTCGACCAGGTCGAGCGCCACTCGCGCGCCGAATCGGCTGGCGCCCACGCCGAGGCCGGTGTAGCCGGCCGCCCAGGCGAGGCGGCCGTCGTGGCGGGTGCCGAACGCGACCGCGAACTTCG
>CAYFLT010000005.1:85907-86219 GCA_964344055.1 uncultured Candidatus Nemicrothrix sp.
TGGGGAAACGCCCCGAAGAAGTGCCCGACTAACAGCTCGTAGGACGGCATCCGGTCTTCGTAGGCCGGACCCATGCCGTTGCGGAAGTAGTAGTTGGCGTCGTAGCCGCCCCAGAGGATCCGGTCGTCGGCGGTGCGGCGGTAGTAGTGGAACTGGTTGCCGGCGTCGGCCAACCCCTCCCGGCCCTCCCAGCCGATCGAGCCGAGCTGCTCGGTCGACAACGGCTCGGTCATCAGGACGTGGTCGTAGACGGGCACGATGTAGCGCCGCATCTGGCGGACCGGTTCGGCCCAGGCGTTGGTGGCCACGATC
>CAYFLT010000005.1:86229-97085 GCA_964344055.1 uncultured Candidatus Nemicrothrix sp.
GATCACCCGATCGGCGCGTACCGTTCCCCGGTCGGTGGTGACCCGGAGGGTGCCACCCTGATCCTCGATGCCGGTGACCCGGCTCTGGTCGTGGATCGCCGCGCCGAGCTCGGCAGCAACCCGCTTCAAACCCCAGGCGAGCCGGGCCGGGTCGACCAGTGCCATCGAGTCGTGGCCCGCCAGTCCCCCGAGGTAGGTCGGGGAGGCGGCGACGGCCCGGGCCGCGGTCTGGTCCAGGAGGGTGTGCGCGACGCCGTGCTCGCGGTAGATCGTCGCGGCGTCGGCCTGATCGGCGACCTGCCAGTCGGCCACCGCCATCGAGATCTCGTCGGCGCGGTGGGCGTCGGCGTCGATCCCGTGGCGCTCGATCGTGTCGAGGATCGCGTCGAGGTTCTCGGCCCCGAGCTGCTCGAGGGTGGCGATGTCGTCGGGCCAGTGGTTGAGGCCGTTCAGGAAGCCGTGGGTGAGCGAGGCATCGCAGAAACCGCCGTTGCGGCTCGACGCGCCGAAGCCACACACCTCGGCCTCGAGCACCACGACACGGCGGCCCGGCGTCTCCTCGAGCGCCTGGACCGCAGACCAGAGACCGGTGAAGCCGCCGCCGATGATGCAGAGGTCGGCGTTGACGTGTCCGCTGAGCGGATCGGCTGCCTCGGGTGCGTCGGGACGGTCGCTCCAGAAGACCGCGGGTTCGGCCGCTCGGGCGAGTCGGGCCGGGTCGGTCACGAGACCACGGCGTAGATCTTCTGCATGTCCTCGACGACGTCCCAACGGCCGGCCCAGCCCTTGGGAAGATGGAAGACGTCGCCCCGCCGCAGGTCGTGCACGGTGCCGTCGGGTTCGGTCAGCCGGAGGTGGCCCGACAGCATCACGATGAACTCCTCGACCGGGTAGTCGTCCTCGTCCCAGCCGCCCACGGTGGCCTCCCAGACGCCGGTCTCGAGGGTGCCCTCGGTGAACTCGCCCAGCTGCCATGTCGAGGTGGTGCCGTCGGGCTGTTCGGGATCCGGCTGCATCGCGGCCAGCAGGTCGGCGACGCTTCCGGCCGTTCCGGTCGGCGTGGTCATGGCTGACGCTCCGGGTTTCGCCAGCAGATGAGGGTGGAGTAGCTGTCGACGGTGGGGTCGTTCACATAGTCGGTGAGTACGCCGAGGACCTCGAAGCCGTTCTCGATCTGGAAGGTGGTGGTGGGGTCGTACAGCTCACCGGCCACCACCTTGGCCACGTACTCCTCGGCACTCATGGTGTCCTTGTGGTCCCGATATCCCGGGATCACACCACCGGCGACGATGCCCATCTTGTCGAACCGGCGGACGCAGTCCTTGCGCAGCTCGTAGAGCCGGCGGCCGATGCCGCGGCCGCGGTATTCGGGGTACACCGAGATGTCGGTGCCGTAGTACCAGGGGTTGTCCATCGAGTGGTTGGAGACGCCGTCCTCGCCGGTGATGTCGGCCAGGGTGTGGTCGGTGTGTTCGAAGTCGAACTCCACGAACAGGCCGAGCCCCATGCCGATCGGACGGTCGCCGTCGAGCACGACGAAGTTGCCCTCGGGGAAGGCGTGGGCCAGGCGGGTGAGCTCCTCTGCGTCGTAGAGATCGGCCGGGTCGATGGTGTGGAACACCGACAGCTCGAGCTCCTCCAAGGCCTCGGCATGCTCGGGGGCGAGGTTGACGTAGCGGAGCTCGGTCGGCTCGCTCACGAGGCGAACTCGATCTTCTGGAACTCGTTCTCGGCCGGGATCCCCCAGACCGCCCAGAACTCTTTCGTCTTGGGCCGCATGATCGCGGCCCCTGAGGACTCGACGTGGTACGGGGGCACCGCCCGCTGGCAGACCGCGGTGGGCTCGCGGGTCAGCTCCATGAGGTCGTCGGCGTCGATGCCGTCGCGGTCGAGCCATGCCCGCCCGGTGGAGAGGCGACGGTGGGACGAATCCTGCAACGCGGCGTCGCGGGCGCCCTGGACCGCGTCGGTCTCGGGCGTTGTGGTGTGGTTGGTGTGGACGATCGCCTCGTCGTCCAGCTCCCAGACCGGGCGGACGGTGGGCATGGCTTCGATGTTGTAGCCCGTGCCGTCCGCGTCGAAGGTGAGGAAGTTGTGGCCTCCCGCCAGCTCGGCGTCGAGGATCGCATCCTTGGCCGCCCCGGCGTCCGGTTGTCCGAGCGCGTCGCGGACCACCTGGGTCCAGCAGACGCCTCGCTGGCCGTCGGTGGCACTCAGGTTGTTGATGCCGACGCACACCCCGGTCTCGCTCATCCCGATCTGGCCGAGGGCGCCGGTGGTGGTGAACACCAGAGCCGCGGGCGCGTCGGCCGGCTTGGTGCGCAGGAGGAGGACGTGGTCGGTGGCAGTGTCGTGCATGTCCCATGTCTGGGCGAAGAAGCCGGCCCCGTCGGCCCGGTGGTCGGGGACGATCGCGGCGGTGCAGTCGTCCTCCATCAGCGATACCGGGAGCGGTCCGCCCACCTCGGCGCGGACCGTGTCGACGAAGTCGGTGAACCCGCCGACCACCACTGCTTCCGCGGGGCTGATGCCCGCAGCGGCCGCCATCGCGATCATCTCCGCGTACAACGCAGGGGAGTGGGTCTCATGGGCGGGAAGCATCGACTCGGCGATGTCGAGGACCGTTGCCCGATCCAATGGGCCGCCGGACCACAAGCCGGACATCACGAGCTCGACCCGCTCGTTCATGTAGTGGCGGATCTCGTCGGCGTACGCCGCGCCATGGGTGTGACCCATCTGTTCCGGCGAGCCGGCGACGTCGAGGATGCGGATCGGAGGACGCTGCATCTCCGCATTCTGACGAGCCGTTTCGGACAAATCAACCGATTCGGTTGCGTTGTCGGTCAGGATGATGTTGAATCCGTCCCGAAAAGGGGGAACAACGATGTCTTCCGTCGCGTCCGACACGTCAGCCAACGTCGCACTCGCCCAGCAGGCCGATCGCCATCTCTGGGGTCACTTCTCCTCCCTCGGGAGAAGTGTCGATGGCATGCCGATCATCGAGCGGGGCGAAGGTTGTTACGTCTGGGACAACCACGGCAATCGCTACCTCGACGGCCTCGCCGGGCTCTACACGACCCAGGCCGGCTATGGCCGGTTGGAGCTGGCCAAGGCGGCCGGTGCCCAGGCCGAGGAGCTCGGCTTCTTCCCGATCTGGACCTACGCCCACCCCAAGGCGGTCGAGCTGGCGGCCCGCCTCGCCGAACTGTCGCCCGGCGATCTGAACCGCATCTTCTTCACCAGCGGCGGCTCCGAGGCCGTGGAGTCGGCGTGGAAGCTGGCCCGTCAGTACTTCAAGCTCAAGGGTGAGCCGCTCCGCACCAAGGTGATCTCACGAGACCTCAGCTACCACGGCACCACCATGGGCGCCCTCTCCATCACCGGTCTCGCCGCGGTGAAGGGACCCTTCGAACCCCTGGTTCCCGGCGCGATCAAGGTGACCAACACGAACATGTATCGGCGCCCCGACTGGGTGACCGACGACTCCTACTACGCCGAGGAGATCGAGCAGGCCATCCTGCGAGCTGGGCCCGAGAGCGTGGCGGCGGTGTTCCTCGAACCCGTCCAGAACGCCGGCGGCTGCTTCGTTCCGCCCGACGGCTACTTCCAGCGGGTCCGCGAGATCTGCGACACCCACGGCGTCCTGCTCGTCTCCGACGAGGTGATCTGTGCCTACGGCCGCCTCGGCCACTGGTTCGGCAGCCAGCGCCTCGACTACCAGCCCGACATCATCACCAGCGCCAAGGGCCTCACCTCCGGGTACGCACCGCTCGGGGCGATGCTGGTGAGCGACCGGATCGCCGAACCCTTTGCCGACACCGACGAACAGTTCCTCCACGGCTACACCTTCGCCGGTCATCCGGTGAGCTGCGCGGTTGCCCTCGCCAACCTCGACCTCTTCGAGTCCGACAACCTGCTGGGCAACGTGCTCGGCAACCAGGACGCCTTCCGGGCCGCCCTCGACGATCTGTTGGACCTCCCGATCGTCGGCGACGTACGTGGCATGGGCTACTTCTACGGCATCGAGCTGGTGAAGGACCGTGACTCCAAGGCCACCTTCGACGCCGACGAGACGCATCACCTGATCCGTTCCTTCCTGTCGCTTCGGCTCGCCGAGCTGGGCCTGATCTGTCGGGCCGACTCCCGCGGCGAGCCGGTCATCCAGCTCTCGCCGCCGCTCATCGCCGGTCCCGAACACTTCGAGGAGATGAACGGGATCCTCCGCCGGGCCCTCACCGAGGCCATGGCCGAGATAGACAAGCGCTCGGGGACATGACGTGAGCATTCGGCAGGACCTCGACGAGATCGACAAGGCGCTCATCCGTGAGCTCCAGGTCGACGGACGGGCGGCCTACAGCCAGCTCGCCAAGCTCGTCGGAATGTCGGAGGCCGCTGTCCGTCAGCGGGTGAACCGGCTCCAGGACCGCGGGGTGATCCAGATCGTCGCGGTGACCGACCCGACCACGCTGGGCTATGCCCTGATGGCGATGGTGGGCGTCAAGATCGCCGAAGACGTCGGGACAGTGGCCGAGAAGATCAGCCAGATCCCGTCGGTGGACTACACCGTGATCACCACCGGCCGCTTCGACGTTCTGGCCGAGGTGGTGTGTACGGACTCCGCCCACCTTCTCGAAGTCCGCGACCAAGTACGGGGCGTCTCTGGCGTACTCGACGTCGAGGTGATGACGTACCTGCGCATGGTGCAGCAGAATTACGACTGGGGGACGATGTGACCACACCAGCGGTCGAGCTCACGGGAATCACGAAGCGCTTCGACGAGGTCGTCGCGGTCGACGACATCGACCTCGAGATCGCCGACGGCGAGTTCTTCGCCATGCTCGGACCATCGGGGTGCGGCAAGACCACCACGCTTCGGATGGTGGCCGGCCTCGACTTCCCGACCGAGGGCAGCCTCAAGATCTTCGGCGACGAGGTCGGCACCCTCCCGCCCAACAAGAGACCGGTCAACACGGTGTTCCAGAACTACGCCCTGTTCCCGCACATGACCGTCACCGACAACGTGGCCTTCGGGCTCAAGATGCAAGGTGTCGACAAGAGCTCCGCAGCCGCCCAGGCCAAGGAGATGATCGACCTCGTGCAGCTCGGCGGCATGGAAGGGCGCAAGCCTTCTCAGATGTCGGGTGGTCAGCAGCAGCGGGTGGCCCTCGCCCGGGCCCTCGTGAACCACCCGAAGGTTCTCTTGCTCGACGAGCCACTCGGCGCGCTCGACCTCAAGCTCCGCCAGGAGATGCAGGGCGAGCTCAAGAAGCTCCAACGGGAGCTCGGCATCAGCTTCGTCTTCGTCACCCACGACCAGGAAGAAGCGCTCACCATGAGCGACCGGATCGCGGTGATGGACGAGGGCAAGCTGCTCCAGGTCGGCTCACCCGAAGACATCTACGAACACCCCGTCAACCGCTTCGTCGCCGACTTCATCGGCCAGACCAACCTGCTCGAGGGCACCGTCGAAGACGCCACCACGGTGTGCCTCGCCAACGGCGCCCGGGTCCGCGCCGAGTCCAGCCACGGCACCGGGGCGAAGGTCGCGCTGAGCCTCCGTCCCGAGCGGGCCCACCTCGCCGCCCGAGGTAGTGTCGCCAGCGGCGACGGCACGTCCGTCGACGGTGTCATCGACCGGATGACCTACCTCGGCAACGCCCGCGTCTACACCGTCCGACTCGACTGGATGGAGGTCGAGGTCCGCGAAGAGAACCTCCCGGGTTCGGTGGTCTATGAGCCCGGGACCGAGATCACGGTCAGTTGGGACCCTGGGGCGGCATGGGTGGTGGCCGACTCGTGACCGTGGTCGAAACGCCCATCGAGCCCGACGTCGCCGAGGCGACCCCGGAGTTCGAAGCGGCGGCCGCTCGCCACGATCGACGGCGTGGCTTCCTGATGGCCGTGCCGGCCTACGCCTACCTCATCTTGTTCTTCGCGATCCCTCTGGTGATCGTCGTCGTCTATTCGTTCGCAACGAGGAACCGATTCGGCGGTACCGATCTCTCCGGCTGGAACCTCGATTCCTACCAGAAGCTCGGCGAGCCGATCGTCCGCGACATCCTCTTCCGGTCGGTGTGGTTGGCCCTGCTGAGCACGGTGATCTGCCTGGTGATCTCGTATCCGTTCGCCTACTTCCTCGCCACCCGCAGTCCCACCGTCCGCAACGTGATGCTCGTGTTCGTCATGATCCCGTTCTGGACCAACTTCCTCGTGCGGAACTACGCCTGGCGGGTCATCCTCGGCAACGACGGGCCGCTGACCAAGGTCACCGAGGCGATCGGTCTGGGTGAACAGGAGTTCCTCTTCACCCAAACCGCGGTCGTACTCGGTCTTGTCTACGGCTACCTCCCGTTCATGATCCTGCCGCTGTACGCGGCCATCGAGCGGATCGATCACCGCCTTCTGGAAGCGAGCCGGGACCTCTACGCCAACAACTTCCAGTCGTTCCGCCACGTGCTGTTGCCCCTGTCCATGCCGGGCGTCATCGCCGGCTCGATCCTCGTGTTCGTCCCGAGCCTCGGCGCATACGTCACGCCCGAGATCCTCGGCGGGGCGAAGACCACCCTGCTCGGCAGCTACATCGTCACCCAGTTCCTCACCGCCAGGAACTGGCCCTTCGGTGCGGCCCTGTCGTTCGTCCTGATGGCCGTGATGCTCACCGCCACGATCGTCTACTTCCGCAAGGGAGGTCGGACCCTGTGACTACTGGAAGCGCAGTCCAACCTCGTGGGTGGTTCAAGGCGTTGCTGCACGTCAACGGGTGGCTCGTCTACCTGTTCTTCTACGCCCCGATCATCCTGCTGGTGGTGTTCTCGTTCAGTGCGAGTCGCAATGTCGGCGTGTGGGGTGGGTTCACCTTCGAGTGGTACGGCGAGTTCTGGGACAGTGAGAACACCCGGGACTCGCTCTGGAACTCGGTGCAGATCGCGGTCATCAGCACCCTGATCTCGGTCGTGCTCGGGACGATGGCCGCCCTGGCCCTCGAACGGTTCACCTTCCGGGGCCACAAGGTGTTCGACGCCCTGCTCTACCTGCCGATCATCATCCCCGACGTCACCATGGCCGTGATGCTGCTGCTCTTCTTCGCTGAGTTCTTCGACATCGTCAACGCGATCTTCGGCACCGATCTCCGCAAGGGCTTCAGCTCGATCGTGCTGAGCCACATCGCCTTCAACATCAGCTTCGTGTCGGTCGTGGTGCGGGCCCGTCTCGCCGGCATGGAAGCGAAACTCGAGGAGGCTGCGCTCGACCTCTACGCCACCCGCTGGCAGGCCTTCCGATACGTCACCTTCCCCCAGATCCTGCCCGGCATCCTCGGCGGTGCCCTCCTCGCCATGACCCTGTCGCTCGACGACGTGGTCATCACCCAGTTCGTGACCGGACCCGGCTGGACGACCTTGCCGGTCTTCGTGTTCGGTCTCATCCGAAAGGGCGTCACCCCGCTGATCAACGCGGTGTCGGTGGTGATGCTCGTCGGCTCGATGACGCTGGTCGTCTTGTCGCTTCTCGCGGAACGCGTTCGCAACGTCGGCGATGGCTGACGCAGAGTACCTTTGGCCGATCCGGCCCCTGGAAGGGAGAAACCCACAATGAAGAATGCACCCTGGTTCCGGCTCCTGGCCGGACTGTTCGGCTTCGCCCTGCTCGCTACGGCGTGCGGTGGTGACGACGGCGATTCCGCCGACGGGGGAGCCGAATGCGAAGTCGGAGAGGTCGACGGCGACCTCGCCCTGTACAACTGGGCCGAGTACCTCGACGAGGAGCAGCTCGCCGAGTTCGCGGACGAGTACGGCATCTCGGCCACGATGGACAGCTACGACTCGAACGAAGCCATGCAGCCGATCGTGTCGGCCGGCGACAGCGGCTACGACGTGATCGTGCCTTCGGACTACATGGTCTCGGTGATGATCGCAGCCGGCTCGCTCATGCCGCTCAACTTCGACCTCATCCCGAACGCCGAGAACCTCTCGGAGGACTTCACCAACCTGTACTACGACCCCGAAGGCGAGTACTCCCTGCCGTACCAGTGGGGCACCACCGGTATTGCGGTCAACACCGCGGTCGTCGGCGACGACTTCCCACGCTCGTGGGGCATCATCTTCGACCCGGCACTCTCCGGTGAGTTCGACGGCCAGATCCAGCTCCTCAACGACCCACGCGAGACGCTGGGTGCCGCCTTGAAGTACCTGGGCCACTCGATGAACACCACCGACGAGGGCGAGCTCAACGAGGCGCGGGATCTGGTGCGCGACACCGCCAGTCGCCTTGCCGCCTTCAACACCGACTCGGCCGACGAGTTCCTCACCTCGGGCGAGACGGTCATCGCGCATGGCTACTCCGGCGACATGTTCGTCCAGTTCCTCGAGACCGAGAACCCAGGGGACTACGTCTACTTCGTTCCTGAGGAAGGCGGCACCCGCTGGATCGACAACTTCGCCATCGCCCACGACGCCCCGCATCCGTGCACCGCGCACACGTTCATCAACTGGATGTACGGTGCCGAACAGGGCGCGGCGTTGACGAACTGGAACTACTACAACACGCCGAACAGCGCCGCCGTGCCGCTGCTCGACGAGGACCTGCTCGACTTCGTCAACGACCCGACAGTGCTCGCCGGCGGGGTGGACTCGCTCGAAGCGCTCGAGGACACCGGCGACTTCGAGACCAAGTACTCCGACGCGTTCGTCGAAGCCAAGGGCTGACATCCGGGGCATTCTCGCTGCGGGATCGTGACACCTTCGGTGTCACTCACCTCGCGGAGCATCTGAAGTGAACGGGCGGGGGCCGTGTGCCTCCGCCCGTTCGCGTTCTCGCGGCTAGCCGATCAGGGATCGGCCTTCCCAGTGGGGTGACGGGTCGAATCCGCCCATGGTGGCCACGGTGGGGGCGATGTCGAGGATCGAGGCCGACTCCCAGATCGTTCCCGCGTCCACGTCCAGGTGGCGGACCACCACGAACGTCTCCAGATCGTCCGGAAGATCGGTGCCATGGACTCTGTCGTGCCCGCCGTGATCGGTGGTGACCAGGATCGAGGCTTTCGGACCGACGGCTTCGATCAGGTGCCCGAGTAGCTCGTCGGTGCGGGTGACCATCGCCTCGTACTCCGGCGTGTCCCAGCCGTGCGCATGGCCCTCGGCATCGGGCTGGGAGAAGTAGAAGAAGACGAGGTCGTGGGAGTCGGACCGGAGCGTGGGAACCGCCAGGTCCACGAGCCGAGGATCATCGTCGGGTCCGTAGCCGGCGTCGAGGGCGACGCGCTGCTCCACCGCCTTTGGCTCGAACAGGCAGTCGAGCGGCAACCAGTTGAGAAAGAGCGCGGTACGGCGTCCCGCTGCTCGCCCCACCGACAGGACCGACGGTGCTTCCGTGGCCGGCGGAACCGGCGTGTTGTCGACCGTGCCGTGGGTGGCGACCGAGACACCCCGGACCATCGAGGCGTGGGCCGGAAGGGTGATGGTGGGCGACACCGACCGGGCCGAGAAGCACGAGGCACCCTGGTCCGCGAGTGCGGTGAGTACCGGCATCGTCTGCCGGTTGATCGAACGGGGAGCCAGACCATCGATCGAGACCAGCAGGACGGGCTCGGCACCACGGGGATCGTTCATCCGCGCACACTAGGCACGGCGGAGTCCGTGGGCGGCGACCCGGCGAACGCCCCGTGAGACACCGGGCCCCGTCGCCACTGTCTCACTGGTAGACAGGGGGTGATGGAGGGGTTCGGGGTCGACCGTGATGACGGGATCCTCGTGGTGAGCTGCCATGCCGAGGGTGAGGTCGGCGACGTGATCGTGGGTGGTGTGGCACCGCCCCCGGGAGCCACCCTCTGGGAACAGTCCCGATGGATCGCACGTGATGAAGGGCTCCGGAACCTGATCCTGAACGAGCCGCGCGGCGGCGTGTTCCGGCATGTGAACCTCCTCGTACCCCCGGTCGACGACCGGGCTGTGGCCGGATTCATCATCATGGAACCGACCCACACGCCGCCGATGTCGGGGTCGAATTCGATCTGTGTCGCCACCGTTCTCCTGGAAACCGGTCGAGTGCCGATGTCGGAGCCGACGACCCGATTCACCATGGAAGCGCCGGGTGGGCTGGTCGAGGTGGAGGCCGGCTGCCGGAATGGCAAGGCTGAGTGGATCCGGGTGACGAACGTCGCCTCGTTCGTCCACCGCCTCGATGCGACCATCGACGTGCCGGGCATCGGACCACTGCGGGTCGACACCGCCTACGGCGGCGACAGTTTCGTGATGGTCGATGCGGCCGACCTCGGTGTCGAAGTCGAACCGTCCTCAGCTCGGGACCTGATGGAGGTGGGGCTTCGGGTGACCGAAGCAGCGAACGCTCAGCTGGGATTCGAACACCCGGCCAACCCCGATTGGCACCACATCTCGTTCTGCCAGATCGCCGGTCCCCGTGTTCGCACCCGAGGGGGCCATCTCACCATGCGCAACACGTCGGTCATCGACCCGGGAAAGCTCGACCGCTCACCGACTGGCACGGGAGTGTCGGCGCGCATGGCAGTGCTCCACGCCCGCGGTGAGATGGAGGTGGGTGATCGGCTGGTGATGAGATCGGTGATCGATTCGGAGTTCGTCGGCGAGATCGTCGGAACGACGAGAGTCGGTGACGTGGCGGCCATCCGTCCGACCGTGGCGGGCCGGGCCTGGATCACCGGCACCCACACCCACTGGGTCGATCCCGCCGATCCCTGGCCGGAGGGGTACCGGGTCGGCGACACTTGGCCCGGGGCATGATCGTCGTGTCACACTCCCGCCCATGACATCGCCGGCTCCCACCCCGTCCGCCCACCAGACCCGTCCCTTCCGGTTCGGTCTGCAGCTGCACTCGCCGATCGA
>CAYFLT010000005.1:97095-115459 GCA_964344055.1 uncultured Candidatus Nemicrothrix sp.
GGGGATGAGCTGGATCGACTCGGCCAAGTTCGCGGAGTCGCAGGGGTTCGACTCCATACTGCTCCCGGATCACTTCCACCATCAGTACGGCCCCTTGACGGCCATCGCCGCTGCGGCCACAGCCACCACCGCGCTGAAAGTCGGCGTGCTGGTGTTCGGCAACGACTACCGGCACCCGGTGGTGCTCGCAAAGGAGATCGCCACCCTCGATCAGATCGCCGAGGGGCGGGTGGAGTTCGGGCTCGGTGCGGGATGGATGCGGACCGACTACGAGCAGTCGGGCATGGCCTACGACCGGCCTGGGGTGCGAATCGACCGGATGCTGGAGAGTCTGCAGATCATCCGGAGTTGCTGGGCGGGGGAGCCCTTCGACTTCCAGGGCGAGTACTACACGATCACCGGCCACACCGGTCACCCGGCTCCTCATCGGGAGGGCGGCCCACCGGTGATCATCGGCGGTGGTGGGCCCCGCATGCTGGGACTCGCTGCGCAGCACGCCGACATCATCGGGGTGACCGCGAACCTGCGGTCGGGCGAGGTGGGCGTCGATGCGATCGCCGATTCGATGCCCGACGCCTACGACTCCAAGCTCGGCCGCGTGCGTGAGGTGGCGGGAGCGAGCCTGGCCGACAAGGACCTCAGCTCGCTGACCATGAGCGCCACCGTGACCGACGATCGGGAAGGGACCATGGCTGCTTTCGCCGAGTTGTTCGGCGCCAGTGTGGACGACCTTTCCCAGTCGCCTGCCGTTCTGATCGGCTCGACCACAGAGATCAGTCAGAGCCTCCGCGACCGACGCGAGCGGTGGGGCTTCAACTACGTGGTGGTGCAACAGGATGGGGGCGAAGGGCTGGAGGCGTTCAGCGAGGTGATCGCCGAACTCGCCGGCACCTGATCGGTGGCCGTCCTCCTCGCCCTGGGCGTCTCACTCTTCGCGGGCCTCGCCGACTTCCTCGGCGGATTCGGGTCACGCCGAGCGCCTGCCCTCGTGGTGTCCGCGGTGGCCCACGGATCGGGTATCGGTTTCAGCGTCCTCCTCGCCCTCGTCGTCGGAGGCGACCCGACCATGCGCGACCTGTGGTGGGGCGCGGCGGCGGGATTCGGGAGCGCCATCGGGCTGGTCGGTCTGTACACGGGCTATGCGAAGAGCCGGGTGGGGATCGTGGCGCCGGTGGCCGGCGCGCTCGCCACCGCCATGCCGGTGGTGCTCGCCTGGACACGTGGTGATGGAACGTCGGCCCAATCGGTGGGCGGCGTGGGGTTGGGCTTCGCGGCCATTGTTCTCGTCTCCATGGTCGGCAAGGACGGCCTGGGCTCGGTTCGCGCCGCCCTCGGCTACGCGCTCGTGGGCGGAGCCGGGCTCGGCTTCCTGCTCATCGCCTTCTCCCAAGGCAGCGACGACGGCGGTGTCTGGATCGTCGCCCCGTCGAGGGTGACCGGTCTGGCGGTGATCCTGGTGATGTTGCGCCTCACCCGACCGGCCGGTGATGGCGTCCGGGGCATCGTGCCGATCGCCCTCGTGGTGGCTGCCCTCAGCTCCTCGGCCAACGGCATGTACGCAGTGGCCACCCACCACGGATCGCTGGCTACGGTTGCGGTGGTGTCGTCGATGTTCCCCGCGGTCACCGTGGCCATCGCCTGGCTGGTGCTGAAGGAACGCCTACGCCCGGTTCAGATCCTCGGTCTGGTGACCGCTGTGGCCGCAGTGGGCGTCATGGCGGGCTCGTGACGGTGATGACGACGAGCTCGGTCGGCGGCTGATCCTCCGCGGCCGGAAGGGAAGTGACGAGGCGGCGGCTCCCGACCTGCTGGACGAGAAGGCGCTCGCCGGAGGCGGCGACCGCGATGCCTTTGGCGCGGACCGTCGTGGAGGGAAGAGCGTCGAGCACCTGATGGAGCTGCTCGATCGTGGCAGGGAAGGGGAGGGGCACCAACGCCACCTCGTGGGGATCGAACAGCTGCCGCTCGGGGATCGTCGCCACCCCGCCCGGGCGCCTCGAGCCGAGGTCGAGGAGGGCCGCCGCGCCAGCGGTGCCGGCCTCGACCATCGGAACGCCCGGTGCGAGAACACCGACCTGCCGGGTGGCGCCATGGCGCCGATCGGCGTCGACGAGATCGGCCTTGGTCAACACCACCAGGTCAGCGGCCTCGAGTTGGCCCCGGAGCAGGGGAGCGGTGAGCGGATCGGCCAGACGGTCGGGGAGTTGGTCGACATCGACCAGGACGATGATTCCCTCCAGCCGGAAGCCGTCGCTGTCGCCCCATGGCGCCACCCGCAGTGGATCGGCGACTCCGCTGAGCTCGATCACGACGTGATCCGGAGGTTCAGGGCGGGCCCGCAACCCGTCGAAAGCGGCGGAGAGTCCCTCGGCGAGGCTGCAGCAGACACATCCGTCGGTCAGTTCGAGCGTGTCCGACGATCGACGTTTGACGAGCGCGGCATCGACGTTCACCTGGCCGACGTCGTTCACCAGCACGGCGATCGGACGATCGGTTCGGGCGAGCAACTCGTTGATCAGCGTCGTCTTGCCCGCCCCCAGGTAGCCCCCGACCAGGGTGACCGGGACACGGCGGCCATCCCAAGGGGCGATCGTCTCGATCGGCTCGTCGAGTGACATCGGTCGTGACGGTAGCGGCAGGGAGGGGGACTTGACCTAGGGTCTGCCCATGTCGGCCCAGGACACACCGGTCTTCTACAACCCACTCGAACCCGGGTACATCGAGAACCCGTGGCCTCACCTCGCGGAACTGCGTGAATCCGATCCGGTTCACCACACATTGACGGGCCAGTGGGCACTCTTCCGCCACGACCACATCTTCCCGTTCCTGCGTGACCCCTCGTTGAGCGTCGACGACACGAACGCGGCATCGGACTCGCTCGACCGGTTCGCCCAGTACGAGCGGCTCTCCGCCGAGGAAGTGCGACCCAACCGTTCGATCCTCAACGTCGATCCGCCCGACCACACCCGGCTGCGCCGGATCATTTCCAAGGCTTTCACCCCGCGGACGATCGAGGCACTCCGGCCCATGATCGTGGAGATGGTCGACGCCGCCCTCGATCGGATGGCCGCGATCGGCCGGCCCGACGTGGTGACCGAGCTGGCGTTTCCGCTGCCCTTCGACGTGATCTCGGCCATGCTCGGTATGCCCGACTCGGACAAGGACCAGATTCGCGACTGGTCGGGTGCCCTGGTGAAGACCATCGACCCGGTGATCTCCGACGAAGAGGTGATCGCGGCCATGGAGGCCGGAGTGGCGATGGACGCGCTCATCGCGGAGGTGATCGAGTGGAAGCGGGCCAACCCCGCCGAAGACCTCCTCACTGCGCTCATCGACGCCGAGGACGACGGCGACCGACTGTCGCCGGAAGAACTCGCCGATCAGGTGTCGCTCCTCTTCGTCGCCGGCCACGAGACAACGGTGAACCTCATCGGCACCGGCATCTACGAGCTCATCCGGAACCCCGACCAGGCTCAGCGACTCATCGACGATCCCGACGTAGCGGCCAATGCGATCGACGAGCTGTTGCGTTGGGTGTCGCCTGTGCAGTTCACCCGGCGAATCACGACCCGCACCTACGACTGCGGTGACCGCATCATCCCAGAGGGGGCCTTCGTCCTGGCCTCACTTGCGTCCGCGAACCGGGATCCGGAGTTCTGGGGACCGACTGCCGACACCATGGATCTCTCCCGCGAGAACGCGGGTCAGCACCTGTCCTTCGGCTCCGGCGCTCATTACTGCCTCGGGTCGTCGCTCGCCAAGCTCGAGGCCGAGATCGCCGTGACCCGGTTCTTCACTCGGTTCGGGATCCCGACCGTGGTCGGCGAGCCGGTCTGGAACGGTCGGATCAACCTCCGCGGCCTCGAGAACCTCACGGTCGAGCTCAGCTGAGGTCGAGTTCCTCGCGGGGGTCCGGGTAGCTGATTCCGGTGCCCCAATCCTCGATGCAGCGCTCGGCGAGCGGCATCGGCTGTCCCAGCCGCTGGGCATCGCGGTGCGAGATGTGGAGGCTGGGAGGGATCCTCGGGTCGAAGGAGCGGTCGAAGGCTTCCGCCCCTCGCTCCAGGGCATCCCACCCCGACGAGAACATGATTCCGAGGGGGCCGGCGACGTCGTGCACGGCTCGTGATCGGGAGTTCCGCAGCGCTCGCTGTCCGGCCCGCCGGGCCTTCAGCTCGATCCAGAGGTCGGAGAGGCGGGTGGAGTAGCGGCGTCGAGCGGCCATGAGGCGAGCGTAGCCCGGCCG
The DNA here is from genome assembly GCA_964344055.1 of uncultured Candidatus Nemicrothrix sp. GTDB lineage: Bacteria > Actinomycetota > Acidimicrobiia > Acidimicrobiales > Aldehydirespiratoraceae > OFTM10. Next base: position 101,342 of record CAYFLT010000005.1, read on the forward strand.
CCCGGCCTGCGGGTCGCCGCCTACCGCGAGCGTTCCCACGCGGTCTTCAGATCCCCGGGAGAAACACCTCGCCGGAGTTCGACCTCCTGGTTCACCACCTCGAGGAGCCCAGGGGTCATCTCGAAACGAACGCCGTAGAGCACCCGGTCGCCGTTCGAGCCGGGTCGGACGTGACGGATCACCGCTCGGCCCTCCTCACCGCGAATTCGGATCTTCACCGAGTCGTCCGGTTCGAACTCCGACGGGCTGGGCACTTCGATCAGCGCACCTTCGAGAGAGAGGTCGCGGAGTCGACCGATCACACACGCTTCGGTGGTCTTCCGGATCCCGCGCCGGCGTTCTCTCACATCCCATTCGACCTCGACGGTCGGTGGGATCTCGTGGCGGGGCAGGAGTCGATCGAGCCCGGAGGGTCCGGCATTCATCCTCTCCCATCGGCAGATTCCCGCAGAGAGTGAAGAATCGCTCACCTGATGGGCTGAACGGACCAGTCGGCCGGCGCTACGCTCCCGGCGTGACGATCATCCACCGCAGCTCACTTCCCGACGTCGACATCCCGGAGATGTCGGTGGCCCAATACGTGCTCCGCAACGCGGATCGCTACCCGGACCGGATGGCGATCTCCGATGGCCACGGCACCACCTACACCTTCGGCGAACTCTCCGACCGGGTGCGACGGCTGGCCGGTGGCCTGCAGGCCAGAGGGTTCGGCCCGGGCCGGTGCATCGGGATCATGGCGCCGAACGTGCCCGACTATGCGGCGATCTTCCACGCGGTGAGCACTGCGGGGACGGTGCTCACGACCATCAATCCGACCTATGGCGCGGAGGAGGTGCGCTTCCAGCTGCTGGACGCCGACGCCACGAGCCTGATCACCGTGCCGATGTTCCTCGACACCGCCCGCGAGGCGATCGAGGGCACCGCCGTGGAGGAGCTGATCGTGATCGGCACCGCGGACGGCGCCACACCGCTGGACGACCTCCTCGGTGACCCGATCGATCAGGTGCCGGTGGATCTGGCCGAGGACGTGATGGTCCTGCCCTACTCGTCGGGCACCACCGGCCTCCCGAAGGGTGTGATGCTGACCAACCGCAACCTGGTGGCGAACATCTGCCAGATGCAGCACATCATCCTCTACACCGACGACGAGGTCGGTCTGGCCGCTCTTCCCTTCTTCCACATCTACGGCATGCAGGTGCTGATGAACGGGATGTTGGCGAACGGCGGCGGGGTCATCACCATGCCCCGCTTCGACATGAAGGAGGCCCTGGATCTGTGTCAGACGAACCGGGTGACCCGGTTCTTCGCGGTGCCGCCGATGGTGCTCGGCCTCGCCCAGGCGCCGATCGTCGACGAGTACGACCTGTCCGCGCTCAAGCAGATCTTCTGTGGCGCCGCCCCCTTGGGCGCCGACCTGCAGGTGGCCGCGTCCGAGCGTGTGGGCTGCGAGGTCGTGCAGGGGTACGGGATGACCGAGCTCAGCCCGGTGACCCACGCCACACCGGAAGGAGTGAACCGGCCGGGCACCAGCGGGGTGGCGGTCTCCAATGTCGAGTGCCGGATCGTCGACCCCGAGACCGGCGACGACCAGCCGGTCGGCGGCCGCGGTGAGCTGTGGGTGCGGGGACCGATGGTGATGAAGGGCTATCTCAACAACGAGCAGGCCACGGCCGACACCATCGACTCGGACGGCTGGCTCCACACCGGAGATGTGGCCGTACTCGATGAGGACGGCCACTTCTCGATCGTGGACCGAATCAAGGAGCTCATCAAGTACAAGGGGTTCCAGGTCCCGCCGGCCGAACTCGAGGCTCTGATCGTGACCCATCCGGCGGTCGCGGACGTGGCCGTGGTGGGGGTCGCCGACGAGGAGGCGGGCGAACTCCCGAAGGCGTTCGTGGTGCTCGCACCCGGGGAATCGTTGACCCTCGAGGGACTCCAGGAGTTCGTCGGCGAGCACCTCGTCTCGTACAAGCAGATCCGGCTGCTCGAACAGATCGAGGCCATCCCGAAGAGTGCCTCCGGGAAGATCCTGCGCCGGGAGCTTCGCGATCGCGACTGATCTCCGGCCGGAAATGGGCCGGGTGACTCCGATTTAGCCACTGACGAGTCCGATAGCTTCATAGCCCATGGATGCAATCGCCCCCGCTGCCGTCTCGGTGCTCACCGAGCTTCTCGCCGAGCGCGGCCACCTCGTGGTCGACGGCGCGACCGGAACCGAGCTCTTCGCGCGCGGTCTCGAGACCGGCGACGCGCCGGAGCGGATGAACCTCCAGAACGCCGACGCCGTCCACGGCCTGCACCAGGCCTACGTGGATGCGGGCTCCGACATCGTGCTCACGAACACCTTCGGTGGGTCCCGGTACCGGCTGGCGCTCCACGGCCTCGACGACCAGGTCGTCGAGATCAACCAGAAGGCGGCCGAGCACGCCCGCTATGTCGCGGATCGCCACGAGCGGCGGATCCTGGTGGCCGGATCGATCGGCCCGACCGGCGAGCTCCTCGCCCCTCTCGGATCACTCGACCCCGAGGACGCCGCGGACGCGTTCGCAGATCAGGCCAAGGGCCTCACCGAGGGTGGGGCCGATCTCTTGTGGATCGAGACAATGAGCTCACTCGAAGAGGCGGAAGCCGCGATCGAGGGCGCCCGCCGGGTGTCGGACCTGCCGATCTCGGTCACCATGAGCTTCGATACGGCCGGCCGCACGATGATGGGCGTCACCGGCACGATGGCCGGTGAGCGATTCGCTGCCCTGGGTGTGGCGGCCATCGGCGCCAACTGCGGCAACAACCTCGCCGACACCGAGGCCGCGCTGGCGGAGATCCGAGCCGCGGCACCGGGAGTGCTGATCATCTCCAAGGCGAACGCAGGGATGCCCGAGTGGCACGGGTCCGAGCTCAGCTACAGCGGCACCCCGGACGTCATGGCCGCCCACGCCCATCGCATCCGCTCCCTCGGGGTGCAGATCGTCGGCGGCTGCTGTGGCAACACGCCCGCACACATCGCGGCCATCCGTGGCGTGCTCGATGGTGTGGTGCCACCGCCCGAAGTGGAGGCCCCGGAGGTCGAGGCCCGCCCGGCGGTGGCCGCACGGCCGCGGCGCCGTCGCCGCCGCGGCTGATCCTCCCGCTCCGGCGCTACCAGGTGTCGATCATGGGGCGTCGGCCCCCCGGATTCGACGGCGCGGCGCGTAGGAGGCCCACCAGCCGTCGCCGTGTTTCGGCCGGGTCGATCACGTCGTCGACCTCGTTGTGGGCGGCAGCATTCAGTGCCTTCGACCGCTCGTACTGGCGGGCGACCATCTCGTCGTAGGCGGCCCGCCGAGCCTCGGGATCGGCGATGGCTTCCAGCTGGCGTCGGGCGCCGAGCGCAACGGCGCCTTCGATGCCCATGCCACTGACCTCCCCTGTGGGCCAGGCCACCGTGAGGAGGGAGGCGTGGAACGAACCACCGGCCATCGCCATCGCGCCGAGTCCGACCGCCTTGCGCAGCAGCACCGTCGCCGTGGGCACGGTCATGCTGGCGCCGGCGACGAACATCCGGCCGAAGCGGCGGACCTGGGCGCTGCGCTCGGCCTCGGGGCCGACCATGAAGCCCGGAGTGTCGCAGAGCGTGATCATCGGGAGACCGTGGCCGTCGCACAGCTGCATGAACCGGGCGGCCTTGTCGGCGCTGTCGGCGTCGACGGCCCCGCCGAGGTGGGTGGGATCGTTGGCGAGGATCCCGACCGGTCGGCCTTCGAGGCGAGCGAGTGCGGTGACGACACTGTTCCCGAAGGTCGGCCGCAGCTCCATCACGGAGTTCGAGTCGCAGAGCCGATCGATCACGGCGCGCACGTCGTATGCCCGCTTCCGATTCTCGGGCACGAGGTCGCGCATCGGTTCCTGGTCGTGGGCCTCCCACCGCTCGAGCGGCCCCTGGAAGTAGGAGAGGTACTGCTTGGTGAGCTCGACGGCGTGGGCCTCGTCGTCGGCCACGATGTCGATCACCCCATTGGAGGTCTGCACGTCGACCGGGCCGATCTCCTCGGGCGCATAGACGCCCAGGCCGCCTCCTTCGATCATGGCGGGCCCGGCCATCCCGAGATTGGCATCCGGAGTGGCGATGATGACGTCGCACACTGCCGCCAGTGCAGCATTGCCGGCGAAGCACCGTCCCGAGACGATGGCCACCGACGGCGACGAGCCACTCAACCGGGCCATCCACGCGAACGACATGAGCTCGAGCCCAGCGATCGACATCTGATCGGTGTCGCCCGGCCGCCCGCCGCCGCCCTCCGCGAAGAGCACGACCGGGATACCCAGGCGGTCGACCACCTCGAGGAGCCGATCCTTCTTCTGGTGGCCACGAAAGCCCTGGGTGCCGGCCAGCACGGTGTAGTCGTAGGACATCACCGCGCACGCACTCGCGTCGTCTCCGAACAGGTGGCCGTTCACCCGGGCGAGCCCGCCCACGATGCCGTCCGCCGGGGTGTTGGCGACGAGGTCCTCGACGTCTCGGCGGGCGGTCTGACCGGCGTACATGAACCCGCCGTACTCCTCGAAGCTGCCGTCGTCGACCAGGTCGGCGATGTTCTCGCGAGCGGTGCGTCGACCCCGCTGGTGGACCTTGGCCACCGCGTCAGGCCGCGACGAGTCCATCAAGAGGTTGCGCCGCTCCCGGAGTTCTCCGAGGTCGGCCCGAGCGAAACCGGTGGGCGCCTCCTCGGATTCGGCGCTCGAGGATTGCACCGCAGCGGCCTCGATCGAGAGGATCTGCTGGCCGCGTTGCACCACTTCTCCGGGCGTCACGTCCACCGAGACCACGACGCCGCTCTCGGGTGCGGGGACGAGTTGCTCCATCTTCATCATCTCGACGATGGCGACGGTGCTCCCGGCGACGACTTCGTCACCCACCGCGACCTTGACGACGACGATGGTGCAGTCGGTGGGCGCCACCGCGGCGCTCGGGTTGCTCACGGGATCGAGACCTCGACGTCGGACATCGGCGCAGTCTCGCGGATTCGCCACCGGGCCTCCAACCACCGGGCCGGCGCACCCGGTCCGGGCTCCGCTCCGGCCCGGAATCGCCCGTCGGGGCGCTCATTTCTCGCCTGCTCCCGTCGATCGGAAGCGGATGGATCCGTTTTCACGACCCAACCCGACGCGCGAGGGAGTCGTCCGGTTGGTCTCTCGACTCGCCCTGCTCTGGGGGTTGCTCTACGTCGTCTGGCGTGCGGTCACCACGTTGCAGGGGACGGCGCCGGCCGCCGCCGGCTTCCTACTCCTGGCCGAGGTCCTCGGACTGGTGACCTTTGCGGCCCGGACCCGATCGGCCTCTGCGACGCCGATCACCCCCGTGGAGGTCCCCGATGCGCCCACGCCGCACGCGGTGGCGGTGATCGAGGCGACCGGTGCGTCGATCGACGAGCTGCGGACGACGCTGGTCTCCACCCGCCGGGTGGCAGGCCTGGACCGCGTGATCGTCGTGGACCACGACGGCTCCCGTTGGCTCCGGAGCATCGCGGATCGATTCGGGGCGACGTTCTCGGACGGTTCGCGCACCGAGCTCCAGGTGGTGGCCGAGGTGTCGGCGCCCTGGGTGCTTCGGATGATCGCCGGCGATCTGCCGATGCCGGACCTGCTCGAGATGGCGGCGGCGACCTGCTCGGCTCCCGACATCGGTGTGGTGCAGCTCGGGATCGAGGAAGCCGACCCTGCCTCCTTCGAGCACGATCCGACCGGGCGGTGGTCACTCGAGCCGTTCGAGCACCAGGTGGTTCGGCCCTCGCTCGCGTCCCGAGGGTCGATTCCCTGGTACGGCGACGGCCCCGTGCTCGTCCGACCTGCCGCACTCTCCTCCGCCGGTCTCGGTGCCGAGCAGCCTTCCACCCCTGATCTCGGAGTACGGATTCTCGCGGCCGGCTTTCGGATCACCCATCTGCCCATCACCCTCGCCCGAGTGCGGGGCCCGCGGACGTTGGGCGAGAGCCTCGCCCGGCGCCAGACGCGGTTGGCGCCTCAGATCCGCACTGCCCTCTCGCCGTCGATTCGTCAGCTCCGCAGGCCCGAGCGGGTGGCGCATCAGCTGTGTCTCGTGGCGCCGCTTTCGGCGGTGCAGCGCATCCTGCTCGTCGCAACCGCGATGCTGACGATGGGCTTCGCTCAGATCCCTCTGACCGCCTCCGCCGCTGAGCTCGCCGGGTTCGCGATACCGGCCTACGGCCTCCGCTGGGTGGCGCACCTCCTTCTGGGAAGAGGCCGCCTCGGACCCTTCTCGATCCTGCGCAGCGACCTCCGGTCCGTCGGCGTCGACATCTCGCTCTTCGGCGAGTCGAGAGACCGACGACGCGGCTCCCTCGGGTTGCTCGCCCTCCTCGTTGCCGTGATCGATGTCGTGGTGATCGTCACTGCCATTTCGGTGTGGCGAGACTGGGGAGACCGGCTCCCCGCGGAGGTGGCGGCAGTGGCGCTGGCCATCGCCGGCGGATTCCTCGGCGTGGCGATGGAAGTCCTCCTAGACGCCGCCGCCCGACGTCAGCGCCGTCAGCACCATCGAGTGCGGCTCGGTCTCGTGACCTGCCGCCTCCAGGAGCTCGACGGGCAGCTGGTCGACCTCTCGACCGGCGGAGCCGGTGTGGTTCTGCCGTGTGGGCTGGAGACGGCCCCCGAGCCCGAGACGGTGACGACCATGGCCTTTCGTATCCCGGACGCCGACGGCGCATGGCGCAGCGTGACCACCCTGGTCCACGTGGCCCACCGGGCCGTGGAGGGCGACAACGAGACCCGCGTGGGCCTCACCTTCGACGATCCGACCGATGCACCACTCGATCCGGTCGTCGAGTTCCTGACCATCGATCGACGGCTCGTTGCCCTCGGTCGCCGAGACGCCTCCCTGGCGAGCTGAGGAAGAGGACGTGGCGTACACCGGCATACGACGGGCGACATCGGACGACGGACGGTTGCCGGCACCCCGGCAGGCGGCGAGCATGATCACGGCGGCGGCCCTCGTGGCGTCGGCGCTCGGCGTGGCCGCCGGGTTCCAGCTGGCCTCGGCCTCTCAGGGAACCATCGGCGGAACGGTCTTCGAAGATCTCGACGCCGATGGCGAGTTCGATCCCACCGAACCCGGTGTCGAGGGTGTGACCGTCGTCGCGGTGGACCGCGACGGGAACCGGACCTCGCCGGTGGCCACCGACGCTAACGGTGCCTACGAGGTCGACCTGGAGGTCACCGACGCCGGGGCGATGGGCAACGGTCCGTATCGGGTCGAGTTCGCGGACTGGGGTGGTGGTCTCCAGGAAGGTCCGGCCGGCTCCGACTCCATCGGTGCGATCCGATTCGCCGACGCCGACTCCGAGGGGATCTCGCTCGGCCTGACGCGACCACCGGTCGACCTCAGCGCCGACGCTCGGGCGACCGTAGGGGACCGGACGTGGCTGGACGTCGACGCCGACGGCATCCAGGACGCTGATGAACCGGGGGTCAACGGTGTGATTGTGACCCTCCTCGACGCCGACGGCACAGTGCACGCGACCACCACGACGGCCCACCGGTTCGGAGTCCGCGGCTACTGGAGCTTCGACGTGGAGCCAGGGGTCGAGCATCGGGTGACCTTCGATGCCGCCAACGTCGTGTACCTGCCCGCCTGGGTCGGCGCCGATCGACTCGAGGTGACCATCCCGCAGGAAGGCGACGCGCGGATCGACAGCGACGCGGATGAGGCGGGCACGGTGGTGATCGGGCCTCTCGACGCAGGAGAGATCGTCACCGACATCGACGTGGGATTCGTGCCCGACGTCGAAGGACCGAGCCTCGCCATCGAAGTGCTTCCTCTCGACTTCGACGCCGACGCCGGACCGATCGCCGTATCCGCCGGCACCGAGGTGACCTTCGAGGTGCGCATCTACAACACCGGTCCGTTCGCGCTCCCGGCGGTGGCGGTGGAGGTCGGGTCCATACCGGGCTGCTCGCGCACCCTGTCGACGCTCGGTGTCGCTCGGGCCACCCAATGGCGCTGTGAGTGGATCGCCCCAGCTGCTGGAGAAGGAGTGGTGATCGAGGCGACGGCGAGCCTCGTCTGGGAGTCGTCGATCGTCAGCGCCACCGACGAAGCCGTGTTCACCGTCACCGGCTGAGTTCCACTGCCGGGCCCCCTTCCCAATACGGTGCGAGGGCACTGAAAGGGGAGCGATGGGCGACAAGCGACGCGATGCCATCCGGATGAGTGAGGCCGAGGTGGCCGCGTTCCTCGACTCGCAGCGAAGCCTCCAGGTCGCGACGATCGAGCGAGACGGGAGCGTGCACCTGTCGACGCTCTGGTACGCGCTCGTCGAAGACCGCATCGTGTTCGAGACCTACACCAAGAGCCAGAAGATCAAGAACCTCGAGCGAGATCCAAGGATCACCGTGCTGGCCGAGGACGGGGAGACCTATGAGACCCTCCGAGGTGTCATGATCAAGGGGCGGGCTCGACTGGTGCGCGACTCCGCCGAGGTCCATCCACTCGCCCTCGCCGTGCTTCGGCGGAATCAACCGGAGATACCCGAAGAGCTGCTCGCCGCGGCGGCGGACCACATGGCGACCAAGCGCACGGCAGTGATCGTGGAGCCCGACAAAACCGTGAGCTGGGACCACACGAAGCTCTGATCGTCGGGCCCCAGACGAGCAGTGGTCGCTCAGCCGAGGCGGAGCGTCTCCAGCGGTTCCAGTTGGGCCGCCTTCACACTGGGATAGAGGCCGGCGATCACCGATGTGACGAGGGCCGCACCGACCCCGATCCCGTACAACGTCGGGACCCCCAGGTAGTGCGACGGCAACGCCACCCCGAACAGGTCGAGGTCGGGGGCGAGGACGTGGACCCAACCGGCCACCCGCGAGGCGTACACCACGATGCCCACGCCCAGCAGGGCCCCGGCCAGGCCCCCGAGAAGGCCGACGGCCACCGACTCCAGCAGGAACTGTCCCGCGATCAGGCTTCGCCCGTGCCCGAGCGCCCTGCGGATGCCGATCTCGGCCGACCGCTGGATGACCGAGATCGACATGACGTTGGCGATCCCCACTCCACCGACGATCAGCGCCAGCAGACCCATCGCCGCGACGATGATCTGCAGGGTCTGGTCCGCAGCCGCCTCGGCTTCGAGAGCATCGGAGAGCACCGAGGTGGTGACCTCGTCGCTCCCTCCCAGATTGATCGCCACCGGCAGCGCGTCCTCGGTGAGCAGGGTGTGTGTGGGATCGGACCGCACATACACCGTGTTGGGATCGAGGCCGGTGTCGAAGTCCGCGTCGGCAGTGGACGCCGGGATGATCACGGCGGTGTCGAACACGCTGTCGAGCGGGTACTGCTCGACGATGCCGACCACCCCGTAGTCGATCCCGTTGAGCCGTACGGTCCGGTTGCCCTCGAGATACCCGTACTCGTCGGCCAGCGCCACCCCGATCACCGCAGACCGCGCCGCAGTGTCGTAGTCGAAGTCGTTGAGCCAGCGACCACGCACCATCTCGACTTGCATGACCTCCAGAAAGTGCTGGTCGGCGGTGAGCACGGGCGTCGGGAACGCCCGGTAGTAGTCCTCGGCGGCCTCATAGGGAGCCGTGACCACCCCGGTGATGCTCAGGGTGGCGGTCGCACCTTCGACGGTGGTGAGCCGGGTGACCCGTTCCACCACGTCGTCGCTGAAGGTCGGATTCTGGGCTCCGAACGAACCGGCTGCTTCGGCCTTGATGAGGTTGTCGCCGAGGGCTGCCAGCGTCTCCTGGAGATCGCCCTTGGCCGACTCGGTGAGTCCCACCGCCGCCACGATCGCGCTCACCCCGATGACCGGCCCGAGCATGATCAGCAGGGTGCGACTCCACCGGGCGGCGAGACCCCCGGCGGCCACGCTCATGAGGTCCAGGATGCTCCTCACGGGGAACCCTCCGATGTGTCCTCCGGAAGGCCGCCGAGCGTGCCGCCGAAGGACTGGATCAGGCTTCCTGCCGTGAGGTGTTCGTCACCCTCGATGTGCCCGTCGCGCATCGAGATCCGACGTTCCGCCGATGCGGCCACCGCGGCATCGTGGGTGACGATCACGATGGCCCGATCGCCGTCGTGGAGCTCGCGGAAGATGTCCATCACGTTGGCGGCGTTCGCCGAATCCAACGCCCCGGTCGGCTCGTCGGCGAGCAGCAGCCTCGGCTCGGTGACGATCGCCCGCGCGATCGCACATCGCTGCTGTTCGCCGCCCGACATCTGCACCGGCCGGTGTTCGTGTCGGGGTGCAAGGCCGACGACGTCGAGGGCTTCCATGGCCCGCCGTCGTCGTTCTCGGGGCGAAAGACTGCGGTAGAGGAGGGCGGCCTCGACGTTGCGGCGGGCGTCGAGGTGGGGGATCAGGTGGAACTGCTGGAAGATGAAGCCGACCACGTCGCCCCGGAGCCGGGATCGCTCGACGTCGCTCAGGATGCTGACCGCCTGACCGTGGACCCTCATCTCCCCGAGGGACGGCAGGTCGAGCAGGCCCAGCAGGCCCAGCATCGTGGACTTGCCCGAACCCGATGGGCCGACGATCGACACGAACTCGCCGTCGTCGACGGTGAGCGACACTTCGTCGAGGGCGTGGACCTTGACCTCGTCACCATAGATCCGCGAGACACGATCAAGCTCGAGCAGGGCCTCAGCGGCCATGACGGCTCCGCGGGCGGCTCATCCGCCGATCACATCGACGACGATGATCTCGCCGCCTTCCAGACCGCTGGTCACCTCGGTGAACGAGCCCTCCTGGATCCCGGTCTGGATGGCGACCTCGGTCTGGGCCAGCGTGTCGGGGTCGATCACCCGGACGACCGGATTGCCGGTCGCGTCCTGGAATATCGCCGCTCTGGGCACGACCAGCGCATCGATCCGCTCGTCCAGGACCACCTCGATGGACACGCTGGCACCGTCCACCGCGGCGAGTGCCCCTTGGATCTCGACGACCCCCTCGTAGCGTTCGTTGCCGGCGTCGGTGACGATCGCGGTGTCGTCGAGTTCGACGATCCGACCCGACGCCTCCTGGTCGCCCGCCTCGATCTCCACCGTGACCGCTTGGCCGAGCACCAGCTCGGAACGATCGGTCGGGTTGGCGAAGAGCGTGATGGTGAAGTCGGGTTCGGTCAGGGTGAGGAGCTGTTGGCCGAGCTGAACCGTCTGGCCCTCGTCCACGAACACGGTGCCGACCCGGGCCGGCCAATCGGCGATGATCATGTCGGAGGGCACGAAGATCACATCGTCGTCGAGGGACTGGACCAGGATCGTGGTCGACGTCCGACCCGCCGCCAGGGTGACCGTGCCGGTGAGGACCCCGTAGTCGATCCCCATCGTCGCCGTGCCCCCGACCTGGTAGTCGACCGAGATGTCGCGGCTGGGCGCTTCGTCGGCGGTGATCGTGACGGCGACGGCATCGCCCTCGCCGATCGTGACTTCGCGTCCCGAGACGGTCAGTTCGGGCTCGTCCTGATCCTCGATGAGGATCGTGCCGGAGATGACCGAGCCGAGGTCGTAGTCGTTGTCCGGATCGTTGGCCGGCAACAGCGTGAGGGTGAGGGTCTCGCCGGGCTCGATGATGTCGTCCTGGATGGTGGGAACGGTGACCGTCGTCTCGTCCGTCCCGGCCGGGAACACGAACCGCGGACTCGGATCCTGATCGTCGTAGTCGTCGCCCTCCGACGCGGACCCGGTGATCGAGTACCGCACCTCGACCTCGCGGTCGAGCTCGGCCGGGGAGGTGATCGTGAAGACGGCGTCCTCGCCCTCGTCGATCGGGTCGTCGCCGGGTTCGATCACCACCGAGAGCACCGGCGTCTGGTCCGGAGTGGCGTCCTCGATGGTGACCGTCATGGTGTTCAGGGCGCCGGGGTTGTAGTTGATCCCCTCGCCGATCACCTGCTCGGCCGCCACCTCGATGGTCCACTCCTCGTCCGCTTCGTCGATCGAGTCGGTGAGGGTCTCGAGCTGCAATGTGTAGGTGGATGCGCCCGCCGGCCAGACGATCGGGGAGTCCTCGAGTGGATCATTGATGTAGTCCACGTCGATGTCGGGATCGGCGACATCGACCGCGTCGCCGCCGGTGGCGGTGGCCGTGAAGGTGAGGTCCACCTGGGTGTCGACCGTCGGTGCCGGGTCGGCGGTGAGGACGATGTCGACGGTGGTGCCCTCGGTGACGGTGAGGGCGGTGGTCTGCACACCGATCGACGGGATCGTGGTGGCTTGCATCGGGATCAGGGCAGCTCCCGCGCCGGTGACCACGCGGGCCTCGTCGTCGAAGGTGCTTCCCGGGACCGACGGCCCGATCTTGATCGCCTGGGTGTCCTTGTTGCCGACCGTGTAGCCGTTGCCGCCGAGAAGGCTGATGATGACGGTCTCCTCCGGCTCGGGAGTTGCCCCGCCATAGCCGTAGGAGACCTGCCACTGACGCAGGGCAGCCCGGGTGGCTTCGGTGTACAGGCGGTCGACCGCGCCAGGGTCATAGCCGGCCTCGAAGAGGATCCGCTCGAGCTGGAGGACGTCGGGCCCGTCCGAGCCCACGTCGAGCTGGCGGTAGAACGAGAACTCGCCGCTGACCGCCACGGCCGGCCGACCATCGAGCGCGAGGATCACGTCACCCGGGTGTATCTCGTCGCCGTCGTCGATTCCGACCTGGCTGACCCGCCCGTCGAAGGGCGAGTTGATCGTCTGCAGCTCGTCGCGACGAAGCTCGCCGTTGAGTGTGAGTTCATCACGCAAGGTCTGGCGGCCGACCGTGTCGGTGAGGATCTCTACCGGTGTGTCGGTGGCCTCGTCCTCGCCGGTGACCTGCCACACCGCCACCAGACCGGCGATGACCGAGATGGCGATGAAGATCGCCATGACCTGGCCGCGGGAGAGGGTCACGAGTCGGTTTCAGCCTGGGCCTGGTCGGCGCACTCGCGGAGGTCGTCGCTCCCCATCAGTGACTCGCCCTCGGGCGGGGTCGGCTGGGGGCTCAGGAGACCGTTCGCGTTGGCGGTGAGTTCGACGGTCCAGCCGCGACCCTCCATGCATTCGGCCCACGCCACCAGACCCCGGTTCCGGTCCTCGATCTCGACCGGATCAGTGAGGCTCTCGTTCGCCGCCTGAGCCTCCTGCATGACGTTGATGATGTTGCTCACCGCGGCGCACTCGCCGAGAGCGGTCAGGTACTCCGGGGCGTTCACCGGGTTGTCGGGGTCGGTGTCGCCGCCGGCCTGCCCGGGGATACCGATGAACTCGACGTCCTTGTCGAGGAGGCACTCGTTGAAGATCTCCAGGGCGTCGAGCAAGGCGCCGACCTCGCCTCCCGATTCCTCGTTCTGCGGGAGGGTCGAAGACGTCGTGGTCGACGTCGTACTTCCGGATGTGGAGCCGTCCCCGTCCGTTCCTCCCGAGTCTCCGCCGTCATCGGTCGTCCCGTCGCCCTCGGCGGCGCCCGCCGCCCCGGAGTCGTCGCCGGAACTCTCGTCGGTATCGGCCAGGTCGTCCTGCTCGACGGTGATGTCGCCGGCGGTGCGGATGACCGCACCGTCCTCCGCACTCTCCGATCCTCCGCCTCCGCACGCGGACACGATCAGGGCGGTGACGATCAGAGTTGTCCCCCGTCGGAACGGCCGCGGCTCAGTCATCTCCACCCTCCTCGACGCCGGACACTGTACCCAGCACCCGTCCCCGATCCCGGGTCAGATCCGGGCCTCGTTGATAGCTCGGGTGAGCAAGGTACAGATGTTGATGCCCGAAGTCAGATCGAGCCAAGGGGTTCCTCCGGCGTCGCTCAACGAGGCGAGCCGTTCCAGTTGGCTCACGAAGCCCAGCTCGGCCAGGGGATGCTCACGCTCCGTTGACAACGGCGTGCCATCGAGTTCCACCTCGGGAGTCGGCAGGAGCGTGATCGTGGTGACGGTCTGTTCGTCGGCGACTTCCAGCTCGGCCCGTGCCGAACCGTCGGCCCAGCGGGAATCCAGGGTCACCGAACGCCCGTCGGCCAGTTGCATACGGAACTCGGCTCGCTCTTCGACCGGAGCCGGATCGCCGTCATCGGACCCGCCGATCGTGAGACGGGCCTCTGCGGTGATGGCCGGGCTGCCGCCGGCGGCCAGCAGGACGGGGGCGAGCCGGGCTCCGGGGTC
>CAYFLT010000005.1:115469-126865 GCA_964344055.1 uncultured Candidatus Nemicrothrix sp.
GGTCGAGGCCGGCCCCACCGAACGCCACTGTGCCGTGATCCCCCCATTTCGGGGCCGGCTGACTCGAGCGCAGTTGGAGGTGGTGCGGCGACGCCATCTCTGCGATCGCCCGCAGGCCGCGCCGAACCACGGGTGAGTGGAGGAGGTTCGCACCGACCATCGCCGGAACGTCCACCGGCCCGATGGCCTCCGGCGCCGGCGCCTCGACCAGCAGTGCCCCCACTCTTCCGGAGAGCGCGGCGACCACCTCCGGCGCGAGCGGCGGCGGTACGGCCACGACCACCGCATCGGAGCGTTCGACGAGGGCGTCGAAGGCCAGATCGGGGACCTGGGCGGCCGCTGCCAGTTCGGCGGCCGCGCCGGCTCCACCCCCTACGCCGACGAGTTCCACCCGGTCCGAAATCGTCGCGGCCTGGGCGTGGAGGGTCGCGGCCATCCCCGCCCCGACGATCCCGATCCGCGTCATGGCGGAATGGTGGCACGTCCCGATGCCGAAGACCGCGGCGGCCACGGCCACCCGGCCCGGTAACTTGCTGTACGTGCGTGGGATCGTCGGACTGATGCGCCTCGCGGCAATCCTGATCGGCGGTGGAGTAGCGGTGGCCTTCTCCGTCGCCGCTCTCGCGCCCCAGATCGCGGACGTGTTCGCGGCGAACGAGTCGACCACTGCCGAGATCAACCTCGACGAGCTGGCCCTTCGCTCGATCGTCTACGACAAGAACGGTGACGAGTTCGACGTGCTCTACGACGTCGAGAACCGGGCGCTGGTCAAGCTCGACGACATCAGCGACCATCTCATCACGGCGGTGATCACGGTCGAGGACGAGGGCTTCTGGGATCACACGGGCGTCGATGCCAAAGCCATCGGGCGTGCGTTCATCGAGAACGTCAACGCCGGTGGTGTCGAGCAGGGCGGATCGACGATCACCCAGCAGCTGATCAAGAACGGTGTGGTGGGCAACGCCGTCGACATCGATCGCAAGATCCCCGAGGCCGCGCTCGCCATCCGTCTCGAGCGCCAGCTGACCAAGGACGAGATCCTCGAGGCGTATCTCAACACCGTCTACTTCGGCAGCGGCGCCTACGGGGTGCGGGCGGCCGCGGAGATCTACTTCGACACCTCGCCCGATCGGCTCGACTGGGCCCAGTCGGCACTCCTGGCCGGCTTGATCGCGAATCCGACGGCGCTGGACCCGATCAACCATCCGGATCGTGCGGAGGAACGGCGTGACGTGGCCATGCGTCGCCTCGTCGAGGTCGGGGCGATCTCCGAGATCCAGTACGACCTCATCCGCGACACACCCCTGCCCACCGAGCGGACGGTGGCCGCGGAATGGGAGCCGACCAACTACTACATCGAGGAGGTTCGGCGTCGCCTGCTCGAGGACCCGAGGCTCGGTGCCACCTACGCCGAACGAACCGAGGCCCTCTTCGGCGGAGGCCTTCGCGTCTTCACCAGCTACGACCCCGTCGCCCAGGCCCAGGCGGAAGCGGCCGTGGCCGCCTACCTCCCCGACGACGAGCGCAACGTCGCCGTGGCGGTGGCCAGCGTGGAACCCGGAACCGGTCTGGTGCGGGCGATCATCGGCGGCCCGGGGTTCGAGAACTTCGAGTTCAACATCGCCACCCAGAAGGGCCGTCCGACCGGCTCTTCCTTCAAGGCGTTCGTGCTCGCCGCCGCGATGGAGAAGGGGTTCGTGCCGGCCGATCAGCTCAACGGGATCGGCACCTGCGAATTCGCCAATCCCGGTGGCTTCCCCAACCCCTACCGGGCCAACAACTTCGGCGGTCCAGGCGGCTCGGTGGCGTCGATTCGCAGCCAGACCCTTCGTTCCTCGAACTGTGCGTTCGTGCGGCTGGGCCTGATCGTCGGCCTGTCGAACGTGGCCGACACGGCACGGGCCCTCGGCATCCAGACCGACCTGTCCGATCTGCCCATCTCCATGCCGCTCGGCCCCAAGGACGTGACCCCGCTCGACATGGCGTCGGCCTACTCGACCTTCGCCAATGACGGCATCCAGATCGACCCGATCTTCATCGAACGGGTGGAGGACCGGGAGGGCAACATCATCTTCGAGAACAAGCCCGACGGCGAACGGGCGATCTCGGTGCAGTCCGCCCGCCTGGTGACCCAGGTACTCGAGGCCAACGTCCGGGGAGGCACCGGCACTCGGGCCCGGCTGGAGGAGCAGCCTGCAGCCGGCAAGACGGGCACCGCTCAGGAATTCACCGACGCCTGGTTCGTGGGCTACACGCCCCACCTCGCCACCGCAGTGTGGATCGGCAATCCCGACGAGCAGATTCCGATGCGAGGGGTCGACCGTGGCCCGCTCGGGGTGGGGAACGTCTTCGGGGGCTCGATCCCGGCCCTCATCTGGGGACAGTTCAATGCCGGCTACCGCCAGGGCCTGCAGGTGATCCCGTTCGAGCCCGCGGAGGGGACTCGGGCCGGAATCCGGATCCGAACCGATCAGGAGGAGGACGACTACAACGAGGTGATCGAGAGCCTCTGCGGCGATGAGCTGGCGGAACGGGACACAGATGAGGACGGGCTGCCCGACGCGTGCGAGAATCCCGACTTCGAATTCGATCGGGGGATCGGGGAGTGTCCGATCCTGTTGATCCCGAGAGACGATGACGGGGACGGCAAGACCGATCGTTGCGAGGTCCCCACGACCACCACCACGACGACCACCACGACGACCACCACGACCACGACGACCGCCGTCGACGAGCGCACCGCCTCCCACCACCGGCTCGACCACGACGACCACGACGACGACCACGAGCAGCCCACCATGACCCGAACTCACCGTCCATGACCGCCGACACCGGTGCCGAGGTCCTCCTCGAGATCCAGAGACTCGATGTCGAGAACGGCCGGCTCAACCATCGGCGGGCGACCCTCGAGGAACGCCGGCTGCTCGAAGAGGCACTCGCCGGTCAGGCCCGCCAACAGGTGGAGATCGACGAGGTGGCGGCGGCCCGGGTGGAGGTGGCCACTCGCCAACGCCGGTTCGAGGACGAAGCCCAGATCGTCGCGACGAGGGTCGAGTCCGACGAAGCGCGGCTCTACAGCGGCGAAGTGCAGGGGATGAAAGACCTCGAAGCGCTCCAGCACGAGATCGCCGGCCTGCGTGAGCGTCAGACCGGCCTCGAGGACCAGGCACTGGAGGCCATGGAGGAGGCCGAGGAGCTGGCGGGCCGGGTGACCGAGCTGGAGACCGCACGAGGTGAGGTGGACGCCGCCATCGATGACCTCCGCTCGCGAATCACCGCACTAGAGGCGGAGATCGACGCCGCGGTCGACGCCAACTCCGACGCTCGAGCCGCGGCCGTGGCCGAGGTCGACCCGACGCTCGTCGAGAAGTACGAGCGGCTGTATCCCGGGTTCGGGACCGCCACGGTCGTGCGATTCGACGGTTCGAACTGTTCGGGTTGTCCGTCCTCGATGCCCGCCATGGAAGTCGACCGGATGAAACGAGAGACGGCCGGTTCGGTCCTCGACTGTTCGGAGTGCGGCCGAATGGTGCTGCGCTGACGTGTTCCTCTGGTTCGTGGCCGCCGCCGTGTTCACGGTGCTGTTCGTGTTCGACAGTCCGGCGATCGACTACCGATTCGTGGCCCTCGGAGGTGTGTTGCCGCTCGTCGAAGCGTTGACCGGGCGGCCACTCCTACTCCACACCTTGCTGGGCTCGGTGCTCGTCCTCACGGTGGTGATGGGGGGGACGGTCGGCCGTCGGGTCCTCCGGCGCCGCCTTCTCGGAGTCCCGATCGGCACTTTCGTGTTTCTGATCGCCTCGGCCGCATGGGCCAGAACGGATCTGTTCTGGTGGCCGGCGGCCGGGTTCGACGGCATCGCCGATCCACCGCTGCCGGAGTTCGATCGTCCGTTGGCCCTCCTCGTCCTGCTCGAGGGAGTCGGTGCCGCCGGCCTGTTCTGGCTCAGCCGGCGACTCGAGCTGCTCCGCCCGGATCATCGACGCCTGCTCGTGGACTCCGGCAGACTCCCCAAGGACCGACTCCGGTGAGCGGGCTCCCGTCACGACCGAGCGGGGTGCTCGCGCCATGCTGATCGTCGTCCGCCACGGCCGCACCGCCGCCAACGCGGCGGGCGAGTTGCTCGGGCGACGGGATCCGTCGCTCGACGAGCACGGCCGACTGCAGGCTCGGGCCATCGCCGCGGAGATCGGACGGGTCGATCGCGTGATCTCGAGCCCGCTGGCCCGTTGTCTCGAGACCGCTTCGGCGATCCGCGAGTCGCCCGAGGTCGACGAGCGATTGATCGAGCTCGACTACGGCGAGCTGGAGGGCGTGCCGTTCCGCGATGTGCCCCGCGAAACCTGGTCCCATTGGCGGGACCGGTCGGACTGGCGTCCACCGGGTGGAGAAAGCCACGATGACCTGGCCGCTCGGGTGTGGGAGATGCTCGACGAGATCGCGTCGGACGCGGCATTGCACGACGTCGTCCTGGTGAGCCACGTGTCGCCGATCAAGGCCGCGGTGGCCTGGGCGATGGGTGTCTCGATCGACATCTCCTGGCGCTGCTACGTGCACCAGGCCTCGATTCTGAGGATCGGAACCGGTGGTCCGTTCCCTTCGTTGCGGTCGTTCAACGAAACGGCCCATCTCGGCGACCTGCTCTAGCCGTCGTGCTCACCGCAAGCCTTCTCCAGGAATGACTTGGGTACGAGGCACGTGTCGCATAGGCTGCGGTTTCCGCAGTTCGCTCGGGAGCGAAGGCGGAGTTCTGGTGGGAGGAACACTTATGGGGCGACGTGCCCACGGCGAGTGCATCGATGATGCGGAGTACGGCCAGTACATGCGGGAGACCCAAGGTCACATCCGACATGTGCTCAGCGAGGCGAGAGAGCAGCAGGGAGTGTCGCAGCAGCGGCTCGCCCAGGTGATCGGTGTGAATCGCGAGGCGATGCGCGATCGCCTTCTCGGCCGTACCCAGACCAAGGCGGAGGAGTTGGCCGCGCTGGCCGCGTTCCTCGAGATCGAGATCTCGGAGTTCTTTCCGGTCCCGCACGCCAGTTGAGCGGTGAGCGGAGCCTGGCGCGTTCCTGAGGACGAGGTCGAGTTCCGCTTCGTCGCATCCGGTGGCCCGGGTGGGCAACACGCCAATCGCTCCAACACCAAGGTGGAAGCCGTGTTTCGGCCCGGCGACTCGCGCACGATGCCGGAGGGTCTGCGCCGGAGGGTGATGGACAAGCTCGGCGAATCGGTACGCGTCACTGTCGACGACGAACGCTCGCAGCATCGCAATCGTGAGATCGCGATGCAGCGGCTTCAGGCCCGCATCGCCTCGGCCGGGCACGTGCCGAAGAACCGCCGTCCGACTCGCCCCACCCGTGGCAGCAAGAAGCGCCGGCTCGAGGCGAAGCGCCGACGGGGCGACGTCAAGCGGAACCGTCGCTCACCCCGGCTCGACGACTGAGCGTCGGGCTCAGGCCCGGTGCGTGACGTAGGGCCGTCGGTGCCGGTCGACGAGTCCGAGCCGCAACAGTGCGTCCGCTGAGCGCCGCACCGTCTCGTGTCCGGTGCGGGCGAATCCGGCGATCTCCCTGGAGCTCATCGGGAGTCGCCGATCGAGAAGGGCCAGGGCGAAGGCCACTGAGCCGGTGCGTCGAGGCACCACCTGGCGTACGAATTCGAGCTCGTGGACGTGTTCCACCCAGCGGAGCATGTCGGTGGTGAGCCGGGTCTCGGCATCTCCAGGCACGGCTTCGAAGTTCGACATGGGTCAGCCCGTCATCTCGACGCGAACCGATTCACGCTGAGCACCCGACAGTCGAGGCCATCGATCGACCGGCCAGGAGCGGGGACGTTGGTGAAGACCTCCTCCTCGTGGCGTACTCCGGCCGGGACGTTGGAGACCGCGGCGAATCCATCGCCGAGGAAGTCGTCGACGGTGACCAGTTCGAACTCCACCCAGAAGTCGGATCGTTTCGACGTGGTGTTGTCGGCCGCGACCATGACTTTCACGTGGCCCGCGAGGTCGACCCCCGACGGTTCGCATTCGACCTGGTCGAGCGCCTCGGAGCGATTGTCCTGGATCTCGTCGCCCACGGACACGAGAACGACCACGCCGAGCACGGTGCAGCCACCCAAGACCACGAAGACGCCGAGGAGGACCCACAGCCAGGCTCGCGAGCGAGGGGCTCTCGGCGGTGGCCCAACGGGTGGAGGGGGTGGGACCGAGGACTGGGGGGGGTAGTACTTCCCGTCACTGGCCAGCCACCATCCGGGGCCCTGCGGAGCATCCGACACACTGCAAGTGTGACACGTGGGCTTCGGGAGGTGGACCTACCATCGATCACGTCACCGCTCGAAAGGGGACTGACATGTCGATCGCCTCGACGGCCGAGTTCTTCATCCACCCGGAACGCTCCGAGGAGTTCCTCGGGATGCTGTCGCAATCGCTGCCGACCACCCGAGGCTACGACGGGTGTGAGCTGGTGGAGACCTATGTCGACCAGGACGATCCCGGACACATCTTCCTGTTCGAGCGGTGGAGCACCCGGGAGCAGTATCAGGCGTACCTCGACTGGCGGATGGCGAACGGCATGCTCGAACGGCTCGAGCCGATCGGCACCGCGCCGCCCCGGTTCACCTTCCTGGAGCCCCGCCCCGAGGTGTGACGCGCTCGGGCGAACGGCGGCCGGGCCGTGTTCAGTTGTCAAGATGCGGGTGTCGTGCGTGAGGAACCTCAGTGGCACGGGGATTGGTTCACCGACTCAGCAGCGCATGGGCGGGATCGGCCGGACCGGTTCCGGGGTTCGAGATCGTGCCGAAGGTGGTTTGCTCCTCGGCCGACTTCGGGGAGCGGCGGCGTAGGTGTCGCTGCGTGCTGGGCTGCGTTTCGCGGGGGCTGACGAACGGGAAGGGTCGGAGCGCCGGTGGGTCAAGCGGCCGACTCGCTCGGCGTCGACAGTCAGTTGCCAGCGTTCGTGGTGAATCAGGTGGTGGTGCTTCGAACAGACGGGCACGAGGTTGTCGAGATCCGAGGCGCCGCCATGGCGCCACCAGGTGATGTGGTGGATCTCGCAGTAGTCGAACGGCACATCACAGCCCGTGATGCAACAACTCTCGTGGACGGCACGGAGCGCGGCCCGCTGGGCCGATGTGGCGAGCCTCGACACTCGCCCGACATCGAGGGGTTGGCTCGGACCGCCCAGGACGACCGGGAGAATCCCGGCGTCGCAGGCGAGGCGGCGAGCCTCCGATGCGGGGATGGTTTCGCCACCGCCGAGCCGGGCGATTGGGCTCGCACTCAACTGGCCGAGCAGCGTCTGGTGGTCGATCTGCACGATGATCTCGGCTCGACCGGCCGAGCCGGGCGCGGCCGCCGCGCCGGCACGCACCAGCTCGACGAGGGCGGCCGCCCGGCGCTGGTCGTTGGTCAGCACTCCCTCGGGCACGGGGAGCGCATCGCGGCCTCTTCGTTCCCGCCGCCACATCTCCTCGATCTTGGCGTGGACCGCGTTTCGGACGTACTCGGCGGAGACGGGGTCGAGCTCTCCGCTGAGCCCGACGGCCCCGCCAGGCCGCTTCGGCATGGCGAAACGATTCGACCGGCGTTGGCGCTCCAAGCGTGAATCGCCGTCGTCGTCGTCGAATTCCCTCTCGAACTCGGCCAGATGCCTGCGGGCACGGAACGGCGTGAGAGGAGCGATCTCGCCGATGAGCTCAACGAGGCGGTGGCGGAGGGCAGACCGGTGCTCGGCCGGCAGTCGGTCGGCCAGAAGGAATATCTCGTCGGCATGGGCCGTAGGCAGTTCCCCGCCCGCCACCGACTCCATGACGTCGGTGAGTTCGACTGACCAGGTGGCGCGGAGCGCGCGTCGCTTTGCCTCGCCGAACCCGACGCGAGCTTGTTGCTGGACGAGCTGGGTGATGTCGCGGGCTCCGGCGTCGACGTGGTTGCGCCCGCGTTCGACCAGCCGGAGCAGCTCGGCCTCACGAGCGTTCATCCAGTTGCGAGTCGTCTCGAGGCGCTCGAGGAGGGCGACTCGAGACGGGCCGGCCATTGCCTCTAGATCGTCGCAGAGATCGGCGATGACCGAGCTGTGGCCCTGCAGCGCTGACATCCCGACTCCTCCTCACGGCTGTGTGGCCTTCGAAAGGCAGCTGGGGAAGAGCGCTGCGAGCGTCCCTTTCTCCTCGAGGATGCGGGGACGTGAGAATCACTGTAGCGAACACATGTTCGTGTTGCAAGGGTCTGGACGAAGAAATCTCAGAAACCCGAGAGTCGCCCCACCCACAGGGTTCCTGGTGAAGGGTCGGGCGGGCGTGGGACCATCCCTACGTGCTGATTCGTTCGTACGAAGTCGGGGACCTCGACCAATGTCGCGCCCTCAACGAGGAGCTGGTGGTACATCACCGCCGGATCTACGACGCCCCCCACATAGGTGGAGACGAGCCCGGGCTCGGCTTCGACGAGTACCTCGCCCGGCCCGACCGGATTGCCACCTGGGTCGCGATCGACAACGGTGGGATCGTCGGCCTGACCGGCCTCTTGTGGCACGACGACACCCACTCGGCCGAGGTAGAGCCAGTCATCGTCACCGAGGGCCGGCGTGGACAGGGGATCGGCCGTCGCCTCATGGAGCACGCGATCGAGGAGGCCCGCACGCGGGGCGCAGAGGAGGTCAACATCCGGCCGGTGGCCCGCAACGCCTCTGCAATCCGAGCCTTTCACGAACTCGGCTTCCGCACACTGGGCCATCTCGACCTCTTCTTGCGATTCGACGACCGCGCGGATTGGCGAGACGGCATCGAGGTGCATGGCCGCGATTTCCGGCACTGATCGGACGACGAGGCCTCGGTCTCGTGTCAGGCCTCACGGAGTTCGCGCGCCGCTCGTTCGAGAACGGCCGTGGTGATGGCGCGGTAGTGCTCGAGCTCGTCGAGTGGAAGCCCCCATCGGTCCATGGCGGACAGAGTCCAGGCCGCGATGCAGGCATCCCACAGTGGGAGCGGGCGGAGGAGAAGATCGTCGTCTCGGAGCTCCAGGTATCGGGCCGTGAACCGCTCCATGGCCTCGCGGTCGTACCGGCACTCGATCTCGAGTCGGGCCACTGCCAGGTCCGACAGCGGATCACCCCGGCGGGCATCCTCCCAGTCCAGCACCGCCTCCAACGTCCCTCCGATCCAGAGGAGGTTGCCCGGCCAGAAGTCGCCGTGCAGGAGTGCGCTGTCGTTCGGCGTCCACGTGGAGGCTCGTGAGTCGAGCGCAGTCCGAACCTCGTCACCGACAGGACCGTCCGGCAAGTACTCCCGGTAGCGGGACGGGTCCGGACGGAGCTCGAGCCCCGCGATCGCGAGCTTCCCCGGATCGAGCGCATGGAGGCGGACCATGAACGCAGCCATCTGCTCGACGGCCGAAGGAACCTCTGATGGCGATACGTGGTCGGATCCTTCGATCCACTCCATCACGATGAACGGCGGATCCACGGTGTCGGAGTGGTCGGCCAGGAACGGTTCGGGAACGGGAAAGCCCTCGTCGCGAAGGACCCGGAGGACGTGGTACTCCTTGGCAGTTCGTGTCCGGCAGTCAGCGGCGCTGCCCGAGGTGTGCTCACGAACGACAACCCGCCGAGCGCCGGCCCCACTCCCTCCCTGGATGTCGACCGCGGTCACGGTCGCGGAGACTCCACCGGTCAGGGATTCGGTGGCGGTGATGACGGCACCTGGCTCCAACCGATCGACAGCTCGCCGGACGCCAGAGCTCGGATGCATCGGTTCGAGGCTATTGGTCTCGGTGGCTCGAGGAGCGGGACGGCAACCTCGCGGGGCGGCCCTTTGCTGGCCCTTTGCTCACCCTTCGTAGTGTCCGCCGGGACCGGGGACAAGGGGGACCGCCGTGTTGAGCCGCATTCGGGAAGTGCTGACCGTTTCACGACTGTTCGGGGCGGCGATCGTCCTCGGCGCGGGCGTGGCCGCACTGGCGTTCCTCCAATCCGGCGAGGATGACCCGTGGGCGCAGAGCCCGTGGGTGGATCGCCCAGAAGTGGAGACCTCGCCACTGGTGGTGGTGCTGTGCCATGGCGCCAACCAGACCTGGCCGGTCAATCTCGGCTCGTCCTACTTCGAAGCACAGTTCACCGAGACGAGTGGTTCCAGGACGGTGGCCGACTACTGGCGCGACATCTCGCACGGCCGGTTCTCGATCGAGGGCAGTGTCGTGGTCGACGTCCAGCTCGACGTTCCTCGAGACGACATCGGCGATCGTGACGACGACGACTGGGGGCAGTGCCGCGACGGGCTCAACGAGCAGTACGACATCGATTGGGATCGCTACTCCGGACCCGTCGTGATCAAGCCGCAGACCCTCGGCCGCACCATCGACGACATCGATCAGAACGACACCGAGATTCGGGTTCGGACGGTCCGCCACAGCGTCGCAGCGGACTGGCCGTCACCTCCCTTCACCGCGGTGCTGACCACCACCGGTTCCCTCTGGCCCAGTGGAAACACCGTGTTCGAGAACGTACAGGTGACCGCAGTCTCGATCGACAGTGACGACACCCTCACCTTCACGGTGGAACGAGGCCACACTGGGGGTTACAAGGACAGGGCGTCGACACCTACTGCGTTCGCGGCCGACACCCAGATCCGAGACGTGTCCGAGATCGTCGGATCCCCGGGGATGCTCAGCATCTCGGCCCACGTGGCTCCCAGCGTCATCAATCACGAGCTCGGGCACTTCTTCGGCTGGCCACACTCACGCAAGCTGTCGACTGCCACCAGGGACTACCGGGACTGCTTCGACATCATGAGTGCGATGAACTGCCAGAGCTCCCACTACTTCGAAATGTCGACGGACTACGCGGGTTGGGACGCCGAGCTGGCGCACGGTCTCGGTATGACCTCGATCTATCTCGACCGCCGGGATTGGATCGACGGTGATGAGCGGGACACCTTCTCGTGTGGGGCGTCCACCTTTCAGCTGCAGGCTCTGGGCACACCGGGGTCGGGCCTGTACCAACTGCGGGTGCCGGTGACCACGGCGATCTCCGACGGGGTCAGAAGCGAGTACCTGACGGTCGAGCTTCGGTCCCGGCTGTTCGCCTGGGATCGGGGGATTCCCTCCGACGCCGTCGTGTTGCATCTGCGCGGTGACGACGGTCTCGCCTACCTGGTCGACGACGGGGCTGCCGGTGGGACGAGCGGCATGGCGGTGGGGGACCGCTACGAGACCGCGGGCTGGATCGTGGCAGTCGATGAGATCGACACCGGCGAAGGGACCGCCGAGGTCACCATCGTCGCCCCGGAGCTCTTGGCCGAATGCCGTCTCGGGAGCGGTTCTCCGACGCCGACCACGACCACTGAGCCGCCCACCACGACGACTCCAATCGAAACGACGACCTCCACCACGACGACCACCG
>CAYFLT010000005.1:126963-129609 GCA_964344055.1 uncultured Candidatus Nemicrothrix sp.
CGGGCGCGACCGGCGGGGAGATGCAGCACGGAGGCGGTCCATACACGATGACGATCGGCGAGGACGGCGTCTACACCGCGCTGCGCAACGGCTGGGCCTTCCGCTTCGCGAGCCCTGAAGGCAATCTGGAAGTGATCTTCGACTCCGACGAAGCCGGCAATCTGACCTGGGATGACGCAGGGAATGTGGCCTTCGTCGAGACCGACACGACGTCGTTTACCGACGTGACCGTGAAGATCGAGGCGAGAGGCATCGTCCAGACCTTCCCGATGTCAGCCCTGCCGGCGCCGATCCTCGCGCAAGTGCCCGCGCCGGAGCTGATGTCGGGAACGGGCACCTACACCTGTGAGGGTGACTGGCTCCAGCTCGTCTCTGACGACAGCGGCGTTCCCGCCAACTGGACCCGCACCGGCTGACGGCGCCGGTGTCGGCCGGGTCGGGTCGGGTCAACCCTCGGCGTGGATCCTGGGTCGGCGGCACACGAATACTCCCGTTCGAGTTCGGATCGTGAGCGTGGCTCCGGAGAATCGCCGCTGCAGTGCCTCTCGGAACGCGGCGGCTTGTACCTCGGTCGCGTCTTCACCGGGTGGGAACGAACGACCGTATGCAACCGCAGCATCGAGGTCGGTGACTGCAAGGTCGTTGTCGTAGGCATGCCAGCTGATCGACGCGAACGCCTGGCGCAAGCGATGCTCGCCCGAATCGATTCCGAAGACCTCGTAAAGGCGCTCCTGGTGATCGCCGAAGGCCTCCGAGATCGCGTCGCTCATCTCTCGCATGTGTCCGTACCCGTTCGTCGACGCGAGCAGGACGCCCTCGGCGCGGAGCACTCGGGCCAGCTCGCCGACGGCCAGATCGGGATCGGGGACGTGATAGAGCATGTGGTTCGCGACCACGACGTCGAACGACGCATCGTCGAACGGTAGGTCCTGGACGTCGCACTCGCGGCCGACGACCGACTCGTACCCCTCAGAACGGGCCAGATCGGTTGCCGCCCGCACCATTCCGGGCGAGAGATCGGTGAGAGTCAGAGCCGCCGATCTAGGGGTCACCTGGTTGGTCCAGAATCGTCCGGTTCCCGTCCCCACCTCGAGCACCTCAACGGCGCCGTTCCAATCCACGAGCTCGGCCTCGAACTCCGGGAACGGTTGATCCGCCGACGAGAACCTCTGATGAAGTGACGTTCGGGCATCGAGACGAGTGGTGTCGCCGTACTGCTGGTCCCGGAGGTAGCGCTGGTCTCCACCGGCAAAGGAAGTGCGGGAGTTCACGCCGCACAGGATGCCACGGCATCCCGCTCCTGTTGCGACGCCTTGGGTCAGCGCTCGGCCTTGCAGGAAACGGCACCGCCGCGGGGATCGTGTAGGGGACAATGGCGCCATGAGTTCCGAGGGGAGCGCGGGGGCACGGCCTCGGCTCGTGGTGATCACGGGATTGCCCGGGAGCGGCAAGAGCACCCTCGCCCGCAGGCTCGCCCCGGAACTGTCGGCGGTGCGGATGTGCCCGGACGACTGGATGATGGCGTCGGGTGTGGATCTCTGGGACGAACAGGCCCGGGCACGGATCGAAGCCTTCCAGCTCGAGCTCACGCTCGAACTCCTCCGGAAAGGCGTGAACGTCATCGTCGAGTGGGGCGTCTGGACTCGGGCAGAACGAGATGCGCTCCGAGACGCGGCCGTCGCCGTCGGGGCCGACCCCGAGCTTCGCTACACGACTGCGCCTGTCGAGGAGTTGTGGCGTCGGATCGTGCAGCGCGATCTCGAAGGACAGTGGACTTCCCGCTCCATCGAGCGTGACGAACTCGACGAATGGATGACGCGCTTCGAGCCGCCGACCGAAGACGAGTACTTCTCCTATCGCCCGTCGCCACAGGGCGACACCGAGGCCTGAGTGGTTGGATGGCGGTTCGGCTATTGAGCGAGTCGCCGATCGGAATGATGGTGACTGGGCCGTCTTCATCCCCGCTGCACGCTGGAGTCGCTCGCGCCAAGAGTCAGCCGCCGCAAACAGTCCAAGGGCACCCGGGTGCGCTCGTCAGCTGTGCTGTTGCTGCCCTAGCCGGACGACCCTGAGCCTCGTGCCGGTTCCGAGGGGTCAAGCGCCAGCCCCACTGCCCAGACCACGAGGTAGACGGCGACCGCAAGCAGCAGCCCGAGCGAAACGGCCAGCAGGATCGACCGGCGCCGAGGTCGGTCCCGGGTGATCAGCGCGGCTATGAGAAGGCATCCCCCCAGGAGGAACTCGTACACAACGAACATGAAGCTCGCCACGAGTGCCACGATCGCCACCGGCCCGAATACGGACCAGTTGACCCGCCGGTCTGAAGGCAATCGTGCGGCCACGTCCACCACCCGAGGGTACTGGGCTCCTCCATGGCGCCCAGCTGTCAGCCGCCTTCGAAACAGTCCCGTGGTGGATTCGAGTGTGGCAGTCGATCGCCGCTGGCGATGTCCACGATTCGCCGATCGCCGACTGCCGCATCCAGGGTGATGATCGTGCACTCGGCGCAGTCTCCACCGGTCACCGCCTCGACGGTGAACGTGAGGATG
Organism: uncultured Candidatus Nemicrothrix sp.; assembly: GCA_964344055.1. GTDB lineage: Bacteria > Actinomycetota > Acidimicrobiia > Acidimicrobiales > Aldehydirespiratoraceae > OFTM10. The sequence continues at coordinate 129,513 of CAYFLT010000005.1, forward strand.
ACGCGATCGACGTGCTCTTCGGCCTCCAGGCGAGCCCCGCGATGGCAGTGATTGCGAACCCCGATCCGGTCGCCGCTGACCGAGACCCTACCGAGCG
>CAYFLT010000005.1:129619-132653 GCA_964344055.1 uncultured Candidatus Nemicrothrix sp.
GGATCTGCCGACGCCATGTCGGAAACGATCAGCGTTGCGATGCGGTTGGGGTCAGCACCGCGAGACGTGAGGCATTCTCCCTGCGGTGCCGTGGCGACTGTCCTACCGGTGCCGACATCGCGAACAACGACCTCGACCTCGAGACAGGGCGGGCTCTGATCGTCCACTGGGAGTGACAGGTCCCGCAGGGCAACCGCTTCGCCTGGACCGCCTCCCTGGACCACCCGTTCTGTGGCATCGCCCCACTCGGCACGTAGTGCGATCAGCTCCTGCAGCGACCGGGACTCGACCTCGATGAAGGTGGCGACGTCGCCACCCTGCTCCTGCGGCCCAGCACAGGCGACCGACACCAGCCCCACCGACAGGATCAGCCACGCGACCCGGGCCAGCCCAGCGCTCTTGGCAAGCGATCGCATACGGCCAGCGTCGCACATGCGGCCGTAGCCGACCGGGCCGTAGCTCCGGAAGGGGTGTGAAGAGTTCAGAGGTCCGGGCTACGGCGGGGCGGCCTCGAACTCCGCGAAGTCGAAGGACATCCGCATGTCCAGCCGTCGCTCGGTCCTGGCCACGTCGAAGCGCTTCCGAGCGGATGCGGAGCCGACGACGCCGAGCACCTCGAAGCCATCGGGATCTGGCACCACCTTCAGCGCGGCGACACAGGCGCTCACCGCATCCTCGATGTCGACCCAGCCGCCGCGACAGTACGTCTCGCCGCTGAGCGGCACTCGTTCGTCGAGCGTCACGTTGTCCCGGCCATCGACGACGTGGCCGAGGCGGAGGGTGAGGCATGCCAGCCCATGGGCGTGGAAGTCACGGGCGACGATCTCTTGAAGCGCTTTGGACAGATCGTAGATGTGGTCGGCATCTTCGCCGGTGCGCAGGATGGGGCCCTGATCGGCCGGGGAAGCCCGGAGGTGGACTGGCGCGGAGCTCGTGACAACAGCGCAAGTGAATCCTGCGGACCGCGCGGCGTGAAGGAAGCCGGCCGCCCCGACCACGTTCACCGAGAGAACGTCGGCCGGCGGGTTCTCGCCCGCGAGTGCAGCGAGATGAATGCCCGCATCGCAGCCGCTCGCTGCGCTCGTGAGCGCTTCGAAGTCGCGCACATCTCCGGAGACGAACTCGCACCCCGTAGGCACACGGGAACGCTCGAGATCGAACGCGACCACGGTATGTCCCTCGGCGAGCAGCCGGTGGGCGATGCCCACCCCGATCAGGCTGTTTGCTCCAGTGACCAGAGCTCTCATGGTCCCGGCGAACGGGACGAGCGTCGCTCGATCCGGCGTGCCCCCTTGGGCACCGGTCGCTCTTCCTCGTAGAGCACCTCGAAGCGCTGGAAGATCGTCGCCATGTGTGGATCGAAGTCGAGGCCGAGCGACGAATGCACACGCTGGAAGAAGGCGGTGTGATCACCGAGCCAGGACTCGCGTGTCCGTTCGCCCTCGCCTTCGTCGTAGGCGAACTGTTCGTCGACCGACGACAGCGGCCCAACCCGCACATCGGTGACCTGGAGCACGGCTCGCGGCCGCATCGATCCGTCGGTGACGATCTCGAGATCTCCGACCTGAGGAATGGCCTCGCCCTCGGCCTCGTACTCCGCGACCGAGCCGGCAGTGGCCCGCTTCGTCCCCTCGAGCACCAGCGCCATGAGTTCGTCTGCAAGCTCGCTCGAGTCGCCGAAGGGCCACGCCTCCGGCTGTGGAGTGTCCGGCCGCCGATCGGTCGCGACCAGGAACCGCTGCCAGAACCCGGCGATCTCGCTCGGGTCGACCTCGCCGAACGGCGGCTGCGGATCCATCGGGCTCGAATCTACTCAGCGCGGGGTCGCCCATGTACCGGCCAACGGTCGGGCTGCTCGAGCCGAGGACTCGGGTCATGCCGATCGGCCGCCGGCTCGCTACATGCGGTCGGGGACGTCGATGACGAGGAGCTCGAGAGCCGTGGTCAGCACCCGTTGGGTGAGCAGGACGAGCGCGAGCCATGACCGTTGGCGCTCGACATCGGTGGCAGAGAGGATGTGACAGCTGTCGTAGAACTGGTTGAACGCGCCGGCGAGCTCGTAGGAGTACTCCGCGATGGTGTTGGGGCTGAGTGTCTCGAGCGCACGGTCGACGATCTCCGGCCACCGCAGCACCATGAGCGCCAGCTCGCGTTCGCTGGTGTGCGATGGTGGGATGAAGGCGCCGGGTTCGAGACCCTGCCCGCTGAGCCGAGCCAGGACTGACTTGGTGCGCACCGCCACGTAGAGCAGGTACGGGCCGGTTCGGCCCTGCATCTGGGTGAAGCGCTGCAGATCGAAGCTGTAGTCGGTGGTTCGGTGGTTGGAGAGCTCGCCGAACTTGAGCGCCGCCAGTCCGACGAGTCGTGCGATCTCGTTCCGCTCACCGGCGGGGACGTCAGTGGCCAGGTCGTTCTCGTCGAGGCGCTGGCGGGCGAGCTCATCGACCTCGTCGAGCAGCGACGCCAGCTTGGGGAGACCACCCTGTCGCGTCTTGAACGGTCTTCCGTCCGGGCCGTTGACCGTGCCGTTGCCGGCATGGGCAAAGATGAGATCGTCGCCGGCGAGGCCGGTGAGGCGGGCGGCACGGAAGAGCTGGACGAAGTGCAGAGACTGGCGGAGGTCGACGACGTAGACGATCTCGTCCGCGCCGAAGTCCTGCACCCGTTGCTCGATCGTCGCGAGATCGGTGGTTGCGTAGGTGGCGCCGCCTCGCGAGTTCCGAAGCATGAGCGGTGGGATCTCGGCGGTGTCATCGGCCGTTTCGAGCGGGATCACGACGGCTCCGTCGCTTTCGATCGCGACACCGGAAGCACTCGCGGCTCGGGCCCGGTCCTGGAAGTCCAGATCCTCTCGGAATCGGAGCGCCGCCCGGGGGTACAACTCCTGCAAGTCGTCCACGGTGACGGGTGACTCGTCAGGGAAGGCAGCGGGCGGTGCCTGCGCGAAGTAGCGCCAGCTCGGATGCTCCTCCTCTAGGGCCGCTATCAACTGGCCCATCGGAAGGCCCCAGTCGCCTAGGTGCACATCGCCTTT
>CAYFLT010000006.1:0-221 GCA_964344055.1 uncultured Candidatus Nemicrothrix sp.
CGATTCTCTTCGTGTCCCCACCACTGCCCGAACGGCGTCTCGTGCCTACAGCGTGCCTAGAAGGATCGGGAAACGGTGCGATTCGAAGGGACCAGACGGGACGTTCGATCGACCCGAATACGGCCTCTGACCTGCATAGACGCAGGTCAGGGCACACACTGGCATGCAGTCCCCGGCGAGCTTCCCAAGCTGAGAACGCGAGTTCGATTCTCGTCACCCGC
>CAYFLT010000006.1:249-38765 GCA_964344055.1 uncultured Candidatus Nemicrothrix sp.
TCGAGAATTCGCGGCTACGCCGACGGAGAACGAACGCTGACGTCGTCCTCTGTTCTGATGGGAGAGACGGGAGTCAGCCCGGAGGGCACGGCACAGGCGTCGCTCGATCCTCGGCAGTTCGCCGAGTGGTACGCCGACGTTCTTCCCCGTGTGTACGGGTACCTCTCCAGGGACCTGGCCCTGGCTCGGTACCGCCCATCCGGATGACGCAGACCTGATGTGGGGCTCCACCGAGTCGTTCGGTATCCCGATCCCTGTGTGGACCGACGAGTCGATGGAACTGTGGTCCGAGCGGGTTCCCGAATTCATCGCCTCGCTCGCCGACGATTCATAGGCAGCGGATCCCTCGGACGGCTGGCCCCGACGGTCCCCCGTGGACCGCGGGGCCGGTCGGCGGGGCCTTACACTCAGTTGTGCGAATGTCGATCCGACTGTAACATCGCAGCCATGCCTTCGACCTCCACCGCGCCCACCCACGACGAGTTGGTCGCCGAGATGACCGGTGGGATGGTGCCCACCGACGTCCCTGCATTCGAAGGAAGCGATCGCCTCCGCCCCGACGGTCGGCCCAAGGGCGAGTTCCGGGCCGAGTTGAAGCAGATCGCCAACTTCCGCAACGTGATCACCACCGTCGTGTCGCTGGCACTGCCGGTCGCGCTCGTCGCCGCGGTCGTGACCATCGATCATTGGCTGGCGGTGGTCATCGCAGTACCGCTCATGGGCATTTTCCAGAACCGCCTCTTCATCCTCCACCACGAGGCCGCGCACCGCCTGCTGTTCACCAGCCGGCGCTGGAACGACTGGATCGGTGTGACCCTGTGCGGCTGGATCGCATTCGGAACCGGCTCCCACAGCTACCGGCGCGGCCACTCCAACCACCACCGCGACGAGTTCGGTCCGAAGGAGCCGGACTTCCTCCTCTACTCCTTCTATCCGATCACCCGTGCCTCGATGCGGCGCAAGCTCGTTCGCGACATCAGCGGCGTGTCGGCCTATCGCATCCTCAAGCCGCGGCTGACCGGCATCGTGAAGCCGAAGTACATGAAGAACAGCTTCCGCTTCTACCTGGGGCAGGCAGTGATCTTCAGCCTGTTCCTAATGGCCGGCCAACCGTGGTTGTTCCTCGTCTTGTGGGTGCTCCCCTACGTGAGCATCTACCAGGTCCTGAACCGGCTACGGGCCATCGCCGAACACGCGGGGTTGACCCGGTCACCGGATCGCAGGATCACGTCCCACCACATCCGACAGAACTGGCTCGCCACCACCGTCATGGTCCCCTACGGCATCGGTCTCCATCTGGCGCACCACGTCGACTCGGGGATCCCGTTCCGGAACCTCCCGGCCTTCACCAAGGCGCTCGAGGAGGACGGCTACATCACGCCCGAGATCACCTGGCCGTCGTATCGGGCCCTCTGGAAGGCGCTGGCCTCGGGGTGACCCCACCCGATGTGGAGCAACTGCTGCGGCCGCTCTCGGCGCGCAGCCTGATCGCGTCCGCCCTTCTCGGCACCCACCCTCCGGCCATGCCCGGTCGCCTGCTGGTGGCGATGGCTGAACGGTTCGGGATCAGCGGAGGCACCGCCCGGGTTGCGCTCAGTCGCATGGTCGACCGAGGTGAGCTCACCAACGACAACGGCACCTACCGCCTCGCCGGGTCCCTGCTCGAACGCCAGGAGCGCCAGGACCACAGCCGCCGGACCGAGCCCACACCGTGGGATGGGACCTGGGAGCAGGCGGTGGTCGTCGCGGCGGGTCGCCCGTCAGTCGACCGGGCCCAGCTGCGGCGGGCCCTCACCGTGCTCGGCTTCGGCGAACGCCGCGAAGGGGTCTGGATGCGGCCTGCCAACCTCGACCCTGACCGCCAGCGCTCCGCGCGGCTGGCGGCGAGCGAACAGGTCGAGTGGTTCACCCTCGAGCCCATCGGAGCTGTCCGTGGACGCGCGCTCGTCGCCGATTTCTTCGACCTCGACGGTTGGGCCGCGATCGCGAGCGCCCTGATGAGCGCCACCGAGGACGCGCGCGGTCGGCTCGAATCCGATGATGGAGCGGTTGTCTCGGGCTTCAACCTGGCCTCGGCCACCCTCAGGCACCTGACCCACGATCCCCAACTGCCGGCCGAGCTGTCGCCGCCGGACTGGCCCGCTGCCGACCTCCGCGCCGCCTACGAGGACTTCGAAGCCGCATACCAACGGCTACTCCGCGGCTTCTTCCGCGCGGCTGCTGCGTAGTGAAGGCGTCGTCCGACGCGTCCGCGGGTGCGTCGGACTCGGCTCAGGCGATCGAGCAGCTCATGTCTGCGCCGCAGCAGAGCGGCGACTTGATCTTGCCGTGGCCGTTCGGGCACACGGAGATCTGCACGCTGGAACCGTCGTCCTTGACCAGGGTGTCGTTCACGAGCGGAGCGTCGCAGTGACCACACGTGGCGTTGACCGACATTCCGCAGGAGGGGCATTCGTAAGTAGCCATCGGGACACCCTAGGGGCCACGCGACCCTCGGCTGTGCCGAGCCGCCGCTCATGCCAAGATCAATCGGTGGCGACGGTGTACCTGGTGGACGGGACGTTCGAACTGTTCCGGTGCTTCCACGGCGCGCCTCGCGCCACCAACAACTCCGGAGAGGAGGTCGGCGCGGGCCGAGCGCTCCTCGCCACCCTGGTCGCCCTCCTGGAGCATCGGAACGTCACCCATGCGGCGGTCGCGTTCGACTCGATCATCGCTCCGGCGGCCACGTCGGGGCCATCGTCAGCCGAGGACCTGATCGGGGCCCAGCAACCACTCGCCGCGGAGATCGTGCGGGCACTCGGCCTCACCCTCTGGCCGGCCGGCCGATTCCAGGCTGACGACCTCCTGGCCACCGGTGCCAGTCGGCTCACCGAAGACCCAGCGGTCGATCAGGTGGTGATCTGCACCACCGACAACGACCTCAACCAGTCCGTCCGCGGGCGACGGGTCGTCCTCCTCGACCGCATCCGAGACATCGAGACCGACGAGGAGGCGGTCCGGGCGAGATATGGAGTGGGTCCCGAACAGATCCCCGATCTCTTCGCCCTCGTCGGCGACCGTTCGGACGGCTTGGCGGGCCTCCCGGGTTGGGGAGCCAAGAGCGCAGCCACCGTCCTGAGCCGCTACGGACGGATCGAGGACATCCCGGCCGACCCGGCGGAGTGGGACGTGACCGTTCGCCGTGCAGATCGACTGGCGACGGTCCTCCGGGAACGGCACGAGGAAGCGATCCTCGGGCGGGAACTGTCGGTTCGCCGCCCCGATCTCCCCATGACCGTCGAGCTGGACGCGCTCGCGTGGCGCGGGGCGCACCGAGAACAGATCGCTGCCGTCGTCAGCCGGCTCGACGACGACTCAGCCGTGACTCGGATCACCCGCTGGCAGGAGTGACGGCTCCGACGGTCAATCCGCCCAGCGGCCCTGCATGAGGTAGTCCTCGAGCGCCACTCGTGGACTCGCGATCGCCGGCGGGGCCTCCCCGCCCGGAGCAGGCCAGCCGAGCGTCACGAACATGAGTGCCTCGTGGGTGTCGGGTATACCGAGCCGCGCCGCGACGACCTCGGGATGATGGACCGTGACCGGACACGTGGCGAGCCCCTCGGCGTGGGCCGCCACCATCAGGTTCTGGAGGTGGCGACCGACATCGAACTGGAGTCGCAGGCTGCCACCCGTGCGAACCACGGCCACCACCACGATCGGCGCCTTGTCGATCCAGTCCGCGAAGTCACCCGCGGCCTTGATGGCGGTCTTGTCCTCGGCCTCGGTCACCGCGACGAGCCGGACCGGTTGGTGGTTCTTCGCCGAACCGGCCATACGAGCCGCGTCGAACACGCGCCGAAGGACGTCCTCGTCGATCGGAGCATCGGTGTAGGCACGGGTGTCGCGCTTGGTGCGGAGGGCGGTGAGAGCATCCATGGCGGGAGTCTGCCACGGGTCGCCGAACCCTCCGAATGGAGCCGGGGTACGGTCCTGACATGACCGTGTCCAATCCCGGTACCCGAATCGTTTCCAAGATCGTCTTTCCCGTCCTCGACATGGAGGAGGCGCAGGCGTTCTACCGCTCGCTCGGGTTCGCAGTCGAGGGGTACGACGCCAACTACGCCTGGGTCACCAACGCCGGCGACGAGGTACTCCACCTGGCGGCTGCTGATCACTTCGAGCGAGGTGCGAACCGGGCGGCCGGGTATCTCCACGTACAGGACGCCGCCGACTGGCACACCGCTTGGACCGAGGCCGGCATCGCCGTCGGCGACCTCGTCGATCAACCGTGGGGGATGCGGGAGTTCACCCTGATCGATCCGGATGGGAACTTCCTTCGAGTCGGTCAGAACACGTGAGGAGGGCAGCGATGAAGAAGCACTGGGACCGGGCGCTGGTGACCGGAGCGTCCAGCGGGATCGGCCGGGAGATGTGCCGGCTGCTGGCCGAGGTGGGCACCGACCTCGTGGTCGTGGCCCGCGACACCGAGCGGCTCGACGCACTGGCCGAGGAGTTGGCTGTCGATGTCGAGGTGCTGACCGCCGACCTGAGCGATCCGGCCGCGGTGGCTGCGGTTGCCGCCCGCATCGAGCAGGAGGACCAGCCGGTCGATCTCGTCGTGAACAACGCAGGGCTCGGGTTCAGCGGCGACTTCGCCGACATCTCGATCGAGCGGGCGCGGCTGGTGGCGGGCGTGAACGTCGTGGCCCTCCACGAGCTCTGCCACGCTGCCGCCAACGCACTGCGTCGCCGAGGTAGGGGCACGATCCTCAACGTGTCGTCGATCGCCGGCGACCTGCCCGGCTCCTCATCGGCCACCTACAACGCCACCAAGGCGTTCGTCACCAGCCTCAGCCAGTCGCTCCACATCGAGCTGCGGCCCCATGGTGTCGGAGTGAGCTGCCTGTGTCCGGGCCTCACTCGGACCGAATTCCAGGATCGTGGCGAGGTCGATGTGAGCAACCTTCCGAACGTCGTGTGGCAGTCCGCCGAAACCGTGGCCCGCCAGGCGCTCGAAGGGGCCGCCGCGGGGAAGCCGGTGGTGACCACCGGAGCGATGAACAAGGTGGCCTCGCGGCTGGTGCGAAGTGCCCCCCGGTTGCTGGCTCGCGAGATAGCCGCCCGGACCAATCGAGCGGCTGCCCGCCCCGCCGACTGACCAGCGAGTTGTTGCGGGTGCCTGGCACCACCGCAACAACTCAGAGGTCGTCGTCGACGGAGACCTCGGCTCGCTTGGCGGCGTACCAGTCGGCGAAGTCGGGTCCGGTCCAGGCGCGATGGTCACCGGCCGCATAGGCATTGGCGTTGCGGTTGTAGAGCCAGGCATTGAGCCGGTTGGCCCGACCGGATTCCCGCTCAGCTCGAACCTTGCCCGGTGATCCCATGATGATCGAGTTCGGCGGATACTCCTTGCCCTCGGGGATGAACGTGCCGCCGGCCACGATCGAACCCTTGCCGATCCGGGCGCCGTCCATGATCGTGGCACCGATCCCGATGAGGCATTCGTCCTCCACGGTGGCGCCGTGGATCGTGACGTGATGGGTGATCGAGCAGAAGTCGCCGATCACGGTGTCTTCGTCGAAGGCCACGTGGATCATGACGAAGTCCTGGACGTTGGTCATCCGACCGATCCGGATGGTGTTGGCTTCGGCCCGCATCACGACATTGGGCCAGACCGAACTCCCCTCCCCGATCTCGATCCCGCCGTAGAGGTGGGCAGACGGGTGGACGAACACGCTGGAGTCGATGTTCTGCATCAGTCGGGACTCTGCTCTCGCTGGCTTCGGTTTCGGAAGAACTCGGTCGTGTGCTCGACCGAGAGAGACTCCGCGGGACCGGGGACCTCGACGATCCGTTCGTCGACGTCGTCGAACTCGAGCCGGAGCGCCCTCATGATCACCGCGTGCATGTCGTACAGGCAGGTGATGTAGGTGAGCTCGAGGATCTCCTCGTCACTGAGATGCCGCTGGAGGGCCGCGAACACTCCGTCGGAGGTGCGGCCCCCTTCCAGCACGAGGCAGTCCGTGTACGCGAGGACCGCCCTCTCGGCCGCATCGAAACACTCTGCCGCGCCCCAGGCGGGAATCGCCTCGATCTGCTCCTCGCTGATCCCCACGGTTCGACACGACTTGCAGTGCTGGGAGTAGACGAACTGGCTCGCCCGGGACCAGCCGACCCGGGTCTGGGCCAGCTCACGCAACTTCGGGTCCAACAGGCGCTTCGGGGAGCGGTAGAGGGCGAGGCCGTCCGCCGCATGGTCGAACACGTCCGGGACCAGGGCGAACACCGGCCACCAGTCCCCCGGTGAGCCGGTGGGTGTGCCGGGCTCGTCGACCGGGTCCCGGTCGCCGAACAGCATCTCGAAGAACGGACGGGCGCGGTCGTGGATTTCGGACCGAGGGACCTGTCGGAGGCGCGGCATGCCGGGCAGAGTACGGCACTCGAGCATGACCCTCGGCGCTCCCGTCATTAGCCTGTGGCTAACGCGTCGGATAGACTCACCTGCCATGGCGGCTATCACCCTCGGTTCGCGCATCCGCAAATCGCCCTACTACGAGGCCACCGTCGACGCCGGCGCGGCCTCGTTCACGATCTACAACCGCATGTACATGCCGATGTCGTACGGCGATCCGATGGGCGAGTACGAACGCCTGAAGACCGGCGTCTCGTGCTGGGACGTCGCCGCCGAACGTCAGGTCGAGATCGTCGGGCCTGACGCCACCGCCCTCGCCGACTTCGTCTCCGCCCGTCGTCTCACCGACCTCAGGATCGGGCGGGCGCGCTACGCGCCGATGTGCGACTTTCGGGGCTGCCTGATCAACGACCCGATCGCGCTACGCCTCGAGGAGAACCGGTGGTGGCTGTCGCTCGCCGACAGTGACATGGTCTTCTGGGTCCACGCCATCGCCGGCGCCCGCGGGCTCGACGCGCAGGTGTTCGAACCCGACGTATCGCCGCTCGCGGTCCAGGGGCCTCTGGGGGCGGACGTCTGTCGCGACCTGTTCGGCGCCGAGCTGATCGACTCTCTCGGCTTCTTCCATCATCGGGCCGTCGAGCTCGATGGGATCCCGATGGTCATGTGTCGCTCCGGATGGAGCCGCCAGGGAGGCTTCGAACTCTTCCTGACCGACGCCTCCAAGGGGATCGAACTGTGGAACCGTGTCATGGCCGCGGGTGAGGCCTACGGGATCGCACCCGGCACGCCCCATCAGATGGAACGCATCGAGAACGGCCTGCTGTCCTACGGCACCGACACCGACGAGGACACCGACCCGATCGAGGCCGGGCTCGGCCGCTACGTGGATCTCGATGACGATCACGACTTCGCCGGCAAGGACGCGCTCCTCGCCCGCCATGCCGATCCGGCCGCGCGCCGACGATTGGTGAACGTGGACATCCAGGGGCCCATGCCGGCCCCTGAGCATCCATGGCCGGCCCGGTGGGGCAACCGCACCGTCGGCGAGGTCCGCACGGCCACCTGGTCACCCAAGCTCGACCGCAACATCGGTCTCGCACTCGTCCCCGCAGATGCCGAACCCGGCACGGTCTTGGACGTCGATGCCGACGGGCTCCGGCTCACGGCCACCGTCAGTCCTGTGCCGTTCGGCGACTCCCTCTGAGCTCGCGGCGCCCGCGTGGCGCCGCTACCGTCGCGGCATGCCGGCCGGTAGCGCGAGCGAGGGCGTCCCCCAGTCCGAGGGCGAAGGTCATCTCCAACGAGTGACCACCATGCGCTACGACGAACGGTCCGACGACGTCTACGACGCCTGGTCCGACGACTACGAGGCCGACCTCGTCGAGGGGTACGGCTATGTCGCACCGGCGGTCGCCAGCGAAGCGCTCTTGTCCGTGCTCGCCGACCGTGACGCCGAGATCATCGACTACGGCTGTGGCACCGGGTTGGTCGGCGAGGAGTTGGCTCGTCGGGGCTTCTCGACGGTCGACGGTGCCGATTTGTCCACCGGGATGCTCGAGATCGCGGCCACCAAGGGTGCCTACCGGAAGCTGATCACCGCTGATCTCACCGCCGCGCTCGACATCGGCGACGCCGCCTACGAGGCGCTGATCTGCGTCGGGGTGATGGGCGGTGGACACATGGCACCGGAGCATCTCCCGGAGCTGATGCGGACCATCCGCTCCGGCGGACCGGCGGTCTTCTTCATGAACGGCACCACCTACGATCGCGATGGGTACCGGGAACGGTTCGCCGCCCTCGAACGAGAAGGCGCATGGATCATCCACCGCGAAGAGCGCGTTGGCTACATGACCGAACTCGAAAACCGGCCCGGGATGCTCCTCGTCGCCACCAAACCGTGACCTGAACCTGGCAGGGTTTTGGTACCTGACACCAAAACCCTGTCAGGTTTCAGCTAGAGGATCTCGTCGAGAGTGGCTTCGAGGTGGGCGACGGTGCGGTCGACGTTGTGGAGCTTGTCGAGGCCGAACAGGCCGAGGCGGAACGTCGAGAAGTCGTCGCCTTCGTCGCACTGCAGCGGCACGCCACCCGCGATCTGCATGCCGGCCGCCGCGAACTTGGCGCCGGACTTGATGCCCGGATCGTCGGTGTATGACACCACTACGCCGGGTGCACCGAACCCCTCGGCAGCAACGCTCTCGATGCCCCGGGCGGCCAGGACCTTGCGGACCCGGTCGCCGAGTTCTTGCTGCTCGGCGCGCACCTTGTCGAAGCCGTAGGCCTCGGTCTCGAGCATCACGTCGCGGAAGGCGGTGAGTGCATCGGTCGGCATGGTGGCGTGGTAGGCATGACCGCCGGTCTCGTAGGCGTGCATGATCTCGCGCCACTTCTTGAGGTCGCAGGCGAAGCTGGTGGACGTGGTCTCGGCGAGACGGGCGTGGGCGGCCTCGTTGAGCACCACCAGACCCGCGCACGGCGGCCCGCTCCACCCCTTCTGCGGCGCACTGATGAGGATGTCGATGCCGCACTCCTCCATGTCGACCCAGATCGTGCCCGAGGCGATGCAGTCGAGTACGAGCATGCCGCCGACAGCGTGAACCGCATCGGCAAGCGCCTTCACGTAGTCGTCCGGCAGGATCATTCCCGCCGCGGTCTCGACGTGGGGAGCGAACACCAGGGCCGGCTTCTCTTCGGCGATGGTGGCGACCACCTCGTCGATGGGCGCAGGGGCGAACGCGCCCCGGGGACCGTCCTCGATCCGCCGCGCCTTCATCACGGTATGACTGGCCGGGATGTCACCCGCCTCGAAGATCTGGGTCCAGCGGAAGCTGAAGAACCCATTGCGCACCACGAGGCAGTGCTGGTCGGTGGCGAACTGACGGGCCACCGCCTCCATCGCGTACGTGCCGCCACCGGGCACCACCGCAACCGCGTCGCCGTTGTACACCGACCGCAATGTGCGAGAGATGTCGTTCATCACCGCCTGGAACGATCCAGACATGTGGTTGAGGGCGCGATCGGTGTAGACGACGGAGTACTCGAGAAGACCGTCGGGATCGACGTCGGGAAGAAGGCCAGCCATGGCCGCGGATGGTACCGGTCAGGCCCCACTCCGGGCACGGTCGCGCAGAGCAACCTTGTCGACTTTTCCGATCGCCAGCATCGGGAGTTCAGCATCCACGGTGATCAGCTTCGGCACCTTGTAGTTGGCGAGCTTGGTGCGGGCGAACTCGGTGAGCTCGACCAGATCGATCACTGCACCCCCATCGGGCATGACGAAGGCATGGCCGACCTCCTGGTAGGTGGGGTCGGGCACGCTCACCACCGCCGCCATTCCGACGCCGGGATGCTCCTCCAGCGCCAGCTCGACCTCACGCGGGTAGACGTTGTAGCCGCCGCTCTTGAACATCTCACTGAGCCGCCCGACGATCGAGTAGTAGCCGTCGGCTCGCTGCACCACGAGGTCGCCGGTGTGCAGCCATCCGTCGTCGAACGCGGCCTCGGTGGCTTCCGGGTTTCGCCAGTAGCCGGCCATGGTGTAGTCGCCGAGTGCCTGGATCTCGCCGGCCTCGCCCGGTTCGGCCTCCCGGCCGTCGGGATGCCAGACGCGGATCGGCTGGCGGTCATCGGCGGTGCCGATCGTGGCGCAGTAGTTGTCGATGGTGTCCTCGAGCCCGCTGTAGGTGACCCCACCGGTCAGCTCGGTTGACCCATAGCCCATCGTGGCCCGCCGGCAGTCGGTCTTCTCCATGAGGGTCTCGAGCAGGTCGGCCGGCATGGCGGCGCCACCCCAGGCGAGGAGATCGACCGACGTGAGATCGACCTCGTCGAAGGTCGGGTGGTTGACACACACCTGGAAGATCGTGGGGACGCCACCCCAGGTGTTCAGCCGCTCGGACTCGATCGTGCGCATCATGAGGTCGGGGCTGAAGGCCTCCTGGAACCAGATGGTGCCGCCGGCCATGCAACGAGCGCAGATGTCGCCGATCGCACCGACGTGGTTGATCGGGAGGTTGCAGATGATGCTGCGGCCACTGAGCCCCTTGCGTTCGATCGCGATCTCGTTGCAGATCGAGAAGCCGCGGTGGGTGAGCAGGGCTCCCTTCGGGCGCCCGGTCGACCCGGACGTGTAGACGAGCACGCAGGGGTCGAGCGCGTCGACCGCCTCGCGGCGGGCCGCCAGGTCCGCGTCTCCGACCTCGGCTCCCTCGGCCAGGAGATCGTCCCAGCCGTCGACGACGATCCGCTCGATTCCGGGGTGTCGCTCGCCGATTCCGTCGAGCACCCCACCCAGGTCCTCACCGGCGGCGGTGGAGAAGCCGAACACCAGCTTCGGCTCCGCGTCGCCCACGACATGGTCGAGCTCGCCGGCGGTGTATTTGGGGTTGAGGCCGAGCCAGATCGCACCCACGTCGGCCGCGGCCAGCAGGTGGATCACGAACTCGGGTCGGGGCGCGCCGAAAAAGGCGACTCGATCACCGGGTTCGACGCCCATGGCGATCAGCGCTTTCGCCATTGTGGCGACCTGGTCGCGAACCTCGGCGTAGGACAGGTGGCGTCCATCGTGAACGAAGAGGTCCTGATCGGGACGCTCTGCCGCCTGGGCTCGCAGGGCGTCACCGAGGAGGCGGTGCGTGGGGTCCCAGCTCACGCCGCGTCCTCGGGAGCGAGGGCGAGATAGGCCAGCCACTCGGCCACGACGGCGGGCTGATCGATCTGCTCCGCTTCGATCGTGGCGGCCATGGTCATCAGCGCCCCGTCGCCGCCACGCGGTTCGAGACTCGCCAGTTCGAACCTCCCTCTGATCCGTGAGCCGGTGGGCACCGGAGCGATGAAGCGCACGCGGTCGAAGCCGTAGTTCAGCCGAAAGAGGATCTCGTCCTCGGGCACCGCCACCGACTTCGCGAAGCCGGCGAAGTGCGACAACATCAACGACCCTTGCAGGATCGTTCCCCCGAAGGGCGCGATCCGGGCTGCCTCCACGGGGTCGTTGTGGATCGGCCCTCCGTCGCCGGTGAGCTCGGTCGCTGCGTCGACCATCTCCTGGGTGATCAGCTTCCACTCACTGACCCCGAGCTCGGTGCCGATCAGGGCGGTCAGGGCGGGAAGGCGGGCGGCGAGGCTGGACATGTCGCCCAGCCTCGCGCGCCCACCGTCAACCGTGCACCTGCGGGATCAGTCGTCGTCCTCGAACTCGACGCTGACCAGCAGCGGCTCGTGGTCACTCGCCGTCGTGTCCACGAAGCGCCGTGGGAAGTCGACGTTGAGATGCACCACGTCGAACTCGACCCAGTCGAGCAGCGATTCGCTCACGAAAGCGTGATCGAGCATCTGCGAGTTGCCGTCGAAGATGAAGCTGTACTCCGAGTCTTCGGTGTCCTCGCCCACCGGCACGAGGTTCCACAGGACCTGATCGTCACCGACGCCCGGGAGGATGTCGGTCAGGTCGTTGGTGAACTCGAAGGTGTTGAAGTCGCCGACCACCAGGATCGCCGCATCCTCGTCGGCGTCGAGCAAACCGTCGACGTACTCGTTGAGCGCCCCGGTCTGGTCCTCGCGGCCCGCGCCGCCGTCCTCACCGGCCTGGACGAACGGTTGGGGTCCGCCGAAGATCGGCGACGACCCGAACCGAGATGTCAGGTGGTTGTTGACGACGGTGAAGTCCGCACCATCGAAGGTGAAGGTCGCCACCAGCGGCGCTCGGGTGCCCGCGAACGCGTCCGGGTTGGAGACACCCGCAGAGGCCAGCGCGGACGGCGTCAACGAGACGAAATCGACGAGGCTGACCCGGTCCGGGTTGTAGAGGAAGGCGTTGCGGATGTTGCCACCGGGCACGCCACCCTGGGTGTTGTTCAGCGGATCGACGTCGAAGAAGGCGTAGCTCGGACCGCCCGCCGCGGCGATCTCGTCGACCAGCGCCTGCAGCGTCTGATCGGCCTCGGTGACACCGTCGTCGGTGGTGCCGCTGTTGTCCTGGATCTCCTGGAGAGCCACCACGTCGGGAGACTCCAACGCGTTGGTGATCTGGTCGGCCAGCAGGGCGCGCTGGGCGTCGTCGCTGGAGCCCGGACTGAGGTTCAAGACGTTGTAGCTGGCCACCAGGAGCTTGTCGTCCTCGGCTTCGACGTCCGCCTTCTCGGGCTTGGTCTTGCCGTCGGTGATGACGAGATCGGTGATGGCGTGGACCTCGAAGTTGCCGAAGCTGTAGCCGACCACGCCGGTGATGTCATCGAGTTCGTCTCCGACCTTGACCGCCGCCGGTGGGAACATGGTCCCTTCGTAGAGGGGCGATCCAGAGAGCTGGATCTGGACTCGCTCGGGATTGAGATCACCGGTGCCGTTCGGATGGGGCTGGATGAAGATCCCGCCCCGCTCGGTCATGGCCTCCTCGGGCTCGACGATCCCCTCTTCGCCGCCGTTGGGCACCACGAAGAACTCGGCGCTGAACGTCCCGAACTGGCGGGTGGCCGAGACGGCCTGAGGCTCCTCGACGGTGACGAGCATGTTCTCGAGGGACTCGTAGAAGTCGATCCCGTCTTCGTCGGGATCGAACTGGCCGGCCTCGAACTGCAGATTGACGGGCAGTTCGTCGTCACTGATCACGATCTCGTTCGGGGGGCGACGACCGGAGTCGCCGATCACGACCGCATCGGGGAACGCGGCCTCGCACGGAATGACGGTGATCCGCGGGAACGCCATCTGGGTTCGCGACAGGTTGCCGGTCGAGACCCCTCCGGAGATGCGTTCGTCGACATCGTCGACCAGCTCCACGCACGTACCGACGTCGATCGCGGAGAAGGTCGAGCCACGAGAATCGAAGATGTACAGGGCATCCGACGTGGCGTCGTTGCCGTCGCCGACCGGATCCTGCACGTAGAACTCACGGAAACCGATCGCGGTCACCATGCCGGTCGTGGTCACGTCACCGGCTCCCAGGTAGGGCGACACGTGGCCCTCACCCTGGATCTCGGGGATCGACACGATGTGATCGTTCGCTCCGGCCGGTGTTCCCGGTGCCACCGACACCAACGCGGCCACCACGGCCGCGACGAGTCCCGCCGACAACCGGCGCGTCCAACTCTTCGCCATCTTGGATGCTCCTTGCTCCGCCCCACCCTGGTCTTTCGCCCAGTAGTTCGCGACGGGCCGGCATCGTCAAGGGCAACCACCGTGCGTCACCGACTCCGCCGCCATATGGCCACTCAGCGCAGTTCGTAGATCACTCGGCGCCACGTCAGGCTGATGGTGATGGCCATCGTGGCCAATCCGACGATGCGCATGGTCATCACGGGGCCGTAGGGCGCGGAGAGGAGGGTCGAGACGAGCGCGCCCACCGGCAGGCCCCCCATGAACCCCACGGTCATCAGCCCCATCACCCGGCCCATCATCTCCGGCGGCGTATGGGCCTGGATCAGGGTGCGGTGGCTCACCATCGCGACTCCAGCGTTGAGTCCCCATCCGATCATCACGGTGACGGCCGTCCAGTAGTTCGGGGCGAGGCTCAGGAGGAACTGGCCGAGGCCCAGGCCGACCCCGATGAAGATGGCGACGTTGCGGCCGTGGCGCAGCGCGCCGCGCCCGCTCACAGCCGCAGAGCTCGCCAGCATCCCGATTCCGAACGCGCCGAGCACCACACCTGCGCTGGCGGAGTCACGCAGATACTCCTCCTCGACCACCCGCGGCATCGACACCTGCATGACCGCGAACGAGCTTCCCAGCACCCACGCGATGAACATCAGGCTGCGGATCGGGTCGGTCGACAGCGCGAAGCGAGCGCCGGACACGATGGAGCGCAGGAGGCTCTCGGCCTCGGCCTGATCGGCGTCGGCTGGTCCAGGAGGGATGGTGACGGTCCGCATCAGCCACATCGATACGAGCGCCACGACGGTGAGCAGGCCGAAGCCACCGGC
Source organism: uncultured Candidatus Nemicrothrix sp. (assembly GCA_964344055.1). Taxonomy (GTDB): domain Bacteria; phylum Actinomycetota; class Acidimicrobiia; order Acidimicrobiales; family Aldehydirespiratoraceae; genus OFTM10. The sequence continues at coordinate 14,557 of CAYFLT010000006.1, forward strand.
GTCGCCGAACACCTCGATCGCCACACCCGCGAAGGCGAGACCCAGGAAGTTGGCCGCCTGGCCGCCACCGTTCTGCATCGCCACTGCGTTCATCAGCCGATCCGGTCCGACCAACAGGGGCACCATGGCCTGGAGGTTGGGAGGGTTCACCGTGATCGCGACTCCGATCACCACCGCCGCCACGCCGGTCCAGAAGGTGGTGGCCCAGCCGGCCGCGATGACCACGGTGAATGCCCCCATGGCGAGCGCGCTCGCGGCGCTCCACACCATGAAGAGGCGGTGTCGGTCGGTTCGGTCCGACCAGGCCCCGGCCGGAAGCGAGAGCAACATCGCCGGCAGGCCGAGTCCGATCGCGACCAGGCCCTCTGCTGAGGGCCAGTCGGTGAGCGTGACCACCAACCACACGAAGGTGAAACGGAGGGTCCCACCAATGGCGAAGTAGACCGTCTGGGCGAACCAGAACCGGCGGTAGTTCCGGTCGGCGAGGAGCTCGCGCACGGGAGACGGCATCACGGGACGGTAGCCGCACCCCCACCCGACCGAAATCTGGGCACCAGGGGGACAGACTTTGTCCCCTACGTACCCAAGTTTCGGGGTTTCCGGTAGACCAATGGGGTGCTGATCGTCGTCTCACCCGCCAAGTCGCTCGACTTCGACTCTCCGCTGCCCACCAAGAAGCACTCCGCACCCCGCATGCTCGAGGACAGCCAAGAGCTCGTCGACGTCATGGCCGAGAAATCGCCTCGGGAGATCGCCAAGATGATGCGGATCTCGGAGTCGCTGGGCGAACTCAACCACGAACGGTTCCAGGACTGGGAGGCGCCGTTCACGACCGACAACGCCCGACCCGCATTGCTGGCGTTCACCGGCGACGTCTACATGGGCATGGACCCGCGCGGCACCTTCACCGAACGCGACTACACCCACGCCCAGAAGGTGCTGCGCATCCTCTCCGGGCTCTACGGCGTCCTCCGACCACTCGACCTGATGCAGCCCTACCGGCTCGAGATGGGCACCTCACTGCCGACGGCTCGGGGGAAGGACCTCTACGGATTCTGGGGCGACCGCATCACCCGCATCCTCAATGAGGATCTCGAGGCCAGCCCCGGAGCCAAGGCCCTCATCAACCTCGCCTCGAACGAATACTTCGGCTCGGTCGATCTGAGCGGCGTCGACGCACGAGTGGTGACGCCAACCTTCCTCGACTCCAAGGAAGGCGGGGACTACAAGATCGTCAGCTTCTTCGCCAAGCGGGCTCGGGGCTCGATGACGGGATGGATCATCCGCGAACGGATCAAGTCCGTGGCGGCACTGAAGGGATTCACCGGCATGGGATACCGCTACGACTCCGAGCGTTCGAAGGTCGATCAGCCCGTCTTCATCCGCGAAGACGGGGGCATGACCTGACGGACGGGATCAGTCGCCGAAGTCTTCGAAGCCGGCGTCGAGTTGGTCGCCGCTGTAAGAGCGGAAGGCGATGAGCGTGCGGGTGCCGGTGACCCCGGGCAGCTTGGCGATGCGCTCGGTGACCACCGTGGCGATGTCGGCATGACTCGGCACCCGGACGATGGCGACCAGGGCGGCCTCCGAGCCGGCGACCGAATGTGACTCGCTCACGCCGTCGATTTCGGCAAGCATCGGTGCCAACTCGGCGATCCGCTCGGGTTCGGCATCCAGGAGGACAAACGACGTGATCATCGCCTCACCCTACCCAGGCACGGTACGCCCGGCGGGGGTCGAACGGTGACCGATCGTCTCATCGATCGGCGGGCCCGAGAGCTCGCCCGGATGATCCGGGACCGGGAGGTGTCGGCCCGCGAGGTGGTCGAGGCCCACCTCGACCGCATCGACGAAGTGAATCCGGCGATCAACGCGATCGTCGCGGCCAGGCCACGGGACGAGGTCCTCGCCGAGGCCGACACAGCCGATGCCGCGGAACCGGTCGGCCCACTCCATGGCCTGCCGATCGCGGTGAAGGACCTCCAGGACGTCGCCGGGCTCCCGACCCGGGCCGGTTCACCGGTCACCTCCGACCGCCCGGCCCAGGACGATGGCCTGATCGCCTCCCGGCTCCGGGCGGCCGGCGCGATCATCATCGGCAAGACCAACACGCCCGAGTGGGGCGTTGGCTCACACACGTTCAACGAGATCTACGGCCTCACGCGGAACCCCTGGAATCTCGAACGCAGTGCCGGGGGCTCGAGCGGCGGCGCCTCCGCAGCACTCGCCGCGCGCATGCTCCCCCTCGCGGACGGCAGCGACGCCGGAGGGTCGCTGCGCAACCCCGCCGCCTTCTGCAACGTCGTCGGCCTTCGCCCCAGCATCGGCCGGGTTCCGATGATCAAGCGCTCCCACCTGATCCGCGACGGGGTCGAGGGACCGATGGGGCGGACCGTCGACGACACCGCACTGCTCCTCTCGGTCCTCGGTCGACCGGACCCTCGGGATCCACTCTCGCTGGCAGCCGACCCACACCTCGATGCACCGATCGAACCGGCCGCCGGTGTCCGCATCGGTTGGCTGGGCGACTGTGGCCAGTTCCCGGTGGAGCCCGAAGTCCTGGCGATCAGTCGGGCGGCCGCGAGCCTCATCGACGGCCACGGCGGCGCCCTCGTCGATCTGGAGCTGGATCTCGGTGACTCGATGCAGATCTTCCACATGCTCCGGGGTCTGCGGTACCGGGAACTCGGCTCGGTGATCCCGCGCGAGAGGTGGGCCGAGATGAAGGCCACGGTCGTCGAGAACATCGAGTACGGGCTCACCCTCACCGTCGAGGACGTGCTCGAGGGTGAGCGCCTCCGCTCCCGACTCATCAACGAGATGGCTCGGTGCTTCGAACACCACGATGTGGTGGCCCTCCCCACCACCCAGGTCGCGCCCTTCCCCGCGGACTGGGAGTACCCGACCGAGGTGGCCGGCGTGGCCATGCCCACCTACCTGGAGTGGATGACCAGCTGCTGCATCATCACCCCCACCGGTGGTCCCGCCATTTCGGTGCCGGCCGGCTTCACCGAGCAAGGACTGCCCGTGGGGCTCCAGCTCGTCGCCCCGATCGGACACGAGCATCGGCTCCTCCAGATCGCCGCTGCCATCGAAGGCGCCAACCCACTCCACGAGCGCGTCCCCGAGCTTCCGTGACGGTCCGCCTGATCGCTACCGATCTCGACGGCACCTTCTTCGGACCCGACCACCGGCCCACCCCTCGCAATGTCGACGCGATCAACGCGGCCCGGCGCGCCGGGATCACCGTCGCCGCCGTGACCGGCAGGAGCTGGTTCAACAGCGCCGAGCTGGCCACGACCGGGGGCGCCGATCTCCAGTGGTTCATCGGCTCGAACGGGGGCCACCGCTACAACTACGTGACGGCCGAACTGGAGGAGCGGATCACGTTCGTCCGCGCCGAAGCGATCCGTATCATCGAGATCGTCCGTGAGGAGTTGGCGGGTGCCGGCATCGGATTCGAGGCCGACGACACGCTCGCGTGGGACGCCCGATTCCTGGAGTTGGTGCCGTTCACCCTCCAGGGCAGTCGCCGCGAGCCGCTGATCGAGGACCTCGACGAACTCGGTGAGTTCGCCAAGCTTCTCGTCACCCATCATGAACTCGGTCCCGTTGAACTCGCCGCCCATGCACGTGCGCATGTCCCTGTGCAGCACAACATCACGGCCTCAGGGGTCTCCTTCGTGGAGATCACGCCCTACGGCGCCGACAAGGGGGCCGCCCTGGCGCGTCTCTGTGCCGAGCTCGACATCGCCGCCGACGAGGTCGTCGCGTTCGGCGACAACCACAACGACCTCACCATGCTCGAGTGGGCCGGCCGCGGGATCGCGATGGCGAATGCGCTCCCACTGGTGAAGCAGTCCGCCGACGAGGTCACCGCCGCCAACGCCGATGACGGAGTGGCGCTGGTGATCGAGGAACTCCTCGCCTGATCACCCCTGTTCGTCGAGCACTGAGGCCAAGCCCCGGATGAGGAGATCGAGTCCGTGGTTGAACTCTGCGGTGCGGTCGACCCCACCCTCGGCGAGGGTCTCCCTCACGTTCGGGTAGCGATCTGCGGGGAGGGCGGCGCGAGCGGCGGAGATCGCCGCGGGATCGTGGCCGCTCAAGGTCGGGTCCGCACTCAGCTCGCTGAGCGCGTGGCCGATCACGAACGCCACCAGGGTGTCGAGCGTGAAGACGGCGTCCCTGGGCGACATGTCGAGATCGCGCAGTTCGCCGAGGGCCACCTCGACGAGATCGAGGGTCGACAGTCCGACCACCGGTCGGACTGCGAGGACCGGCACGAGCTCCGGGTTGCTCAGCAGGACCCGGCGGAAGTTCTCGCAGTAGCGGCGGACCCGGATCGACCAGACCGCGTCCTCGGTCGGAGGGCTCACCTCTCCCCAGACCAGCTCCGCCAGGCCGTCGAGGATGTCGCCCTTGTCACGCACCGGCCCGTAGAGGGACGGGGCCTCGACCCCCAGCTCCGCGCTCAAGGCTCGCATGGTGAGCCGATCGAGCCCCTCGCGTGCCACCAGATCGCGCGCCGCCGCGATGATTCTCGGGCGGTCGAGCTTGGGGCGATCCATTGCCGCAAGCGTAGGCGGAGAAGCAGCTGAGGCCAGACCCCGGAAGCAACGCCCGCTAGTCGAACGCGTCGCGGTAGCCGAAGAGGCCGGGGGTACCGCCGGTGTGGATGAAGATCACGTGGTCCTCAGGGCCGTACCGGCCGCGGCGAATCAGCTCGATCAGGCCGGCCATCGCCTTCCCCGAGTAGACCGGATCGAGCAGGACCCCTTCGGTGGACGCCACCAGCTCGACCGCCGAGATCATCGCCTGGGTGGGAATCCCGTACCCCTCCCCGACGTGGCTGTCGTCGATCACGACGGCCTCGGGATCGAGCTCACGCTCGATCCCGATGTGGTCGAACACCCCCTCGGCAAGTTGCCGGACGATCGGGCCGAGGTACTCCGCCGGTGCGCCGGCACTCACGCCGTAGACGGGCACCGACGACCGCTTGATCGCGAGTCCGGCCACGAGCCCTGCCTGGGTGCCGCCGCTGGCGGTGGCGTGGACGATCTCGCGGACGTCGAGACCCAGGTCGTCGGCCTGGCGGAGGGTTTCGACCGCGGCGGTGCGGTATCCCATCGCCCCCACCACCGACGAACCGCCCAGCGGGATCGCGTACGGGGTGCGGCCGGCGGCCCGCAACTCTTCGGCCCGGGACTCGAGGGCAGCGGGAAGATCGGTCCCCTTCTCCACATCGATGACCGTGGCGCCGAGGAGGGTGTCCAGCAAGCGGTTCCCGTTCTGCTGATACTCCTCGGGCCGTTCGGGGAAGCGGTGTTCGAGCAGCAGCTCGCAGTCGAATCCGGCGCGAGCCGCGGCGGCCGCCGTCTGCCGGCAGTGGTTGCTCTGGGTCGCCCCCGTCGTCAACACGACGTCGGCGCCCTGCGCACGGGCATCGGCGATGAGGTACTCCAGCTTGCGGGCCTTGTTCCCACCCATGGCGAGCCCGGTGGCGTCGTCACGCTTGATCCACACCCGCGGGCCGCCCAGCGCAGCGGAGAAGTTCCGCATCGGCTCCAGCGGGGTGGGCAGATGGGCGAGCGGCGTGTGCGGTACTCCTCGAGCCATGGCTACGGCACCTCGGGTTCGGGCTGCATCTGCAGGTGGAGCTCTGTTCCGGTCCACGGGTTGGCCCTGGCGACGTCCTCGTTCAGCTCACTGCCGATACCCGGGGCGCTCGATGGGATGACGTAGCCGTCCTCCCAGGTGATCGGGCTGGTCAGCAGCTCGGCGTGGAAGCCGTCGAAGGTCCTGATCGACTCCAGGATGAGGAAGTTCGGGGTACAGGTGGCGAGCTGGATGTTGGCCAGCGCTTCGATGGGGCCGCAGTAGAGATGGGGTGCCAGCTGGGCGTAGTAGGCCTCACCGATCGCGGCGATCTTCTTGGTCTCGAGCAGGCCACCGCTTCGGCCCAGCGCGGGCTGGAGGATCGCCGCCGCGCCGGCCTCGAGGACACGGTGGAACTCGTACTTGGTGGTGAGGCGCTCGCCGGTGGCGACCGGGATCGAGGTGCCCCTGGCCACCTTGGCCATCTCGTTGACGTTCTCCGGCGGGGTCGGTTCCTCGAACCACAGTGGGTCGTAGGGCTCGAGCCGTTTCGCCAATCGGATGGCCCCTGCCGCGGTGAACTGGCCGTGGGTGCCGAACAGCAGGTCCGCCCGGGTGCCGACGGCTTCTCTGATCTCCTTGACGAAACGCTCACTTCGATCGAGCGCCTCCAGCGGCGGCATGTAGCCGTCATAGACGGTGTAGGGGCCCGCCGGGTCGAACTTGACCGCCGTGAAGCCCCGCTCGACTTCGGCGAGCGCCGCCTCCGCGGCCATGGAGGGATCCGTGTAGACGCCGTCGTCCTCGTAGACGTCGCGGCCCTCGCCCGGATACAGGTAGGTGTAGCTGCGCAGCCGGTCGTGGACCCGACCTCCGAGCAGTTCGTACACCGGCTTGCCGACGGCCTTGCCGACGATGTCCCAGCAGGCGATCTCGATGCCCGACAGCACGGATCCGAGTGACACGTCGGGCCGGAGCGTGTAGCCGGACCCGTACACCCGACGCCACAGCCGTTCGATGTGGAAGGGATCGCTTCCGACGGCCCAGCGCGCACACACGTCCTCGGCCATCCGCGCCACCACATCGGGGCTGAACGTCGCCGTGTAGATCTCGCCGTAGCCGACGATGCCGTCGTCGGTGGTCAGCTTCACGAAGATGAAGTACCTCCCACCGTGGCTGGGGGGCGGGTTGGCGACGACGAACGTCTCGTAGGCGGCGATCTTCACTGGTCGGTCCCTTCATCGACTGCGGGATCCTCGAGGAGGAGAACGTTGCGGCGAGCGGCGCCGGCCCGGACCGACTCGATCGCCTCGTTGATCCGCTCGAGCGGATACGTCTCGCTGACGAGTTCGTCGAGTTTCAGCCGTCCCTGTTCGTACAGGTCGACCAGCACGGGAATGTCGAGGGCCAATCGCCCCGTGCCCATCTTCGACCCGAGGATGCGCTGGCTGGCGTCCGCCAGGGTCGTGGTGTCGATTTCGGAGTTCACGCCGGTGGGGGTCATCCCCACGATCACCGCCGCGCCACCCGGAGCGAGAAAGCTGGGCGCCTGTTCGATGGCGGCACGGGCGCCGACGGTGACGAACACATAGTCGGCACCACGCCCGCCGGTGGCGGCCATGACCTGCTCGACCGCGTCAGGTGCCCCGCCATCGACGGAATGGGTCGCGCCGAACTCGAACGAACCTTCCCGCTTCGTCGGGTCGAGATCCACCGCGATCACCGTGCGGGCGCCGGCCAGGGCGGCGCCCTGGAGCGAATTGATCCCCACCCCACCGCAGCCGACCACTACGACATGGCTGCCGGGTTCAACCGCCGCGGTGTTGACCACCGCCCCGAATCCGGTGATGACGCCACACCCGAGCAGGCACGCGCTGGCGAAGGGAATCTCTTCGGGCAGGGCCACGACCTGGGAGGCATCGACGACCGCCAGTTCGGCGAAGGTCCCGGTGTGGAGTCCCTGGGTGAGCGGCGCCCCGGAGCCGTCGGTCAACGGAGACCGCTCGTCGAGCGGGAAGGAGCCTCGGCACGAGGTGTGGATGCCCCGGCTGCACGGTTCGCAACGGCCACAGGAACGGATGAGGGAGACGACGACCCGGTCGCCGACGCAGACCCGGTCGACTCCCGGGCCCACCGACTCCACGATGCCGGCAGCCTCGTGGCCGTAGACCGCGGGGAGGCTTCCGCCCCAGGCGCCGTCCACCAACATGATGTCGGAGTGGCAGATGGCGCAGGCCTTCACCGCGACGCGGACCTCTCCCGGTCCCGGGTCGGCCACCGCGATGTCCTCGATCGTGAGGGGGACACCGAAGTCGCGGCACACTGCTGCCTTTACCATGGCGCGAACAGTAGCCCTGGGCACGCGGTGGGAGCGGGTCCGCTCATGGCCCGCGGCTCCGCGCCGATTGGAACGGGTGACCGTCCAGGGCTACGCCAACTGCCCCCATTGCGGTGCGCTCCTGCAGGACCAACTGTGCCAGATCTGTGGGAAGTCACCGGAGGAGACCGTCGAGGTCGCCGCGCCCCCACCACCGGAGTCGGCCTGGGCGCGAGATCTGGACCGTCGACAGCTCGTGATGGCCGGCGCCTCGGTCGTCGGTGTGCTCCTCGTCGTGGCCACCTGGGCGCTCCTTCGGAGCCCGCATGCACCTCCCGACCCGAACGCCCTGCCGATGCCCTCACCCACCACGATCAAGGTCGACGCGGAGGCGCCCACGATCGCCCGCCCCGAAGCACCAACGGCCTCCGCGCCCGACCCACTCGTCGACATCGAGGTCGACAGCGCGGCCGAACGGGCGGTCGGCGGCGCCAGTCCTTGGGACGCCCCGGTCCCCGTCGACGTCCTCACCGGCAACCTGCTGCCCGACGTCGACTACACCGCCGGGATCGAGGCAGTGGCCGTGATTCTTGCCACCGGAGTTGCTCCTTTCGAGTTGGGCGACCCGACCCTGCTCGCCAACGCGAACGACGTCGAGTTCTCCGATGCCGAGCAGACCCAACCCTTCGCGGCACGAGGGGTGAGCCTGGATGGTGCGCCGGTGGCCGATCTGTGGCTGTTCGCAGCCCCGAACGACGACACCGACCCGTCCAGCGCCTATGTCGAGACGGCGATCGCGGCCTGGCCGGTGGACGCCGCGATCCAGCAGTACTCACCCGAGGTCGGCGTGCGGGTCTGGCAGGTCGCCGATGACGGCGAGGTGGCCGTGTGGGTCGAGGCGCGTCCTCGGCGACTGGTCGTGCTGTGGACCGACAGCACCACCGATCCCGCGATTCTGGGTGCCGTCGTCACCGGGTTGGGAACGAATTAACAACTGCTAGCTTTGCTTTATGGCAGTTGCACTTCCTCCTCTCCCGTATCCGGATGACGCGCTCGCACCGCACATCAGCGCGCACACCATGAGCTTCCACTACGGCAAGCATCACGCGGCCTACGTCAACAACCTCAACGGACTCATCGAGGGAACCGACCTCGATTCCGCCTCCCTCGATGACATCATCGCCGGCGCCGAGCCGGGCGGGCTGTTCAACAACGCGGCCCAGGTCTGGAACCACACCTTCTACTGGAACTCGATGTCGCCCGAGGGCGGCGGCGACCCGGCCGGAGACCTGGCCACCGCCATCGAGGCGGCCTTCGGTTCGATCGACGACTTCAAGAGCCAGTTCAAAGCCGACGCCGTCGGGAACTTCGGGTCGGGGTGGACCTGGCTGGTGAAGGACGAGTCGGGGTTGTCGATCGTGAAGACCGACGACGCCGACACGCCGCTCGCCCACGGACAGACCGCACTGCTCACCATCGACGTCTGGGAGCACGCCTACTACCTCGACTACCAGAACGCCCGTCCTGCCTACGTCGACGCGTTCATCGAGCATCTCCTCAACTGGGAGTTCGCCTCCGCCAACTTCGCGGCCTGACCCGGCCGTGAGGGCTCAGACCGCCGCATGGACCGATCGGGCACCGGTCCAGGTCTCGGTCACCCGAGACATCGAGGCGAGCCCCGACGAGGTCTTCGCCGCCCTGGCCGACCACGAGACATGGCCGGAGTGGTTCGCGGTTCTCACCCAGGTGGAGCCCTACGGCGAACCGACGACCGGGGTCGGGTCGAAACGGCGGGTGGTCATCCGGCACCGCGTCCGCCTGGAGGAGGAGTTCATCGAGTGGGTGCCGGGCCGGGTCTGGAGCTTCACCGTCCTCGAGGCCAGCGGTCCCTTCTTCGCCATCGAGTCACTCAACGAGCGGGTGACCATCGACGAGATCGCTGACGGCAGGGTCCGCGTCACCTATCTCATGGCGATGCAGCCGAAGCGAGGACTCGCCCTCTTGTTCCGGCGAGTCGTCCGCCCGGGCGCGGCGAAGACGCTCACCTCCGCTCTCGAATCACTCGAGCACCGCCTGGCCGAGCGACGCAGCGGCGCTCACGGGTAGAAGCCGGCATCCTCCGCGGCGGCCCGCGTCGCCGGATGGTCCATGGGCGCCTCGTCGAGGCGATAGAGCATGTTCACGTACGCCCCGTAGCGCCAGCGGAGCCGGTCGCCCTCCAGCCGTCGGGTCACGGCAACCGCCCGCTTCCCGTTCGGCCGCAGCTTGTGGACTCCGTCGTCGAAGTCGGCCGCCACCCGGATGGGACCGCCGTCGAAACCGGCGATGTCGTCGACGCCGTGCTCGAGCGTGCCGTCGCAGATCATGTCGTGGACGAGCCCACCGGTGGTGATCACGATGCGGTTGCCGGCCTGCTCGATGCGCTCGACGTGTCCGAGCATCCGCCCCTCGTAGACCTCCCAGACCCCACGAAGATCGGGGACTCCGGGCGCGAGTGGCTCGGTCACGCCCGGCATGACCAGGGGCGCCCAGACGTCGAGCGAGGCACCCGGCGCCGTCCGAACTCGCGGGAAGTCCGCCACCATCAGACCCGAGCCGTCCAGAATCGGCCGCGCGTAGTCGGCCGGATCGTGGGGTCGCGGCGCTTCGTAGAACCGAGCCGGATCCCCGGCGTTCAGCAGTCGCTTGATCTGGGCCAGTCGGCGCCGAACCATCAGGTGATCCAGCTCCTCACCTTCTCGATGTCGCCGAGCGGGTCATCACCGGTGGGCGAGATCTGGAGGTGGGTGACACCGGCCTCGCGGTAGGCCATGACCCGCTCCCGGACCCAGCCTTCGTCGCCGACCAGCGCGGTGGCGTCGAGATAGTCCTGGGGGATGAGTGCCATCGCCTCTTCCTTCTTGCCCGAGAGGTAGAGGTCCTGGATCTCCTCTGCTTCCTTCTCGTAGCCGTACTTGCGGAAGATGTTGTTGTAGAAGTTCTTTCCCTTGGCGCCCATTCCACCTACGTACAGGGCGGTCATGAAGCGGCCGCCGTCACGGATCTTGCGGGCCTGTTCCTCGTCGTCGGTGATGGCGAGCGTGCCACCGGCCACGACCTGGAGCGGCCCGAGTTCGGGATCCCGCTTGGCCTTTCCGGCGTCGAGGTCGTCCCCCCAGACGTCGTCTGCCTTGCCCGGATGGAAGAACACCGGCAGCCACCCGTCGGCGATCTCCGCAGTGAGCTCGACGTTCTTCGGTCCGAGCGAGGCGAGGTAGACCGGGATGTCATCACGCACCGGATGGTTGATGAGCTTCAGCGGCTTCCCCAGACCGGTGCCCTGATCCTCGGGCAGGGGCAGCTGATAGCTGGGGCCGTCGTGGACCACCCGCTCGCGCTTCCACACCTTGCGGCAGATCTCGATGATCTCGCGCTGGCGGCCGATCGGCTTGTCGTAGGGAACACCGTGCCAACCTTCGATCACCTGTGGGCCGGAGGCACCGAGTCCGAGGATGAACCGGCCGCCCGACACCGCATCGAGACCTGCCGCGGTCATGGCGGTGAGGGTCGGGGTACGGCTGTAGATCGGGAATATCGCGGAACCGAGCTCCATGGTCTCGGTCTGTGCAGCGAGGTAGCCGAGGATGCTCACCGAGTCGAAGCTGTAGAGCTCCGCCACCCAACCCACCTCGACACCGGCACGTTCGAGATCCCGGGCCTCGGCCGCCGCCATACGCGGGTCACCCGAGTAGTTCAACATCATCGAGAGCTTCATCGATCCAATCCTTGCCTTCGGTCGGGGTGTCACCGGGTCGGTCTGCGGGCTCGATCGTACGGTGGTGGTGCGCAGGACGGGCAATCCGACTCGCGCCCGGCCAGGCGGCCCCGGCCCTCGGCGGGGATTCGCCGACGGATGCCGTCGAGCAGGCGAGGTCAACAGGCGACGTCACCCGGCGAGATCGGGCCGCACACCCGCTCGCCGGCCGCCGACGAGTTGCCGTGGGCGTCGACTGCCACGACTCGGTAGGTGGCCGGCAGGCTCCAGTCCACCTCCATCACGATGAGGATCCGTTCGGATGGCGATGATCCCGCCTGAACGGTCAGGACCGTCAAGGGAACGAAGCCACTGCCCTGATCGACGGTGACCGACCAGTCGACGACGTCGAGCGCCGGCATGTCGACTCGGAGATCGACCTCGAGGCTGCCGCCGCTCCTGGTGGCGGCCAGTACTGCCGGCTCGGGAGGTGGGCCCGAGTTGCACGATCCGTCCGGGATGGTGATGTAGGCCTCGATCGGGTTCCAGCCGGACTCGTTCCCTGCGGAGTCTCCGTGGGTCACCGCGATCTCCACCGGCGCTCCGGCCCACACGGGGTAGGCGACGAACCCCCAGCGACCGCCGCTCGAGGACAAGCGAGGGTCCGAGACCTCGAACTTGTCGAGCCGGGTGAACGAACCGCCCTCCTCCTTGACGTAGACGCGCACGGTGGTGACCTCGTCGTCAGCAGGAGGGGTATCCCACTCGAGCGCCGCTTCACCCGAGCCGCCGCCGCCGCTGCACGACAGCCCCGTGGGCGCCGCGGGTGGGTCGGTGTCGGGGGCGCTGGTGGTCGTGGCCTGGATCGATGTGGTGGTCGTGGCGGGTGCTGTCGTGGAGCTGGACGGCTCCGAAGTCGTCGACGACGTCGAGGACGGGCTGGTCGTGGTCGACGATCCGGTCGACGCCGGGGCGTCCGATGATGACGGGGACGGCTCCGAAGTGGACGAGTCGGCGGTCTGGTCGCCGTCGTCGGCACACGAGGCCGCGACTGAGCCGAACACCACCAGTGCGGCGAGGGGGAGGAGCAACCGTGGGGGAAGTGCCATCGACGTCGCGCTCGACTACATCGTGAAACGAAGGTTCCGCGCCGCCCGCTCGCCGATCTCGGCGTCGCCGGTCCAGGTGATCCGGCCGGCGTCGATCCGCGCCTGCGGGTCGACCCGCCCACACGCCAGCATGATGAAGGTCTCCGTGTCGGCGGTCAGTTCCGCGGAGGGGTCGTCGAGGGAGTCGACCAGCCCCGCCCGGCCGTCGACCGCCACGTGGATGTCGCGCTCCACCCCACCGGTGACGTGCACCGTCACGGACTGCCCATCCTCGAGTCCGACCTTCTTGCCCATGATGTAGCCCATCGACCGGTGCACCTCGTCGAGTGCAAAGGACGCGGCCGCACCGCCGTCGGGCATCGCCACATCGAGGGGGATGGCGACGTCGCGGGCGTGCACCCACAGGTCGAACACCCGGATCCGGAGGAAGTCGCCATAGGTCTGCGGCCCGACCGGGGTGAGACTCGGTGTGGTGACGATCGATGCATCCATACCCTCGAGTTCCTCGAGTCGGGAGGCGGTGAGTTCCGCACAGCGGGCGTTGAAGTCGTCACCGTTCAGCTCGACCGATTCGGACATCCAGGGACCCACACGATCGAAGGGCGGGGGGTCCTCGGTGGACGGCGTCCACCCGAGCAGCACCTGTTCGATCCCGATGGCGTGCGCCACGCACTCGCGGATCGACCAGTCCGGACACAGCGACCGGATCTGCCACTCCTCGTCGGACAGGGCGGCCGTGAGGTCGGCGAACTCCTCGAAGCAGCTCCGAGTGGCGGCGACGTAGTCGGTGAGCGTCGGTGTGGTCATCGGGCAGGCTTCTCCCTGGTCTCCCAGTCGCGGGCTTCTACGTACGGGCGGAACACCGACCAGATGTGGGCGACGTCCTCGTCCGTCTTCGGGGTCTTGAACTCGTAGAGGTGAGGGATCTTCGCGTAGGCGACCGTCAGATCCCACAGGGCCAAGGCGTCATCCCCGGTCGGGGCCGGCGCCACCACCGGACCGTAGACATGGCGCCCACTCTCGAAGACCAGCGTCGGAACGCCGAACCCACCGTGGGCGACCACTTCGTCGTGGTCGTGCTTCACCTCATCGTGGGTGGTCTGATCGTCGATCGCCTCCTGCACCAGCGAGGGATCGAGCCCGAGCTCCTCGAGGATCTCGGCGGCGACGGCGGGTACGTGGGGTTTGCGCCCGTCCTCGTGCAGTGCACGTCCGGCCGCTTCGTAGAAGCGATCGCAGTCGTCCATCGACGTTCGGCGCAGGAGGGCGGCAACGCGCATCATCCCCCATCCGTAGGACCATTCCCGCTCCCACGGGTGCTTCTTGCCGTCTTCTCGGTTGATCTCCTCCAGTGAGAAGAAGCACCAGTCGATGTCGAGAGGGACGGTTTCGCGGACCTCACGGATCCACTTGGCCGTCTGGTACGCGTAAGGGCACATCACGTCGAAGTGGAACCCTAGAGAGGTGGTCATGGTGGGTACGCTAGGCGGCGCGATGGCACCGGGTCGAAAGACGCGCCTACGCTGGATCCCGCCGCGGGCCGAGGCTGCATGAACCCCCACCGCGCGCATTCCCCCGTTCGATCGCACACTCACCGGATCACCCGAGTCGTCCGGGGCGTCCTGGTACCGGTCCTTCTCGCGGCCGGATTGGCGGCTGTCCCGACCACCGCGGGTGCGGTCCCCGGCTTCCAGGACCTCCTGGCGCCGTTCACCTGCGGGACCGAATGGGCCGGCGGTACCCGGTCCGGGCACGGCTACAACAACTGGAACCTCGACCTCAACCGTGTCGAGCGGACCTACGACCAGCCCGACTACGACCTCGGGCAGCCTCTCCTGGCTCAGGCCGACGGGGTGGTGTCGTGGCTCGGCATCCACTCCTCCGCCGGCACCTACCTCGACATCGACTACGGCGACTACACGGTTCGCTACGTGCACCTCGTGCACGACTCCATCCCCACCCATCTCGCCACGGTGGGGGCAACGGTCGAGCTGGGTGAGCTGATCGGTCTCCTCGGCGACACGGGCAACGCAACCCACGCCCACCTCCACCTCGAGTACTTCGACAGCCGCGACTACGTGGACGCGGCCGGCTGGCAGATCCCTGACGAGCTCCAGGTCCAGATCGCGATGGCGGGTGAGCCCATCGATCCAGGCGAGCCTTTCGTGTCGACGAACTGTGGGGGCATTCCGCCACCGCACGATCCGACGATCCTCGATCACGTCGAGGCTCTCTCCGGTGTGGCCGAATCCGCGGCGCGCGACCATCTCGTGCAGCAGCTCCAGCCCGCTGCCGAAGCACTCGACGGCACGACCGACGAGGCCGCATATCTCGACGTCACCACCGACGGCACGAACGTGTTCGCCCGCATCCCCGGCACCGACCTCGCCTCCGAGGCGATCATGGTGTCCACGCCGTACACCTCCACCGAGGACTGCGGCACCGGGCCCGACCCGGCTCCGTGTCCGGGTGCCACCGATCACGCAGTCGGCTCGGCTGTTGCGCTCGAGCTCGCCTCACGATTGGCCGGCACCGACCCACCACCCCGGCGGACCATCGTCTTCGCGTTCTGGGATGCCACCGATGGGGACGGGACGGCCGCCGAGACCTGGCTGGTGGCGAACAGTCCTGGTCTCGCGGACCAGATCGTGACCACGGTCGACATCGGTCGGGGAGGAGCCAACCCCACACTGTCGACCCGATCGTTCGCGACGGCGAGCCTCCTCGGTTCCGGTGATTCGACCCTCGACACCGCACTCGCAAACAGTCAGCCGACGATCCCCACCACACGACTCTGGCGGTTCGCCGGACCCGACTTGGCCTCGGCCTTCGCTCGCCGGATCGTGAACCACGGTGTCCCCACGGTCTCGTTCCACGATCCCGCCGGACCGTGCGCAGCCAGCCCGGAGGACACCTCCGGCATCGTCGACGGGACAAAAGCTGCCGGCCTGTTCGCGACCATCGACTCGCTCATCGCCGCGCTGGCGGCAGCGGACACTCCCGTCACCGCAGCCGATCCCGATTCCTCCGAGTCCTTCGCCCACGACGTCCCGATCCTCCTCGACCTCCTCGATGTCGTGGGCGTGGTCGGCGCCGTACGCGACGGACTCGCCGGCCTCGCCACCGAGCCACCGGCAATGCCGACCCCCGACGATCACCTCGTCTACGACGCCGCCCTGGCCGACTTGAGGGCGGTGCTCGAGGTCGGCGAGTGCCGCGGTCATCTCGCTCCTGACCCCTTCGACGACGTCCCCACCACTTCGTACGCCACTGCCGATGTCGCCGTCCTCTACGACCTCGGGGTCACCACCGGCACCGACGAAACGACCTACACACCGGGCGAACAGGTCGACCGCGAACAGATGGCCGCATTCCTCGCCCGGGTGTGGCGCCTGATCCATCCCGACGCCGCCCCGAGCGTCGACAATCCCTTCGACGATGTCGACCCCTCCTCATTCGCCTACGACGACATCGCCCTCATCGCCGAACTCGGCATCACGACGGGCACCTCCCTCACCACCTATGCACCCCACGAACCCATCACACGCGAGCAGATGGCCGCATTCCTCGCCCGGCTCTGGCTTCTACTCGACCCTGCGGCTGAGCCGGGTGCCCATCCATTCGTGGATGTGGACCTCCGCGGCTACGCATCCCCCCACATTGCACTCATCTACGGGCTCGGGATCACCACCGGAACCTCCGCCACGACCTATGGACCGCAAGAACCCGTGACCCGCGAGCAGATGGCCGCGTTCCTCGCCCGGTTCATCCGGGCCACTGCCTGAGGTTTCGGATCCGGGAGTTAGCGGTCGTTAACGCAGCGCGCCAGAATGTCCGCATGAGTGACGATCAGCAGAAGGTCGAGGCCGCCCTCGACGCCCTCCTCGCAGAACACGACCCGAGCAGCGAGAGCTACGAGGAGTTCCGGGGTCACCAGTTCGACGCCGGGCTCGCCTGGGTCATGTACCCCGAAGGACACGGCGGACTGGGGGTCGCCCCCCAGCTCCAGCGGACGGTCGAGGTACGACTGCGCGAGGCCGGCGCGCCGGGCATGAACCCGGGCCACTTCTTCATCGCCCTCGCCGGCCCCACCATCGTCACCCACGGCTCCGAAGACGTGAAGAAGCGGTTCCTGCGCCCGATGTTCACCGGCGAGGAAGTGTGGTGCCAGCTCTTCTCCGAGCCGGGTGCCGGCAGCGACTTCGCCGGCCTCGGCACGCGAGCGGTCCGCGACGGCGAAGAGTGGACCATCAACGGCCAGAAGGTGTGGAACACCCTCGCCCACGTCGCCGACTTCGGGATGCTCGTCACCCGCACCGACCCCAACGTGCCCAAGCACCGCGGAATGACCTACTTCGCGCTCGACATGCACGCTCCCGGTGTCGAGGTGCGGCCCCTGCGCCAGATCACCGGCGAAGCAGAGTTCAACGAGGTCTACATGACCGACGTGCGCGTCTCGGACGACTACCGCATCGGCGAAGAGGGTGAGGGCTGGCGGGCCGCGCTCACCACGCTCATGAACGAACGCACCGCCATCGGTGGAGGGAGCGGCGGCGGACCCAAGCGCGGCGGCGGAGCGATCGGCCAGCTGGTGAACCTCTGGAACGACGCTCCGCAACATCAGAAGACCGACGCCGCGCGCGACGAAGTCACCCAGCTCTGGATCCGCGCCGAGGCCCTTCGTCTCACCAACATGCGAGCCTCCCAGCTCGCCAAGGCGGGCAACCCCGGACCAGAAGGCTCGGTCGGCAAGTCGATGATGGCGAACCTCAACCAGGACATCTACGAGACCGCGGTCGACCTCATGGGGATGGCCGGCCAGATCGACTACGACTACACCTTCCGCCGGCCCGGTGCGGTCGACCTCCAGGGCACCTCCGGTGCCGAGGGCTACGCCTTCCTCCGCGCTCGGGCGAACTCGATCGAGGGTGGCACCACCGAAGTGATGAAGAACATCCTCGGCGAGCAGGTTCTCGGTCTTCCCGGCGAGCCCCGGGTCGACAAGGAGATCCCCTGGATCGAAGTCCCCCGCGGCTGAAGCGGGGGCTACGCTCCCGCCGTTAGAGGCACTGCCGGCCAAGGAGACCCATCATGACCGCCGTCGCGTTCGACGACATCGACGCCATCAACGCTCTCGCCACCGAAGAGTTCGGCGAGTTCGGAGCCGAGCTCGAAGTCAGCCAGGACATGATCAACGCATTCGCCGACGTCACCGGCGATCACCAGTGGATCCATGTGGACGTCGAGCGGTGCAAGGCCGAGAGCCCCTTCGGCGGCCCGATCGCCCACGGCTTTCTCACCCTCAGCCTGCTGCCCCGGATCAGCAAGATCCCGATCGAGGTGAGCGGCACCAAGAACATCGTCAACTACGGGGCGAGCGGCCTGCGCTTTCTGCGCCCGGTCCCGGCCGGATCCACCATCCACTGCCGGTCCCGGCTGCTCGGCGCGGAGAAGCACCGGGCCGGCACCCTGCTCAGCTACGAGGCCCAGATCGGCCTGAAGGACACCGGCAAGGCGGTGATGAGCTACACCGCCCAGATCCTCCTCCAGGGCTGACGCCGCGGGCCCATGAACTTCGCCGCCGATCTCCTCGCCGCGTCGGAGGACCGGTTCGAGCGTCCATTCCTGATCGTGCCGGCCGGCGCGAGCGTCAGCTACGGGGAGTTCTGGGACCGGGCCGGGCGGATGGCCACCGTGCTCACCGAGAGGGGCGCTACGCCCGGAGATCGGGTCGTCGTTCGGGTCGACAAGTCGCCGGACGCCGTCGCGCTGTACGCCGCCTGCCTCATGGCCGGCACCGTGCACGTCCCACTCAACCCGAGCTTCACCGACGACGAACTCGACTACTTCATCGGCGACGCCGAGCCCGCTCTGGTGATCGTGACACCCGACCACGAGTCAGCGGTGGGGTCACGCCATGGGGTCGGCGTGCTCTCGCTCGGGACCGAAGGAGACGGATCGCTCGCCGCCGCGGCAAACACCGCCACGGCGACCACGGCGGTCGAACGAGGCGACGACGATCTGGCGGCGCTCCTCTACACGTCGGGAACCACGGGACGCCCCAAGGGTGCAGCTCTGACGCACGCCAACCTCCGCCTGAATGCGCACGCGCTCAGCGAAGCGTGGCACTTCGACCGCGACGACCACCTGATCCACAGCCTGCCGATGTTCCACGTGCACGGCCTGTTCGTCGCGCTTCACTGCGCCATGCTGTCCGCCATCCCCGTCACGTTCCTCCCGCGCTTCGACGCTCGGGCGATCGTCGAATCACTGGCCGATGCAACCGTTCTCATGGGAGTGCCGACGCACTACAACCGGCTGCTGGAGCTCGACGGGTTCGGCGCCGACACCTGTGCCGGCATGCGTCTCTTCACTGCCGGCTCGGCGCCGCTTCCAGACGCCGTCTTCGACGAGTTCACGGCCCGGACCGGCCATGTGATCTGCGAGCGCTACGGCATGAGCGAGACCCTCATCACAATCTCGAATCCCTACGACGGCGACCGCCTCGCCGGGACTGTCGGCTTCCCGGTCAGTGGGGTGGAGGTGCGGGTGGCGGACTCCGAAGGGAACCCACTCCCATCCGATTCCACCGGGGTGGTGGAGATCCGCGGGGGACAGGTGATGCGCGAGTACTGGCGCCGGCCCGACGCCACCGACGATGCCCGCAGGCCCGACGGCTGGTTCATCACCGGCGACATCGGAGCGCTCGATGGTCAGGGTCGCCTCCGACTCCAGGGTCGCGCCAGCGACATGATCATCAGCGGGGGCGAGAACGTCTACCCCAAGGAGATCGAGCTCGTGCTCGACGAGGTTCCCGGCGTCGCCGAATCGGCGGTCGTGGGGCTCCCCCACCCCGACTTCGGTGAGGCGGTCACTGCCGTGATCGTCGCCGGACCCGATCAACCCGACGACGCCACGCTCGACCAGGCGTTGCGTGCCTCCCTCGCCCGGTTCAAGCATCCGAAGACGATCATCCGCGTCGACGAGTTGCCGAGGAACTCGATGGGCAAGGTTCAGAAGAAGGCGCTGAGGGAGAGCTACGCGGGCCTCTACTCGGCCGGCTGAACGTCGGTCCGTCGATCGCCGCGAAGGAGACCGACGAGGAACCGGATCGACGCGTAGATCGCAACCACCACCGAGGCCGGGAAGAGAAGGCGGAGCGTGCCACGTCCGACCGCGCCCTCGATCTCCTCGATCAACTCGTGGGCACTGTGCCGTGCTTCCTCGAAGTGGCCCTCGTTCCACTCGTCCACCGCGTGCAGGTACTCGGCTTCGGTGTCGATGCCGGCCAATCCCACCCGGGCCAAGAGTCCCCGCTCACCCCGGACCAGCTGGCGGGCCTCGGCCATCACCACCAGGGTGTCGGCCTGCTCGGCGAGCACCGCCTCGACCGAATCGAGATCATCGGTTGCCGACTCGAATGCATCCGCAGCCGCAGTTCCGAGATGCAGCTCGAGTTCCGAGGCCTCGAGTCGAAGGTCATCCCGGAGACCGAGAACCGCGGTCGTCGGCTCCTGCCACTCCCCCACTGTGTCGAAGGCCCACTCGGCCATCGCCCGCCGAAGGAACGGCGGCAGCGCCCACTCGTCGGCGAGCACGGTGAGGTCTGAATAGACCTGGCGGGCATCGCGGCGCGCCTCCAGCGCGTCGAGGTCTCCGAGGGCGGCTTCGAAGTGGTCCGGCGTCGTGCGATTCCCACCGACGATCTCGAAGGTGTCCAGCACAACGCGCCAATCGACGGCCCCCTCGTGTGCCAGTGGCTCGGCACCCGCATAGACGATCTCGCCCGAGGACAGTGACTCGAACACTGCCGCAGTCTCGGTGTCGTCCATCGTCGCGAGACTCGACGAAACCGGTGCGATCCACGGGTTGACCCCCGGGCCCCCGATCGGACCGAGCCGCGCCGACGAGACGGTGCCGCCGGTGCGGACAGACGCATCATCGCCCAGCGCCGATGCGAAGGCAGCCATCAGCTCCGGGTCGTCGAAGTCGATCGCCGCGAGCCAGGCCGCCGCGATCTCGCGGGCGATGACGGCCCGCTCGAAGTCCACCGGCACGACGAAGTGGCTGACGTCGCGGCTCGCCGCGCCACCCGCGGCCTCTACGCGGAGCAACTCTGCCCCGTCGGTCCATCCGTGGCGGAACTCCATGGCCCCGGGAGGCGGGAGCGGCAACCAACCATCCAGCTGGCTGACCACGGCCCGGATGGCATCGCTGAGCTCGCCGTCGTTCGCGTCCAGGGTGGCCGTGACGATGTCGACGGCGATCCCGGGGACGGGTGCTCGGTGGAGCCGATCCGGTGCCTCCAACACGATCGGCAGCGAGAGATACGGCTCCGCCTCGTCGGTGTGGAGCAGCAGCGGTTCTCCATCCTCGGTGGAGTCCGGTTCGGTGACGGTGAGGTTCGAGGCGACAGCCACGTCGTAGTCGGCCGGGGTCTGGAGGGTGAGCGTCGAGACCCCGCCGTGACCGACCGCGAAGACGTCGATGGCGATCAGGGCGTCGCCGACGAGATCGAGCTCAGCCGGAGATCCGGAGAGCTCGTCACGCCGCCAGCTGAGCTCCACCTCGATGCTGTCGCCCGGCTCCAACTCGGCAGGAAACACCACCAGGATCTCGGTGGTCGGACCGGCGATGGCCCCCTGGATCACGGCCAGACGCTGGTCGCCGATCACCGCGATGACGTCGTGCGCGTCGGCAGGAACCGTCTCGAGGAAGCCGGTGAACGTGCGCTCCACATTCGGATTCGTGAACACGTAGTGGTGAGACACGTCGAGCGATGCGCTGGTCGGATCGACGACCACGAAGGTTTCGGCGTCGGCTACCGGCGTGCTGACCACCGGCGGCGGCGAATCCTCCTGGGCGAGCACCGGGCGCCCAGGGGAAACCGACAACACCAAGCCCGCGAGCCCCAACAGGACGGAGCGTCGAACGAGGCGGAGCGGCACGACGAAGAACGCTACCGGTCGGATCGCCCCGGACGACCGCGTGCTCTACCGTTCCGCCATGCCGCCAGACCCCTCGATGGAGCTCAAGACCACCCGATGGGAAGTCGACGACGGCGTCGGGGTTCTCACCCTCTCCCGCCCACGGTCACACAACGCGTGGACCGGGCGGATGCACACCGAGCTTCGCCACCTCCTGATCTCGGCCGACACCGACCCCGACGTCCGAGTCATCGTCATCACCGGTGATCCCGAAGGCCGCTCCTTTTGCCCCGGAGCCGACAGCCGAGCCCTCGAGGGACACGTCGAGCGGGGCGGATATGACGCCGGCACCCCCGCCGACCTCGCGAATCCCGGCCACGGTGTCCACCCCGAATTCGACGCCGATTTCGCCTACTTTTTCGGTCTCGAGACCGTCACCATCGCCGCTCTCAACGGCGCGGCAGCCGGGGCCGGGCTCGTGCTGGCGTGCTGGTGCGACCTCCGGTTCGCCGCGCCGGGGATCAAGCTCACCGCCGCCCACGGCCGACTCAACCTTCCCGTCGAGTACGGCCTGTCGTGGTTGCTGCCCCGCCTGATCGGGCACGGCCGGGCCAGTGACCTGTTGTTGTCGAGCCGGGTGTTCCTCTCCGAGGAGGCCGAGGCGATGGGGCTGGTGAACCGAGTGGTCCCGACCGACGAGCTCCTCGACACGGCCCTGGAGTACGCCCGCTCACTGGTCACCGGAGTCAGCCCCCATGCCCTTCGGGCGAGCAAGCGACAGCTCGCCATCGATGCCATCCGCCCCGGTCCGGCTGGGTCGGTGCGAGACGCCCAGCACCGGCTCGACGCGATGACCACCGAGGCGGACTACCGCGAGGCGATCCAAGCATTCGTCGAGCGTCGCCCGGGACGCTGGACCGACAGCTGAATCCAGTTGCCAATCCGGTTCAAGATCCCGGCCGAAAGGTCGATACAACAAGCGGCCGGCGGATTCGCCCCCGCTGGCCGCACGAGGAAGGGTGGGGGTTTGACACTCCCTCCAACGCATCGCCACCAGCGCTTTTCCAGGGTGCTGGCGCACTCGTCAGGCCTCCGCCCCCTCCTCGGTCCCCATCACGGAGTGTGAGCGACCACTCCCGGTGGCGACCGGTAGCGGTCACTCAACCGAGACACCCATCCGCCGAAGGATCCAGTGTCCGGGGGATTCGCCCCCACCGGACAGAGGCCGGGCAGGGTTTCGACACTCCCTCCAACGCATCGCCACCAGCGCTTTTCCAGGGTGCTGGCGCACTCGTCGGATCCCTGTCCGGTCTCGCCCCTTCAGCCCGAGATCAGGCTGCCGAGTGCCCAGATGGCCGCGACCACTCCGATCACGATGAAGGCGATGCTGCGCCCCAAGGGGGCCCGTTCCAAGTCGTCGTCCTCCCGCCGGGTCTCCGGCGGACGAACCAGCGCGAGCACGTTGCCAACGGCCATGGCACCGCCGATCGCGAGTACGAGCCAGGCCAGGAGATCTTCGCCGAGAAACACGCCTCATGATCGCCCCGCAGGAGGGCGGGGGCCAACTGGAGCCAACCGAGTGGTCCATCCAGCTCATTCGGCGCCATTTGGTCAAGGACCGGTGGCCGGCTCCGATAGGGAGGATGTGGGCGGCTTCGCCACCGCCTGCACCGAGAGGTCGGCGGGGGCGAGGCACTCCCTCCAACGCATCGCCACCAGCGCTTTTCCAGGGTGCTGGCGCACTCGTCTCGCTTCCGCCCCTCTCACCCCTCCATCCGGTCAGCCGAAGTCCGATTCGGAGACCTCGGTACGGATCGAGTGGACCAACTCCGTGTCGACCGCCGATTGGCGTCGGATTCGGGCCGACGACAGCGCACCGCTGGCCGGATCGAAGCAGAACTCCGCCCAGCGGCCCCACGGCGACGCCGCCGCGAACACGTCGAGCTCGGCTCGATAGCAGCCCGGACCCGCCCGCTCGATCGAGTAGAGCCGACCGGGGCCCGAGACGTAGTCCTCGACCAGCCGCAATTCGGCATCGACTCGTTCGTCGTATCCGAGCCCGGCGTCGCCGGCCAGGCAGGCGGGAGCGATGATCTCGTCGTCGGAGGAGTCGCAGGTGGCGACCAAGCTGTCGATCTCCTCCACGGTTGAACCGAGCCGCACCACCAGCCGCCGAGGTGGGTCCTGCGCCGTGTACACCGGCCCGGTCAGCGGTTCATCGATGCCGTCGAGGGCGCGCTGCCATGTGCCTTCGGTGACGAAGCTCGCAGTGCGCCACCGGCGCCACGCCGCGACGAGACCGGTAGCCGCCTCTGGATCGTGTTCCACGGCCGGAAACGAGGTGTCGGGCGCCACCGGACCGGAGGCGCCGCCGTCGACGAAGAGGGCATAGACGCCCATGGCCAGAAGAAGGCCGAGGATCAACCCGAGCAGTGCGGTGAGACCCCGTTCCACCCGCGGCCCGTCAGACGTCTCGGCGGGTGAGATTTCGAAACGACGTGAACCTCGGCACGAAACCGAGCTGG
>CAYFLT010000006.1:38775-42368 GCA_964344055.1 uncultured Candidatus Nemicrothrix sp.
CGTTGCGATGCTTGGCGACGATGACCTCGGCCATGCCCTCGCTGTCGCCACCGGGGTTGTAGACCTCGTCGCGGTAAAGGAACAGCACGACGTCGGCGTCCTGCTCGATCGAGCCCGACTCGCGGAGGTCGGCCAGCATCGGCCGCTTGTCCTGGCGCATCTCGAGGTTTCGAGACAGCTGGGACAGGCCGAGCACCGGGCACTGGAGTTCGCGGGCCAGGATCTTGAGCCCTCGGGAGATCTCGGCGACCTCGACCTGGCGGCTCTCCGCCCCGGCTCGTCCGGTCATCAGCTGGAGATAGTCGACGACGATCAGCCCGAGGTCGCCCGCTCGGCTCTTGAGGCGCCGGGCCTTCGCCCGAATCTCCATGATGGTGAGGTTCGGGTTGTCGTCGATCCACAGGGGGGCCTCGGCCATGCGGCCGATGCCGTTGGAGATGCGGGTCCAGTCGTCCTCGGTGAGCTTGCCGTCCCGCATGTTCTTCGCGTCGACGTTCGCTTCGGAGCACAACATGCGCTGGGTGAGTTCGAGGTGACCCATCTCCAGCGAGAACACGAGCACCGGCTTGTGCTCCCGCACCGCCGCGTGCGCCGCGATGTTCAACGCGAAGGCGGTCTTGCCCATCGCCGGGCGGGCCCCCACCACGACCAGCGCGTTGGGTTGGAGTCCCGACAGCAACTCATCGAGATCGATGAACCCGGTGGGTGTGCCGGTGATGCCCTCACCGAGCTCGTACAGATGCTCCAGCCGATCGAGGGTGGCATCGAGCAGGTCGCGGATCTCGCCCATGGTGTCGGCCACACGGCCCTGAGCCACCTGGAACATCTTGTTCTCGGCCTCGTCGACTGCTCTCGAAACGTCGTCGGGCCGGCTGAAACCGATCTCGGCGATGTCACCGGCCGTTTCGATGAGTCGGCGGAGGGTGAAGTTCTCCGCGACGATCTTCGCGTACTTGGCGGCGTTCGACGTGGCCGGTGTGTTGACCTGGAGGCTGATCAGGCCATCGAGCCCACCGATCGAATCCAGCACGCCCGACCGGTCGAGCTCGTTCGCCACCGTGACCGGATCAGCAGGATCACCCACGGCATACAGCGTGGAGATGGCATCGAAGACGTGGGCGTGAGCCGGACGGTAGAAATGCGCCGTCTCGGTGTGTTCGACTGCGTCGGCGATCGCGTCACGTGACAACAACATCGCGCCGAGGAGTGATTCCTCGGCCTCGAGGTTGTGAGGCGGAACCCGCGGGGCCCGACCGATGTCGATGTCACTCATCACCATGATGTGTGCGCCCCTCCAGACGGCACTGAGATCGTGCACCCGTCGTCCTGTGGGGTACCAGGGGACGACAGGGGGAATACCCCTTGTTTCATGGGGAAAATCGCTGTGGATAACCAGTGGAAAGCCACGCGGACATTGTCGTTCACGGGCGCGCCGAATCCGGCCACCCCTCGTTCGGCAGGTGATACGCCGCCACCGATTGCCGGTGGCGTGCGGCTCACGACTCTTCGACGATCTCCACCGTGATCGGGAACTGCACATCGGGGTGCAGCTTGCACATCACCGTGGACTGGCCCAGTTCCTTGAGGGGCTGGTCCAGATCGAGGGTGCGCCGATCGACGGTGACACCCGACTGGGCATCGACCGCTTCGGCCACGTCGGCCGCGCCGACCGACCCGAACAGGCGACCACCGTCGCCGGCCTTCGCCGAGATGGTGAACACCATCGGCACCAGCTTGGTGGCGACTTCCTCGGCATCAGCACGAGTGGCGGCATCGCGCAGCGACGCCGCTCGACGCATCGCCTCGGCCTGGCCTTCGGCACCGGCGGTGGCCTTCAGCGCGAGTCCCTTCGGGGACAAGAAGTTGCGGAAGTAGCCGTCGGCCACATCGTGCATCTCGCCCTTCCGGCCAAGCCCGTCGACGTCGGAACGCAGGATGACCTTCACGACTCCGAAGCCTCCGTGTTCTCGGCCGAGGTGAACTCGACACCCTCGACCTCCGCCACTGCGGCGGCGTTGTCCTCGACCCCCTCGGCGGCGTCGCCCTCCGCACCGCTCGGCGGCGGGGCGCTCGGCCGCGGCGCCGGACCCTCGGCCCGACCGCGGTCGCGGTCCGACCGGTTGCTGCGCTGGGTGGTGACCCGCGTGGCATACGGAATCAGGGCCATCTCGCGGGCGACCTTCACTGCATCGGCACACAGCTTCTGCTGCTGGGCGTTGTTCCCCGTGACCCGACGGGCCCGGATCTTCGACCGCTCAGACACGAAACGGCGCAGCAAGTTCACATCCTTCCAGTCGACATAGTCGAGCTGTTCGGTGGTGAGGATGCTGACCTTCTTCTTGGCCCTGCGGTTGTTGTCCTTGTTCTTCCCGCGCTTCTTGACCTTCGGCATGGCGCTACTCCAGTTCTCTCGTTCTCGTACGTTCTCGGATCGACTCGATGCGGCCTAGAAGGGCTCTTCATCCATGTCGTAGGCAGGGGGAGGCTGGTTGCCCACGGCACGGCCACCGCCGCCACCCTGAGGCGCACCGCCACCGCCGCCCTTGAACTCGTTCTTGCGGATCTCCGCCGACGCCCACTTCAGGCTCGGCGCGACATCGTCGGCGATGATCTCGACCTTGGAACGACGGTCGCCGTCCTGAGTCTCCCAACTGCGCTGGGAAAGGGTGCCGTAGATGACGACCCGCGACCCCTTCGTGATCGACTCGGCCACGTTCTCCGCGAGCTGACGGAAACAACTCACATCGAAGAACGAGACCTCGTCTTCGCCGTCCTGCTTGCGCTTGTTCCACGCAACGCCGAAGTTGGCGACCGCCATGCCGCCCTGGGTGAACCGCAGCTCCGGATCGCGGGTGACGTTTCCCACGACCGTGACGGTGTTGTCGAATCCCATTTCAGGTACCTCCGAATCAGCCGGCCGGCGCCGGCTCGGCGCCTCCCAGGAGGCCACGACGAGCGGCTTCCTTGTCGGGGAGACGGAACAGCTTGTGGCGGACAATGTCGTCCGCGAGACGAAGCTGGCGTTCGGTGGTGGGAAGCCCAGGCGTCTCGGTGACGATCTCCCACACCACGTAGGTGCCTTCGTTCTTGTGATTGATCTCGTACGCGAACTTGCGGCGACCCCAGTTGTCGGTCGACGCGATCCGGCCACCCTCATCGGTGACGAGACCCTCGGTTCGCGTGATCACCGCAGGGACATCGGCCTCGGCGACGTCGCTGTCGATGATGATCATCAATTCGTACACTCGCGTGACCACGAGCATTCACCTCCTGTGGACCCGGCGAACCGGGGCCCCTTCCCGGGGCAGGGGTTTCTCGGTTGTGGACCCTGCCGCAGCCGGGCCATCCCCCGAAAGGGACCAGAGAAGGCTACCGGCCGAACACGCTGAAACGACATGGCTCCACCCTCCCACAGGGGTATGACAGTCTCTTCTGGCTCGCCTTCTGGCTCGCTTCGCTCGCACCCCACTCGCCGGCCGCAGCCAGAATCTGCGAGGTGAGCCGCACCAACGGTGCGGCGATCCCGCAGCGACACCAGCGGCCGCAGCCAGAATCTGCGAGGTGAGCCGCACCAACGGTGCGGCGATCCCGCA
>CAYFLT010000006.1:42468-46779 GCA_964344055.1 uncultured Candidatus Nemicrothrix sp.
GCGACACCAGCGGCCGAGCCCAGAATCTGCGAGGTGAGCCGCACCAACGGTGCGGCGATCCCGCAGCGACCGCAGGGTGTGCTCGTGTCGTCTGTCGACTAGCCTTCGGCCACCATGGTTTCGATTCGCAACCAACCTGGCGCGGCTGTGGTCACCCAGACCGGGAGGGCAACGGTGCCGACCGAGTTCGGCACCTTCGTCGCCCACGCCTACCGCGATCGTGACCGCCTCGAACATCTCGCCTATGTCGTCGGCGATCTGTCCTCCGACGGCGACCCGTTGGTTCGAGTCCATTCCGAGTGCCTCACCGGCGATGTGCTCGGCTCGCTGCGCTGTGACTGCGGGAGCCAACTCCAGTCCGCCCTCACCCGAATCGGATCCGAAGCCGTCGGCGTCCTGCTCTATCTCCGTGGCCACGAAGGCCGTGGCATCGGACTCGGCCACAAGCTCCAGGCCTACGAACTCCAGGACTCGGGACTCGACACCGTAGAGGCCAATCACGCTCTCGGATTCCCCACCGATGCCCGCGACTACACCGTCGCCGCGGCGATCCTCGCGGACCTCGGGGTCGATCGGATCCGGCTGCTGTCCAACAACCCGGCCAAGTCCGCCGGCCTCGCCGCTCATGGCGTCGAGATCGTCGAGCAACTCCCACTGCCCGGAGTGGCCACCCGCGAGAACCTCCGATACCTGGAGACGAAGCGGCTGCGCATGGACCACACGCTGGACGGATTCGACAGCGAGGGCGACCCGGGCTCCCGCACGGCCTGAACCCACTAGCGTCGCGGCATGAGCGCCGCGCCCGACTCCGCCGACTTCCTCGTCCGCGGCACGGTCGTTACCATGGACGCCGACCGGACGATCATCGCCGACGGGGCGGTGGCGGTCACCGGCTCCGAGATCACCGCTGTCGATTCTTTCACCGGGCTGGTCGATCGATTCCCGGCCGCCCCGGTGGCCGGACGGGAGGACGACCTCGTCGTCCCCGGCTACATCAACGCGCACCAGCATCTCACCGCCGATCGCCTCGTCCAGTCGTCCATTCCCGACAACCTCCCACCCGGAGAGTCGATCTTCGAGTGGGCCGTCCCGACCCACGCCCAACTCACCGGCGACGACGACGAACTCACCGCCACCCTCACCCTCGCAGAAGGGCTCGTCAACGGCGTCACGACGACGGTCGAAGCCGGGACGGTGGCCCACCCCCACCGTGTTGCCGAAGGCGCCAGGACGATCGGGGCCCGGATCACTCTCGGCATGTGGGGTTGGGACGTCGAGGAGGGCCCGTTCGCCGCTCCTGCCGACGAGGTCCTCGGACGCCAAGAGGCTCTTCTCGCCGAGGACCACGGACCGAACGTGACGCCCTGGGTCACGCTCGTCGGGCACGACCTGATGAGCGACGAGCTCCTCACGGGAGCATCTGCGCTCGCTCGGCGTTTCGGGGCCGGCCTCACCTTCCACCTCTCGCCGACCACTGGCGACGTCGACGCCTACCTGGAGCGAACCGGACGGCGACCGGTCGTGCACCTTGCCGAGCTCGGCGTGCTCGGTCGCGAGGTGTTGATCGCCCATGGCGTCCACCTCGACGATGCCGAGGTCGGCCTGCTGGTCGAGTCGGGCACCGCGGTCGCCGCCTGTCCGTGGGCCTATCTCCGACTCGGGCAGGGGACGACCCGGGAGTTCCGCCACCTCGACCTGTGGAAGGCCGGCGGACGGCTCGCGCTCGGCTGCGACGCCGAGAACGCCGGTGACATGGTGGACGGATTGAGGGCCGCGGCCCTCTTCGCCGGACTGGCCAAGGACGTCCCGGTCGATCCCACCGGCTTCGGCGCCCACGAGGCGTTCGAACTGCTGACCATTCGGGGCGCCGAAGCCATCGGCATGGCTGATCGCATCGGGTCGATCGAGGCCGGCAAACAGGCCGACCTCGTCGTCCACGATCGAACCGGGCCCTCGTGGCACCCTCTCGCCGACGACCCGATCCTCCAGTTGGTGTGGGGAAGCGACGGACGGTCGGTCCGCGAGGTGTGGGTGGCCGGGGAGCAGGTCGTCACCCACGGGCGGCCCACTCGCATCGACCTCGACGAACTCGCTCCGGTCGCGGCGCGGGCCCGGACGGCACTGCTCGATCGCACGGGAATTCGGCCGCCGTCCCGCTGGTCCAGCTAGGCGCTACCGGGCTGCAGTCTTCGCCTGGTACATCGCCCGGTCGGCCACGGAACGTCATCGCGATCGTGCTCCGATGCGAGAGACTGCCCTCATGGAGTCGGCCACGATCGCTCGCCTCGAGCGGACCTGGAGTGAGAATCTGGCCGCGATCGCACGGGCGCTCGCGGTGCTGGATCCACACGGTGGAAGCCGGGTGATCCCCCTCGCCGACGGGACGATCATCTTGACCGGCCCGGGGCTCTACGTGAACGAGGCGCGCTGCGCAGGCCTCGAGCGCGACCTCACCGACCAAGAACTCGACATCCTCGAGGCCCACAGCGCGGCGGCAGGGGTTCCCGCGGCGGTCGAGGTGACCGATGCCACCCGACCGGCGGTCGTCGGGATGCTCATCGAGCGCGGCTACGAACCCGACGCCGCGATCTCCGCGCTCACCCATCCCCTCGACGACCTTCCCGCCCGAGACCCTCGATTCTTCATCGAGTCCGCCGACGTCGCCTCCTGGCAGGAGGTGGCGGCCGAAGGGTGGGGGCACACCGACGCGGCAGCCCGGGCGGCGAGTGACATCTTCGCCGAAGCAGCCAGCACCACCGACGATCCCGGCCTCCTCCTGGCCTTCGACGCGAACGACGCCCGCGTAGTGGGGTGTTCGATGCTCGCGATCCGCTCCGGGATTGCGACCCTCGGAGGAATGTCGACGCTCCCGTCGGAGCGACGCCGCGGCGTTCAGGCCGCGATGATCGCCCACCGCCTGCACCTCGCGGCCGAGCGCAGTTGTGAACTCGCGGCCAGCACCGCAGCCACGGGGAGCGATTCCGAGCGCAACCTGTTGCGCCACGGCTTCGTTCCGAGTCACACCCAGCTTGTGTATCGCTCCCCTGTGTGACTTCTGCAACAGTGTGTTGCGTTGATAATCGATATTCGCAACACTGTGTTGCACTACCCCCTGAGCCGACGAGAGACCCCATGACCGATTTCGATCCCGACGAGGGCCACCCGCGACGCTGGCTGATCCTCGCCATCCTCAACCTCTCGCTGGTGCTGATCGTCGCCAGCGTGAGCTCGCTCAACCTCGCCATTCCCACGATCCAGCGCGAGCTCGATGCCAGCGCTTCGGAGCTGGTGTGGATCAACGCGGCGTACGCCCTGGTGTTCGCCGGACTCCTGCTTCCCGCCGGCGCCCTCGGCGACCGGTTCGGCCGCAAAGGGGCACTCCTCGCCGGCCTCGGGATCTTCCTGGTCTCCGCCCTGATCGCCACCTACGCCGACTCGCCCGAGCAGCTGATCGTCCTGCGTGGGGCCATGGGCGTCGGTGCCGCGCTCACCATGCCGGCCACCCTGTCGATCATCACGGTGATCTTCCCCCTTGCCGAACGCGCCAAGGCCATCGCCATCTGGTCGGGCTTCGCAGGGGCCGGGGCCGCGATCGGCATCCTCAGCAGCGGCCTCCTCCTCGAGTCCTTCTGGTGGGGCTCGGTGTTCTTCGTGAACGTCCCCATCGCCGGGATCGCCTTCGTCCTCGGGGCCCTGTTCGTGCCCACCAGCCGGGACAGTGAGGAGCGGGCCCTCGACCCCGCCGGCAGTCTCCTGTCGATCGCGGGGCTCGGCGCCCTCGTCTACGGCCTGATCCAGGGCCCCGAGTTCGGTTGGGGCGATGGCGCGGTGATCGCGGCCTTCGTGGCCGCCGCGGTGTTCCTCGCCGGATGGGTCCGGGTCGAACTCGCACAGACCGACCCGCTCCTCGATCCCCGCCTCTTCCGGGATCCCCAGTTCTCCATGGGGAGCTTCTCGATCACCGCCGGGTTCACGGCCATGTTCGGCATGTTCTTCGTGTTGACGCAGTACCTCCAGTTCGTACTCGGCTACACAGCGCTCGAGGCCGCTGTCCGCACCCTCCCCTTCGCGGCCACCATGGTCGTCGTCGCCCCGAACGGCCCCCGGCTGAGTGCGAAGATCGGCGCCGGTCGCACGATGGCGGGGGGCATGCTCATCGGCTCGGTCGGAATGGCCACACTTGGGATGATGGGCGCCGATTCGGGCTACGGGTCGATCGTGATCGCCATCATCCTGATGGCCTTCGGCATGGCGCTCGCCTTCCCGGCCGGCACCGAGGCCATCGTCACGTCACTCCCGGAGAACAAGGCC
>CAYFLT010000006.1:46789-101618 GCA_964344055.1 uncultured Candidatus Nemicrothrix sp.
GGTGTCGGCTCGGCGATGAACGACACCACCCGGGAGGTCGGGGGCGCGATCGGCATCGCCCTCCTCGGCACCCTGCTCTCGGCCGGATACCGAAGTGGGCTGGGCGACGCGACCGAGGGGCTTCCCCCCAACGCCGCCGAAGCGGCCGAGGACAACGTGGGGGCCGCGCTGGCGATCTCCGCTCAGGTGCCCGGTGGCGAACAGCTCGCCGACGCCGCCCGCAACGCCTTCGTGGACGGCCTCCAGCTCGCCATGTTCGCCGCCGCCGCCATCGTGGCGGTCTCGGCTCTCATCGTCGGACGCTTCTTCCCTCGCGACCACAACCGGACGGTGGTGGCCGAGCACTCCGCGCCGTGACCCCACCGGATCGTCGGGTCGAACAGACGCGGTCGACAGTTCTCGAGGCCACCGCGGCGCTGATCGTCGAGCACGGCTGCGAACAGGTGACCATCGACGCGGTGGCCGAGCGGGCCGGTGTGGCCCGATCGACCGTCTACCGCAACTGGGAGGACCGCTCCGAGCTGTTCGTCGATGCGCTCGGTCACCTGGTGGTGATGCCGGACTTCCCCGACACCGGCTCGCTGGCCGGCGATCTCGCGCTCGTGGCGGAGCACCTCGCCTCCGCGCTCGGGAACGGGCCGTTGGGGCAGATTCTTCCGTCGCTCGCCAGCCTGGCCAACCGTGAGGACAAGGTCCGCGAGCGCCTCACCCAGCTGTGCAGCAGCCGTGAGGCGGTCACCCGCGAAGTGTTCGTGCGGGGCCTGGTTCGAGGGGAGATCGAGCCCGACGATCTCGAGGGTCGAATCGAGCGGTTCATCACCCCGTTCTTCGCCCGGCGGGTCCTCACCCACCGCCCTCTCGACGAGGAGTTCCGCGCCCGTCAAGTGGCAGCGGCCTGCCGCTGAGGAGCCGGTGTCGTCGACCTCCGCCCCGATGGTCAGACCATCAGTCCGATAGTAGGGTCGCGCCGTCGCCGCCGATTCTTGGAGGACCTGCCGTGAGCGAGCCGTATCCGAACATTCTCGTGTTCGTCGACTTCCCCGTGGACGACGTGGCCGCAGCCACCGAGTTCTACCGAGCCGTGATGGGCTGGGAGATCGAGGACCGCATCCCGGGTGTGTTCAACCGCATCGTGCCCGGCCAGAACCAGAAGGTCGACGACGGGTCACAGGGCCCGAACGGCAACCTGCACATGGGCATCTCGCTGTCGGCCGACCCCCGCCCCGATCCTCGACCGCTCGAGGAGCGGGAGGGCCGCCACATGCACGACGGGGGCCGCACCACCCGGGCCTGGATCCTCGTCTCCGACGACGACGACATGGACGAGATCATGGACAAGGCCGTCGCCAACGGCGGCACGGAACTCTGGCGTCACCACTTCTGGACCGAGTTCGGCGGCGCCAACGCCTCGTTCCGCGATCCCTGGGGCAACCAGCTCATGCTGTGGCAGCACCTCGAAGGCATGGAGCAGGACCCCGAAACCCACCAGCTCCTCGACGACTCCGCCCTCCCCGAAGGTTGGAGCATCGAATAGCGCGCAGTCACTCGCTGCGGGATCGCGCCACTACGTGTTTCGGGTGCCTGGCACCAGCGAAACAACTACCAGATCGGGTACTTGGCTTTGTCGGGGAGGCCGCTTCTGGCGGTGATGGCCTCGCCGGCTCGTTGGGCCGCGAGGTAGAGGCGTTCTTCGTCGACGGTGGTCATCGAGCCATCCTCCACCACGACCTTTCCGTCGACGACCACAGTGTGGACTCCTCGGCCGTCCGCGGACCACACCAGCTGGTTCATGACATTGAGCAGAGGCCGCCACTCCGGCCGGTCGGTGTCGTGGAGCACCACATCGGCTCGCTTGCCCGGTTCGAGTGACCCGATCTCGTCGGTCATTCCCATCGCGGCCGCACCGCCGATGGTGGCCATCTCGAACGCCTTCTCGGCCGGGAACATCTGGGGGTCCTGGCGGGCGTCCTTGAAGAGACCGGCCACGAGGTACGTGGCCCGCATCAGGTCCGAGTAGTTCGACGCGTTGTTGCCGTCGGTGCCGATCGCCACGTTCGTGCCGGCCATCACCATCTCCGGCATCCGGCCGACCTGGGTGACGCCGTAGCTGACCTTCAGAGCCGTCGTCGGACAGTGCGAGACGTGCGCGCCGGAGTCGGCGATCACGGCCATCTCCTGGTCGTCGACCTGCACACAGTGGGTCATCACCACATCGGGGCCGAGCACCCCGAGTTCGGCGAGATGGATCATCGGCCGGTGACCGAACTCGGCCACGAATCCCTCGGGGTCCAGCTTGGCCGGCGACATGTGGAAGCTCATGCCGACTCCCCGCTCGGTGGCCAGTTCCCGCGCGGCCTTCCACAGCGGGTCGGAGCAGGTGGTGTGGCCGACCAGGATCGACCAGGCGCCGAGGCGGCCGTCGGCCACCGAAGAGAAGTCGTCCAGCTGGCGCTGCAGGAACCCGATGGCCTCATCGGTGTCCTGCTTGTAGACGTCGGGCTCGGGTGGCAGGTCCCACACCCAGCGGCCGACCCGACCACGGATGCCGACGTCGACCAGGCCGTCGATCACCTCGTCGAGAAAGCGGATCGTGCCCGCTTCCAGGAACGTGGTGGTTCCAGACTTCAGCATCTCCACCGCCGCGAGCTGTCCCGAGAGTCGCTCCTCCTCCTCGGTGTAGACCGAGTAGAGCGGGCACAACCACATGAACACGTTTTCCTCGAACGGGGTGTCGTCGGGGACATAGCCGCGGGTGAGGGGTTCGCCGGTGATGTGGATGTGGGTGTTGATCAGCCCGGGGGTGACGACGAAGCGGTTGCCGCCGACCGTTCGAACCGGTTCGTAGCGCTCCTCGAGATCCGCGGCCTTGCCGACCCCGACGATCTCGTTGCCCCGCACAGCCACCGCCCCGTCGCGGATGATGTCTCGGGTCTCGTTCATGGTGACGACGTACCAGCCCTTCACCAGCAGATCGACCGCCTCGGCGGTGGTGTCAGCCATGAGTAGCGCTCCTCTCACGCGGCTTGGAGGCCACGAACGTCTGTTGGAAGCCGATCGGTTCGACGAGGCGCAGGGCTTCGAAGCCGGCGTCGACGAGCCATTCGGAGAAGTCCTTGTGGGTGAAGGTGAATCCGCGCACCGTGCTCGCCATCATCGTGGTGCCCATCAGCACGGCATGCGGGTTGAACTTGCGCTCCATGTCGGGGAAGTAGTCGGCGAGCAGCACGCGGCCGCCAGGGGCGAGCGCATCGAAGGCGCGCTCGATCAGACGGCGAGCGCCTTCGGCCCCCTCGGTCCGGCACACGTGGCCGAGCACGACGATGTCGTAGGCATCGGACTCGATGTCGATGGTGTGGAAGTCGCCGGGCCGAAAGACGCACCGCTCGACCACACCGTGCTCGGTGGCCTTGCGGTGGGCCACGTCGATCACCCCTGGGAGATCGTTGATCACGGCGGTCCCCGCCGGACATCCGCTGAGGATCGCGATCGCCCACGGAGCCCCGCCTGCGCCGAGGTCGAGCACTCGAGCGGAGGGGGTGGCCGAGTACCGGATCTTGAGATCGGCCCGGGTCGCGCAGCGGAACATGGTGGTGAACGTGCCCTCCACGAGGGGGACGTAGAAGGCGGCCGGATCGTCCTCGATCGGCGTGGCCGGTCTCCCGTCGCGGACGGTGGCGGCCAGCCGGGTCCAGTTCTCGTGCGGGCCCGGTGCGACGGGGACGAGCGACGCCATGGTCGCCGGGCCGTCGCTGACCAGATAACGCCTGGCCGTGTCGTTGAGCTCGTAGACGTCGACGAACTGGTCGAGCAGGCCCTGGGCCACGACTCCGTCGAGCAGGGACCGCAGATGATCCACCGGAAGTTCCATCTCGGCGGCGAGTGTGTCGACCTCGACCGGCCCGGTGCGCTGCAGGGTGTCGAAGACATCGAGCTCGAGCGCCGCGAGGAGGACGTAGTAGCGGCCCAGGCCCTCGATCGCGGCCCACACCGGAGCCGCTGCCGGCGGCTTGAAGTCGGTCCAGGGCCGGCCCGTGTGGGCCATGGTGTGCGTCTTCTTCAGCTCCGGATACGGCGGGTCCCGCGGTTCGTTCATCGCTC
Organism: uncultured Candidatus Nemicrothrix sp.; assembly: GCA_964344055.1. Taxonomy (GTDB): domain Bacteria; phylum Actinomycetota; class Acidimicrobiia; order Acidimicrobiales; family Aldehydirespiratoraceae; genus OFTM10. Next base: position 50,888 of record CAYFLT010000006.1, read on the forward strand.
AGCTCACCGCCTCACGGCTTCAGCAGGATCTTCCCGAAGAAGTCGCTCGAGAGCATCTTGTTCTGCGCCTCGGCACCGTCCTCGAGCGCGAATTCCGAGTCGATCATCACCTCGAAGTCGCCGCGGCAGAAGGTGTCCCACAGGGGGCCCATCTCATCAGGACGGTAGGGGTCGGAGCCGATGATCGAGATGCCGGAATGGAAGACGTAGCCGAGGGACGGGATGGTGGCCTCGTCGCCCGAGGAGTTCCCACAGTTCACCAGCCGGCCGTGAATGCCGAGCGCGAACAGTGACGGCCCGAACAGGGCAGTGCCCACATGGTCGAACACCATGTTCACCCCGGCTCCCTGGGTGAGCCCCCGGGCCCAACCGGCCACGTCTCCGGTGCGGTTGTTGAGGACGTGATCGGCGCCCAATTCGAGCGCTCGTTCGCACTTGTCGTCGGTACCCGCCGTCGCGAACACGGTGGCGCCCGCATGCTTGGCCAGCTGGATTCCGGCGGTCGACACGCCGGATCCGGCCGCGTGGATCATCACCGACTCGCCTGCGGTGAGGTTCCCCACCTCGAAGAGTGCGTGGTTGGCGGTGAGGTAGCAGGTGGGGAAGGTGGCCGCGGCCTCGAGGCTGATGTGGTCTGGCACGGCGTAGCAGTGGCTCGCCGGCACCAGACACTTCTCCGCGTAGCCGCCGTCGACGGTGGCGCCGATGATCCCGAGGTCGCCGAACAGGTCGCCGCGACCGGCCAACTTCGAGTCGTCGGCCACCCCGGCAAGCGACGGATCGACGACGACCCGATCACCGACCGCGACGTCGGAGACCGCCCCACCGACCGCGGAAACCACCCCCGCGATGTCCATTCCCGCGATGTGGGGGTACCGGAACCCGGGCATCTGGAACCAGCCATTCCGCTGAACGACATCGAGTCGGTTGAGGGAGGTGGCGGCAACATCGATCACCACGTCGGCCGGACCCGGCTCGGGGTCCGGGACCTCGACGTACTGGAGGACTTCCGGGCCCCCCGCTTCGTGGTACAGCAGTGCTCTCAATTCCGGGTTCTCCTTCGTTCGGATCGGGCCAGGCCGGGAGGGGTCCAGCCGATGTCCGCGGGGTTGATCGTGTGACCGGGAGGGACGACCTCGTCGATCGCGTCGAGCACATCGAGCGACAAGCGGACGTCGGCGGCACCGAGGAGGTCATCGAGCTGGGCCTCGGTGCGAGGCCCGAGGAGGGCCGCAGTGACCGCGGGATGCTCGAGGATCCACGCCAACGCCAGATGCGCGAGCGGCAGACCCGCCTCTGAGGCGATGGCCGACAGCGCCTCGACCGCGTCGAGCTTGGCTCCGTTGGCACCGTCGAAGTGGTCGGGGTTGGTGTGACCCCGGCTGCCCTCCGGTGCAGGATCGGCACGGGTGTACTTGCCGGTCAGCCAGCCTCCCGACAGCGGGCTCCAGCAGAGCACCCCGACATCCAGGTCCCGAGCGGTCGGGAGGACGTCGCGCTCGATGCCTCGGCACAGGATCGAGTAGGGCGGCTGTTCACTCACCGGCCCGTGCGCACCGGTTCGCGCCGCGATCCAGTGACTCCGGACCAGGTCCTCGGCGGGGAAGGTCGACGTGCCCCAGGCTCGGATCTTGCCCAGGCGGACCAGGTCGCTCAGAGCGCCCACCGTCTCCTCCAGTGGGACCTCCGGATCCGGACGGTGGGCCTGGTACAGATCGATGTGTTCGACCCCCAACCGGCGGAGGCTGTCGTCGACCGCCTGCATGTTCCAACGGCGCGAACTCCCGCGGCGGGTCGGGTCCGGGTCGTCACCCACCGGATGATGGAACTTGGTGCAGAGCACGACCTCGTCGCGACGGTGTCGGACGGCATCGCCGACGATCTGCTCGTTCTGTCCCTCGCCGTACATGTCGGCCGTATCGACGAGATTGATGCCCGCATCGATCGCCCGGTTGATGATCCGATGGCAGGCGTCGAGATCGGTGTTGCCCCACCGGCCCAGCACCATGGTGCCCAGCCCGAACCCACCGACGGTCAGTCCGGTGCGTCCGAAGGGCCGCTGCTCCATCGCCTCCGACCCGCCTACTTCAGTCCGCGGATGAACGGTTGGGCCAATGCCGCGGGGGGCCGTACCCGGCGGGCGAAGAGGGCCATGCCGAAGATCGTGACGAGGAACGGCAGGGCCTGGAGGAGCTCGGGGTTGATGTCGTACCCGAAGCCGGACACCGACAGTCGGAACGACACTGCGCCCGCGAAGACGATGCAGCCGGCCACGGTGCCCCGGAGCGTCCAGCCGCCGAAGATCACCGCCGCGATCGCGATGAACCCACGACCACTCGTGATCGTGGGTTCGAAGCGTCCGACCTGGACGAAGATGAGATATGCGCCTCCGAGGCCGGCCGTGACGCCGGTGAGGTAGATCGATTCCCGGCGGCGACGGTTGACATCGATCCCAGACACGTCGGCTGACTGCGGATCCTCACCCGATGCTCTCACCTCGAGGCCCCAGCGGGTGCGGTAGAGGAGCCACCAGCAGACCGGCACCAGCGCGTACAACAGGAAGAACGGCCACGGCTGACCGAAGAGGGCCTCGCCGACGAGCGGAAGGTCGACCAGCAGCGGGATCTCGAAATCGCTCGCCTTGCTCGTCTCGAGGTCGATCTCGCGGTCGAGGAAGGCCACCAGACCCAGCGCGAGGATGTTGAGCGTGAGTCCGACCACGAACTGATCCGCCACCAACCGGTGGCTCATTTCGGCTTGCACCCCCGCGACGATCACGCCACCGACGGCCCCGCTGACCAGCGCGATGACGACCGAACCGGTGATGTCGTAGCCGAGCGCGGCGGTGAACGCGCCGGCGATCAGCATCCCCTCGACGGAGATGTTGATCGTGCCGGCCCGCTCCGCGATGAGCTCTCCGCCCGCCGCGAACAACAACAACCCCGCCGCCAACGCCGCGCCGATGTAGGTGGAGTCGCTGGTGAAGATCTCCCAGAGCGCGTCGAACAACCCTCCCATCGGCGCTACGTCCTCGCCGTTCGCAGGGCGCGAGCGCGGCGGCGCTCACGGACGAACATGACTGCGGGCGGGATCAGCAGCGCCAGGACGAGGAATCCCTGGATGACGTCGGTGATGCGCGACTCCACTCCGGTGCTGCTCACGAATCCGGACCCCGTACGAAGCGCACCGAACACGATCGCCACCGGGATCGCGGCCAGCGCCTTCTCGCGGGCGACGAGGGCCACGAGAAGCCCGGTCCAACCGATGCCTGCCGAGAAGCCCGGGACCAGCCGGTAGTTCCCGAAGAGGAATCCGCCTCCGGCCAGCATCACCGAACCAGCGAGGCCGGCGAACGCCCCGCTGATCAGGAGGGCGCCGAGGCCGAAACCGGTCTGGGAGACTCCGGACCGTTGGGCGGCCCTGGGGTTGCGACCGAGCATCCTCAGTCGGAAGCCCCACGTCGTGCGAGTGAGCGCGAAGGCCACGATCCCCGCACAGGCGATACCGAAGAACACCGCGAACGGGATGTCGTTTCCGAACACGTGGAGCTCGGGCAGCCGGTTGTCGTCCGCCAGCTGCTCGCTGACCTGGTTGCGGTTTCCACGGCTGGCCTCGTCGGCGAGCAGCAACCACTGGTTCTTCAGCCCGTACGCCACGGCCTGGGCGGCCACCGTCACCAGCAGCAACGTCGACAGCACCTCCGGCACGCCGCGGTTGAAGCGCAACACGCCGGCGATCCCGGCCCACACCGCACCCCCGAGGGCGCCGAAGATCAAGAGGACGACCACGTTGAACGGTCCGGGACCACCGATCCGGAAGCCGAAGTACACCGCGAAGGCACTGCCCATCAGGAGCTGGCCCTCCTGTCCGATGTTCACGAGACCCGCCCGGCCGGACACGATCGTGCCCAGCGCGACCAGCAACATCGGCGCCGACGCGGCGAGGGTCTGACCCCAACGACCGGACCCGAGCACGCTGCCGTCCATGAGCGCGTCGAGCACCGGCCGCCAATCGCCACCGGTCGCCTCGACCAGGACGGCCGACAGCAACAGGGCACCCGAGATGCTCGCGACATACAGCCCGACCCGTTCCGCGAGACGATCGTTCACGCGGCGGCTCCGCCCATGAGGAGACCGAGCGTCTCCAGGTCGGCATCGGCGCGCGACATCTCGCCGACGATCCGACCCCGGGACATCACCGCGATCCGGTCCGCGAGGTCGAGGATCTCCTCGAGTTCGCTGGAGATCAACAGGACCGCCACTCCGTCATCGGCCGCCGCCCGGATCCGGTCGGTCATGTATTCGATGGCACCTACGTCGAGCCCGTGGGTGGGTTGGGCGGCGATCAGGACCTTCGGGTGCTGCCACATCTCCCGGGCGAGGACCACCCGTTGCTGGTTGCCTCCCGAGAGCGTCCAGAGTGGCGCATCGGGGCCGGTGCACTGGATGTCGAATTGCTCGATGAGCCGGTTGGCCAGTTCGGTGAGGTCGAACCCGTTGATGACGCCGCGGGTTGCGACGAATCCCGGGTCGACGAGGACGAGATTCTCGGCCACCGACATGTCGAGGACGACGCCCGAGTCGTGACGATCCTCCGGGATCACCCCGATGCCGGCCCGAGCCATCGCGCCGGGTCGGTTCGTCGGCACCGCCACGCCGTCGACGAGCACTTCCCCACTCGTCAACGGCACGAGCGACGACAAGAGGTCCCCGAGCGCTCGCTGACCGTTGCCCTCCACGCCCGCGATGCCGAGGATCTCACCGGCGCTCACCTCGAGCGAGAGATCGTCGAGCAGCCGGAACCCCCGGGCGACCTGGGCGACCGCACCCCTGATCTCGAGCGTGGGGGCCGCGTCCGCATTCGGTGCCGCGCCCTCTTCGGCCGGGGCTGGTGCATCCTCTGTCGGCCGGCCCGAGGGCTCCAGTTCGACCAGCCCGAACGCCGCTCGTTCTGACCGCAGCGAGACTTCGCGGCCGACCATGCCGCGTGCCAACGTCGGGGCATCGGCGTCCTCGGTCCGGAACCGGTCAACCACCGCGCCCTGCCGCATGATCGTGATGTCGTCGGTGGCGGCCAGGACCTCGTCGAGTTTGTGGCTGACCAGGACGACCGCTCGTCCCTCCGCAGCCACCACTTCTCGCAGTGACTCGAAGAGCTGGTTCGATTCATCGGGGGTGAGCACCGAGGTCGGTTCGTCGAAGATGACGATGCTCGGATCCCGGCGGAGGCACTTGATGATCTCGACCCGCTGGCGGAGCCCGGCGGTCAACGACCCCACCTGGGCGTAGGGATCTATGGCCAGACCGTAGTGCTCGCCGATCTCGGCGATCCGGTCACGTACCGCGCCCGGGTCGAGCCGACCGGCGTCGCCCAAGGCGACGTTCTCCCACACCGTCAGCGCGTCGACGAGACTGAAGTGCTGATGCACCATGCCCACGCCGAGTTCGGCCGCGGTGTGGGGATCCTCGATGAGTCGTTCTTCGCCGTCGACCCGAACGCTCCCCTCGTCGGGAAGCACGAGGCCGATGAGCACCTTCATCAACGTGGACTTGCCCGCCCCGTTCTCGCCCAGGATCCCGTGGATCCGGCCGCGGTGAAGGGAGAGGTCGACGCCATCACACGCGGTGACGGCGCCGAAGGTCTTGGTGATGCCGCGAAGCTCGACGGCGGGGACGAGCGACGAATCGCCGCCCGTCCCCGACTCATCGGGAGGGGAGATCGTCACCCGCCGCTGTAGGCCTCAGCGGAGATGCCACCGAGCATTCCCATCAGGTCACCGTCGAAGCTGGCGAGCAGCCCGAATGCGTCGGCGAGCGCCGCCTCGGCCTCGGCCGACGGATCGCACAGGAGCGCACCGTTGAGGCCCGCTTCAGTGGGGAACTGGAAGGTCTCGCCTTCGGCGAGCGTTCCGTCGATGATCTGGCGGATGGCCCGCTCGGCGTAGAGGCCGCCGTCGAAGACGATGCCGCCGGTCCAGGCGATGCTGTCCTCGCGGTCGCAGATGTCGGCCGGCCCGGCCGCGAAGACCGCGAGTCCTTCTTCGGTGGCGAGCTGACCCACCGGTTCGAGGGCACCGCCGAGGAACGCGTAGGCGAGCGTGGCGCCGTTGGCCTGGGCCGCAGTGAGCGCCGCCGTGGCGTTGGCCGCGTTGTCGAAGTCGAACGGGAAGTCGCCGGTGGGGACGTACTCCATCGTCAGGGACTCGTCCACCGCCTGCATGCCGGCCACGGTGGCGTTGTACGCCTCCTTCTCGAATCCGAGGTCACAGCACCCGAGGAACACCGATTGGGTGCTGCCCTGCTCGACCATGACGCTGCCCATCGCCACACCCGCGGTGTAGTGGATGGCCGCGCCCCAGTCGGTGGCCTGAGCCAGACCCGGGAGCGCGTCGAAGCCGGCGCCACAGTTGCAGTACCAGAAGATGTCGCCGTACTCCTCGGTCAGATCGGCGAGGGGCTCGGCAATCTCACTGGCGCCCACGAACATGATGTCGATGCCCTGCTGGGCGAGGTCCGACATCTTCTGGGCTGCTTCCTCTGCGCCGATGTTGTCGCTCACGATCGGGGCCGCGAACCCGTTCTCGGCCGAGAACGCCTCGGCGAAGTCGACGAGAGACTGGTAGTAGCCGTTGTCGTCGCGAGGCCCGGCGGCGGCCACACCGATGGTGACCGTGCCGTCGCCGTTGGCGTCGAATGCGTCGATCACCGCGTTGGTCTCCGGCGCGTCACCGTCGTCACCCGAGCCGTCGTCACCGGCGTCATCGTCGTCGGTGTCCATGTCGTCGTCCGCGTCCATGTCGTCGGCGTCGTCACCGGCCGCATCATCGCCGCCGGCATCCGCGTCGTCTCCGGCATCGTCGCCGCCGGCGTCGGTGTCACCATCGTCGCCGCACGCGGCGGCCACGAGGCTGAATGCCAACAGCACGGCCATCAGCCACTTCAGTTTCTTGGAGCCAGTCTTCCTAGCCATTGTTCCCCTCCTGGGTTGGGTTTCTCCGTGGGCCGATGTCACTGCCCGACGATTTGCTCGGCGGGCCGATGTCACTGCCCGACGACCTTCAAGGGAGCGGCTTGGCTCCCTCCTGGCCATGCGGCGCGGTAGCGCTGCACGAGCCAACGATTGAACTGCACGTGGCTCTCCTCCTGCCACGAATACCGACCTCGCGGGGCGAACCTCGAATTGAGGCCCCGCTGGACCTTGTCGGTGACGTCCTGATCCTGACGCACGAAGACCTGCACACCGGTGTCGGAGAGCACCAGTTTCTCCTCGAACAGCGGATCTTCGAGTGCGCTCGGATGGAAGATGTAACCGATCTCGACGTCGATCCTGCCGGGGCTGGTGGGCCGCACGAGGAAGAAGAAGCACTGGTCGGCGCCGGTGCCCAGACACAGCATCGGCGGGATCAGGGCGAACGTCGAACGCATCCGCTCCTCTTCGGTGAGGCCCGGGTACACCGGCATGATCACCCGGTGGGTGGCGTTGAAGCCGCCGTCGATGTGCTTGTAGCCCGCGGTCCGGAACACCACGTTCGAGTCGTCGGTCCACGGTTCGGGGAACGCGGACATCTCAGAGGGACAGAAGTCCTGGACGTACTGATGGAGCCGGGTGGCGTGGTAGCCGTCGTTGAAATTCTCGAACATCACCTTCCAGTTCCACGGCATGTTCTCGAGGGTGAACGTTCCGGTGCACACCGCGTTCTCGAGGTCGTAGTTCGCGAGGTACGGGGAGTAGCGCTCGAGCGTGGGCGCCAGCGGCGCGGCATCCGGATCGAAGTTGACGAAGATGAAGCCCTGCCACTCCTCCACCTTCAGGGTGGGAAGCCCGTAGTCCGCCTTGTCGAAGTCGTCGGTCTTCTCCATCGCGGGCGCCCCGAGCAGGCGACCGTCCTGGCCGAAGATCCAGTGGTGGTAGGCGCACTTGAAGGTCGAGTCGTTGCCCTTGCCCTCGCACAACTGCATGGCCCGGTGCTGGCACACGGCCGACATGGCCCGCACGTCACCTTCTTTGGCACGGAGCACGATGATCGGTTCACCGACGAGGGTGACGGTGAACCAGTCGCCCGGTTCGGGGATGCTCTCGGCCCGGCCGACGGCCAGCCACTCCTTCATGAAGAGGGCTTCCTTCTCGAAGTCGAGGAACTCCTGGGACGTGTAGAGCACCGGGGGCAGCGTCTCGGCGTCGGCGACATCGCCGATCGACGAATCGAAGCTGGCGAGCAGCTCGTCGCTGAAGACGGTGTGGCTTTCGGTCATGTCGTGGCGACCTCCTCTTTGAGGATGAACTTGCGGATCTTTCCGACGCTGGTGCGGGGGAGCTCGTCGAGGAAGGTGAACTCGCGGGGCACCTTCGCCTTTGCGAGCCGATCCTCGCACCACTTCTCGCGCGCGTCGATCGAGGGCGGGTTCGACGGATCGGCGGCAACGACGAACGCCACCGGCACCTCGTCGCGAACCGGGTCGGGCGCACCGATCACCGAAGCCTCGAGCACGTCGGAGTGGGCGCTGAGGACGGCCTCCACCTCCACGGTCGACACGTTCTCACCGGCGACCTTGAGCACATCGGATCGTCGGCCGTCGAAGTAGAACCGGCCGTCCACATCACGGGTGGCTCGGTCGCCGGTGCGGAACCAGCCCTCGCGGAAGCTGGAGTCGGTGGTGGCGGGGTCGTCGAGGTACCCCGCGAACAGGGTGGTGCCGGGGTCACCGCCGACCACCACTTCACCGACCTCTCCGGGCCGCACCGGGGCACCATCCGGGTCGTGGAGTTCGACCTGGCAGCCGGTGGTGACGTAGCCCATCGAATCGGGCCGGGGATCAGCGGCTTCGTCGGTGAGGACCGCCGGGATGGTCTCGGTCATTCCGTAGAGCTGCCGCGGCCGGCAACCGAGCCAGTCCGTGAGGGTGGCGTACTGGTCATCGGCGATGTTCTGGGCATACCAGCAGTGGCGCAGCGCGACGCCTTCGTTCTCCTCTCCGCGCGAGAGGATCATCCGGATGGGTGCCGCGAAGAGACTGGCCGCGGTGGCCCCATGGCGGGCACATTGGGGCAGGAACCCGCTGGCCGAGAAGGTGTGCATCAACGCGACGCTGGCCCCCACCGAGATGGCGGAGGCGAACGAGTAGTACTGGGCGTTGGCGTGGAAGAGCGGCAGCACGACGATCTGGCGGTCCTCGGGACCGAGGCCGGCGGCCGCCGCCATCGTCGTGCCCGCGAATGCGTAGTTGGCCTGGGTGACCTCGACCCCCTTCGGCCGCCCGGTGGTTCCGCTGGTGAACATCACTGCGGCTCGATCTCGAGGGGCCGGCTCGGGCCAGTCCGCGTACTCCACCTCGCCGAAGCCGACCAGGTCGACGTCGGCTTCGTCGATCTCGACGACCGTCATCGTGTCGGGCGCGGCGGCCCGGTAATCGGCAGCGCGGGTCATCGCGCAGAAGCCGACCAGCGGTCGGGTTCGTTCGATGTGGTCCGCCAGCTCGGGCGTCTTGCCCATCGGGTCAGACGGCACGATCCACGATCCGAGCCGGTTGGCAGCGAGCCAGACGGCGATGAACGTCGGGGAGTTCGTGAGCGCCAGATGGACTGCCGATCCGACTCCCACGCCATTGCGGTGGAGGAACGCAGCCACACGGGCGACCTGGGCGTCGAACTCGGCGTAGGTCCATTCGGCCACGTGGCCGTCGGGACCTTCGAACACGAGGAACGTCTGATGGTCGCGCGAGGCCACCGCATCGGCCCACGAACGGGCGAAGGTGCGAGTGGCGGCCACCTCCATCAGCCGCCTCCGTCTCCGGCGGGAGCGGGTTCGCCGTAGCCGCCACCTCCGGGGAGCTCGAGGCGGACCACGTCGTCGCCGGCGAGGCTGATCCGCGCCTGCGTCGTGACCGGCTCGCCGTTGACGAGGAAGCTGCCTGTGGCCCCTGGCTCACCACCGAACACGCCTTGCGGAGCGTCGGACAGTCGGCTGGTGACTGCGTTCAGTTGCCAGGGCTTCCGGGTGTCGACCGTGAACTCGATGACCTGACCCCGACCGCCGCGCTGGGCGCCGGCGCCGCCGGAGTCGTCCCGAAGCGACTTCTCCCGGAACCGGATCGGGGCGGAGGCCTCGACCACCTCGATGGGCACCGCTGACACTCCCGTGGGGTACGAACAGGCGTCGAGTCCGGGCTTGGACGCCCGGGCCCCCACTCCACCGGCATAGGTGAACATGGCGGTGATGAACGGACTGCCGTCGGGGTGGTTGCCATTGACCTGCATGGTCCACACCGCGCCCGAACCTTCGGCCATCGCCTGATCCGGCTCCACCTGCGCCAGCGCCTTGAGGAGGGCGTTGGGAAGGAACATCCCGACGACGTGGCGGGCGGTGCCCGGCTGGGGGGTGACCGCGTTCACGATCGAACCCTCCGGCGCCTCCATCCTGATCGGCGTGAGGCTGCCGTGGTTGTTGGGGATGTCGGGGTTGAGCACGGACCGGACGGTGAACGTGGTGTAGGCGTGGGTGTAGTTCTTCACCACATTGATGCCCCACGGACTCGCTTCGGACGTGCCCTCGTAGTCGACGAGGATCTCGCCGGCCGCGGGATCGACGGTGACCGCACAGACGATGTCGATCTTGCTTCCGTCGGCAAGGTCGAGCACCGCCGACGACTCGTAGGTGCCGGCCGGAAGCGCCCGGATCGACGCCCGGGTGGCCTGCTCGGATCGGTCGATGATCTCGTCGGCCAGCGCTTCGATGTCGTCGAGCCCATGGGTGTCACACAGGGTGCCGAGGCGCTGGGCGCCGACCTCTCCCGACGCCATCTGGGCGTGCAGATCGCCGGCCATGTGGTCGGGCTGGCGGACATTGCTGAGGATGAACTTCCATGCATCCTCGTTGCGTTCGCCCGCCTTCATCAGCTTGCAGATGGGGATCCAGAGCCCCTCCTCGAACACGTCGCGGCCGCCTGCGCCGACGCCGTAACCACCGACGTCGGTGTGATGGATCGTGGAACCGAAGAAGGCGATCGCGCGACCGTTGCGCCAAGCCGGCACGAGCACGGTGACGTCGAGCAATTGACCGGCCGTCTTGTACGGATCGTTGGTGATGAGGACGTCGCCGGGCTCGAGTTCGTCGAGCGGATACTCCTCGAGCATGCTGGCGGCCCCGATGGCGAGGCTGTTGATGTGGCCGGGGGTGCCGGTGACCGCTTGGGCGACCATCCGGCCACGCCGATCGAACACCGCGTTCGCCAGATCGCCGGCCTCCCGCACGATCGGAGAGAAGGCGGCTCGTTGGAGGGCCCGCGCCTGCTCGTTGACGGTGGAGATGAGCGACTGCCAGAGGATCTCCAGCTCGACGGGATCGAAGGTCCGTGGGGTTTCGGTGGCGGTCATGAGCCACTCCTCGTCGCCAGGAGGGAGCCGTCGGGCGCAACCTCGACCGACCATCCGGGTCGGATCACGGTTGTGGTCTCCCGCTCCTCGACGACCGCGGGACCCTCGAACGTGGCCCCGATACCGAGTTCTGCCCTCCGGTAGACGGGCGTGTCGACCGGATCCGCACCACGGGAAAAGACCATGGGGCGCGATCCGGTCGGCACGGTGTGCCCGTCGCCCGCAGTCGAGTTCTGGGGCTCCACCGACGCCGGCGCGGCGATCGCGCTCAGGCGCCAGGTGACCGCCTCGATGCCGACATCGGGGATGGCGAGGCCGTAGATGCGGCGGTACTCGGCTTCGAACGCGTCGTGGACCTGCTCCGGGCCGGCCGGCCATTCCGGCCCCTCGCCCACCCAGACCGTGATCTCGTTGCCCTGACCCGCATAGCGGGCGTCCACGCCGTAGCGGAAGACCACCGCGTCATCGGGAACGCCAGCGGCCGACAGCACCCGCCGCCCCTCTTCTCGCAGTTCGTCGAGGAGGGCGTCGCGTTCGGCCGGATCCACCTCGTCGATCAACCGCGGCAACGAACGAGCGAGGTCGATTCGCACTGGGGAGACGAGCGTGCCGAAGGCGGAGAGCACGCTGGCATTCACAGGGAAGATCACCCGGGGTGCCTCGAGCAGATCGGCGACGCCACAGGCATGGACCGGGCCGGCACCACCGAACGCGATCAGGGGGACGCCACGGAGATCGATGCCCATCTCCACCGCGTGCATCCGGGCCGCGGCGGCCATGTTCTGGTTCACGACTTCGTGGATCCCGGCCGCGGTGTCGATCATCGAGAGCTCCAACAGCTCGGCAACGCCGGAGGTGGCCTCGTCGGCCAGCTTCGGGTCGAGGGGCATGTCGCCGCCGAGGAACGCGGCCGGATCGAGGAGCCCGAGAACGACGTCTGCATCGGTGACCGCCGGGGTGGTGCCGCCCCGTCCGTACGACGCGGGCCCGGGGTCCGCCCCCGCCGACTCCGGACCGACCTTGAGCAGGCCGAACTGGTCGACGTGGGCGAGGCTGCCGCCGCCGGCCCCGATCTCGACGAGATCGACCGACGGCACCGACACCGGGAATCCGGAACCCTTCTTGAAGCGATAGGCCCGGGCGACCTCGAAGGTGTTGGTGAGTTCGGGCTCGCCGTGCTCGATCAAGCAGGCCTTGGCGGTGGTGCCGCCCATGTCGAAACAGAGGAGGCGGTCCTCGCCGAGGCGTCTCGCGAACCAGCTGCCCGCGAGGGCACCGGCGGCGGGTCCGGACTCCACCAGCCGGATCGGCCCACGGGCCGCGTCGTCCGCCGACACCACGCCCCCGTTCGACAGCATCATCAACACCGACCCGCCGAACCCTTCGGCCGAGAGCCACTTCTGGAGTTCGTCGAGGTAGGGCCCGATCACGGGCATGGTGGCGGCGTTGCACGCCGTGGTGACCATGCGGGGGTACTCGCGGATCTGGGGTGAGATCTCCGCCGAGATGCAGACCGGAACGCCCAGCTCACCGCGGAGATGGTCGGCCACGGCCCGCTCGTTGTCGGCGTTGACGTAGGAGTTGAGGAGACAGATCGCCACCGACTCGACCTCGGCGGCCTTCAGCTCGCCGGTCAGACGGTCGAGATCGTCGGCGTGCGGAGGCCGGAGCACGACCCCTTCCGCGCCGGTGCGTTCGTCGAGCTCGAAGGTGAGATGTCGCGGAATCGGTGGCTCGGGGAACTCGATCTGCAGGTCGTACATGTCGTAGCGGTGCTCATCGCGGATCAGGAGGGTGTCGCCGAACCCCTGGGTCGTGACGAGTCCCGCTCGGCCGGTCTTGCCCTCGATCAACGCGTTGGTGATCAGGGTCGTGGCGTGAACGATCGGGGCATTGATGTCGCTCGGCTGCACTCCGGCCTTGCCCAGCAGCTGGGTGACCCCGGTCCTCACGCCTTCCAGCGGAGCCGCCGGAGTGGTCAGGGTCTTGTCGACCACGACCCGGCCTGACGCGGCGTCGAGGAGCACGACGTCGGTGAACGTACCTCCGATGTCGACCGCCAGCCTCCAGTCCGCGTTCATCTCCGGATCACCCGTTCCTCAGGTCGTCGCGGGGCGGGGCGAACACGTCGAGGATCCAACATTCGCCGTACTCGTCGTCACCGATGAACACGCTGTCGCCATGCCAGACGCCGAGCGAGGCGAGGTAGAAGTCGTGTTCTTCGAGCACCACCCGACGCTCGTCCTCCTCGTCGCCGATCCGGAAGTCGAGCTTGCCTCTGGCGATGATGCCCAGTTGCTCGTGGTCGTCGTGCTTGTGCAGGAACGACCCGGTGGCACCGCCGCTGATGCGCCAGAAGCAGAGCTGGAGTTGCTCACCGGTGATCACGCGGCGCCGGAACCCCGGGCGATCGGTCTCCTTGAACGCGGCGTCGTCGTAGAAGTGGCAGAACTCGTTCAGGAACGGCGAGGTCACGTGTCGACACCGAGGGCCGAAAAACGTGCCTTGTCACCCGCGATGTCGAGGGGGCGGATGATCGCCTCGTGCTCCTCGTCACCCCAGTGCTCCCGAGGGGTGAGCCACATCACTTCGAACTCGATGCCGTCGGGGTCCTTGCCGTAGAGCGACTTGTTGTTGCCGTGATCGGAAGCCCCGACCAGGGCGCCTGCGGCTTCGAGTCGGGCCTGCATCTCTTGGAGTTCCGACAGGGTGCCGACCTCCCAGGCCAGGTGGTAGAGCCCGACGGTGCGGGCTCCCGCCTCGGAGGGCTGGGCCTGTTCACCGATCGTGAAGAAGGCGATGTCGTGATGGTTCTCCGATGCCGGGCCCCGCATGAACACATACGGACCGGGTCCATCGATGATCGTGTCGAACCCGAGGACATCTTCGTAGAACCGCTGATGCCGGGCCGCGTCCCGCACGTAGAGCACCGCGTGGTTCATCCCGCGAATGGCCATGGGAGTGTCCTTCCCTGCTACCTCTCGATCGAGAGACGCCTATGGACTGATGGTCAGACCATAGTGCTCCGTGAACCTGGCGGGCAATCAAGGGCCCTCTCAGACCCGGATCAGGCCTCGATCAAGGCGAGGAACCGGCGCCGCCATTCCACCGACGGCTTGTCGGACTGCACGCTCACGAGGTCGGTCTGGCCGAGCGGGAGCGACCCCGGGACCCGTTCGAGCATGGCCTTGTCCTCCGCACCGATCGCCCGGTCGAAGGCGATGGTCTCCTCCCGATCGACCGAGTGGTCGTCGTTGCGCCACACCACGAACGTGAAGTAGCTGGTGACCGCGTCGAGCGGGGTGCTGCACAACAACAGGATGTGTTCGAGCCCGTCGGCATACCGGATGGTGCTGCGCACGATCAGCGGGAGTGCGTAGCCGGTGGTCATCCAGCGGTGCAGGACCTCTTCCTCGGATCCGCTGATGACGTTCGCCTCCTCGGGATTGTTGACATCGACCTCGTAGGCGTAGCCGTAGAAGTCGTCATCGAGTTGCTGGAGGTCGATCTTCGGCACGGTCGGATCGAGGCCGTCGCCGAAGGTGCCGGTGTGGACCCAAGGGAAGTGACTGATGTCGAGGAAGTTGTCGACCATTCGAGTCGCCGCCGTCCGCCACACGTCGACGCCGGTGTTGATCCGCCGGAACGCCGGGTCGTCGTCGTGGGGGACGCCGGGAACGTCGCCGGCCGGGTCACCGGGGCTGATCCAGACGAGGCCGTAGCGCTCGGTGAGGCGGGTGCACGGCAGGTGGGCCGCGGGTGGGATCGTCGCGCCCTCGCCTGACGACGGCACGTCCACGCAACGACCCTCGTCGGCGAAGGCCCAGCCGTGATACGGGCAGACGAGCCGGCCCTCGTCCACCCGGCCGGCCGACAGCGGCGCTTCGCGGTGGGGGCAACGATCGGGGGCGGCCACGAGGGTGCCGTCGGGGGCGCGCCAGAGGACGTGGTCGTCGCCCAGGAGGGTGACCTTCAACGGCCCTGGGTCGACGTCGGCGACCTCCGCGACGGGGTACCAGTGGTCACGAAGTGCGGGGGATCGGGTCCAGTCCATACGAGCTCCTCGGTGGTCGCGGTCGTCGGCGGCCTGGCCGTGCCACAGTGAGTCCATGAAGGACAGCTCGTCAAGCCCGACCGACGTCGTGCGCTCCTACTTCGCGGCGTTCGACGGCCGCGATGCCGACTCGATCGCCGCACACGTCACCGAGGACTTCGTCAACGAACACACCGCCGCGCTGGGGTCGGGCTGCGTCGGACGCGACGAGTACCGGCAGCGTCTGCCGGGCTTCCTCGACTCCATGCCCGACCTCCACTACGAGCTCGAATCGGTTCTGGCCGACGACGCCGATGTCGCGGTCTTCTACACGATGACCGGGCGGTTCCAGGGCGAGGCGCCCTTCTCGGTGAGAGGGGCCCAACGCGTGGAGGTGCGCGAAGGCCTTGTCGCAAAGCGCACCGACTACTGGGACAGCGCCGCCTTTCTCATCCAGGTGGACCCAGGGGCGGCGCGGACACTGGGGGAGCTGGGGATCGGCTGAGTTGTTGCGGGTGCCTGGCACCACTGAAACAACTTGCGGGCGACGCTCGCCATGGGGCGAGTCACCCAGGGACGCGGGCTAGACGAGATTGTCGACCATGGCTTGGGCGACGGCTCCGACGTGGTCGCGGGTGCAGCGTTCCATCTCGTCGATGTCGCCGATCGCGAAGGCGAGGGCGATGGCCTCGTGGGCGGCGCTGGAGTCGGCGACGATGCGACGCACTTCGGCCCGGTTCTGTTCGTCGCTGAGCAGGTCGTCGAACTCCCGGGAACGGAAGAGTTCGTCGAGGACCTTGCCGTAGAGCTCGATCAGCAGAGGGTTGCCGCACGCGGCTGCCACGGTGGTGTGGAACTCGCGGTCGAGCCGGCGGAATTCGGCGATGTCGAGCTCGCTGTGGAATCGGTCGGCGAGTTCGGAGACGCGGGCCCGGGTGGAGTCATCGGCCCGGACGGCGGCAAGTGCGAAGATCGGGACCTCGAGCACCCGTCGGGTTTCGAAGAGTTGGGCGACGAAGTCCTTGCGGTCGTCGGGCCGGTTGACCACGACCTCGGGCAGGTGTTCGGCGACGAAGGACCGGTTGCCGCGGCGTTCCACGACCCCGAGTGACAGCAGGCCTTGCATGGCCTCTCGGACCGACGTGCGGGCGACCCGGAACTGATCCGCGAGGTCCCGCTCCGACGGCATCCGGGCGCCGGGGCGGAGCTCGCCAGTGGTGATCCGACGAAGCAGTTGCGCCCGGATCTGGCTGCTCACGGTCTCCCGTGAGATTGGTTCGAACTCCAGACCATTGTCGTGGTCGGGGGCGTCGTCGATCACGGTGTTTTCGAGCACCAGATCCCCTTTCTGGTCCTATGGTCGGACCAATGATCCAACTCTAGCGGCTCTCCAGGGCGGCTGATGGTCTGACCATCGGACCGTGCTAGCGTCGGCCACGGACCGGCCGCACCACCGCGACTGCGATCCCATCCTCGACTGCGCCACCCTCGACTGCGGAGGTTCCCGATGACCGAACCCGTCTACGACGTCGGACCCGCCAAGGCCCGCTGGACCCACATCGCCCTGCGAGTCAAGGACATCGACGCCACCATCGACTGGTACACCCAGTACACACCGATGGAGCTGCTCGCCAAACGTGAGGATGCCGACGGCTACGGGGCCTGGCTCGGCATGAGCGACATGGTCGACAATCCGTTCCTGCTCGTGGTCGCCCAGTTCTTCGAGGGTCATGACCCCTTCGCCAGCGCACCCCATGCCGTGCTCGCCCCGTTTGCCCATCTCGGCGTCGAGGTCCCGACCCAAGAGGAAGTCGACGCGATGGCGAAGCGGGGCGAGGAGTCAGGGTGTCTCGCCATGCCACCGACGATGATGCCGCCACCGATCGGCTACATCTGCATGCTGCGCGACCCCGATGGAAACACCGTCGAGTACTCCTGGGATCAGGGCGTCTACGCCACCGCCCAGGAGATCTGGGGCGATCAGGCGAACTGAACCGCCGCCGAGGTGGCTCACTCCGGTGGCATCACCTGGGTGTTGAACTCCTTGAGTACGAGCTCGCCGTGGTAGTAGCCGATCACGCTCACCGAGCCGACGCCGAGAGACAGCTTCAGAATCTGAGACGCGGTGCCGCCCATCGCCCAAACCGAAGCGGACTTGATCGGGGTGGAGTGGCTCACCACCAGGACATTGCGATCTCTCGCCCGTTCCTCGACGTCGACGCAGGCCGACGTCACCCGTTCGTGTAGCGCCAGCATCGACTCGCCACCGTCGGGGACATACCCGATGTCCTCGGTCCAGGCATTGCCGAGCTCCTGGACGACGTCGCTGATGCGGCGAAGGTCGTAGCTGCCGAAGTCGATCTCCCGCCACCGATCGTCGATCACCGCCTGGCCGCCGAAGCCGGCGTATTCAGCGGTCTCCCGGGTGCGGATCAGCGAGCTGGTGATCACCTCGTCGATCTTCCACCTTGACCGGATGTAGTCGCCCGCCGCCGAAGCCTGAGTCCGGCCGAGCTCGTCTAGCGGCGAATCCTGCTGCCCCTGGAGGCGGGCGCTCGCATTGGTCGGCGTGCGTCCGTGGCGCAGGAGGATGATCACGTCCCGAGTGTCGCACGCGGCCGCGGCCAGGTACACCCGCGCCGAGGACTACTGTCGCCTTCATGTGCGGTCATCACACTGCCGACGGCACGCCCATCGGTCACCATCATCACGATGGCCCCGTCTTCTGGCCGCGGCCCCGCACCCGGCCCCGACGGGCGTTTCTCGGCGATGTCGGCAAGGGTGCGATGGCGCTCGCGATCTTCAGCCCGGTCGTCGCGGCCTGCTCCGGCGACAACGGCAGCGGTACCACCTCCGCCGGAACGGACTCGACCTCCACGTCCCGTGCCCAGCCGAGCCTGCAGTGGGGTCGCACCGACCTCGGCTTCGTCTCGGCGTATGTGCTGGTGCGCGGCACCGAGGCAGCCATCGTCGACACCGGCTCCGCAGGAAGCGCGCCGACCATCGGCGACACGCTCGCCGGGTTCGGGCTCACCTACGCCGACGTCACCCACGTGGTCCTCACGCACCACCATCCCGATCACGTGGGGTCCATCGACGCGGTGCTCGCCGAGGCAACCGGAGCAACCGCTCACGCCGGGGAGCTCGATCTCGACGAGATCGCGCGTGACACGATCAACCCGCTCACCGGTGGGGAGGACGTCTTCGGGCTCGAGGTGATCGCCACGCCAGGTCACACTGAGGGGCACATGGCGGTCATCGACCACGACGCCGGACTGCTCGTCGCGGGTGACGCCCTCAACACCCCGGGCGGAGCCGTCCAGGGCGCCAACCCCGACTTCACCCGCGACATGGACACCGCCAACGACTCCATCCGCCGCCTCGCCGAGCTGAGCTTCAACACGCTCCTTGTCGGCCACGGCGAACCGGTCGAGACGAACGCCGACACCGCGGTCGCCGACCTGGCCGCCTCACTCACCTGAGTTCTCCCTGCCGACGCCCGAGAAGCAGAGGCGCCAGACCCCCAGAGCGACACTCAGTAGAGGAACATGGGCTTGCCGCCGACGTGGCGAACCTTGGGGCGGTAGGCGTCGACGTCGTAGAGCTCGTCGACATCGACCCGCTTGACCCCCTGCCCGGTCTCCGAGATCGGCACGTTCGTGTAGGAGCCGGACCGCAGCGCCACCATCCGACCGGACGAACCCTCCATGGCCAGGTCGGCGGCCATCACCGCGTAGTTGGTGCCCACCATCAGATCGAGACTGTCGGGCCGGCCCGAGCGCATCAGGTAGGCGACCTCCTGGAGGATGATTCCCTGGCCGGTCTTCTGCTTGAGCAGCTCACCGGTGGTCGCGCCGATCCCACCGAGTTTGCGATGGCCGTACGCATCGGCTTCGCCGGAGAGGTGCAGGTCACCACCCTCGATGGTCGCGCCCTCCGAAATCGTGATCATGGCGTAGTTGGACGGGTTCTCGGTCTTGTCCTGCATCACCAGCTCGGCGAGCCTGTCGATGTCGAAGGGCACCTCGGAGATGAGCGCTCGGTCGACGCCGGCGAGGTACGCCGTGATCAGCGATGTCTCGCCGGAGTACCGGCCGAACAACTCGACCACCGCGATCCGTTCGTGGGAGCCGGTGCTGGTCCGCAGATTGTGGATGAACTCGACCCCCCGCGTGATCGCGGTGGAGAAGCCGATGCAGTAGTCGGTGCCGTGGACGTCGTTGTCCATCGTTTTCGGAATCGCCACGACCGGGACACCCTCCTGGTGCATCCGCAGGGCGTACGAAAGGGTGTCGTCGCCACCGATCGGGATGAGCGCGTCCACACCGAGCGCTTCGACGACCTCGAGCACGTGGCCGGTGAGATCGTGAGGGCCGGCGCCCTCGACCGAGCCGCGAAGGAACTCGGGGACCTCATCGTCGGCGACCCGGGCCGGGTTGGTCCGGGACGTGTGGAGGAAGGTGCCTCCGGTCCGGTCGATCGTACGCACCGCGGCCGCATCGAGCGGCATGGTGTTGTGTTCCACCGACGCCGAATCGCTCGGGTCGCAGTTCAGCAGTCCGGCCCAACCCCGCCGGAAACCGATCACCTCTCCCCCGGCATCGCCGATGCGGTTGACGGCCGCCTTGATCGAGGGATTCAACCCGGGGACGTCGCCCCCACCGGTCAGGATCGCGATTCGCATCGCGCCATCCTCCCACGCTCCACCTGCGCTCGGCAGGGCCCTCGGCCCCTGTGCTCAGCCCGCGACCCGGATCTCCCCCACCTCGGTGCCGGCCACGTTTCGCAGCGGATCGAGCGTGACGTCCACCCCGAATCCAAGGTCCGCGAGCACCCACAAGAGTGCGGCCTCGGACGCCCGCGAGGCACCATCGCGCGCCTTCAGGGCCATACCGAGCCCCGCACCGGGTACCGCCGCGGCGAACACTCCCTCGGCGCCGCCCTTCACGACCACCGACCCTTCGGCGGCGGTGTTCACGCGCGTGCACATCCGACCGTTTCCGGCCATCAGCACCGGGGCCGCCGCCATCGCCGACAAGAGCTGCACCCCGGCCGGACGGTCGGTCAGCGCGGCCCATCCGCCCGCGAGACGGTCGAGCGCCATCTCCCACACCGGGATCCCGCAACCGTCGATCACCGGCGTGGCGCCCACGAACGAAACCCCACACAGCTCCTCGATCGCCGGAGTGATGTGGTCCCGCTGCACCGGATGCTCAGGGGCGATGTAGCCGCGGTGATCGATGCCGAGATGGCGACAGACCGTGAGGAAGCCGCAGTGCTTGCCGGAGCAGTTGTTGTGGCGGGCGTCGGGTTCCTGGCCGGCTCGGATCAGGGCGACGTCGCTGTCCTCGTGGATCGGTCCGTGTGCACCACACTCGAACGCGTCGACGTCCAGCCCGATCGCGGCCAGCCAGTCGTCGAGTTCGGCGACGTGCACCGGCTCTGCGTTGTGGCTCGCACACGCGAGCGACAGTTGCTCGGTCGTGAGTGAGTACGCGTCGGCCGCGCCGGTCTCCACCAGCGGCACCGCCTGGATCGGCTTCATCGACGACCGGGCCAGAACACCACGCGACGGGTTGCCCCGACCCGACCGATGCCCGTCGCGACCCACCACCGCGACGTCGACCTCATGGCGGCTCTCCACCACCGCGCCACGACGAATCTCGACCACAAGCGGATGCGACATGGCGGGAACCCTATTGGTGTTGAGCGGTGAGTGTCGCAGCCCTCGGCCACCGGACCGATACCCTCACCTCTACGGGCAACCGTCGTCGAGAGCGAGGCTCATTGCGAATCGCGGTACTACGCGAAGGAACCGAGCACGAACGTCGAGTCGCACTCACACCAGAAGCCGCCGCCAAGTTGGGCAAGGACGGCCATGGCGTGATCGTGGAGGCCGGCGCCGGCGAACGATCGGGTATCCACGACTACGAATACCGCGAGGCCGGCGCCCTCGTGGCCGAGGACCGCGTCCGGGCACTCGAAACGGCCGATGCCGTCGTCTCCGTCGCTCGTCCCGAGCCCGACGATCTGAACGACCGGCACACCGTGATGGCGCTGCTCGACCCGCTCTGGGCTCCCGGACCGATGGTGGCACTCGCCGCCTCCGGCGCCTCCTCCCTCTCACTCGAACTGGTCCCGCGCATCACCCGAGCCCAGTCGATGGACGTACTGTCGTCGATGGCCACCGTGGCCGGCTATCAGGCGGTCCTCACCGCCGCCCACCGGCTCCCACGAATGTTCCCGATGCTGATGACCGCAGCCGGCACGGTTCCCGCGGCCCGGGTGTTCGTGCTCGGCGCCGGCGTGGCCGGTCTTCAGGCCATCGCCACCGCGAAGCGTCTGGGCGCCGTGGTCGAGGCCTTCGACATCCGACCGGCCGCAGCCGAACAGATCCGGTCGGTGGGCGCCAAGGCCGTGGAACTGGACCTCGACACCGAGGACTCCGAGGACTCCGGCGGCTACGCCAAGGCGCAGGCCGAGGACCAACAGGCCCGCCAGCGCGAGGCACTCACCCCGATCCTCGCCGCGGCGGACGTCGTGATCACCACCGCCGCTATTCCCGGCGCTCGCAGCCCGGAACTGGTCTCGACCGACATGGTCGAGGTGATGCGTCCGGGGTCGCTGGTGATCGACCTCGCCGCGGCTCGAGGCGGGAACTGCACACTCACCGTCGCCGACGAGGAGATCGTCCACGAAGGGGTGACGGTGCTCGGCCCGACCCGGCTCGAGTCGGACTCCGCCCGGTCGGCGTCGGCGATGTTCGCCAACAACCTCGTTGCGCTCATCAAGCACCTGACCAACGAGGAAGGGGATCTCGTGGTGGACCCGGAGGACGAGATCACCGGGGCGATGCTCGTGACCCACGGCGGCTCGGTGGTGCACGAGCGAGTCGCCGCCGCCCTCGAATCCTCAGGAGGACCGCAGTGACGTTCCTACTCGCGCTCACCCTGTTCGTGCTCGCGGTGTTCCTCGGTGTGGAACTCATCTCGAAGGTCCCGCCGACCCTGCACACCCCGCTGATGTCGGGATCGAACGCCATCTCCGGCATCACCCTCATCGGGGCGATCGTGTCGGCCGGCACCGACCACCGCACCCTCACCACAGCGCTCGCGTTCGCCGCGGTCGTGCTGGCCACCGTGAACGTGATGGGTGGGTTCCTCGTCACCAACCGGATGCTGTCGATGTTCTCGACCCGCCAGCCGAAGCCAAAGGCCGAGGTCGACTAGATGGGCCGAGCCGATCTCATCCAACTGGGCTATCTCGCGGCCGCGGTCCTCTTCATCGTCGGCCTGAAAGGGCTGGCCCGCCCCCGCACGGCTCGCCGCGGCAACCTGCTCGGGGCTTCCGGCATGCTCGTGGCCGTCCTGGTCACCCTGCTCGACCAGGCGATCGTGTCCTACTGGGTCCTCGCGGCGGGCATGGCCGTCGGCGCTGCCGTCGGGGTCACGCTCGCCGTCCGCGTGCAGATGACCTCGATGCCGGAGCTGGTGGCCCTCTTCAACGGCTTCGGTGGCGCGGCCTCGGTGCTGGTCGCCGGCGCATCGTTCACCGAACTCGCCGACCTCGGGCTGGTGGACGATCAGACCTCCGCCGCCGCCGCGGCCACCGCACTCATCGGCGCGGTCACCTTCACCGGTTCGGTGATCGCGTTCTTCAAGCTGAAGGAGTCGCTGAAGTGGGGGGGCTTCGGCGGCATCCGGATGGTCAACGTCGCCCTTGCGATCACCAGTGCAGCGTTGGTCGCAACGGTGGTGGCCGATCCATCCGACACCACCTGGTTGTGGGCGCTGGTCGGCGTCGGTGCCCTGCTCGGTCTGCTGGCCGTCATTCCGATCGGTGGCGCCGACATGCCGGTCGTCATCGCCCTGCTCAACTCCCTCTCCGGATTGGCGGCGTCCGCCACGGGCTTCGTGCTCGACAACACGCTCCTGATCATCGCCGGATCTCTGGTGGGGGCCAGTGGGCTGATCCTCACCCAGATCATGTGTGTGGCGATGAACCGCACCGCCCTCGAAGTCATCTTCTCCGACGCGCCCGCCGCGGCAGGTGGTGGGCCGTCCGACGACGACGTCTACGCCATCGATGGCGCCGTGCATCGAAAAGGCGCTTCCGGCCTCGTCGGCGGACGAGGTGGCGATGATCCTCGACACCGCCACCCGGGTGGCGGTGGTTCCCGGCTACGGACTCGCCGTCGCCCAGGCCCAGCACGCGGTCCGGGACCTGGCCAAGAACCTCCAGGATCGGGGCGTGGAGGTCGTCTTCGCGATCCACCCGGTCGCCGGTCGCATGCCGGGTCACATGAACGTGCTACTCGCCGAAGCCGAGATCGACTACGAACTGCTGCTCGAGATGGACGACGTCAACCCGACGTTCGCGGAGACCGACGTCGCCATCGTTCTGGGCGCCAACGACGTCGTGAATCCGCTCGCCGAGACCGACCCCGACTCACCGATCGCCGGCATGCCGATCCTCAACGTCGATCAGTCCCGCACGGTCGTCGTCATCAAGCGATCCCTGAGCCCCGGCTTCGCCGGCATCCCGAACCCGTTGTTCGCCGCTGACAACGCCGTGATGCTCTTCGGCGACGGCAAGCAGGCGGTCGCCGACATCACGAAGGCACTCAACGATCTCTGACCAGAGCGCCGATCAGCTGCCGTAGAGGCCGGCGAGTTCGTCGGCCTCCTCGTCGGCCATGTGGTAGGCCTCGTCGTGGCTCGGGAAGGCACCGGAACGGACATCGTCCGCATAGGCCTTCATCGCCTCGACCGACACGGTCTTGACGTCGGCGTAGCGGCGCACGAACTTCGGTACGAACCGGTCCTCGATGCCGAGGAGGTCGTGGTAGACGAGCACCTGACCATCGGTGTGCATGCCGGCCCCGATCCCGATGGTCGGGATGTCGATCGCCTCGGTCACCATCTCGGCCACGCGGACCGGCACACCCTCGAGCACGATCGAGTAGCAGCCGGCATGCTCCAATGACTTGGCCGCCTGGACCAGCTTGCGAGCCTGTTCGGCCTGCTTCCCCTGCACCTTGAAGCCGCCCATCGCATGGATCGACTGTGGTGTCAGCCCGATGTGGCCCATGACCGGAATCTCGGCGGAGATGATGCGCTCGATCATCGGAAGCCGCTTGCGGCCACCCTCGAGCTTCACCGATTGGGCACCGGCGCGCATGAGCGTCGCGGCGTTCTTCACGGTCTCCTCGGGTGAGACGTGGTAGCTCATCCACGGCATGTCGCCGACGACGTGGCAGTCCGGTTTCGCTCGTGCGACCGCTGCGGTGTGGTGGGCCATGTCGTCGATCGTCACCTGGAGGGTGTCGTCGTAGCCGAGCACCACCATCGCCAGCGAGTCACCCACGAGGATGAGGTCAGCACCCGCGTCGCTCGCGATTCGAGCTCCGGGGGCGTCGTAGGCGGTGACCATCACGAGCGGCTCGCGGCCGCCGCGCACCTTGGTCGCGCCGATTGCAGGGGCAGACAGACCCATGACTGACTCCTTTCCCGTCCAGCGCTCTTCGGCTGCCGGCGGTGCTTCCAGGATACCGGCTGGCCGATGGCCCGATCAACGGCGACCGTTCACAAGACCGCACGTCTGCTACGAGGGTCGCGATGGAGCACCCAGTCGAACCGAGCGCACCCGAGCGGGAGTCCTTTCGGGAGGCGGCGATCCACGCCGAGTACGAGTCGGGGGTCCACGAAACGTCGGAGCAGGCCGCGAAGGCTCACGTTGCCGTCCGGGTCGTGCGCATGAGTGTGGGTACGGTCGTCGCTCTCGGCGGGCTGGCGATGATGCCGCTGCCGGGGCCTGGCCTCCCGCTGGTCGCGGTCGGGCTGGCGATACTCGCCCGCGATGTCGCCTGGGCCGACCGTCTCCTCGGCCACGTCCGGGCCCGTATCCCGAAGGACGACGACGGCGGGATCTCCCGCGGCGCGCTTCTCACCATGCTCGTGAGCGGGCTTGCCGGACTCGCCGGGTCCATCTGGTGGTTCTTCGTCCGCTGACGCGCCGCAGCCGCCACGGACTGGCTCCCCGAGTTGGAGGCGGAGATCCTCGGCTAGATCAGCTCCAGAGGGAAGGCCTCAGCCACCGATCTGACGCGACTGGGTGAGGTGGTTCCAGCGGCAGGCCACACACACCTCGACCACATATCCCTGGCTCGCGGACTTGCGGGCGGCAAGCCGGGCGAGCTCGCGGTCGCTGGTGACACATCGACCGTGCTTGGGCAGCCACGGCCCGAAGACGTAGGTGACCTCGACCAGGTCGGCGCCTTCGCAGACCGGACACTCGCGTTCGGTCGAGGTGCCGCAGAACTCCGCGTTGCGCTGCAGTTCCCGCTGGGCGTCACACACCTGCTCCCGGCTGAGGTGGCCCTCGCGCCATGCCTGCAGGGTGGCCTCGCGCGCCAGTCGGTAGTCGACCCCGGCACTCGAGCCGATGGCGGCTGCCTGCAGTCCCAGCTTCACGAGTGAGCAGGGTACCCCTCCCCGACCCAGCGAGCCGTCGCGGCCAGACTGAGCCCATGTCGGAGGCCCGGTTCCTACCCCACTACGACAACCGGGCACCGAGCCACCGGCCCCTCTCCCACGTCGAGCTCGGACCGGATCTCGGCGCCGACCTCGACCGGCGATTGATCGGGGACGTGACCGGCCGCCGGGTACTCGATCTCGGCTGCGGCGCCGGCCACACGGCGGTCGGGCTCGCCGGACGGGGGGCCAGGGTGACTGCCACCGATCACGACCCCGAGCAGATCGCTGCCGCCCGCTCGCTCGCCGCGGCGGAAGGGGTGGCCGTGGAGTTCCACGAGTCCCATCCGGCCGAGCTCGCGTTCATCCGGGCCGATCAGATCGACCTCGCCATCTCGGTCTGGGCCCTCTCACTCGTCGACGACCTCGATCGAGTGCTGCGACAGGTCCACCGGGTCCTCCGGGCCACCGGCCATGTGGTGATCGCACTCCCACATCCGGCTCAGCTGTGCGTCGAGCCCGACGATCCCGTGCGGACGGTGCGGGCCTGGGACCGCCATGAACCGGTCGGCGAGCGATGGGTCCACACGACCGAACAGGTCGTCACCGCGCTGGCCCGTTCGAACTTCGCGGTCGACACGGTGCTCGAACGCCACACCGGAGGTTTCCTCCCGGCCACCCTGGTCATACGCGCCCGCAAACTCGGCCTGTAGACATCCGGGTCTGGCGTTCAGCGGGCCGCCCACCAGTCGAGCAATTGACGTTCGGCAGTCGCCGCTTCCAGCGGGCCCCGAGCGAACCGCTGATCGGCCAACCAGTCCATGGCCACACCCACCTCGGGGCCGGGAGCGAGGTCGAGCAGCTCACAGACTCGGGATCCCGTCAACACGGGGACCGGTGCGTCGAGATCCGACTCGGCCACGCGCAGGGTGACGAGTCGTTCCGCGGCCCGCTCCACGTCGTCGACGGGGGCGCCCACCGCCCGGCGCATGGCGGCCACGAACTCGAGCCGCTCCTCGATCGTGTGACCCTCCGGTGCGCCGGCGGCGGCCCGGCGGAGCGGCTCGTGCTCGTCGGGGATCCGATCGAGCCAGCTGCGATCACCGATCAGCCAACCCAGTTCGCGTTCCATCGCACCCGACGGCTTGAGTGCACGGAAGGCGGGGCGCACGTCGTCGACCCCGAGCAGGAACGCGGCCCAGCGGGTGACCGGTTCGGGGGCCGCCGCCTCGACACGGCGCCCGATGACCTGGACTTCGGGTTCGTGGAGTCCAGCCAGCGGTGGGAACAGTCGGGCGAGCAGACCGGTCCGGTGCAAGAAGAGCACGCCGGCGGCGGCCTGCTCGAGCAGCAGGAGCTTCTGCAGCTCGTCACGGATCCGCTCGACCGAGACGATCTCCATCCGGTCGCCCAGTTCGATGATGGCATCGAGGAGCCCGGCATCGGGATCAAGGCCGTACCCCGCGTGGAAACGGGCGGCGCGCAGCATCCGCAACGGGTCGTCGGAGAACGAAACCTCCGCATCGAGCGGGGTCGCGAGAATCGAGCGGCGGAGGTGCTCACTCCCACCGAAAGGGTCGACGAGTTCCCCCGACATCAGGTCCACCGCCATCGCGTTGACCGTGAAGTCCCGGCGTGAGAGATCGGCCTCCAACGAGTCGCCGAACGTCACGATCGGCTTGCGCGACGCCTCGGCGTAGACCTCGGCGCGGTGGGTGGTGATCTCGTAGGGCCGCCCATCGACGAGGCAGCCGATCGTCCCGAAACGCTCCCCCTGGGTCCACACGGCCTCGGCGAGATCGCTGACCAACCGTTTGATGTCATCGGGTCTCGCTTCTGTGGTGGCGTCCAGATCCTGCTCGACCCGATCCAGGCCGAGGAGGTGGTCTCGCACGACACCCCCGACGAGATACAGGCGAAAGCCCGCGTCGGAGAACCGCCGGGCCAGCGGCGCAGCCTCCGCCAGCACCGCCTCGAATCCGGCCGGCGCGGGCGGGTTGCTCACGAGCCGGGACCGTGCAGCGCAGCCGCCGCGGCGACGACCTCCCGGCCGGGGCCGCCCGAGGTCGGCGATTCCGGCCGGTGCGACTCTCCCACCAGTTGTGCCGACACTGCGGCCGAGGAGTCACGAATCGCGTCGAGGTCGTAACCCCCCTCGAGAAGGGTGACGACGCGGCCTGGTGTCCCCAATCCCGCGATCGTGCCGACGAGATCGGCGATGTCCGCCGAGGTGTAGCCCAGTTCGGTGATCGGGTCGGCCCGGTGGCCGTCGTATCCGGCACTGATGAACACCCACGTGGCGCCGAACCGTTCGATGGCCGGACCGATCACCTCGTCGATTGCCGCGCGGGCCACGTCACCCGTGGCGCCGGGCGGGAGCGGGACATTGATGTTTGTGCCTTCTGCGGCACCCGCGCCGCGCTCGGTGAGTGCGCCCGTTCCGGGATAGAGCGGCGACTGGTGAATCGACGCGTACAGGACGCGCGGGTCGGAATAGAAGATGTCCTGGGTCCCGTTGCCGTGATGGGCGTCGATGTCGACGATGGCAACCCGCTCGCCCCGATCAGCGAGCAGCGCAGCAGCGATCGCCACCGAGTTGAAGAGGCAGAAGCCCATGGATCGGTTCGGCGTCGCGTGGTGGCCCGGTGGCCGGACCACGCAGTACGCCGAGTCGAGCTGCTGGGCGCCGGCAGCGGACTCATCGAGTCGCTCCACCGCGGTGAGGACCGAACCGGCCGCCAGCAGCGCCGCGTCGAGGCTCGCCTCGTTCATCCGGGTGTCAGGATCGAGCCGACCACCGCCCTCGGCGTCCACCGAGCGGATGTGATCGATCAGCGACGCGTCGTGGACCAGGGCGATCTCGTCGAATGACGCCCGTCGCGGCAAGGTCCGATCCAGCGCGTCCTCGATCCCGGCCTGAAGCAGACCCTCGGTGGCGGCCACGAGCCGATCGGGTCGTTCGGGGTGGCGGGATCCCGCCGAATGGGCGAGACAGCGTTCGTCGGTCACAACCAGCAGCACGCCGCGGAGCGTACCCCTCCACGAACACCGCGTATCGTGACTTCCACGATGGCCCTTCACCCGTTGACGATCGGTGCGGCACGCGTGCGCGCCGGAAGCTGGCGAGGATCACCCGACCTCGCCTATCTCGTCCCGCTCACCGGCGCGGCCACGCTCACCCCTTCCACACTCGCAGACATCCGTACCCGCCTGCGCCAGAAGGGGTTCTCCTCGGTGGTCACCGCCGCGGTCGGCCCCACTGAACGCCAAATGCTCGAGGCCGACGGATTCGCCGCCCATGAGCTGCTCCACCTCCTCCGCCACGACCTCCGCGCACCCCTTCCATCCCCTCCGGGACGCAACGTGGGGATTCGCCGAGGTCGACGACGGGAACGGGTGGAAATCCTCGCGGTCGACCATCGCACCTTCGACGACTTCTGGCGGCTCGACCCCGAGGGACTCGAGGAGGCGATCCAGGCCACACCGGTGAGCAGGTTGCGGGTCGTTCGCGACTCGGGGGTCATCGCCTACGCAGTAACCGGTCGAGCCGGCACCCAGGGCTACCTGCAACGGCTGGCCGTGGATCCGGCGGCCCAGGGTCGAGGGCTCGGGTCCGCGCTGGTGTCCGACAGCCTTCATTGGCTCCACCGACGCGGTGCCGGCACCGTCTGGGTCAACACCCAGGAAGCGAACGACGCCGCCCTGTCGCTCTACGAGAAGACCGGGTTCCGATCGGCCACCCACCAGCTCACCGTGCTCCGCCGAGATCTCTGATGTCGCGTCTCAGTCATCGGATCTGCACGCTGGTCGCCGCCGCGGCCATCCTCGGCGCAAGCGTCGTCCTCGCCGGGACCGAACGGGTCACCGCGCAGGTCCAGAGCGGCCGGATCGAACTGGTCGCCCAGACGGTGTGGATCGGCCCGGAGCCGGTCGTGATCGATCTGCGGGTCTCCAGTGACGCCGCCGAACAGCAGCTCGAGGTCCGAATCCACGCGCCGGTCACCCAACCCGGCTCTCTCCGCACCGCGTTCAACACGCCGCCGACCTCGAACATGATCAGCCAGTTCACGGTGTTCAACCCCGACGAGCTGACCATCGGTGCCGGCGACGTCGTCTCCATCACCCTGCCCGACGAGGAGATCGGTCTCAGCCTCCGCAGCGAGCCCGGGGCGCTCCCGGTGGTGATCGACCTCAAAGAGGACGGCGAGATCGTCGACACTCTGGTCACGGCCCTCCTGTGGGCCGATCCCGCGGAGCGGGCGGATCGGGTCGACGTTTCCCTGTCGTTCATCGCGGATGTGCGCTCCCCACTTGCCCACGCCGTCGATCAGTCGATCGACATCGATCCGGTCGCGCTGGCGGAACGGTTCTCGGACTTCGCCGAGCGACAGCATCCGCCGGCCACCGTCGCCTTCACCCCCGAGACCCTCTCGGCGCTCCGGTCCCTCGACGGCGGAGAGGGTCTTCCCGTCATCACGACCATCGCCGAGACGCTGAACCCTCACGCACTCTTCGCCACACCTTGGGTCGACCTCGACGAAGAGGCCTGGCGTCAGGTCAACGAAGAGCGTCTCGTGCTGGACGGCTACGCCCTCGGCCACTCCGTGATCGAGGAGGAGCTCGGTCGGTCGGCCTCCACCGTGGCCCGGCTCGATCACGACGCAACCCCCGCCACGCTCGGCCTCCTGCGCACCGCGGGGATCACCGGAGCGGTCATCGACCCCGATCAGATCAACCCGGTCGACGTATCCCGGGCGTTCGGCCAGCCCCTTCGTGTGCTCGACGAGAACGACGTGGCCCTGCCGGTCATCCCCGTGGCCACCGTCCTTCACGACCTTCTCGATCGCAACGACATCGAGCTCGCGGCCCACCAGATCTTCTTCGAGTTGGTCCTGCTCAGCGGGGTGGCCGAGACCCCCCAGGGGTTCGTCATCGATCTCGACACAGTCAATCTCCCTGCCCTGGACGCACTCCTGACCCGGTTGGGCGACGACGACCATCTCCACACCGCCATGGTCGACCAGGTGCTGTCCTTGCCCGGAGCCCGTTCCGCGGCCGGCGACCTGATCCGCACCGAACTGCTGGCCGAGGAGCCGGAGATGATCGGCGCCGATGCCACCGACCTCCGCCTCACCGAGGCCGTCGTCGATTCCTACGAATCGATGGTGGCACCCGCCGAAGCTCCCATCGCCCCGCTTCGGACGCTCCTCTTGGCCGTGGCAGCCAGCGAGCTCGACAGTGACGGGAGGCGGGCCTACACCAACGAGGTCTTCACCACCGTGTCGGAGGGGATCTCGGGGTTCGAGGTCCTGGAGACCAGCCGGATCACGCTTGCCTCTCGCACCGCGGAACTCCCGATCACGATTCGGAACAGCCAGCCGCTACCGATCCACGTCACGTTCACGGTGACCAGCGAGAAGCTGCGGTTCCCGGATGGCGAAGTCCGGTCGCTGCGGCTCGAGCCCGGCCTCAACGAACTGGACCTGCGGGTGGAAACCGTGGCCTCCGGCGACGCCCGCCTCACCGTCAACCTGACCTCACCCGACGGGCGGATCGATCTCGCGACCGGCACCGTCGACATCCGCTCCACTGCAATCTCGGGACTCGGCCTGATCATCTCGGTCGTGGCGCTGGCAGTGCTCGGCGCGTGGTGGGCTCGCACGATCCTGCGTATTCGCCGCAACCGCCACGCTGCTAGCGTCGCGGCGGCCGCCAGCACTGAACACCCAGCCGGCACTGAACACCCAGCCAGCACTGAACACCCATCCGAGGAGGAACCGTGACCGTACGAATCGTCACCGACAGCGCCTGCGATCTCCGCGGCGACGAGGTCACCGAGCTCGGGATCGAAGTCGTCCCGCTTTCGATCCGATTCGGCGACGACGAATACGTCGACCGCGAGCAGCTGTCCGTCGAGGAGTTCTACCGCCTGTTGGCCGAGAGCGAGGCGCTACCGGAAACCGCGGCTCCGTCGCCAGGGCAGTTTGCCGCCGCGTTCCAACGCCAGCTGGATGCCGGCGCAACCGCCGTGGTGTGCATCAACATCTCCGCCGCGGTCTCGGCCACGATGCAGTCCGCCATCACCGCAGCGAACGAGATGGATGCCGACATCCGCGTGGTCGATTCGAAGTCGGTGACCGCCGGCCTCGGTTCGATCGTGCTCGGCGCGGCCCGGATGGCGGCCGAGGGTGCCTCCGCGGACGACGTCGTCGCGGCCGCCGAGTCGATGAGCGACCGCACCCACGTCTTCGGCGCACTCGACACCCTCGAGAACCTGAAGAAGGGCGGCCGGATCGGAAACGCCCAGGCGTTGCTCGGATCGATGCTGTCGATCAAACCCATCATCGACATCTCCAGCGGTGAGGTCGAGGAAGCCGGCAAGCAGCGCACGCGCAAGAAGTCCCTCGTGTGGCTGCGCGACAAGCTCGCCGAGTTCGGTCCGATCGAGAACCTGGCGATCATGCACGGAGAAGCACCCGACCTCGACGACTTCCTCTCCCTGCTCGGCGAGGTGACCGACGTGAGCGACGCTCGGGTCGAGAAGATCGGCGCGGTCGTCGGCACTCACGGAGGACCCCGCGTGATCGGTTACGCCTTCCAGGTCCCGACCTGATCCCGGCCGCCCCCGGCCAGCAGCTCGGCCGGCGCTACACCCTCGTACAGCGGCGGGCCGCGGGCGCGACCGCAACGGTCTGGGAGGCCCACGACGACTTCCTCGAGCGCCGGGTGGCGGTGAAGATCCTCCATCCTCATCTGGCTGATGACGCCGCCCTCGCCGAACGGTTCGCCGACGAGGCCAGGGCGGCAGCCGCGGTGAGTCACCCCTCGCTGGTCGCGGTCTTCGACACGATCGCCGGGCCGCCACCCGCGATCGTGATGGAGTGGGTCGGCGGGAGCGACCTTCGGGAGCGACTCGATCGCGGACCGATGTCCGCCACTGACGTCGTCCATCTCGGCGCCGAAGTATGTGAGGGTCTCACCGCGCTCCACCAGGCCGGCCTCGTCCATCGCGACGTGAAACCCGCCAACATCCTCCTGTGCGAGGACGGCAGCCCGAAGCTCGCCGACTTCGGCATCGCCACGGCCCACGCCGGTGACCGCACCGCCACCGGCATCGTGCTCGGAACCGCGAAATACCTCTCGCCCGAGCAGGTACAGGGCGGCGGGATCGGCCCCCCGACCGACATCTACGCGCTGGCCTGCGTCTTGTACGAAGCGCTCGCAGGCGAGGCTCCCTTCGTGCGTGACGGCGACCTCCCGACGGCTCTCGCCAGGATCGAGTCGGACCCGGTCGACCTGGATCTCCGGCCCATCGCCGCTCCCGCAGGGGTCCGCGCCGCGATCATGACCGGACTCCGCCGCGATGCCGGGCTGCGTTGGCCCAGTGCTGGCGCATTCGCCGCTGCACTTCGACACGGCGACCAGGCCCGGGCCGCTCCCCTCCCCCGTCCGGTTCCACCAGCCATCGCCAGACCAACCACCGCCACACCAACCACCGCCACACCAACCACCGCCACACCGGCCAACGCCACACCAACCACCGCCACACCAACCCCCATGCCGCCCGCGGCCGGGTCGGGGCCACGACCGGTGCGCAGACGACGACGGCGCTGGCCGCGGCTGGTTGCTCTGCTCGTGGCCGGCGCGATCGGGTGGCTCGGATGGGCGCTGATCACCGGCAATCCCGACCAGCTCCCCGTCGACAGGCTCGGCTCCTCACCGCCAGAGGTACAGAGTGTCACCGCGTTCGATCCGGAGGGCACCGGCACCCCCGGCGAGCACGACGATCTGGTCAGGTTCGCGGTCGACGGCGATCCCACCACCGCTTGGCACACGGAGCGCTACCGCTCGCGCGACCTCGGCACGAAGTCAGGCGTCGGGCTGCTGATCGAGCTCGAGGCGAAAGCGCGGGTGGACACAGTGGAGATCCGCACCGACGCCACCGGATGGGCCGCCGAGATCATGGTCACCAACGAGGCCGGGCTCGACCGGGCGTCCTTCGGACCAGCCCGAGCCAGTGGTACCGATCTCGATCCGGTCGCCGTCTTCGAGGTGGACGCCGAGGGGCGTTTCGTCCTCGTCTGGATCACCCATCTCGGGGCCGGCCCCCTGCCGGTGCGGCTCCACGTCGACGAGGTGGTCATCCGCTGAATCACGATCCGGGCGACCCGGCCACAGTAGTTTCGACGCCATCGCGGACCCCGTCGACGATGCAACGCTGATCGAAGCGGCCCAGGCGGGGGACCAACGCGCGCTCGACGATCTGCTGCGGAATCACCAGGGTCGGATCTACGCGATCTGTCGTCGTCTCGCGGGCAACGACGCCGATGCGCTGGACGCCACCCAGGAGGCGATGATCGCCATCGTGAAGGGGCTGGCTCGGTTCGACGGCCGGGCCAGCTTCTCCACCTGGTCCTACCGCGTCGCCACCAACGCCTGTCTCGACGAACTTCGTCGTCGCGGTCGCCGCGCCGATCCGGGCCTCCCCGACTACGAGCACGCCGACGACGCCTACATCGCCGGCTCCACCCCTCGCGACCCGGCGGAGACGGTCAGTGCCGCCGTCGATGTCGACTCCGGACTCCGCCTGATACCCGATGAGTTCCGCGCCGCGGTCGTGCTCCGGGACGTAGCCGGACTCGACTATGCCGAGATCGCGGCCGTTCTCGACATCGCGCCCGGCACCGTCCGATCCCGCATCGCCCGCGGTAGAGCCCGGCTCGCCGACGTGTTGGCCGGGAACCAAACCGACCCCGACCAACGTCAGAGTCCTAGATGAACGACGTGTCCCCCTCCGACGACGAGCTCGTCTCGTCCTACCTCGATAGCGAGGCGACCCCCGACGAGGTCGCACGCGTCGAGTCGGACCCGGGCCTCCTGGCTCGGGCCGAGGAAATGCGCGCCGCGATCGAACTCACCGCCACCCCCGTTCGGGTCCCGGAGCTGGATCTCGCACGAATTCGTGCCACCGCCGTAGCCGCGAGCAACACCTCCGGAGCGGTCCGGGATCTCCGCGCGGCGGCCGCCGACAAGCAGCGGCGCCAACAGCGCGCCGGCCGGGTACTCGCGGTCGCCGCCGCGTTCGTCCTCCTCGGTGTGGCGGTCACTGCGCTGCGTTCGATCGATCGGGGCGACGACGACCGGAGCGAAACCGTGGCCGACTTCGCCGGCGACGATGCCGGGGACGACGGAGGCGACGGCGAGGACGACTCGTTCAACGCGATGGGCGCGGCCGCCGATGACGACATGGCCAGTGGCGACGACGGCGGTGACAGTGGCGACGACGGGGACGACGCGGCATTCGACGCGGAGATCGCGCCGGCCGACACCGAGGCGGGAGACGCACCCGAAGAGGACGTATCCGAGGGCGACCACGACTCGGGTGCCAGCGGGGACAGCGCCGCCCTCGAGGAGATCCGGCTCTTCGAACCGGACGCCACCTTCGATCCGCTCCCCGCAGTTCTCGACCCGGTCGGCTCACCCACCGAGCTCGTCGACCAGGTGACCCGCACCGCGACGGCCTACCTCGCCGACGGTGACGCCGAGTTCAGCGAGGTCGACGATCCCCTCGACGTGGAGTGTGGCCCGGTACTGCTCGACGCCCTGCTCGGCGGTGGATTCACCGACGCCGACATCGCCACCGTCTTGCTCGGCGATGCGACCATCGTCGTGGCCGTCGCGGTCGACACGGACGGCCTGTACTGGCTGATCTCGGTCGATCCGGGCAAGTGCACGGACCTACAGGTCGAGCTGCTCGATCTCGGCTGAACCATCTTTCGGTTTCGGCCGAGCCGGAGGCGCCGCGTGCTTGCGGATAGGCTCCCCGCCCATGGCGCGAGAGCACGACACCCCGGCCTCCCCGACACCGTCGACCTCCGAGGACACCGACTGGGCGGGCGAACAGGCCGACAAGATCGTCGACCTCGTCGACCGGATCAAGAACGCCACCACCGACAAGGCAATCATCACGCTCCGGGCGATCGTGTTCGGCCTCGTCATCTTCGTGCTGGTGCTGGCATCGATCGTGTTGCTGATCGTCACCTCGGTCCGAGTTGCCGACGCATACCTCCCGATCGGTGACGGTGTGGGCGACGCCTCCTGGGCTGCTCACCTCTTCGTCGGCGGGCTCGTCACGATCCTCGGCCTCGGTGCCTGGGGATCCCGACGGGGCGAGGGAATGCCACCGAAGCCGTTGGTGTTGGCGCTGGTGTTCGACGTCGCGATCGTGTTGGCCGTGGTCTTCTACGGCGTTCTCCGTGCCGTCACCTGACTTCTCTCCCACAACCCGAACCTCCAGAGGACTCACACCATGTCCGACATCCAGGACGTCATCATCCTCGGCTCCGGCCCCGCCGGTCTGACCGCTGCCATCTACACCGCGCGGGCAAACCTCTCCCCCCTCGTACTGGAGGGTGAGCCGAGCTCGACGAGTGACCAGCCGGGTGGACAGCTGATGCTCACCACCGACGTCGAGAACTTCCCCGGCTTCCCGGAGGGGATCATGGGCCCAGAGCTGATGATGAACTTTCGAATGCAGGCCGAGCGCTTCGGTGCGGAGATCCAGACGGTGAAGGCCTCGAAGGTCGATCTCTCTTCGCGGCCCTACGGCGTGTGGGTCGGGGATCCCGACGCTCCCGAGCCCACCCACCGCACCCACGCACTGATCATCTCCACCGGTGCGCAGTCGCTGATGCTCGACCTCCCACGCGAGACCGAGCTGATCGGCCACGGCCTCTCGACCTGTGCCACCTGCGACGGTTTCTTCTTCCGCGACCACGAGATCGCCGTGGTCGGCGGTGGTGATTCCGCGCTCGAGGAGGCCCACTTCTTGTCGCGGTTCGCCAGCAAGGTCACGATCATCCATCGCCGTGACGAGCTCCGTGCGTCGAAGATCATGCAGGACCGTGCGTTCAACAATCCGAAGATCGAGTTCCTCTGGGACAGCACGGTGGTCGAATACCTCGGTGACGACTCGCTCGCCGGCATCAAGGTCAAGAACGTCAAGACCGACGAGATCTCCGAATTGCCGGTCACCGGACTGTTCATCGCCATCGGCCATCAACCGAACACCGACCTGTTCAAGGGTCAGCTCGCGATGAAGGACAACGGATATCTCATCACCGAGCCCGGGTCCACCCGCACCGACGTCGAGGGCGTCTTCGCGGGCGGCGACGTGCAGGACGACGTCTACCGCCAGGCCATCACCGCTGCCGGCTCGGGGTGTCAGGCCGCGCTCGATGCGGAGCGGTGGCTCGAGAGCCAGCACGACGGGGCCTGACGCTCGCTACAGTCGCAGTAGCTCTGGAATAGGCCCTCCACCGGGAGGGTTGAACCCTTCGATCACGGACCATCCTCCCCGGTCCGCATGCTCACCAGAAAGGCGCCACACATGGCCGGATCCATCACCACCCTGTCCGACACCACTTTCGACGAGGAGATCGGCAGCTCGAGCGCGCCCGTCCTGGTCGACTTCTGGGCGGAATGGTGTGGCCCGTGCAAGATGATTGCCCCGATCCTCGAAGAGATCGCGGGCGAGCAGGGCGACAATCTGAAGATCGCCAAGCTCAACGTCGATGAGGCACCAGATGTCGCTCGTCGTTTCGAGGTGATGAGCATCCCCACCCTGATCCTCTTCAAGGACGGGGAGCCGGCCAAGCGGGTCATCGGCGCCAAGCCCAAGCAGGCCCTGCTCGACGACATCGCCGAGTTCATCTGATCGTTCTGCTGCCCGTGTCGCCGCGCTGACGGCGCAGGCTTCGACGCGCCTCTTCGTCGCGACGAGCTACCGGTACGCTCTGGCCGGTGACGACCCCTGGGCTACCCATTCGACTCGGTGATGGCGGTACCGCGGTACGCGATCTGCACCGGCGACTGGTAGCCGCGGGGTACGGCCCGTTCGGCGACTCCGAGGTGTTCGACGCCGACACCGAAGCCGCGCTCAAGAGCTTCCAGGCATCCCGCCGTCTCGTGGAGGACGGCGTGTGTGCTCGCCAGACCTGGTCGGCGCTCGTGGAGGCCGATCATCGACTCGGCGACCGGATGCTGTACCTGCGCTCACCGATGACACGGGGCGACGACGTCACCGATCTCCAGCAGCGGTTGGGCAGCCTCGGCTTCGACGCCGGCTATGTCGACGGGATCTTCGGGCCCGATACCGAGAAGGCGGTACGCGAGTTCCAGCGGAACCAGGCGGTGACGGCCGATGGTGTGGTGGGACCCGACACCGTCCAGGCACTGGGCCGTCTCGCCGGGCGTCGATCCGGGGAGAAGACCGTGGCCGAGGTCCGGGAGTCCGACAAACTGCGCCATCTCGGCACGGGCGTCGAGGGCAGGCGACTCATCCTCGGAGAGGCCGGGGGGCTTCCTGCGGTGGTCGACACCATCGCCCGACGGCTTCGCCTCGACGGCGCGGAGGTGCTCACCCTTCATCACCCCGATCTGTCGGCCCAGGCCCGGGCGGCCAATGGCTGGGATGGCGAGGCCTATCTGGGGATCACGCTGGCCACCGAGGAACTCGGTGTTGCCTATTTTGCAACTGAAGGTTTCATCTCGGCCGGCGGCCAGGGCCTCGCCCACCGCTGTCAGGATGCCTTGGCGGCGGTTCTCGGGGCCCCGACGCCGATGGTGGGAATGCGGCTCCCGATCCTGCGCGAAACGCGTATGCCGGCGGTGTGGTGCCGGCTCGGTCCGCCGGCCGACGTGGTCGAGCGGGCAGGCGCCGTCTCGAACGCGCTGAGTGAGGCGATCACGGCCTGGTGCGGACGTCCACTCGACGACGACTGAGCCTCGCGCTTGTCCACAACCGTTCGAGATCCTCGTCCACAGCACTATCCACAGGGGTGGACAACTGGTTGATGTTGACCTCGCCTCACCTTCACGGTGAGGGTTCTCGCAAGTGTCGGAGCGAACCGTCCAGGCGAGTAGTGAACGACGTTCAGTTTGCTAGACCACGGTCCCCGGAGGGGTGATGATTCGATAGATCCGCTCGAGATCGTCGAGGTCCGCGAACTCCACCACGAGCTTGCCCGGACCCTTGCCGAGTTGGACTTTGACCCGTGTTTCCAGGCGAGCAGCCAGGAGTTCCTCCAGTTCCAGGACTCCGGGTTCCGGTACCGGAGGTGGGCTTGGAGTCGGCTCGGGGGCCGGGTCCATCTCCTCTCCCCCATCCTCGTCCCGGAGCAGGTCCTCGACCTGACGAACTGTCAGGCGCTCCTCGACTATCTGGCGGGCGAGGGCTTCCTGGCTGGCGCGATCAGGTGTGGACAACAGGGCCCTCGCGTGGCCCGCGGACAGCTGCCCTTCCACAACCAGACGCTGCACGGTGGGGGGAAGCTGCAACAGGCGGATGGTGTTCGCCACCGCGGAGCGTGAGCGTCCGACCCTCGTAGCCACCTCGTCCTGGGTGAGCTCGAAGTCCTCGATCAGCTGCTGATATGCCGCCCCCTCCTCGAGTGCATTGAGGTCCTGGCGGTGGAGGTTCTCCACCACCGCTGTTTCGAGGCTGCTGAGATCATCGGAGGTGCGAACCAATGCAGGGATCGACGGAAGCCCTGCCCGCTTGGCCGCTCGCCAGCGCCGCTCCCCCGCGATGAGCTCATAGCCGTCGTCGACCGCCCGGACCACGATGGGCTGGATGACCCCCACCTCTGAAACGGACGCAGCCAGAGAGTTGAGCGTCTCTTCGTCGAAGTGGGCTCTCGGTTGATACGGGTTGGGGCTGACCGAGTTGACGTCGATCTCGCGATAGGTCGCCCCGTCGGTTTCGATATCTGCGGGGATCAGCGAGCTGAGCCCCTTCCCAAGTCCGCTACGCCTCGACACCGAGAATCTCCTTTGCCAGCTCGCGATAGGCGACTGCACCGCGCGAGACCGGGTCGAACACCGTGATCGGCTGACCGAAGCTCGGTGCCTCGCTCAATCGCACCGTGCGAGGAATGACCTGTCGGCAGACCTTGTCGCCGAAGTGCTCCCGAACCTCGTCGGCCACCTGGCCCGAGAGCTTGGTGCGCGCATCGAACATCACCAGAACGATGGTGCTCAGCTGCAGGGCCGGATTCAGGTTGCGGGTCACGAGGTCGACGTTGCGAATCAGCTGTCCCAGCCCCTCCAGGGCGTAGTACTCGGTCTGGATCGGGACCAGCACCTCGTTTGCCGCCGTGAGGCCGTTGATGGTCAGCAATCCGAGCGAAGGGGGGCAGTCGATCAGGATGATGTCGTAGTCATCGCTGACCGTTTCAATGGCCTCCTTGAGCTTGCGTTCCCGACTGAAGGCCGGCACGAGCTCGATCTCCGCTCCGGCGAGATCCAAGCTGGCCGGTGCCACAAAGAGATTCTTCACCGCCACGGGCTCGATCACGTCCTCGAGGGGCACGCCCTGTAGGAGGACGTCGTACAGGGAGTGATCGAGCTGGCGAGGATTGAGGCCAAGGCCGGTACTAGCGTTGGCCTGGGGGTCGAGGTCGACGATCAACACCCGATTTCCCAGTTCCGCAAAGCAGGCACCGAGATTGACGGTTGTCGTCGTCTTCCCGACGCCGCCCTTTTGATTGGCCACGGCAAAGATGCGGGGCCTGGATGCGCGGTCGGCATCCGACTCAGGCTGTGCCACGAGGCAAGCTCCCTTCATCGAGCCTGCCCATCCTTCCCGAGGCGCTGGTACGGGTCAAGCACCCTCAGGCGCGTGTTTCACGTGAAACAGACGGCGTTGCCGAACCCCACCGAAGACGCCGACGCTACAGCAGCGGCTTCCGCCTACGTACACGTGGCCGGCGGGGGAGCCGCGCGTCGACGGCGCCTCGTCGGCGCAGGGCCACGAACAGCCCGCTCTCCGTGTCGAACACACCCTCGAGTCGAGCACCAACCACACCCAACGCCACGCCCTGCCACCATTTCACGCCCTCGGCATCGGCGCTACACACCACAATTCCGTCCTCGCGAACGAGCGGCACGACGAGCTCGGCGGTGTCCGACGGCGCGGCCAGCAGCCGCGAAACCCCGAGATCATGCTGCTCCCGCCAGGTCGGATCATGGCCGATGTCCTCGGCGCGCCCATGATGGACCGTCACCCGATCTGCGACACCAGCCGCACGGGCAGCACGGCGTGCGAAATCGCACCGCCGTTCGTTCCCATCCACCAGGCGCCACTCCGTCGCCGGCAGCTGCAGCGCGAGCAGCACACCCGGAATC
The DNA here is from genome assembly GCA_964344055.1 of uncultured Candidatus Nemicrothrix sp. GTDB lineage: Bacteria > Actinomycetota > Acidimicrobiia > Acidimicrobiales > Aldehydirespiratoraceae > OFTM10. Next base: position 91,949 of record CAYFLT010000006.1, read on the forward strand.
CCGGCGCCGGAGCCCACGTCGACCCCCACACCGCCGACCTCGCCCGCACTACAGCCCAAAACGGCACACACGGCCGACACGTAGCCGGCCGTGTGTGCAACAAGATCCTCCACCGAGGCGCTCCCTAGCGCCCCTGCGGCTCGGGCGGGCTCCCACGCCTGCTCGAGCCGTTCAATCCATGGATCAGTCATCCACGGCCGGGACAATCACCACCCGCCGGTTCGGATCCTCGCCCTCAGAGACGGTGTCGACGCCATCCTCGTCGCCGATCGTGTCGTGCACGACCTTACGGTCCGCGCCGCCCATCGGTTCGAGGGCTCGGGCCACACCCGATTCGCGGACGGCAGCCGCCTGGGTACGGCAGAAATCGGCCAGCGCTGCGGCCCGGCGAGCCCGGATCCCGCCCACATCGACCCGTACTCGACCGTCACGAGAGCTGCCGGCCTGGCGCTGCAACACGGTGCGGACCAGCTCGTCGATCGCCATCGCGGTGTTCCCCCGCCGGCCGATCATGCGGCCGAGGTCCTCGCCCTCCACCGTCACACGGATCTCGTCGTCTGCCACGTCCTCACGGACGAACGTCACCGAGGCGCCGAACCGCTCTGCAAGTCCTGCCACGAACTCCTGGGCGATGTCGGCCTGCTCCGGCAACGGCATCGTCGCTTCGTTCTCGCTCACCGTGCTCTCCTTCTCCTTGCGGCCGTTTGCCGCTCGTTGACTGGTGTCCCGACCGTCCGCCGGCCGGCTCTCGTTCTTCTGACGGCCGCCCTGGCCCTTCTGCGAGCGGCCGCCACCCTGCTTCTGAGATTCCTGCTTCTGGGCGTCCTGCTTCTGCTGACCCTGCTTCTGAGATTCCTGCTTCTGGGCGTCCTGCTTCTGCTGACCCTGCTTCTGAGATTCCTGCTTCTGCTTGGACTGGCCCTTCCCGCCACGCGACTGGCCCCCTCGTGACTGGCCGCTTCTCGACTGGCCGCCGCGTGCGGAGTCGCCACCGCGGCCCTTGCCACCTCGCCCCCGACGACGCCGGCGGTCGTCCTTCGCCCGGGGGGTCGTCGGGCGGACTCGAGCTCGCACCCGAGCCTCTTCCTTGACGCGACCGAACATGCCCAGCCGGGCTTCGGCGACGACTTCGAACTCGGCATCGTCCTCGTGGACGCCGAGGCGATCCAGCGCCAGATCCTTTGCCTCATCAACCGATTTGGCCGTTGTCTCGACCCATTCCATCTGCGGTGACTCCTGTCGTCCTGTGAAGGCGCCCGGCACGAAGCCGGCTCAGCGCTTCCGCTTCTTGTGTTGGGCGCTGCCCTTTTCAGTGGTGCGGCCACCAGTGCCACGGTGGTGACGGCTCGGCGCCTTGCCGGTACGACCCGCACCAGAGCCTTTCGCACCCTTCGATCCCGCACCCTTCTTGGTGTTCTTGGCCTTGTTCTGCGCGTCGGCACGCTTCGGCGTGGGCTCGCCCTTCTTCGGCGTGGTCCGGCCCCCGCCCTTTCCGGGCTTGTCGTCGGACACGGACTGCTCACGAGAGCGCCGAGCTTGGGCCCCCAGGCTGTCTTCACCCTTGTACAGCGAGTGGGTGATATAGGCCTGTTGGCCTATGCGGCAGACATTGCTGATCACGAAGTAGACCACGAGCGCGGCCGGCATCGTGAAGCTGAAGACCGGAAGCATCCACGGCAGGATCTTCATGATCATCTCCTGCTGAGGATTGCTCTGGGCACCGGTGTTGCGCCCACGGATCTGGCGCTGCTGATAGAGGCTGGTCAGCAGCACGACGCCGATCATCACCAGGTAGGGGAGTGCATCGACGATGTTGTCGCCGAGGACACTCTGCGCCGATCGGGACATGTCGATGCCCCAGGACACCATCTCGGTGGGCCGCTCGTCGAAGGGCAGCCCCGCACCGGTCAGATCGGCGTACATGTCGCTGTCCACCGGCAGGTTGGTCGGGTCGAACGGACGTTCGGTCGACGTGATCGTCGACACGTCGTTCGCCACGCCCGTGCCGATCCGGCCCGAGCTCCAGCCCAGCTGGTTGCCCACGTCGGTGGCACGGCGGGTGACACCCTGCACCACCCGGAACAGCACCAGGAACACGGGGAGCTGCACCAACAGGGGAAGGCAGCCGCCCAGGGGATTGATGCCGTTCTCCTGGTAGAACGCCATCAGCTCTTCGTTCATCTTCTGGCGATCGTCGCGGTGCTTGTTCTGGATCGCCTTCAGTTCCGGCTGCAGGCGCTGCATCTGCAGCATGGATCGGGTGCTCTTCAGGGTCAGCGGCGTGACCAGCACCATCACGGTGAGCGTGAGTCCCATGACCGCGAATCCGTAGGACGGAATCAGCGAATAGAACCACGCCAGGATCGACGCGATCAGGTCGAACATGTTTGCTCCCTAGGGGCAGGTACCGGGTCGTACCCGTGGGTGCCCCACGGATGACAGCGGCAAAGACGTTTCGTTGTGTACCAGCCACCCCGCAGCGCGCCGTGGTCCTCGAGGGCCTCCAGGGCGTACGTCGAGCAGCTGGGAACGTGCCGACACGGCGACGGGCGATTGGCGGCGGCGCGCTGATACCCCTTCACCAGGCGGGTGAGCAGGCGCGCGCCCGGGCTCATCGGCTGCCCTCTGTCGGAAGGGTCGGTGCGAGGAGGAGCTCGGTCATGGTGGCGCGGAGTCGGTCGTGGCTCCAGTGGTCGATCGGGGCGGTGATTCTCACGAGATACTCGCCGCTGGGAATCCTCGAGGACCCCGACTGGTCGATTTCGTGCAGAATCGCCCGGATTCGGCGCTTCACCCGGTTGCGGGCCACCGCATTTCCCACGCTGCGTGGGATCGCAAACGCGATGTGTGGTTCCCCCTCCGGAGTGCGCCGGACCACCAGACGCACCGGCCCTCGACCCGTTCGGGTTCCCTCGGCATGGAGCCGCTGGAACGCCCGCCGGCCCGAGAGCCGGGCAATCACGCCGACAGGCGGGCGCGGCCCTTTTGGCGGCGGGACCGGAGCACGGCACGGCCGCCACGAGTGCTCATGCGGGAACGGAAACCGTGTTTCTTGGCACGCTTGCGAACATTGGGCTGGTAAGGGCGCTTCATGGATCCTCCAAGAGGCTGCGGGCAGGAAGGGCACCGCAGAAAGGACGGTTTCGAGGTGGGGAAACCGTTGACGTCAGCGCACAACCGTAGGGTGGCCGAGGGGCCGCAACAACCAGGCGGAGACAACGGCGGGGGAGTGAATCCGGGTGTTTTGTGCACTCCGACCGGTCCGGCGTCGACCGGTACCGTGAATGACATCGTGGTAATTCGATCTTCCACGCATGTAATTCCTCACCAGAAAACGGCCCCTGAGCAGGACTTATCGGTCCTTCGCCGTTCCCAACTTGCGACCACGGTGGTTGTTGATAGGTTCGCCGCTCTACCGGACGGGCTACGGGTCTGGGTCACCCTCGTGTCGACCCTGGCTTCCCCTGTCCACTTCGAGATCTGCCAGTACGAATCAGGCAGTCGTCCACACCTGTGGACGTTGCTGTGGAGACAGGATTGAACAGCGTGGACGAAGCTGGGGATGCGAGTGGTCTGTGGACCACCTGTGCGGCAAGCATCCGGGCCCAGGTGAGCGACGCGGTATGGCGCACCACCTTCAGCGGTGCGAAAGCGGTGGCCTTCGACGAAGGTGAGCTGGTCATCGTCGTACCCAACGGGCTGCAAAAGGAGCGGATCGAAGGTCGCTACCTCGGTCTGGTCCAGGATGCGATCGAGGAATCGAGCGCTGACGTCACGGTCCGCGTCGAGATCGACACCGACTGGGACGACGTGGCATTCGACGTGCCGGCGGCCGATCTCCGGTCGCCGGACGATCCACCGCCCCAGCCCGGCCACATCGCCGGCCTGAGCCCGGCCCTATTCGACGAGAAGTTCACCTTCGAGCACTTCGTCATCGGACCATCGAACCGGTTCGCCCACGCGGCGGCGTTGTCGGTGGCCGAGGCACCCGCGGCGAGCTACAACCCCCTGTTCATCCACGGTGACTCGGGGCTGGGCAAGACCCACCTGCTTCGTGGCATCGCTCACTACGTGGCCCACCACTACCCGACCTATCGGGTGCGCTACGTGTCCACCGAGACCTTCCTCAACGAGTTCGTCGAAGCCATCCGCACGAACGCGCTCCCCGAGTTCAAGCGCCGGTACCGGGACAACGACGTCCTGTTGATCGACGACATCCAGTTCATGGAGGGCAAGGACGGGCTCCAAGAAGAGTTCTTCCACACCTTCAACGAGCTGCATCAGAACGACAAGCAGATCGTGCTGACGTCGGATCGCACTCCGGATGCCATGCCGACTCTCGAGGACCGCCTTCGAAGTCGGTTCAAGTGGGGGCTCATCACCGACATCCAGCGACCGGATCTCGAAACCCGTCTCGCCATCCTGCGCAAGAAGGGTGAGTCGAAGACGATCGAGATCCCCAACGACGTCTTGTCCTTCATCGCGGAGAACATCACCGACTCCATCCGGGAGCTCGAGGGCGCGCTGATCAAGGTGACCGCGTACGCGAACCTCACCCAGCAGCCGCTCAACGTGGACCTCGCCTCGCTGGTACTCAGCGATCTCATCGCGAACGCCGAGAAGCCGCCGGTCACCGCAGAGCGGATCATCACGCTCACCGCGGAGATGTTCGGCTTCGATGTCGAACAGATCACCGGTGGGAGCCGTCGCCGGCCACTCGTCGACGCCCGCCAGGTGGCCATGTACGTCACCCGCAACATGACCGAACTCTCCTTCCCCGACATCGGCAAGGCCTTCGGCAACCGGGATCACACCACCGTGATGCACGCCTGCCGCAAGGTCGAAGCCCGGATGGGCGAACGGCAGCAGATCTTCGACAAGGTCACCGAACTCCAGCACCGCCTCAACAACCCGACCTCCTGACCTTCGGGGTGGAAAGGCCTGGGGATCGCATGGGTACCGCCGGTGGACGGACGAGGGAGATTCCCCCGTCATCCACGGTGACATCGATGTGGTTTCCGGCCACTGTGTTCAACAAGGGACACGGTGGGGACACCGATTCCGCGTCGTTTCAGGGCAAACTCCGCCCCATCCACAATCCACAGCCCCTATGGACTTCTATTATCTGGATTCCATACAACCTGGAGAAGTAATCCCATCATGGGTATGAAGTTCCGTTGCGAACGAGACGTCCTCGTCGAAGCACTCAGCGCCGCCGGTCGAGCAGTCACCACACGCGGGGGTGCACTTCCGGTTCTCGCCGGCGTCCATCTCGACCTGACCGGCGATCAGCTCACCGTGACCGGGAGCGATCTCGATCTCACCATCTCCGTCGGAGTCGATGTGGCCGGGGGAGAGGATGGGGTGTCGGTCGTGCCCTCGAAGCTGGTGTCCGATGTGGTGCGATCCCTGCGTCCCGGTGCGGTGGACGTGTCGGTGGACGACGACGACCTGCGGATCGTGTCCGCGCCCTCGGAGTTCTCGATCCGCCTCATCCCGGCTGACGAGTTCCCTGAGTTGTCGAGTGCGAGCGGTGATGCCGTCACCCTCGATGCGGTGGAGTTCCGCGCCGCGATCGACCAGGTGGAGAAGGCGGCGTCGAGCGATGACGCCCGCCCGATTCTCACCGGTGTGCTCATGGCGGCCGAGGAGGATGGCCTGCGGCTCGTTTCGACCGACTCCTATCGCCTGTCGGTGCGGGATCTCGCCGGCACCTCGATCCTGGGCGAGGGTCAGAAGGTCCTCGTGCCGAGCCGGGCCCTGAAGGAACTCTCCCGGGTCGTGGGCGATGCGGAGGAGATCACCCTGCGTCTCGGTGAACGAGACGCCGGATTCGAGGTTGGCGGGGTGTCGGTCACCACCCGCCTCATCGAGGGTGATTTCCCGAACTACCGGGGTCTGATCCCCCAGAACCACCCGAACGCGCTCACCGTGGATCGTGAGACGCTGCTCGACGCGGTCCGGCGGGTTCGTCTCCTCGCGCAGGAGTCCACCCCGGTCCGGCTCGCGATGTCCGGCGACGGCCTCGAGTTGGTGGCGGTCACCCAGGACGTGGGGCAGGCGCACGAGGCGGTCGAGGCCAGCTATCGCGGCGAGGATCTCACCGTTGCGTTCAACCCGGAGTACCTCATCGACGGCATCGAGGTCGCGCCGGGTGACGAGATCACCCTGGAGACCGTCGATGAGCTCAAGCCGGCCCTGCTGAAGGCTGCCGACGACCCGAACTTCCTGTATCTCCTGATGCCGGTTCGGGTGAGCTGAACCGGCGACCGTGGAGATCCGGTCGCTCCATCTCACCAACTGGCGGTCCTACGAGTCCCTCGATCTGGAGTTCGGTCCCGGCCTCACCGCGATCGTGGGGGAGAACGGTCAGGGCAAGACGAACCTGCTGGAGGCGATCGCGTGGCTGGCCGGCCTCGGGTCGTTCCGCGGCGCACCCGACGATGCCCTGATCAGGCTCGGGGCGGCTTCTGCGGTGCTGCGCGCCACCACCCTCGGGCACGATGGGCGCGAGCAGCTGATCGAAGCGGAACTCCCTCGGGTCGGACGCAATCGGATCCAGGTGAACCGCCAGCGGCTGGCGCGTATGAGCGACCTCCTCGGCGTCGTCCAGGTCACGGTCTTCTCCCCCGACGACCTCGAGCTCGTGAAGGGTGGTCCCGCCCTGCGCCGTGGATGGATCGACGCGGCGCTGGCCGCCCGGCACCCGAAGCACGCCGCCCTGCGGTCCGATCTCGAGCGCGTCCTGAAACAGCGCAACGCCCTGCTGCGGTCCGCCGGCGGACGACTCGATGCCGATGCGGAATTCACCCTCGACGTCTGGGACAACAAGCTCACCGAGACCGGTGAGACACTGCGCTCGGCGCGGGTGGGACTGCTCACCGAGATGTCGCCGAAGCTCGCCGCGTCCTACGACGCGGTGGCACGAAAGCCCGCCCACGTGGAGGCGAGCTACGAAAGCAGTTGGGGCGACGATCTGGGCGCGGCCCTGGTGGCCGCGCGGGATCTCGACGTTCGTCGCGGGGTGACCACCGTCGGCCCGCAGCGCGACGAGATCCTCTTGACCATCGGCGGTGCCCCGGCGCGCACCCACGCCTCTCAGGGCGAGCAGCGTTCACTCGCGCTTGCGTTGCGGCTCGCCGCGGACGCCGTGGTGCGGGAGGGTGGAGCGGGGGAGCCGATCCTGCTGCTCGACGACGTGTTCTCAGAGCTCGATCCCCATCGCGCCGCCGCACTGCTCGATGCGTTGCCCCGTCCCGAGGCCACACCTGATCAGGTGATCCATGTGCACTCCGGAACCGCGTCACCGTCCGAGCCGTGAACGACACCCCGGGCGCGCGCTCCTCGTCTCCCCGGAAGCTGGGACACAGCCTCGATCGCCTACTCGGGTCGCTCAACGCGCCGACCGTCGATGTGCTCGACGCGGTGTTCGGACGGTGGGAGGAGATCATCGGGCCCGATCTCGCCAAGCACACCCGTCCGGCGTCGATCGACGGCGAGAAGCTGGTGGTCGTGGCCGATGATCCGGCGTGGGCGAGTGAGCTCCGATGGCTCGAGAACGAGCTGCTCCAGCGGGTCTCGGCGGTGTCGGGAAGCGACCGTCTCACCGGTGTGATCGTGCGCGTACAGCGGCGCGAATGACACCCGTGTAACTGGTAGGCTGGAGGGACCGTGATCGGGCCTCTGGACCAGCGCGAACCCCGCGTCTCGACCCCTCCTGAAACCCTGACTTTTGCTTGCCGCAGCAGGGGTTTCGGTGGCCCGAAGTGACGGCGGACGGCGAGCTGAATCCCCCGGACCAGTCCCCGCCGGACGGGGAGGGTTCTGTCTCGAAGGAGTCGGACGTGACCACGACGAGTGAGTCTTCCTATGGCGCCCAGGACATCACGGTTCTCGAGGGCCTCGAAGCCGTCCGCAAGCGCCCCGGCATGTACATCGGTTCCACCGGTCCCACCGGTCTGCACCATCTGGTGTGGGAGGTGGTCGACAACGCGGTCGACGAGGCCATGGCGGGCCACTGCACGCGGATCGATGTCACCCTCACCGCCGACGGCGCATGTGAGGTGATCGACGACGGGCGGGGCATCCCGGTCGACGTCCACCCGAAGTACGACGACATGAGCGCCGCCGAGGTCGTGCTCACGGTGTTGCACGCGGGCGGCAAGTTCGGCGGCGAGGGCTACAAGGTCTCCGGTGGGCTCCACGGCGTCGGCGTGTCGGTGGTGAACGCCCTGTCACAGCGAGTCGAGGTCGAGATCGACCGCGAGGGCGTCCGCCATTCGATGTCGTTCGCCGATGGCGGAGAGCTGCGGGATCGGCTCAGCCCCATCGGGGAGTCCCCGATGGTCGACGGCGAACCCCGCACCGGCACCACGGTGCGGTTCTGGCCGGACCCCCTGATCTTCGACGAGGTCGTGTTCCGGTTCCAGACCCTCCTCGAACGCTTCCAGATGATGGCGTTTCTCAACCGTGGTCTGGAGATCCGTGTGCGCGATCAGCGCTCCGAAGCCACCGATGAGGAGAACGGCTGGACCTCCTTCTGCTACGAGGGCGGCATCATCGACTTCGTCCGACACGTCAACAACTCCAAAGAAGCGCTGTTCGACGCGGTCGGCTTCTTCGACGGCGCGGAGGAGATCGACGGCAACGCCCACGAGGTCGAGATCGCGTTCCAGTGGAACACCGGCTTCAACAGCGACGGCATGCACAGCTTCGCCAACGGCATCGCCACCCTCGAGGGCGGCATGCACGAGCAGGGCTTCCGCACCGCCCTCACCCGCACGGTGAACGCCTATGCCCGAGACAAGGGCATCCTGAAGGAGAAGGACGACAACCTGACCGGCGAAGACATCCGGGAGGGGCTCACGGCCATCATCTCCGCCCGCATCGGTGAACCCCAGTTCGAGGGGCAGACCAAATCGAAGCTCGGCAACGTGTCGATGCGTTCGCTGGTGGAACGGGTGACCAACGAGCGGATGGCCGAATGGCTCGAGGAGCACCCCGGTGAGGCGAAGGCGCTGGTCACCAAGGCCACAAACGCCGCGCGCGCTCGGGTTGCCGCAGCCGATGCGCGCAAGGCAATCCGGTCCAAGTCGTTGCTCGACGGTGCCGGCATGCCCGACAAGCTGAAGGACTGCTCGGCGAAGGAACCCGAGCGGCGCGAGCTCTTCATCGTCGAGGGTGACTCGGCCGGCGGTTCCGCGGTTCGGGCGCGTGATCCCGAGACCCAGGCGATCCTGCCGATCCGCGGCAAGCTCATCAACGTCGAGAAAGCGCGCCTGGACAAAGTGCTCCAGAACCGGGAAATCCGCACCATGATCACCGCAGTCGGAACCGGTATTGGAACCGGAGATGGTGAGGGAGCTTTCAACCCGGACAAATTGCGCTACCACAAGGTCATCATCATGACGGATGCCGACGTGGACGGATCGCACATTCGCACCCTCCTGCTGACTTTTTTCTACCGTCAGATGCCGGAACTCATTGAGAAGGGCTATCTCTATATTGCCCAGCCACCCCTTTACCGCCTGAAGAGGGGGAACAGCCAGGTCTATCTGAAAGACGACCGGGCACTTGAGGATTCCCTCATAAACGGTGCCCTGGATGAAGTCATCCTGACCCTGTACGACGGCACCCAGCGGGCTGGTCAGGATCTAAAGGATCTTATCGA
>CAYFLT010000007.1:0-1767 GCA_964344055.1 uncultured Candidatus Nemicrothrix sp.
GTTGTACATCCGGCCGGTGATCTTCGGGTACCAGTAGAACGTGCCGGCCATGAGGCCGAAGATCGACCCGCCGATGATCGTGTAGTGGAAGTGGGCCACCACGAAGTAGGAGTCGTGGAGCTGCACGTCGGTGACCACGTCGGCCAGGAAGATGCCCGTGATGCCGCCGATGAGGAAGTTGAACACCCACCCGCAGGCGAGGAGCATCGGGGTCTTGAACCAGAGCTTGCCCCGCCACATCGTGCCGACGGCGGCGAGGAAGATGACCCCGGTCGGGATCGAGATCGCCTCGGTCAGCACCATGAACGGTCCGTGGAGGTAGTCGGCCATGCCGCTGGTGAACATGTGGTGGGCCCACACGATGCTGCTCAGCCCGACGATGGTCAGGAAGGCGCCGACCACCGCCTTGTAGGCGAACAGGGGTTTTCGGGAGAAATGGGTGATGACCTCGAGAGCCACACCGAATCCCGGGAGCACCATGATGTATACGGCCGGGTGTGAGTAGAACCAGAACAGGTGCTCGTAGAGGAGTGTGTCGCCGCCGCCCTCGAAGTTGAAGAAGGTGGTACCCGCGACCCGATCCAGGTGGATGAGGATCAGCGAGGCGGCGAAGAACTGGGTGACCAGGAGGCTGATGATCGACGCCGAGAAGGCAGACCAGACGAAGATCGGGAGCCGGCCCCACGACATTCCGGGGGCCCGCATGGTGGCCACCGTCGTGAGGATGTTCAGGCCACCGAGGATCGACGACAGGCCGAAGGCGATCACGCCGAGGTTGAACAGGAGCTGGCCGTCGCCCGGGGCGACCACGGTCAGCGGCGGGTAGGCGGTCCAGCCCGACTCGAACGAGCCGAGCAGCGGGGCGGCCAGCAACGACACGGCCACCGGCGGGATGAGCCAGAAGCTGAGTGCGTTGATCCGGGGGAACGCCATGTCGTCGGCGCCGATCATGAGCGGCACGAGGTAGTTGCCGAACGAGCCGAGCACGCCGGCGACGGCCACGGCGACCATCAGGATGCCGTGCATGCTCATCACCTTGTTGTAGGTGTCGGCGTCCATGAAGCCCTCGCCGACCCCGGCCAGCTCGAGCCGGATCAGCATGGCGAACACACCACCGAGGATCATCACCGTGAGGAAGGTGACGAGGTATTGGGTGCCGATCACCTTGTGGTCGGTGGAGAAGCTGAAGTAGCGGGCCGCCCCTTCGGCTTCGTCCGGCTTGGGCGGCAGGCCGAACCACTCTCGGGCCCAGGCGTTCCAGACGCCGATGCCGAAGAGCCAACCGAGGAGTCCGAAGATGAAGCCGAAGGTGACCGGGATGCCCTGGCTGATGTCGCATCCGGTGAAGAGGGAAGTGACGAGCGCCCCGGCGATGTAGCCGCCGACGCCTCCGACAATGGCACGAATCAGTGGTCGCATCGCTCAGTTCCCTTCCGCGGCCTGCATCTCGTGGAGCCAGGCGTCGAATTCGTTCTCATCGACGACCCGCACCGGGATCGCCATCCGACCGTGCGCCAGTCCGCAGAGTTCTGCGCACTGCACACGAAGGTTGAGATCGTCGGCCCCGTCGCCGGTTCTCTCCGTGGTGACGTAGAGCTCGGTGACCCGCCCTGGTACGGCGTCGATCTTGGTGCCGAACGCCGGAACCCAGAACGAGTGGAGGACGTCGATGGCGGTGACGTCGAACCGGATCCGGGTGTGGACCGGGACGACGAGCTCGGTGGAGGTCTCGACGCCGTTCTCGTAGGTGACATCCCAGGCCCACTG
>CAYFLT010000007.1:1809-10960 GCA_964344055.1 uncultured Candidatus Nemicrothrix sp.
ATGTCGGAGAGTCCGACGAACCCGGGGTTGATCACCACACCGATCGTCAGCGCGGTGGTGATTCCCAACCAGGCGCCGATCACCTTGGGGCTGCCCTCCATCGGGGGTCCGTCCTCGGTGGGCTCACCCCGCGAACGGAAGTTGATAGCCGAGTATGCGAGCATCGTCACCATGAACATGAACACGGGCACGGCCAGCACCATCAGCAGCACGTAGGCCTCGTCGACGATCTCGTACTCTCGCGTGTACCCCTCCGGCAGCATTCGCCATGTGAGTACGGCGATTTCACCCACCGCGGTCAGGGCTACCCATATGGCGGCGACTTTCATCCAGTCACGGTTCAACGCCCACTACCTCCCGCTTCACATTTCCCCGGCTTTTGTAATACTTGGTTAAAGAAACTGCAAGTACTGGTAAAAGAAACTGCAGACGTAGGTGCTCACAACCCTCGAGAGGCAGATGAAGATCACGAACACACGACGATCGGACTACGGGATCCGCGCGGCCATCCATCTCGCCGCCCACCCCACCGAGCTCGTCAAGGCCAACGACATCGCGGAGGAGATGGAGATCCCGCTGGGTGTGCTGCATCAGGTGCTCAACGGGCTGCAGCGGGGTGGTCTGCTGCTGTCCCAGACGGGTCGTACCGGTGGGTACTCACTGAGCCGTCCGGCCGAGGACATCACCGTGCTCGATGTCATCGAGGCGCTGGAGGGCCCGATGGGACTCGGTGAGTGCGCGCTGCGGGGTGGCCCGTGTCACTGGGAAGAGGTGTGTGCCCTCCACGAGGTGTGGAGCGCCTGTCGTGAGGCGTTCTGTGACGGACTCAGGGGCCACACGGTCGCCGACGTGGCGGCCAACGACGCCCTGATCAAGAACAACGAGTACCCGGTCCCCGTCGACTCACATCGAGCCAAGCGCCGCTGACCTGACAGGGTTTTGGTGTCAGGCACCAAAACCCTGTCAGGTTCGGGCGGGCTGTTTCCAGTAGGTGCTCTTGCGGCTGATCCGATCGTCGACGACCTCGTAGAGGTCGACCACCTCGACCGCGAACGGCACGCCCTCGTCGACCCCGGAGATGCGGAACGTCTGGGTGACGAGGCCCGGTGAGAATCGCTCGACCAGGTTGTCGAATCGCACGTCGGCCCACGCCTCGGAGCGGCGGGCCAGCTCGCCCATGATCCCCTCGATCCCGAGCAGCACGGTCCCGGTGGGCACGGGATCGTCCGCCGGAAACGTGTGGGTGTGCCACTCGAAGTCGTCGGTCAGCACATCGACGAACAGGGTCGCGTCGGCCTTGGCGAACGCGCGGCGGAACCGGCGCATCAGGTCGTCGTAGTCCGGTACGGCGTCGGTCATGGTTCTCCCTGGGTACGCAGCGCCGGCATCACTTCGGCGGCGAAGAGGTCGAGGGACCGCTTGATCAACGGCCAGGGCTGGCCGCCGTAGTCACCCTGGTAGGTGAAGCGGTCGAACTCCGCAGTCTCCCGGATCCGTCCGATTCGGTCGAGGACCTCCTCCGCGCTTCCACAGACGATCGAGCAGCGCGGATCCGTGAGCCCGGTGATGTTCAGCGGCAGCTCGATGTCGTCGGGATTCATGCCCGACTTCTTGGAGAAGACCCAGCGTTGGAACGGGAATTGGTAGACGCCGAGGTGGTCGTACGCCTCCTGGCTGGTCGGTGCGACGTGGACGTGGGCGTTCACCGTGATCCGGGGCTCGTGGGTGTGTCCCGCCTCGGCCCACGCCTCGCGGTAGGCATCGACGATTCGCGGCAGGTTCCTCGGCCAGGAAAAGTACAGCAGCGAGATGGTGAGCCCGAGACCGAGCTCGGCCGTCGCGGCTGCCGACTCGGGGCTCGAGCAGGCCACGTAGATGGGTGGGTGCGGCAGTTGGACGGGACGGGGTTCGAGCGTCACGTTGTCGAGCGGAGGCCGGAACTCACCCGACCACGTCACGTTCCGCTCGGTCCACAGCCGCATGAGCAGCCGGAGGCCCTCGTCCTGCATGTCGATCGAGCGCGAGGCGTCCTGACCGAACTGTTTGTAGACGTACGGCTCGACTCCCTTGCCGACCCACACCTCGGCTCGACCGCCGGACACGACGTCGAGCGTGGCGAAATCCTCGGCCAGCCGCACCGGGTCGTGGTGGGGGAGGAGGGTCACCCCCGTGGCCAGCCGGAGATTCGGGTGTCTGGCCCCGATCCAGGTGAGGAAGATCTGGGGAACGGAAACGATGAAGTCGCTGAAGTGATGCTCGCCGACCATGACGGCGTCGAATCCGGCTTCGCCGGCGAAGTCGAGATAGTCGAGGATCTCCCGGTGCCGCTGATCCTGCGACGAGCGGGCGCCGGTCGCGGGGTCTGCCACATGATCGCCGAGGGTCAGAAGGCCGAGATGCATGGCTCTCCAGTCAAGTCGCGTTGGTCTCGGGATGCGATTCGGTGGGGTGCTGGGCTAAGAACTGAGCGTGTCAAGGGACTCACTGCTCCTCGTCGATGATGCCGGAGACGGCGTCGTCCAACTCACCCTCAACCGGCCCGACAGCCGCAACGCACTCAGTGCGGAGCTCCGTCGACTGCTTCGAGAGACGCTTGAACTGCTCGCGGCCGATGACGGGTGTCGGGTAGTCGTTCTCGCGGGTGCCGGCGCGACCTTCTGCGCCGGTTTCGATCTCAAGGAACTGGCTGCGGCGGACAACCCGGACCACCTCTTCGCGGACGCTGACGCATACCACGCCGCTGTCCACGGATTCGCCAAGCCGATCGTCGCTGCGGTCAACGGCCCGGCGGTCGCCGGAGGATTCGACCTCGCGGCGATGTGCGACATCCGGATCGCCTCGCCGGATGCGACCTTCGGCCAGCCCCAGGTCCGGTTCGGTGTGCCGGCCGCCTACGAACTGACGGCGTCGGTGGTGCCGGACTCGGCGGCTCGGGAGCTGTGCATGAGTGGCCGCGTGATCGACGCCACCGAGGCACTGGCGATGGGACTGGTGTCCCGGGTGGTGGCCGACCCGCTCACCGACGCGATTGCCCTGGCGACGTCGATCGGCGAGGTCCCGGTCGCCGCCGACATGAAGGCCGAGGCTCTCAGGGTCCAACCGCACCTCTTCGGCTAGCCGCCGCTCGCCCTCCTGGCGGGGTGCGGACAGCGCCGGCGGGGGTGTCTTGCGCCTGGATCCCACGTCTGGTGGACGAATCGATCACTACCTGTGATCCATGTTTTGTTGGGTTGCGGCGGAGCCAGGGCCGAAGGACGATCGGGGTTCATTCGGCGGGCCAGGTGGGGAACGTCAGCCCCAAAGAAAGTGGGCGAATTCAATGGACAGGAACGTCACCCCTCGGGGTGTTTCTGCGACGGCGCGCGCAGGCTCGCCGGTCGTCAAGGTGTGGAGTTACGGGGATCGCGACGGCTACACGTTCCCTGCGAGCACGAGGACCACGAGATGATGCGCCAGTTCAAGCTCATCTAACGAGTGCTGGGTGGGGCGCGAGGTACGGCCACGGCGCCCTCCGGCTCGGGCATCCCCCGCCCGAACGTTCGGTCGGGCCCCGGCTCATCAGCGCATGGCGCGATGGGTCGGCTGGCCCGGCCGGACGAGACGCGCCACTGAGCGCAGTTGGGTCCGCAGGTCGCCGCTCGAGTCTCTGGTCGGCGCGGCGAGCTCGCTTCGAGCGAGGATCACCAGCGCCGCCACGAGGACGGCGAGCGTGACCGGGCGTCCCAGGAACGACAGTGCCCGAGCCGCCTGGGGGATGAGGAGGATCCGACGCCCCTTGATCGCCGAGGCCGGGAGCGTCCAGGGGTCTGTCGTATTCCGGTTGTCGCCCTGGAATCGATAGCCGTTCGCGGTTCGTTCGGTGACACGGTGAATCACCAGCCCGCCTTCCGGGATCTCGAAAGCCACGATGTCACCGGGTTCGTAGCGATCGGTCTGGCGGAGGACGACGAGGTCGCCGGTGTGCATGGTGGGCTCCATACTCTCGCCACTCACCCACACGAGGTCGATCGGTCCGCCAAGCGACGAAGGCGCGGCGAACCCAAACCAGAGCGAGGCGAGAACCGCTAGCGCTGCGGTACCGACCCGGCGCCGCCGGACCGCCCGGCGGCGGGCGCGCCGAAGAAGCGCGGCCCGACCCGCCGGGTGGCTCGATCGCGGCCGAGGTCGATCAACCAGCGATCGTGACCGCGACTTCACCGATGTCAGCCGCGAGGACGACGTCCGAAAGGGTGAACGTCTGTGACGTTGCTGCGCCGATGATGTCACCAGCGGTAGCGCGTGCCAGACCGCCCGCGTCCGAGACAACGATGCTCAGAGTCTGCAGTTCGCACCCTGGCTGCTCGATGTCATTGACCGTGACGGCAGTGATGCGTCGAGGGTCACCTGCTTCGGCCACGTAGGTGACGTGGACGCCATCGGAGTCGCACGACTCCACCTCGGCGGCACCGCTGCCGAGATTGGCCGACGTGACTGGCATCGATGCCGCCACACCGAGAGTCAACGCGCCTGCCACGGTCGCGAATGCGAGCGTGATGATCATTCTCTTCATGGGGTTTCTCCTTGGTTGGATCGACCCGCGTTGAGATGCGTTCGAACAGTCCAATGCGATCGTGTCGATCGCCACACGCGCAGAGGTATCGCCGCACCCCGGTCCCGCCACGGTTCCCGCCTGCCAGCACTATCTCCCCACCGGTCGCTGAAAGGCCGATCGTTCCATCGGGGTGGGCTGCCCGCAATGCCGATCACTCGCGGTGACAAGCCCTCCCCCGAGATCGGTGGCAGGAGGTCAAACGGGTGCCTGTCCCCCCGTTTGACCTAGGAGGAGGGTGGTGATCTCTTGGGCGAGGTCGGTGGGGGAGCGTTCGGTGCTGAGATCGGTGGAGTCGATGGCGGTTTCGGCGGCGGTGTGGAGACGCTGTTCGACTCGCACATGGACCTCGTAGCGAAGCCTTGCCAGTCGGCGGGTTGCGAGCTTGCCGGTGCGCTCGAGGTGTTCCCGATGAGCCTGCACCGCCTCCCACACCTGCTCGACCCCGGTTCCGTCGGTGGCGGTGGTCATCACGATCGGCGGCCGATAGCCGGACGCATCCTCCTGGCCAGTGGTGTGGCTGAGGTCCAGCATCAGTTCGAGGTCACGGCGGGTGTCGTTGGCGCCGGCACGGTCGGCCTTGTTGATGACGAACACATCGGCGACCTCGAGCAGGCCCGCCTTGTTCGCCTGCACCGCGTCGCCCCATCCGGGGTTGACCACCACCACTGCGGTGTCGGCCGCGCCGACGACGTCGACTTCCACCTGGCCGACGCCGACCGTCTCGATGATCACCGGATCGAAGCCCGCCGCGTCGAAGACGCGGACACTGCCGGGAACCGACAGTGCCAAGCCGCCGGCGTGGCCGCGCGTGGCAACCGAGCGGATGAAGACGTCCTTGCCCGCGACGCCGTCCATGCGGACCCGGTCGCCGAGGATGGCCCCGCCGGACAATGGTGAGGAGGGGTCGACCGCCAGCACTGCGGGTTTCGTTCCGAGGGTGGGGAGTAGCTTGGTCAGCTGTCCGGTGAGCGTGGACTTGCCGGCGCCGGGAGCACCCGTGACACCGACCACGTGCGCCCCGCCCGTGAGGGAATGACACAGCTCGGTGACCTCGTCGGCCGGTCCACCGCCACGCTCGACCAGTGTCAGGAGCCGACCGACCGCACGTCGGTTTCCGCTCCGGGCTGCGTCGACCAGGTCGGCGGGTGAGAGGTTGCGAGTGCTCACGCAGTCGCAGCCCGGTGGACCGCCGCCACCACGTCCTCGGCTGCCGCGCCCGGCCCGAGTACCGCCGCAACGCCGGCCGCTTCGAGGATCGGCACGTCCTCGTCCGGCACGATGCCGCCGACGATCAGGGGAACGTCGAGATCGGCCTCGTCGAGGGCGGCCATCATGGCCGGTGCGAGCGTGAGATGGCTCGCGTTGTGCATCGACAGGCCGACCGCGTCGGCGTCCTCCTGTTCGACCGCAGCCACGATCGAATCGGTGGTCTGCCGCAGGCCGAGATAGATGACCTCCATGCCTGCGTCGCGCAGGATCCGAGCGACGACCTTGATGCCGCGATCGTGACCGTCGAGTCCGAGCTTGGCGAGGACGATTCGGATCTTCTCACTGCTGGTGGAAGCGGTGTCGGCCATCAGACGATCGCCTGCTCGACGTAGGTGCCGAACACCTGCTCCATCGCCATCGCGATCTCTTCCTCGGTGGCGTAGGTCTTCACTGCCGCGATGATCGACGGCATGAGGTTGACCGTCGGGTCTTCGGCGTCGGTCCGAACCCGTGCGAGTGCGGCCGCGACCGCCTCGTCATCACGGTCGTGCTTCACCGTCTCGAGGCGCTTGCGCTGGTACTCCTCGACCTCGGCGGAGATCCGCAACGTGTTGAACTCGTCGTCCTCGGCCCCCTCGGTGAATTCGTTCACGCCGACGATGATGCGGTTGCCGGCGTTCACCTCACGCTCGAAGCGGTAGGCCGAGTCGGCGATCTCGCCGACGAAGTAGCCGTTGTCGATGCCGCGGTAGACGCCTTCGAGGATCGAACCGTCGCCCAACTCGTCGAGGTGGTCGAACACTGCTTCGGCCTGGCGTTCCATCTCGTCGGTCATCCACTCGACGTAGTCGGAACCGCCGAGGGGGTCGGCCACATTCGCCACCCCGGTCTCGTGGGCGACGATCTGCTGGGTCCGCAAGGCGATCCGCGCAGCCTTCTCGGTCGGGAGGGCGAGCGCCTCGTCGAAGGAGTCGGTGTGGAGGCTCTGGGTCCCGCCCAGTGCCCCGGCGAGTGCCTGGATCGCCACCCTCGCGATGTTGATCTCGGGCTGTTGGGCCGTGAGCGACACGCCGGCGGTCTGGGTGTGGAACCGGCCGAGCATCGAGCGCTCCTGGGTGGCGCCGTAGCGCTCCTTCATCCAGCGGGCCCAGATACGGCGTGCTGCCCGGAACTTGCCGATCTCCTCGAAGAAGTCGGAGTGGGAGTTGAAGAAGAACGACAGTCGTCCGGCGAACTCGTCGACATCGACTCCGGCGGCGACCGCGGCTTCGACGTAGGCGAACCCGTTGGCCAGGGTGAAGGCGAGCTCCTGGGCCGCGGTGCTGCCCGCCTCACGGATGTGGTATCCGGAGATGGACACGGGGTGCCACTTCGGCATCTCGGCGGCCGTGTAGCGGATCATGTCGGTGACGATTCTCACACTCGGCCGCGGCGGATAGATGTACTCCTTCTGTGCCTGGTACTCCTTGAAGATGTCGTTCTGGATCGTGCCGGCGAGCTGAGCGGGCGACCAGCCATTCTCCTCGGCGGTGGCGATGTACATGGCGAGGATCACGGCGGCCGGGCCGTTGATCGTCATGGAGGTCGACACCTTCGACAAGTCGATGTCGGCGAACAGGTCGCGCATGTCGGCGAGGGTGTCGATGGCGACGCCGCAGTGGCCGACCTCACCCCTGGCCCACGGGCTGTCAGAGTCGCGGCCCATCAGGGTCGGCATGTCGAACGCGGTCGACAGGCCGGTGCCGCCGTTGCGCAGGATCTCCTTGAACCGGGCGTTGGTGTCCTCGGCCGTACCGAAGCCCGCGAACATCCGCATCGTCCAGAGCCGGCTCCGGTACATCGTCGGGTAGACGCCTCGGGTGTACGGGTACTGGCCCGGGTATGGGCCGTCGCCGTAGACGGGCTCGACCGGCACGCCCGACATGGTCTCGAAGGGGATGTCGCGCTTCGGGCCGGCGTCGTAGCGCTCTTGCCAGGCTGCCCGGAGCTCCTCGTTGTCGGCGGATGTCGGCTCGTCGCTCATGTTTCCTCCGGAGTGGGGCAGGTGGCCCCGCCCCCTTTGTCTCGGGGGACAGGTGGCCCCGTCCCCTTGTCCAAATACTTGGACGTCAAAGTATTTGCTAGCGTAGCGGGTATGAGCCTCGAGTTCGACCCCATCGAGGAAGCTGCCGCCAACTGGCGACGCGCCGGTTGGCCGGCAGTCGCCGCCATGACGGCTGCGACGTCGATCACCCGGGCTCATCAGATCCTCGTCTCCCGCATCGACGCCGCCCTCGCCCCCTTGTCGTTGAACTTCAGCCGCTTCGAGGTCCTGGCCCTGCTGTCGTTCACCCGGGCTGGACGCCTGCCGCTCGGCAAGATCGGTGACCGGCTCCAGGTCCATCCGGCCTCCGTCACCAACACCGTCGACCGGCTCGAGCGGGACGGCTTCGTTCGACGAGAACCACATCCGACCGACGGCAGGACCACGCTGGCCGTGCTGACCGATGCTGGTCGAGCGGCGGCCGGAGCGGGAGCCCAGGCTCTCGGTGACATCGAGTTCGGCGTGTCCGGTCTCAGCAGTTCCGGGCGGGGTGACGTCGAACGCTCCATCCGCGAGCTCAGATCCGCTGCTGGCGACTTCGCCGGAGGCGAGTAGCTTCGAACCGATGCTTGACTTCAGACTCAGTACCGAGCTCGAGGCGCTCCGTGAGCGGGCTGCCGCCGTGGCTGCCGAGGGCGTCGCCGAGTACGGCTCGCACACCGACTCCTGGATCAACGGCTACTCCAAGGAGTTCTCCAAGCGCCTCGCAGCTGAGGGCTATCTCGGCATGACCTGGCCGACCGAGCACGGCGGCGGAGGACGACCGAACATCGAGCGGGTCATCATGGGCGAAGAGATGATCGCGGTCGGCGCACCGATCGCCGCGAGTTGGTTCGCGGACCGCCAGATGGGACCGTCGCTCATCAACTACGGCACGCCCGACCAACAGGCCGAATACCTCCCCGGGATGCTCTCGGGTGACACGACCTGGTGCATCGGCATGAGTGAGCCGGACGCCGGGTCCGATCTCGCGGGGCTCAAGACGCCTGCGGTTCGGGAAGGCGACGTCTACGTCGTGAACGGGCAGAAGATCTGGACCTCATTCGCCGCGACGGCGGACTACATCTATCTCATCTGTCGCACTTCGTCCGAGGGGCGCCCTCACGAAGGCGTGAGCGAGTTGATCGTGCCGATGGACCTCCCCGGTATCGAGGTCCGTCCGATCAAGGACATGACCACCAACCAGCACTTCTGCGAGGTCTTCTTCACCGACGTACGCGTGCCGGTCGAGAACCTGGTCGGAGTGGAGGGTTCGGCGTTCAAGCAGA
>CAYFLT010000007.1:10970-33050 GCA_964344055.1 uncultured Candidatus Nemicrothrix sp.
TCTACGACCGCGCCGTTGCTGCGGCCGACACCGACGACCCGCGGATTCGCCAACAGATCGCCCAGCTCGAGACCGGCTATCGGCTGGGCCGGATCCTCGTCTATCGGGAAGCGTTGAAGCAGGCGCCGGCCGGGTTCTCCGCCGCCACGAAGTGCTTCTGTACCGAGCATCAACAGCGGGTGGCGGACTTCGCCTGCCAGGTCCTCGGGATGGAGGCGGTCACCGACGCCTACGTCACCCGCGCCTTCACCTACAACCCCGGCTACACGATCATGGGCGGCACCTCGAACGTCATGCGCAACATCCTCGGCGAGCGCGTGCTAGGGCTGCCCCGCGAGCCACGGGTCTGAGCGGCCCGATTCAGGTTCGGGCGAAGACCGCCCCGAGCTCGTTCACCCGCTCGCCGGCCACCTTCACGAGGCGTTCGACCTCGACCTCGCAGTCGAGCCGTTCGAGGGCGAGGGCCAGATCTTCCTCGCCTTCGCCGGTCAGAATCAGCCGGTCCATGAGGACTGCGCCGGCGACGGCCGCGCCGACCGGGTTGCGGATCTCCGCCACCGGTTCGTGATGGGTGCGAATCGCTTCACTGAGACGACGCGGTAGGCCGAGATCCTGGAGCGCCTGGGCCCCGATGTGCGCGTGGGTCGCGCCGAAGTGCTCGACCTCGGCCTGATGGAGTTCGGTCAGATCCTGGTTCAAGCGTGATCGCACGTGACTCCAGCTCTCCGACGAGCTGATCGCCATCACCACATGGCCGACGTCGTGGAGGAGCCCGGCACAGAAGCTCTCTCCGCTGTCGATCCCCGTGTACCGGGCGATCGTCATCGCGCACGCGGCAACGGTGGCCGCGTCTTCCCAGTAGGTGTGATCGAGATCGATCTCGTCTTCGAAGAAGCTCTCCATCGCCACTGCGAGTGCGATCGCCCGGACGGAGTTCTGGCCGACGGAGACGATGGCGTTGCGGATGTCGACGATCTCGCGGCCGCGGTAGAAGAAGGGCGAGTTGGCCAGCGCCAGCAACCGTGACACCAGAGCCGGGTCGGTGCGGACCATGTCGCTGATCTCGACCGCACAGATGTCGGGATCGTTGAGCTTGGCGAGGATCTGAGCGGCCACCCCGGGTTGGAGTGGTAGGACGAGATCAGAGCCGGCATTCATCGATGCGGTCATGTGACACCTCGGAGATGGGTGAGTGGGATGCGGTTCCGGAGGAGATCGGTGGCGATCTCGGGCGAGACCGCATCCGAGAAGAGCAGCCCCTGGCCTCGGTCGCACCGCAGGCTGTGCAGGGTGGCCATCTGATCCTCCCGTTCGACGCCCTCCGCCACGACCGTGTGGCCGAGGGCTCTGGCCATACGGATGACGGCCGCGACGATGGCGGCCGAGTCCGTTCCTTCGTTCATCGCCTGGATGAAGGACATGTCGATCTTCACCACGTCGAAGGGCAGGGTGCGAAGGTAGCTGAGTGAGGAGTTGCCGACGCCGAAGTCGTCGATCGCCACGCTCACACCGAGGTCGCGAACCCCGCGCAACGTGTCTGCCGCCACCTCGAGGTTCGCCACGACGGTGTGCTCGGTGATCTCCACTCTCAAGAGCTCGGGTGGGATCCCGGTGAGGTCGATCGCGTTGCGGACCATGACGAGGAATTCGGGGTCCCGGAGCTGGCGGGCCGACACATTGACGTTGACGGGTACGGGGCGGGGCACGTCGGGATCCCTGTCCCACCTCGCGATCTGTTCGGCCACCTGATCGAGGATCGACCATCCCAGCGGCACTTCGAGTCCGCTCTCCTCGGCGCTCTCGATGAAGGAACCGGCCTCGAGCAGCCCGCGGTCGGGATGCTGCCAACGAGCGAGGGCCTCGAATCCGACCACCTCGGCCGAGTGCAGGTCCACGATCGGCTGGTAGTAGGGGAGCAGCTCGCGGCCGCGACGGAGCGCTTCCCGGAGCTGGTTGGTGATCTCGAGCTGCTCCTGCGCGCGTCGACGGAGCTCGTCGTCGAAGAGCTCCGCTCGGTCCCGTCCGGTCGATTTGGCGTGATAGGCAGCTGCGTCGGCGGCGGAGAGGAGGTCTTCGGCCGAGTCGCCATCCCGGGTGAGGGCGACACCGACACTCCCACTCGCGTGCACCGACCGGCCGGCGATGGCGAAGGACTCGTCGAGAGAGGCGATGATCCGGTTGGCGATGTGCATGGCCTCGAACTCGTCCCGGACCCGGCGACAGATGATCAGGAATTCGTCGCCTCCGAGCCGTCCGACGATGTCGTCCTCTCGAACCTCGGCCTGGATCCGGGCGCCGACCGTTTTGAGCAGCTCGTCGCCCGCGAGGTGGCCGAGGCTGTCGTTGACCAGCTTGAAGTTGTCGAGATCGAGGAAGAGGACTGCAGAAGGCGGGTCGGTCCGCGATCGGTCCGTGACCAGCGCCTCGAGGTGTTCGAGCAGGACGGCGCGGTTGACGAGCCCGGTCAGAGGGTCATGGGTGGCCCGCTCCTCGAGCTCGGTTTCGAGCTGTCGTCGCTCGGTGATGTCGCGCATCACCGTGACGTAGGCGGTGGCAGCGCCGGAGCCGTCCAGGATCGGCTTCCAGCTGGCTTCGACCTCGGTGATCTCACCTCCACCGCGGTCAACCGTTCTGATCCCGCTCCACGTCTGCCCCTCCGCCATCGTCGCGACCAGCTCATCACGCAAATCGCGGTAGCTCGATCCGAGATCCCAGGCGAACTGTCCGATCAGCTCCTCCGGATTGCGGCCGTGGACATCGAGATACGCCTGGTTTGCGTAGATGACCCGCCAGTCAGAGTCGAACATCGCAATCGGGTCGCCGGCGTGTTCGACGGCGAGCGCCATGTTGTGCAGTTCGCCGGCCGTTGCGGCTTGCGTGAGGTAGAGCTCGTCGATGCTGATCAGCAGACCGGCGAGAACCGCGAGGTAGCTGACGAGCTTGAAGGTGTGGGCGAGGTCGAACATGACGTCGAACAGCTCGTACGACTGCGTCATGTAGACGCCCTGACCGATGAAGCCCACCAGCAGGGAGATGGAGAGCCACCGTTCGAACGGGCCGTGGTCGCACGTCCGGCAGCGGACCATCGCGAAGAGCGCATATCCGAACAACAGGGCGGAGGCCAGCTCGGCGGGGCGGCCAATGGGCAGTTCGGGGAAGTACGCCCTCGGCAACGGCACCAGGATGAACGCCACGGATATCGCTCCGAACACAATCGCCGCCCCGGCCAGAACCGCCCCCGGGTCCAGCCCGCTCACCGGCGACCGCGATCGGCGGCGTTCGGCCCACATCGCGTAGGCGAGCATGGCGGCGAGGAACATCCGGGAGGCGTTCCAGCTCCAGGGAATGAGCGTCGCCGGCGGGGAGGGCCAGAGTTCCCCGAACCAGAGGCTGGTGACGATGGCGTGGTAGCAGTCGAAGAACGCGGTGCCGGCGAAGCCCACGGCCACGAACAGGTCGAGCTGGCGCCTCGAAGCGCGATAGCGGACGAACGCCACGGCGCCGACCACGGCAGCCAGCGTCGTGGCCGTCACCTCGAACAAGGTGTGCAGTGCGGTTTCGCTGATCCAGGACGATCGCCCGAACACGGGGTAGGGCACGAGAAGGGCGAGCGCGATCCAGAGTGCTGTCCGCCGAAGCGGAGATCTGGTTGTCGTGGTCACGCCGGGCCTCCGAGCGATCCGCAGCTACTCGGCTTGGGAACAGTGCTGCCAGCATCGGGTGCGTCGGGGCCGGTGTTAGGCGGTTCGACGGTGAACGGAGTTCAGCCTCGTGGGAGGTCCTTCCAGGGTTTCTCACGGAGTTCGGCCTCGCCGGGTTCACGCGGCAGTCCGAGGACTCGCTCGCCGAGGGCGTTTCGCATCACCTGGTCGGAGCCTCCGGCGATCGAGTTCGCCGGAGTGAACATCGCGTAGCGGTGGAAAAGCCCATCGGTCGGTGCTTCGTCGCCCCAGAGCATCCCATCAGGTCCCATCGACTCGAGGCCGATGTCGCGCATGCGGCGGCCGATTTCGGCGCCGCGGAGCTTCTCGGTCGACACCTCGGGTCCGGGCTGACCGCCGGCCCGGATCCGGGCGGCCGTGCGTTCGTTGGACCATCGTCCGAGTCGTCGCATGGTGAGGACCGCCGCGATCCGTTGTCGGCGCAGCGGGTCGTCCGCGCCACCGACCTCCCGGAGCAGCCGATCGAACAGTGGGCCTCCGCCTCCGCTCAACGAGATCGAGAAGCCGTCGACCTGCCGGGCTTCGGTCGCCGCGTGTTCACCGACGGCCGTGTCGAGGTCGACCTCTCCGAAGGGCGCCGTTTCGTTGAGTCCGGGATTCTCGGGATCACGCTCGTGGGACAGGGTCGTCATCGCGATCTGCCACCCCTGACCGGGCTCCCCGAGACGGTCGCGCTCGTGAACCCTGGCCCCATCGAGGAAGACCTCGTTGAAGGCGACGTCGCCGGTCATCTCCCGTAGGGGTCGGACGTCGATCTCGGGCTGGTGCATGTCGAGGAGGAAGAAGGTGATGCCCCGATGCTTCGGGAGATCGGGATCGTGTCGGGCGATCAGGATGGCGTGGTCGGCGTTGTGGGCTCCGGAGTTCCACACCTTCTGGCCGGTGACGGTCCACTCGTCGCCGTCGAGTTCGGCCCGGGTGGCGCGTCCGGCCATGTCCGAGCCGGCGCCGGGTTCGGAGAAGAGCTGGCACCACCTGCGGGTTCGGTCGACGATCCCCGGCAGGTGACGCTGCTGCTGTGCCTCGGTGCCGTAGCGCATGATCGTCGGTGCAGCCAGGAAGGTGGCGACGCCATTGGGTGGGCCGTACGCGCCGACCTCGCGGCGGGCGGCGATGACGGCCGCGGCCTCCGCCTTGCGGTAGCCCCGGCCGCCTGCGAGCTCCGGCCAGCGAGGGAATGCGAATCCGGCGTCGGCCAGTCGCCGCCACCAGTCGCCCAGGCGCATCATCGGGTCCCACTCGGCACGGAACCAGGCGAGAGCCTCGGAGTGGATGTTCTCGACCGAATCGTTCATGGGGGCACCTCCCTCTCCGGCCGATCTCGGAGAAGTCGTCGTCGTTGCGAGTCAGTAGGACTTGGGAAGGCCCATCACGTTCTGGGCGATGTAGTTGAGGGTCATCTCCTGGGAGACCGGAGCGATGCGTTGGAGGCGGGCCTCTCGCCAGTAGCGCTCCACGTGGTACTCGGTGGCATAGCCCAAGCCGCCGTGGGTCTGCACGGCCTGGTCGGCCGCGAAGAACGATGCCTCCGCGGCGAGGTATTTCGCGGTGTTGGCGTGCTCGCCACACTCCAAGCCGTTGTCGTAGCGCCAGGCCGCCACTCGCATCATGTTCATCGCGGCATGGAGCTCCATGTGCGCCTTCGCGAGCGGATGGGAGATCGCCTGGTTCTGACCGATCAGGCGGCCGAACACTTCGCGTTCCTTCGCGTAGCCGACCGCCCGTCGCAGGGCCGCCTCGCCGATCCCGCAGGCCATCGCGGACAGCAGGATGCGCTCGGGGTTGAGACCGTGCAAGAGGTGGTGGAAGCCACGTCCTCGCTCACCGACCATCCGCCACGCCTCGACCGGGAGGTCGTCGTAGGCCACCTCACACGAGGCCACCGCGTTGCGCCCGACCTTCGGGATCGCCGCGATGTCGCAGTGGTCGGGGTGGAGATCGACCAGGAAGAGGGTCAGTCCCGTGAAGCCGTCGCCCGGTTCGCCGTCGGTACGGGTCAGCAGGAGACAGACTTCGGATTCGAGCGCCTTCGAGGTCCAGATCTTACGACCGTTGACGATCCAGCCACCCATGCCGTCCTCCACCGCTCGGCAGGTGATCCGGCTGGTGTCGGTGCCGGCGTCGGGCTCGGTCACTCCGAAGGCAACGTGCAGGTCGCCCGCGGCGGCCTGGGGTAGGAACGTGTCCTTGAGTTGGTCGTTGCCGAACTTCACCACCGGGTTCAGGCCGAACATCGTCAGATGCAGCGCGGTCGAGCCGTTCATGCCGGCACCGGACGCCGCCACCCGGTTCAGGACCAGCGCGCCCTCGGCGATGCCCCGCCCGCCACCGCCGTACTCCTCGGGGATCGCGATCCCGAGCCAGCCACCCTCGGCCATTGCGGCGTAGAACTCCCAGGGGAACTCGTGGCGCTGGTCCTTGTCCGACCAGTAGGCGTCATCGAACTGGGCGCACACCGCGTCGACGGCCTCGATGATCAACTCGTGGTCGGGATCCGGGGTGAAGTCCATGGCGGCGATGATATGGCCGGCCGCGGCGACCAGCCCTATGGTCCTCCCCATGACGACGCGGCCACCCCCCGTCGGACGGGCCGGCTGGCGGACGGTCGGCATCGCCTCGGTCGTCGTCTTCATGGTGAGCGTCGAGATCACGATCATCTCGCTCGCTCTCCCGGAGATCCGGGCTCGCTTCCCCGATGCGGCCGAATCGACGCTGAGTTGGGTGATCACCGGCTACAACATCGGCGTCGCGTCGCTCCTGCTCATCGGCGGATGGCTGGCCGAACGATACGGTCGCCGCCGACTCTTCCTGGCCGGCATCGCCGTCTTCGGGGTGGGCTCACTGCTCGCCGGCGTCTCGCAGTCCGCGGAATGGCTGATCGCCGCGAGGGTCGTCCAGTCGGTCGGTGGCGCGCTGCAGTATCCGGCGGGGTTGGCCCTGATGCTCGCCGCGGTTCCGCGAGCCCGACACCAGACCGCACTCGGTCTCTGGGGTGCGACCGGCGCCCTTGCCGCCGCCACCGGTCCGACCCTCGGCGCCCTCCTCGTCGACGGCTTCGGGTGGCGGGCGGTCTTCCTGATCAACGTGCCGGTCGTGCTGGGAACCCTGGCCGTGGCGCCTCGATGGATGGCCGAAGGTGCGGGGGCGAACGTCGAAGGCCGAGTCGACCTGATCAGTGTGCCGCTCGCCTCCATCGGCGTCGGCGCCGTCGTCCTCGGCATCGTGCAGGGTGGGCCTTGGGGGTGGACCGCCGGCCGAACGCTCGCCGTCTTCGCACTCGGCCTCGCGCTCGTGACCGTGTTCGTCCTTCGCTCCCGTCGCCACCCCGCTCCTCTGTTCGACCTCCGGCTCTTCGGCTTGCGGAGCTTCAGCGTCGCCAACCTCGCCAACGTGTTCTTCTCGATCGGCTTCTTCTCCTGGTTGGTCACCCTCCCCACGCTCATCCAGACAGTTTGGGGCTGGTCGGTGCTCAAGACCGGTTTCGCCATCGCCCCTGGACCCCTGCTGTCGTTCCTGATCGCGCCACACGCAGGCCGCCTCGCCGATCGGGTCGGCGTGCGGCCCATCCTCATCGTCAGCGGTTCCGCCGGCTGCACCGGCCTGCTCCTGTTCGTGTGGCGATTCGGGGCCGAACCCCAGTACCTCTCGGCGATCCTGTTCCCCAGCCTGTTCATCGGGATCGCGGCCGGTACCGGCTTCGCCCAGCTCACCGGGGGTGCGATGCGGGACGTCCCCCCGGAGCGCTACGCGATGGGCGGAGCGGGGCGGACGACCATCTTCCAACTCTCGGTGGCCATGGGGATCGCGATCGGGATCGCGGCAGTCGGCCGTCGCGCCGATGTGGACGCCATCCTCGATGCCTACGACAATGCGTGGGTGATCGGCGCGGTCTGCTATGCACTCATGGCAGGCTCTGTCGCACTGCTGTACCCGCGCCTGCCCAGTCACCAGAGATGACATCAAGAGACATGAAGGAACCTCGATGAGATACGCCGCACCAACGAGTGTGGACGAGGCTCGTTCGCTGCTGGCCGACAACCCGGGCTCCCGGGTGTTCGCCGGAGCGACCGATCTCGTACCCCAGATCCGTGCCGGCCGGCCCGCACCGCCGGTGATGGTCGACCTGAAGCGCATCGACGGGCTCACCTCGGTGAGCCACGAAGGTGGTTCGTGGACCGTCGGCGCCGCAACCCCCACAGCCGAACTCACCCGGAACGCCGACTTCACGGCCATGTTCCCGGGCCTCTCCGAAGCGAGCGGGCTCATCGGGTCCGACCAGATCCAGAACCGGTCGAGCTGGGGCGGCAACCTGTGCAACGCCTCGCCGGCGGCCGATTCGGTTCCGGCGCTCGTGGTCAACGACGCCCAGGCGGTCATCGCCTCCGGCGGCGGCACCCGCACGGTGTCGGTCGCCGACATCCCGACCGGCCCGGGGCAGACCTCGCTGGCCGAGGACGAGTTCATCGTGGAGTTCACGGTGGCCGACCCGCCGGCCAACACCGGCGACGCCTACCTGCGAATGATCCCTCGAACCGAGATGGACATCGCCGTCGTCGGCGCGGCGGTGCGCCTCACCATGGACGGCGACACCGTCATCGACGCCAGTGTGGTGCTCGGCGCGGTCGCCCCCACCGTGGTGCGCGTCCCTGACGGCGAGGCCGCCCTCGTCGGTTCGACCCTCGACGACGCCGCACTGGCGGCGCTTGCCGACGCCGCCTCCGCGGCCTGCAACCCGATCAACGACAAGCGCGGCACCATCGAGTACCGCAAGCAGGTGGCCGGTGTTCTCGCCAAGCGAGCCGCCCTCATCGCCGCCGACCGCGCCAAGGGAGCCGCCTGATGTCACGTACCCACGTCAACTGCTCGGTCAACGGCGATGCCGTCGACTTCCTCGCCGACGACTCCACCTCCCTGCTCGACGCCTTGCGCGACGAGCTCGGCCTCACCGGGGTCAAGGAAGGCTGTGGCACCGGCGACTGTGGAGCCTGCTCGGTCCTGATCGACGGCAAGCTCAACTGCTCCTGCCTCGTCTTCGCCGCGGAGGCGGAAGGCAAGGAGATCACCACCGTGGAGGGCCTCGCCGACGGCGACCACCTGCACCCGCTCCAGCAGACCTTCCTCGAGGGCGCCGCCCTCCAGTGCGGCATCTGCACTCCCGGGTTCCTCGTGGCGGCCAAGGCGCTGCTGGACGAGAACCCCGACCCGACCGAGACCGAGATCCGCTACGGCCTGGCCGGCAACCTCTGCCGCTGCACCGGCTACGACAAGATCATCCGCTCCGTCCAGGAAGCCGCTGTCCAGCTGAGGGAGGCCCAGTGACCGCCACCGAGTACAAGTGGGTCGGCACCCGTCCGATCCGTCACGACGGCTACGACAAGGTCACCGGCAAGGCCCGCTTCGCCGCCGACCTCAACATGACCGGACAGCTCCACGGGGCGTTCCTGCGATCGCCCCATGCCCACGCCAAGATCGTGTCGATCGACACGAGCGCGGCCGAGGCGATGCCGGGCGTGAAGTCGGTCGTCATCGGGGCCGACTTCCCCGACCTCGATCCCACCAACCCCGAGGCCGACACCGCGGAGAACTGCATGGCTCGCAGCGTGGCGCTCTACCACGGCCACCCGGTCGCGGCGGTAGCCGCCACCACCAAGGCCGAAGCCGAGGCCGCCTGCGCCGCCATCGCCGTCGAGTACGAGGAGCTGCCGGCGATCTTCGACATCGACGAGTCGATGGCCGAGGGCGCCCCGCTGGTGAACGACAGGAACTTCACCCGATTCGTTCCCGATGCCAACGAGCCGTCGAACCTGGCCACGGTGACCAACCTCGCCCGCGGCGAGGTCGACGAGGCGTTCGAGGCGGCCGATCTGGTCGTCGAGCGTGAGTTCACCACCGAGATCGTCCACCAGGGCTACATCGAGCCCCATGCGTGTGTGGTCGACGTCGGCGCCGACGGCAAGGCCAACGTGTGGGCGTCGTCCCAGGGTCACTTCCGGGTGCGTTCCCAGACCGCGGCGGTGCTCGGCTGGGACGTCAACCGGGTCAAGGTCACCCCCGCCGAGATCGGCGGTGGCTTCGGTGGCAAGACCACGATCTACATCGAGCCGGTTGCCGCTCGACTGTCCGAGAAGGCCGGTCGTCCGGTCAAGATCGTGATGAGTCGCTCGGAAGTGCTCCGTGCGACCGGTCCGGCGCCCGGGTCGAAGATGCGGGTCAAGATCGGCGCCACCAACGACGGTGAGCTCACCGTCATGGACGCCTGGCTCGCGTACAGCGTGGGTGCCTTCAACAACATGGCCGGGATGATCGGCGCGATGTCGGTGGCCACCTACAAGTTCCCGAACCTGAAGCTCGAGGCGTACAGCGTGTTGACCAACACGCCGAAGTCGGCCGCCTACCGGTCGCCGTCCGCGCCACATGCGGCGTACGCCGTCGAGTCCGTGGTCGACGAGATCGCCATCGAACTCGGCATGGACCCGATCGAGCTGCGGCTGAAGAACGCCGTGGTGGAGGGCGACCTCACCGCGATGGGCATGCCCCATCCGCGGATCGGCCTGGTCGAGTGTCTCGAGGCGCTGCGCGACTCCGAGCACTACCAGTCGGAGGTGCCGGAGGGTGCCGGACGAGGTGTGGCCACCGGCTTCTGGTTCAACATCGGTCAGGAGTCCAGCGCCACGGTCCACGTCAATGCCAATGGCACCGCCACGGTGCTCACCGGCAGCCCCGACATCGGCGGCAGCCGGGCGTCGATGGCGCTGATGGCAGCGGAGACGCTCGGGCTCGACGTCCAGCAGATCACACCGGTGGTGGCCGACACCGAGTCGATCGGTTTCACCGACACCACGGAGGGCAGTCGCACCACCTTCGCCACCGGTATGGCAGTGGTGGAGGCCTGCAACAAGATCATCGAGGACATGCGGGGCCGGGCCGCCACGATGATGGGGGTCGAGGTCGACGACGTGGAGTGGGTCGACGGCGCGGCGGTCTCCGATGGCAAGGATCCGCTCACCATCGCGGCGATCGCCGGCGGGGCGGCTCGTACCGGTGGACCGCTGACGGCGAGCGCTTCGGTCAACGCCGCGGGCGCCGGTCCGTCCTTTGCGGTGCACCTCTGCGACCTGAAGATCGACGAGGAGACCGGGCACACCTCCGTGCTGCGCTACACCGCGGTCCAGGACGCCGGAAAGGCGATCCATCCCAGCTATGTGGAGGGCCAGCTCCAGGGCGGCTCGGTGCAGGGCATCGGATGGGCGCTCAACGAGGAGTACGTCCTCAACGACGACGGCAGCCTCGACAACGACAGCTTCCTCGACTACCGGATCCCGGTTGCGTCGGACCTGCCGATGATCGAGACGATCGTGGTCGAGGTACCGAACCCGGCCCACCCGTATGGGGTGCGCGGTGTCGGGGAGACCGGCATCGTGCCGCCGATGGCCGCCATCGCGAACGCGATCAACAACGCCACCGGCCTGCGAATGACGTCGCTGCCGATGTCGCCGCCGAAGTTGCTGGCGGCCATCAACGAGCGCGACTGAACCCCTCGATCTGGACTGCGCCGTGGCTACCGTCCACCTCATGACCGACCATCGCCGTTACACCGACGGTGAGGCGGTCGTGGAGGTGGACGGGGCCACGGTCGGCCAGGTCATGGACGCACTCGAGGAGCGCTACCCGGGTCTGGGTGTCGCCCTTCGTGCCGGATCCCAAGCCGGCATCGACGGCGAGATCCACGCCGAACCCGAGTACGTGAAGGTCGGACCCGACACCGTCATCTACTTCGTCCAGCCCCTCGCCGGCGGCTGATCCGTTCGGGGTCGGCTCAGAACTCGACGGCGTTGCCGGATCGGACGTCGTCGGGCCAGCCGGTTCGGAGGGTTTCGGTGTGGCCGTCGACGCTCACGATCTGGCCGTTGACGAAGCGAGCCGCGTCGCTGCACAGATAGGCGACGCTGGCGGCGATGTCCGACGCGTCCACGAAGGATCGCATCGAGACCTGATCCTCGTAGCCGGCCTTCACTTCAGCCGGTTCGATCCCCATCGAGTCTGCCTCGCGGTCGATCACGCCCTGCATCCGTGGGCCGCTGACCGTTCCCGGCGCCACACAGTTGGTCCGGATGTCGAACCGGCCGAACTCCATCGCCCAAGTGACCGTCAACCCTTCGATCGCCCACTTCGACGCGGCGTAGGGCGACCTGAGGGGATAGCCGAAGTGTCCCGCGGTGGACGAGATGTTCACGATCGAGCCACCGCCGGCCGCGCGCATCCGCGGCACTGCGTGGCGGGTCACGCGGAAGGCGCTGCCCACGTTGATCTGCAGGCAGCGGTCGAACTCCTCGGGATCCATGTCCTCGACCGGGCCGGTCGGGCCCGCGATGCCTACGTTGTTCACGCAGATGTCGAGCCCACCCAGGTCGCCGTCGAGGGCCGTGAACATCGCGGCGACTGCGTCGTCGTCGCTCACGTCGCATCGATGGTCGGCATCGGTCGATGGGTCGAGGTCACAGATCCGGACCTCGGCACCGGCCGACCGCAGGGTGTCGGCGATGGCCGCGCCGATCCCCGATCCGCCGCCGGTCACGAGGGCCCGTCGCCCGGTGAGGGCCGTGTCGTACTCGTTCATGGCGGGCATCGTAGAAGGCCGGCCGCAACGTCGGTGGACTGTCTCTTCGGTCGCCACCACGGTCCGTGACGTGGGAAGCTGGCGCGGTGGGGGACCTGCTCGACGAACCAGAGATCTCGCCCGAGGTCGTCGTGGAGCTCGAATGGCTCGACGAACCCGGGGCCAGAACCGCCCGCCCGTCGGACCCGATCCAGACTTCCATTCCGAAACCCAGTCCTCTGGCCTGGGCGGTGGCGGGTGTCGTGGTCGTCGTCTTCGTCGTGGTCGCCCTCAACTGGATCGCTGGGGGCGCCTCCGATGCTCCCGCCTCGCCCGTCGACGAGGCGTCGGGTGAGCCGACACCCACCGTCGTCGAAGCGGTCGATGTCGAAGAACTCGACTTTGCTGCGACCATCGAAGGGCTCACCCAAGCCGACCTCAACACCGCCTTCATCGTCACCCATGCCCGGGTCGGTGGCGGAGGCGCCGACATGTTCGCGACATTCGAGCGACTGGCGGCGATGCCCGGTGGCTACCGGATCGCCTACATCGGAGCGGACGGCCACCCGGTGGTCATCGACACCGGCGCCGGTGAGATCATCTCGATCACCGAGGAACGCCGGGCCACGTCCACCGAGGGACTCGAGTTGCTCTTCGACGGCCGAGGGATGCTCGGCCTCGATCCGGATGACCTCAGCGTCGCCTGGCGGGTGACCAACGACGCCCGGCTGGTCCGTGGGGCGGACGGGTCGCTCACGATCATCGCTGTGGACGGCGTGGACCGCGAGGTGGGCGAGTTCACCCTCGGCGAGGTCAGTGACCGCACCCCGATCCCAGCGAGCGCTCATGTGGTACTCCTCGACGGAATCGGTGTCTTCGTCCTTCCCCAGAGCGGGGGCGGATTCGTGGTCGACGGTGGTGAGCTCCGCCAGGTGACCCCTCACCGGCTCCGGTCGGCCGGAGAGGACCACATCCTGATCCGCACTCGTGGCTCCGCTGAGCGGGTCGACATGATCGTGGATCTGGAGTCCGGTGAGGAGGTGGTGCTCGATCCCGAGTTGATCGATCTCGGAGGCGACCTCCTCCTCAGCCCCGATGGTGAGTGGGTGGTCGTGTCGAACCGGGACGACGATGGTCCGCCGGCTCTGTACGCGCCGCGCACCGGCGAGGTACTCGTCTTCGATCGACGAACGGCCTACCGGCACGGCGTGTGGTCACCCGGGTCCTCCTACGTGGCTGCGTTGGACGACGACATGATCTGGCTCGAGTTCCTGAATGGATCGAGTGCGGCGATCACCATCGGAGTGCTCGGTATCCCGGCCGCCGAGGACTCGCCGATCGTCGTCTTCTGACCGGCTCCGCCGTGTGCTCAGCCGTGGTGCCGGTCGGCGATGAGGCTGATCAGCTCGAACATGACCGCCATGGACCGGTACGCAGTGATCTGATTTGGTGAGTCGACGGTGGGCATCAGGCACACGACATCGCCGCCGATGATGTTCTTCCCCCGGACCGAACGCAGCAGCTCCATCACCTGGTCGATTCCGAAGCCTTCGATCCCGGCTTCGATGTTGGCCACTCCGGGGGCGACGGTCGGGTCGAGACAGTCGAGGTCGAAGGTGATGTAGAGCGGCCGGTCCCCGACGCGCTCGTCGATGATCCTCATGACCTCCTCGGGACCGAGTCGGTCGTAGTCGGCCTTGCGGATCACCTCGTAGCCGAGCGCATGGGACGGCTCGAGCCACTCGAGGCTCCGCGTGTTGCCGCGGATGCCGACCTGCACACTGTGCTCGGGATCGACGTGGCCGTCAGCGACCAGATAGCTGGCCCAATGGGCGGCCGACTTCACCGCACCCATGAAGTGCGGGATGTTGTGGAAGGCGTCGGTGTGGGCATCGAAGTGAAGGAGACAGGCCCTCTCTCCGCCGGTGAGCGACGCCTTCGAGCCGGCAATGGCCTGCAGGATTCCACCCGTGATCGAATGGTCGCCACCGATCGACACCGGCCGGCAGCCGGCCTCGTCGACCTCCCGGTAGAAGTCGGTGATCATCTCGATCGAGCGCTCGTTGTTGTTCCCTTCTGAGAGGGGCACGTCGCCGAGGTCGTGGACCCGACACAACTGCCACGGATCGATGCCGAAGTCGTTGTGGACCCTCCGACCGATCGCCGACACGTTCCGGACGGCTCTGGGGCCGAGGTGCTGGTCGCGCTGGGTGGTGCCGTTCCCGGTCGAGTGGGGGACACCGACCAGGCCGATGTCGGCGTTTGCCGGATCCGCGTCGTGCGGACAACGGAACAGGGTCGGGATTCCATACCAGTAGATCCCGTCCATCAGGCGCTGCTGGTCGTCGGTCGGCTCGGCCATCGGTCCCCCTCGATCGCTCGGCGGGAATCTAGCCCTGGGTCCTCTTCGCTGGCAGACTCGCCGCCGTGACGATCGCCCTCGGCCTCTGGTATTCGCTCGCCATCGGCGTCGGCGATCACTTCGGTGGCTATGCGACCAAGCGGTCCCAGGCATTGACGGTGGTGATCACCGCCCTCATCGGCGGCACGATCACCTGTGCGGTCGGGCTCGCGGTGGTGGCGAGCGAGCTGACCACGCGAGACCTCGCGTTGGGCGCGGCCTCCGGGATGACCGTCGGCTTCGCGCTGATGCTCATGTACCACGGCATGTCGCTGTCCTCGGCGGCGGTGGTGTCGCCAATCGTGGCAGTCGTAGGGGCGCTGTTCCCCGTCGCCTGGGACGTCTCGACGGGAGCGTCGCTACCGGGAGTCGTCGTGGCCGGTATCGCCGTGGCGGTCGCGGGGCTCGGACTCAGCACCATCTCGCCGGAGCTCGGGGACCGGGTGAGGGTCGGCGCGATGTGGGCGATCGCGTCGGGATGCGGTTTCGGTGTGTCGCTCAGCCTGTTGGGCGAAACCGACGCGGATTCGGGCATCTGGCCGGCGGTGTCGCAGCGGGCGATCGCATGCGCGCTGCTCACCGTCATTGCATTGTTCCGGTCCCAGACCCCGTTGGTCCCACGGGGACTTCGCTCGATCGCCGTCCTCTCCGGCGTCCTCGGTGGTTCGGGCGTGGCCGCCTTCGCGATCGGTGCGCAACGGGGATCACTGAGCGAGGTGGCCGTGGCCTCCGCGATGTTCCCGGCGGTGACCGCGATCCTCGGGGCGGTGTTCGACGACCATCCGCTGCGCTGGTGGCAGCTGATCGGAATCGGCGGCGCGGTGGCGGGGATCGCCCTCATCGCCACGGGCTAGCGTCGTCGCCCAACGTGGAAGGGAGCCATCGATGACCGGACGACTCGAGGGGATCCGGGTGCTGGTCACCAGTGCCGACACCTACATGGGTCCACCGATCGTGGAGCTCTTCTCCGAGGAGGGGGCGGAGGTGATCGCCGACGAGTCGGCCCTGCTCGACCCGGACGAGCCGGCTGCGCTGATCGAGCGTTCTGGCGAGGTCGACGTGGTGGTGGCCAACCTCGACCTCGGCGCCTACACCGCCCGGGTCACCGAGATCGAGGACGATCTGTGGTTGGCCGGGTTCGACGCCATGGTGCACCCGTTGATGCGGTTGGTTCGGGCTGTGGCTCCGGCCATGACCAACCGGGGGAGCGGCAGCATCGTGGCCCTCACATCGTCCTCACCGCTGCGGCGGATGAGCCTGCAGGCGATCTCCTACGTCACGGCCCGCGCCGCCCAGAACGCGTTCGTGCGGTCGGCCGGCCACGAGCTGGCCCGTCATGGCGTTCGGCTGAACGCCATCGCGCAGAACTTCGTCGCCAACGACACCTACTACCCGCCGGCGCTGCTCGAGAATCCACGCTTCCAGGAGCGCCTCGGCCGAGAGGTGCCGGCGGCCCGGGTGGGCGACCCGGCCGAGACCGCCGAGCTGGCGCTGTTCCTCGCGTCGGACTCGTCGTCGTTCATCTACGGCCAGATCCTCAGCCAGGACGGCGGCTGGAGCTGATCGAGTCGGGCCGGCGCCGGCACCGATGTCACGCCCCGTCGATCAGCCGTTGGACATGGGGCATGAAGTAGCCGACGTACCGCGCCTGCACCTCCGGGCGCTGCCAGTCCGATTCGGTCACCGTGCCTCGGCACGACTCGGTGCCGCAGGCACACTCCAGGCGGTACGGCCACGTCCGGGCAGTGGCGTAGTCGTGGCACAGCTCCTCGCCGGCCTCGATGTCGCGGAGTGCGACGTAGGTGACGTTCCCACGGAATCCGACGTTGGCCTCGCAGGAGTGGTTGATGTGGACCACCATCGCCTCGTACTCGTCCGCGTGACGGGGAGACAGGAAGAGGTCGGTGTCGATCTGGAGGGAGAAGTCGCCGATCTCGGCCGTGAGCTGTTCGACCTCCTCGAACCCCACGACGTGTCCGACCTTGACGGCCACCCGTTCGTCCTTGGCGATCGGCACCGCGGCGAACACCGCGAGCCCGCCGAGATGACTCGGCCGTACCTCCACGCTGGGCGAACGCCACACCTGCACCGGCTCCATGGGCGGAAAGTATGTCACCGGTCGAATCAGCTGCGAGACTGCGCCGATGTCCTCCCCGGTCGAGACGGTCGATCTCCCTCGCGTCCGTGCCCGCACACGATGGATGCTCATCTTCTCGGTCTTTCCCGCGGGGATGGGCATGACCGCTGGATTCGCCGCCACCAGCCTCGCGGCGAAGGACATCACCGGCAACGACGCTCTTGCCACACTCGCCGCAACGATGATCAGCATCGGAGGCGCCATTGCCGCCGTGCCGCTCGGCCGCTACATGTCACGCCACGGCCGGCGCGAAGGCCTGCGTCGTGCGTGGATCGTCGGCTCCTTCGGTGCCCTGCTCGCCTTCCTGGCGGTCGTCACCCAGATCTACCCTCTGCTGCTTCTCGGTGTGATCGGAATCGGCGTCGGGCAGGCCGCGAACCTCGCTGCCCGGTACTCGGCAGCCGATCTGGCCGAGCCGAAGAACCGGGCCCGCGACATCGGGATCGTCGTGTGGGCGAGTTCGATCGGCGCCGTGCTCGGACCGACGGTCGCTCTCGGTGGCACGGGCTGGGTCGCCGAGCAGATGGGGCTCGACGAACTGGCCGGGCCGTACTTGATGGGCATCCTCGTGTTGGCCACCGCGGCGACCGTCGTTCACACCCAGCTCCGACCCGATCCACTCCTGCTCGCCCAGGAACTCGGCACGGCTCCGGACGACGCGGCCGGTCCCACACTGCTGGAGTCGTTTCGAAAGCTCTGGGACCACAAGCCGGCGGCGGTGGCGGTGTTCGCGATGGCACTCGGTCAGGCCGTGATGGTCGGGATCATGACGGTGACGCCGCTCCACATGGACGACGGTGCGCACGAGGCGCGGGTCATCGGCCTCGTCATCTCCCTCCACATCGTCGGCATGTACATGTTCTCGCCGGTGGTTGGTTGGCTGGTCGACCGGCTTCCGGCCAGCGCGATGGTGGCGGTCGCGGGGATCACGCTCTTCTTCGGAGGCGAACTGGCGTCCCACACCGATCCCGAGGACAGCCTCGGGGTGTTCATGGGGCTCTTCCTCGTGGGGCTGGGGTGGTCATTCGCCATGTTGTCGGGCGCGGCGCTGCTGACCGCCACGTTCTCCGTTCACGAACGGGCCGCCGTCCAGGGTGCCGCCGACTTCACGATGGTGGCAGCGGGGGCCACGGCCGGTCTTCTGTCCGGCGTCATCGTGGAGGCGCGGGACTACCACTTCCTGAGCCACTGGGCGGCGGTTGGTGCGCTCGCGCTCGTGGCCGCCGCGCTCTACCCGGTCGTCACCAACGTCCGGGGCCGGCTCCAGCCGGCCTGAACAGGGTTCGCGGCGAGCCGAGGACGTACCTTCGGCGCCTCCGGGTCGGCACTTGAGCGAAAGCTCACCGTTGGCACCGCGGCCGGTGACAAGGCCGCAGATCAAGGGTTCGACCAACTCATGGCGGAGCGACCCCGTCCTTCGTACCGTCAGAAGAGCCCATGAGTCGCGGGCACTGAGCACACACTGTCGCCGCCCGGCGGTCGGCAGCGGACGGGAGGACCTGATGTCCATCAACCTCGAATCCACCCAGTCGGCCACCTGGGCCGAAGCCGTCGCCGAATTGGGGCTCGATCACCCCGCGGTGATGAGGCTTCCGGCCGCGCGCGGCCTGATGGAGGAGGCGCACCGGGTCCACGAGCAGCGCCGAGCACTCGGTGGCAAGGTCCGGGAAGTCCGAAAGCTGCTGCGCGATCTCATGACCCAGGAGGAGCAGGCCACCGCGACCGGCCTCGAGCTCCTCGGCAAGATCCGTGCCGAGATCGCCAGCCATACCGCAGATCTCGCCGACCTCAACAGCCGTCTGACGTCCTCGCTGGCCGGACCGTCGAGTGCGGAAGTCACGACCGGAGACGTCGACGTCGACAGCTTCGTCGCCCGCTACGGGCTGCGAGACCAGTACGAGACACTGCTCGACATGTTCTCCGCCTTCGGTGCGTTCGATCTCCGGGCCCGCTCGATCCGATTCCATGGAACGTCGGGCCGTCTGCACCAACTCCCGACCTTCGATTCGATCGTCGGCCGGATCCTGACCGACGAGATCCGGACCTACCTCGCGGAGGCCGACCGGGTTCGGCTCCTCGTCACTCCCGCTGCCGACCAGCGGGTGTTCCACGGAGTCGGCAAGACGGTCGCGTTCAACAACTATGCGGTCGCCGGGGTGGCCGCCGAGGGTCCCGAGGCCTGCGTCGACTTCGTCCAGAACGTCAACCACTCGCCCTCGGGTCGTGCGGTGGCCGACGACCTTCTCAACGGGACCTCCTTCGACGGCGTGCGAGTAGCCCTCTACGCCGAATCGGACCATCAGGACGGACCGTTCGATCTCCGGGGTCGAGGTATGGGTCTCGACGCCATCTGTGAAGACATCGAGTTCAACGCCGCGGAGGCATCGGAAGGTGGGGTCGAGGTCCGGCCGCTCAGCCCGCCCGAATACCTCATGCTCCAGGCCATGCGGCGCCGGTTCGGCCTCGACCTGCTCGACAGCAAGGATCGCCAGAAGGGCGGATCCGAGACCTGGTTCCCCGGCCATCAGATCAAGGGTGCCGCGGGCACCCTCGTCGCTCGATCGGTCGGTGCGGGACTGCGCTTCCGAGCCGACGAGACCGGCCGCGGCTCCGAGAGTCGGGGATACCGGGTCGCGCTCGCCCCGGTGGCTGCCTGACCTCGCCGGGCCCGGGGGCCGAGCAGGTGTCAGCCGGAGACGTCGGGGGAGACCTCCAGGATGACCTTGCTCGCGTCCCCCGCGGCGAGTGCCGCGAATGCCGCCTGATGGTCCTCGAGCCCGAATCGGTGGCTGATGATGGGCGCGACGTCGAGACCGCTGCCGAGCATGGCGAGCGCCTTGTGCCACGTCTCGAACATCTCCCGCCCGTAGATGCCCTTGAGGGTGAGCCCTTTCAGGATGACCTGATTCATGTCCACCTCGGCCCCGTGGGCGAAGAGCCCGAGCAGGGCGACTTTCCCTCCATGGATCATCGCCTCGATCATGTCGGCGAGTCCGTCCGGATGGCCTGACATCTCGAGGCCGACGTCGAACCCCTCGACCATGCCGAGATCGCCCATGACCCCTTCGATCACCCCCGGGCCGGGCCGGACGGCGCGGGTGGCACCCATCTCGAGCGCGCGCGCCAAGCGAGCCTCCACCGGATCGGTGATCACCACGTGGCGGGCACCTGCGTGGCGGCACACCGCGACCGCCATCTGGCCGATGGGGCCTGCGCCGGTGATGAGCACGTCCTCGCCGACCAGGTCGAACGACAGGGCGGTGTGCACGGCGTTGCCGAGTGGATCGAGGATGGCCGCAACCTCGTCGGGGACCGAGTCCGGGAGCGGATAGACGTTCTCCTCCGGCATCACGATCAGCTCGGCGAAGGCGCCGTCTCGGTTGACGCCGATCCCCAGCGTGGCGTTGCAGAGGTGGTGACGGCCGGCCCTGCAGTTCCGGCAGTGCCCGCACACGATGTGGCCCTCGCCGGCCACGCGGTCCCCGGGCCCGACCGAGGTGACCTGTGCGCCGACCGATTCGACGACGCCCATGAACTCATGACCAACCACCAGTGGTGGCTCGAGTGTGGCGGCAGCCCAGTCGTCCCACTGGTGGATGTGGAGATCTGTGCCGCAGATGGCGGCCAGCTGAACCCGGATACGCACATCGGTGGGGCCGACCTCGGGCTCGGGAACGTCGGTCAGAACCAGGCCGGGTACGGAATCCGGCTTGACCAGAGCCTTCACGACCCGCCTCCGACGACCCCGAGCTCGGATCCCACGGTGACGAAAGCTTCGACCGCCCGGTCGATGTCGGTGTCGTCGTGCGCAGCGTTCATCTGGGTGCGGATTCGGGCGGTTCCCATGGGCACGACCGGGTACGAGAAGGCGGTGACGTAGAGGCCGTCCTCACCGAGCCGCCGGGCGAACTCACCGGCGAGGACCGCATCGCCGAGCATCACCGGGATGATCGGGTGACCCTCGCCACTCAGCTCGAAACCGGCCGCGGTCATCGCGGCGCGGAAGCGGGTGGCGTTGCGTTCGAGCCGGGATCGCCGATCGGCGCCGTCGCGGGCGAGCCGCAACGCTGCTCTCGCCCCGCCGAGCAGGGCAGGGGCAAGCGCATTGGAGAAGAGATAGGGCCGCGCTCGTTGCCGGAGGAGATCCACGATCGGCCGGCGGGACGCCACGAAGCCGCCCATGCCGCCCCCGAGCGCCTTGCCGAGGGTGCTGGTGACGATGTCGACCCGGTCGACCAGATCGTGGAGGGCGGGTGTACCCCGGCCGTCGGGCCCGATGAATCCGGTGGCGTGGCAGTCGTCGACCATCACCAGTGCGCCGTGACGATCCGCCACCTCACACAGGGTGGTGAGGTCCGCCACGTACCCGTCCATCGAGAACACGCCGTCGGTCACGGCGATCAGGTGCTCGGCGCCGTCGCGGCGGGCCTCGGCGAGTTGGGCATCGAGGTGGTCGTAGTCGCGCGTGTCGAAGCGGTACCGGGCCGCCTTCGAGAGGCGGACGCCATCGATGATCGACGCATGGTTCAGGGAGTCGGAGACGATCGCGTCGCCTTCGCCGAAGAGCGGCTCGAACACGCCGCCGTTGGCGTCGAAGCAGGCCGCGAACGTGATCGCGTCGTCGGTGCCGAGATAGTCGGCGACGTCGAGCTCGAGTTCACGATGGAGATCGAGGGTGCCACAGATGAAGCGGACCGAAGCCATGCCGTAGCCGTAGCGATCCATGGCTTCCTTCGCGGCGTCGATGATCTCGGGGTGGTCGGCCAGCCCGAGATAGTTGTTCGCACAGAGGTTGAGGACGTCGCCCTCCCCGTCGACGGACACCGTGCCGCCCTGCGGCGACACGATCCTGCGCTCGGCCTTCCAGAGCCCCGCGCCCCGAATCTCTTCGAGCGCCGCCGTCGTGGCAGCGTCGAAGGCGGTCCGGCTCACCCGACGTCCTCGTCGTGATCGTCGCCGTTCAGCAGGTGCCGTGTGAAGAACTCGAGGATGAGCTCGGCCCGCTGGATCCGATGGGCCGGCGAACCCGAGCGGCTCAGCTCGTGGGATTCACCAGGGAACCGGTAGTACTCCGGCTCACGGCCGAGGTCCCGGAGCGCGTAGAAGAGCTGATCCGCCTGCTCGTAGGGACAGCGGAGGTCGTCGTCGGAGTGGATGATCAACAGCGGCGTCGTCATCGCGTCGACGTAGGTGATCGGCGACATCCGCGCGTACTCCTCGGCGT
>CAYFLT010000007.1:33223-41884 GCA_964344055.1 uncultured Candidatus Nemicrothrix sp.
TCATGTAACCGCCGTAGGAACCACCGAGGACTCCCACCCGCTCGGGATCGATGAACGGGTACTGCTCGAGTGCCGCGTCGACCACCGCCATGAGGTCGTCGTAGTCCACGCTGCCCCACCCCGGCCCCGAAGGGTCGCAGTCGCGGCCCTGGATGGCATGGCCCCAGCCGGTGTCGCGACCGGAGCTCCCTCTGGGGTTCGACATGACCACCACGAATCCGGCCCGAGCCTGATGCTGGGCCTCGTCGAAGAACACATCGCCGTACTGGGTGAACGGGCCACCGTGGATGTTGAACAGCATCGGGTAGGACTGTTCCGGATCGAATTCGGGCGGCGTGTAGATCCAGGCGTCGACCTCGTGTCCGTCCGAGATCGCCGTGAACCGCTCGGCGGGTCGTGGGTTCGCCAAGGCGACGAAGTGATCGGCGACGTTCGACAGCTGCACCTCCTCGCCATCGGCCTTCCTCAGGAACAGCTCGGCCGGGCGATCCGAGCTCGATGCGGCGAACGCGACCACGTCGCCCACCGAGGACCAGCCGGTGATCCACCGATTCCCGCCGAGGAGGAGCTCCCGAGAGCCTGCGATCCCGACCCGGTACAGATGAACCCCGCCCCGGTCCTGCACGCTCGCGAGCAGGGTCTCGTCGTCGATCCAATGAGCGGGTGCCGGGGCCGGGAATCCCATCCAATCGCGATCGAGGCCCGTGTCGACCCACTCCGGGGAGGAATCGCCTTCCGCGAGCAGGCCGATGCCGCTGTTCTGCGGGAAGACCTCGACGGTGTCGTAACCGACGCACGCGATGCGGTTGCCGTCCGGCGACACGCTCGGGACGTGGTAGTAGCCGGTGTGTGAGGTCAGGCACGTCGGCTCGCCGCCGTCGAGGGGGATCTCGGCGATGTCGCTGGCGAGGCCGTACTCGCGTGCCGAGCTCGCGGACGCAACGATCGTCCGGCTGTCCTTCCTCCACGAAGGTGCGCCGTACTGGATCCGCCCGGGTGTGAGATCCCGGGCGCCGCTCGATCCGTCGGTGGGGACGACGTGGATGTGCGACGGGCGGTCGAGCGTGATCCCCTCGCCGTTCAGCATGTAGAAGGGCTGATCGATTCGACGAGGTGGTCGGCGATCGACGTCGTCGCTGCTGTAGTGCTCGTCGCGGACCCGGGACGAGTAGGCGAGTAGGCGACCGTCGGGGGAGAACGCAAGTCCGGCGACACCTTCGTCGTGCTCGCACAGCAGGGAGGCTTCCCCCGGACCGTCGGTCGAGAGCAGGTAGATCGCCGAGCGGGTCTTTCCCGCGGCGTCCTTGCGGCGGGTGGAAGTGAATGCCAGCGAGCGGCCGTCCGGAGACCATCTCGGGTTGGCGTCGTTCTCCTCGCCGGCACTCACCGGACGAGGAAGGCTCTGGCCGTCGGCATCGACGAGCCAGACGCGGCTGCGGTAGCGATTCGCGTCTCCGTCGACCCGAGTGACGACGTAGGCGACTCGGGTGCCGTCGGGGGAGAGCTGAGGGTCGCTGACCGAAACGAGTTCGTTGATGTCTTCGGGCGTCATTGCCGCACGGTAGTGCGGGCCGGTTGCGTGCGGCGACAGCGATCGCGTGAGATATTGAGCGACCGATCCGGCCTCGATGGGAGTGGACATGGCCATCACCGACGCACCTCGGTTCGTTCGAGCCGACGGCCCCGACAAGGTCACCGGTTCGGGGCGCTACACCGCCGATCTCAATCTCACGGGCCAACTCGTCGCGAAGTTCCGGTATGCGGAGGTGGCCAGCGCACGCATCACGCGG
Organism: uncultured Candidatus Nemicrothrix sp.; assembly: GCA_964344055.1. Classification (GTDB taxonomy): domain Bacteria; phylum Actinomycetota; class Acidimicrobiia; order Acidimicrobiales; family Aldehydirespiratoraceae; genus OFTM10. The sequence continues at coordinate 35,014 of CAYFLT010000007.1, forward strand.
CTGGACGTCTCCGCTGCTCGGTCGATGCCCGGCGTGTTCGCGGTCTTGACCGACGCCGATGTGCCCGACGTGCGCTACAGCCCGATGGTGGCGGACCGCACCCTGTTCGCCCGCGACGTGGTGCGTTTCGAAGGCGAGGTCGTCGCTGCGGTCGCGGCAATCGATGCCGAGACCGCCCAGCGGGCGGCGGACGCCATCGACGTCGAGTACGAACCGCTCCCGGTCGTCCAGGATCTCGAAGCGGCGCTGGCCGACGGGTCACCACTGGTTCACCAGGACTGGGAGTCATACGCGATCGACGGCGACACCGTCTGCAAGCCGAACGTCGCGTCCTTCTCCTCGATCGAGAAGGGCGACGTCGAGGCGGGACTGGCCGACGCCGACCATGTCGTGACCAGCCGGTTCGTGGCCGACGGCTGCCATGCCGCGCCGATCGAACCGCGTGCGGTCGTCGCCCAGTGGGAGGGCAACAAGGTCACGATCTGGTCGTCGACCCAGGTGCCCTTCGACGCCCGCAACGGGGTGTGCGAGACGCTCCAGATGCCGGCGAACCGGGTCCGTATCATCGTCCCCCATCTCGGCGGGGGATTCGGCGGCAAGTGCGGATTCCACTTCGAGGCGCACATCGCCGCGCTGGCTCGGGCAGCCCGGCGACCCGTGAAGCTGGTGTTCTCGCGCCAGGAAGAGTTCCTCGCCCCGGACCGCCGCCGTGAAGGCATGATCGTCGAAGTCACCACCGGCGTGAAGTCCGACGGCACGATCACGGCTCGCACCGGCTGGATCGCGATCGACAACGGGGCCTACATCGCGGATTCCGCCTTCTTCCCCCAGCTCGCGGCGATGCACGTGGCGGGTCCCTACGTGTCACCCAACGTGAAGATCGAGTCGTCGCTCGTCTACACCAACCACCAGCCCTCGGGGTCGGTGCGGGCGCCGACCGCGCCCCAGGCGTGCTGGGCCCTGGAATCACACACCGACGAGGTGGCTCGCACGATCGGAATGGACCCGGTCGAGTTCCGGCGAATGAATCTCGTCGACGGTGGGCTCGAAGGGCCGGCCGGCCAGGTCTACGGCGACATCGGAATGCGGCGCTGCCTCGACGCCGCGGTGTCGGCATCGGCGTACGGCGACGAACTGCCCCCCGACGAAGCGGTCGGCGTGGCCGTGGGCTGGTGGCCGAGCTTTCCGGGGCCATCCGGCGCCTACATCAAGCTCGAAGCCGACGGGTCCGGACAGATCATCACCGGGGCTCAGGAGTGTGGGACCGGTTCGGTGATGACGCTGCGCCAGCTCGCGGCGGACGAGCTCGGCATGGATCCGGAGGACTTCGAACTCGTCTACCAGGACACCTCGGCGGGGCCCTACGACACCGGCGCCACCGGCTCACAGACCCTGATCAACAACGGACGGGCGGTGGTCGAGAGCGCCCAGGAGATCGCTGCCCAGCTCCGCGATCTGGCCGCGGATCAGCTCGAGGCCGCGGCCGACGACATCGTGCTCGCGGGAGGGGTGGCCCACGTGGCCGGCTCGCCCGACCGGAACGTCGGAATAGCCGAACTGGCGGGAGCGGCTGCCGAGGGCGAGATGCTGATCGGGAAGGGTTCGGGTACCCCACCGGAGTACCCCGCAGTGAGCGGCACGTGCGTCGGCGATCAGGGACTGGCGGGCTGGGCCGGCCCCCAGTTCTCCGCGCATGCCGTCCGCATCCGGCTCGATCGCGAGACCGGAGTCGTGCGGGTCCTGGACGTTTCGGCAGCCCACGACTCCGGCACGATCATCAATCCGGTCGCCGCCAGTGGCCAAGTGGAAGGCGGGATCATGATGGGGATCGGCCAGGCCCTCACGGAGGGGACCCAGTACGACGACGAAGCTCGGCAGCGAAATGCCGCCCTGTTGGAGTACAAGCTCCAGACGGCAGCCGATGCGCCGAAAATCCGAGCGCAATTCGTCGAGATCGCCGATCCCGCGGTCGGTCCGAGAGGTTCGAAGGGTGTGGCGGAAGCACCGAACGTGCCGACGCCTGCGGCGATCGCCAACGGGATCGCCCAACTGATCGGAGCCCCGCTCCGCCGGCTGCCGATGACCGCCGAACGGGTGTGGCTCGCCGGTGAGGGAGGTGGGTCATGACGTTCACGATCGCGGAGAACATCGAGGACGTGCTCGGTGCCATGAAGTCGGGAGCCCGGCCGATCGCCGGCGGCACGGATCTCGTCGTCGGAGCGCGGCACGGCAAGACCGCCCTTCCCGACGACCTCGTGGCGATCGATCGCATCCCGTACCTGGCCGAGATCGGTCCCGGTCCTGGGGGGTTGCGGATCGGTTCGACGGTCACCCACGCCACCCTGATGACCGATCCGCTCGTGGTCGGCGACTTCACGGCGTTGGCCGATGCCGCCGCGCTCGTCGGATCACCCTCGACGCGAAATGTCGGAACGATCGGTGGCAACGTGATGAACGCCTCGCCCGCCATGGACACCGGAGCGCCACTTGTCGTGTTCGGCGCGGTAGCTCACCTCCGCTCGCCCGAGGCGCGACGCGAGGTCCCGGTGATCGACCTCTGGACGGGACCGGGCGCCACCTCCGCCGCTCCCGATGAGTTGCTCACCGGGGTGGGTCTGCCGCTTCCCGAGGATCGCAGCGGCAGTGCGTACGTCCGGCTGGAGTACCGACGGGCGATGGAGATCGCCGTGGTCGGTGCCGCAGCTCGTGTCGCCCTGGCGGAGGACGGCTCGGTCACCGGCGTCTCCGTCGCGCTGAGTGCGGTGGCGCCCACGATCATCGCAGTCGATGGCCTTGCGGGTCTCGGCGGTGTCGGTCCGGCTGAGGCAGGGGCGCGCGCGGAAGAGCTCGCCGCCGAGCAAGCCACGCCGATCAGCGATCTGCGAGCCAGCGAAACGTATCGACGCCACTGTGTGGGAGTGATGGCCAAACGCGCGGTCGTCGCGGCGGCCCGTCGAGCCGGTGGCGAGACGATCCCGGTCCCCGTCAATCGATCGCTCGGAATCGGAGCCGCATGATGAGTGCGTCCTATGAACTCGACGTCAACGGCGTCACCTACCCGATCACGGCCCCCCAGGACAAGAACCTCCTGTCGGTCATCCGTGACGACGTCGGACTCACCGGCACGAAAGAAGGATGTGACGACTGCGAGTGCGGCGCGTGCATGGTCCTTCTCGACGGGCAACCCGTGAACTCTTGCTCCTATCTCGCGGTGCAGGCCCAAGGGCGTACGGTCACCACGATCGAAGGAGTGATGGCCGGCGAGGAGATGCACGCCCTCCAGCGGAACCTCCTTGAGGAGGGCGGCGTCCAGTGCGGCTTCTGTACTCCCGGGATGATCATGTCGGCCCATGCCCTGCTCGACCGTGAGGCGAATCCCTCGCCGGAGGATGTCCGGATCGGGCTCAGCGGCAACCTCTGCCGCTGTACCGGATACGCCAAGATCCTCGCGGCGGTCGAGCGCACTGCAGCGGAGCTCGATTGAGTCCGCCTCGACCGGTCGGACGCGACCGGTCGGCATGTGAGTCCACTCTGAATCGGTACCCATGGTCTCGATCGGCCGCTGAGGCTGTGACACTGGAGGCATGTCACGGCGCGAAATCATTCTCATTTGTGTGATCGTTCTGCTGGTCGGCCTGATCGCCGGCTACGCCTTCGCCAAGGCCGGTGGCGACGGAGACGACGGCAGCGCGACCGATGCAGGCGCGGAATCCACCACGTCCAGCACGGCGGCTCCGACGACGTCGGAGGACCCGCCGGCCACCACCTCTTCGAGCTCGACCACGACCTCCTCCACGACGACCACCACCACGACGACCACGACCACGACGACCACCACCGTGGCCCCCGAGCCTCTGGTGGCAGTGGTCGCGGACCTGGTGACCGGCGAGGTGATGGGTCTCCCGCCCGGCACCCTGCTCGACGAGGTCGAGTTCGCAATGGTCGAGGTCTTCGGCGCCCCGAGCAATGACACGGGCTGGACGGAGGGTTGTCCGTTCAACAGCGTCGACGAACGCTTCATGAGCTGGGCCGGTCTCCAGCTGGAGTTCAGCAACCACACGGGTACCGAGGTGTACGAGGGATGGAGTTGGCGGCCGACCAATCCGATCCCGGTGGGAACCTTCCCGGCCAATCCACAGCCGGATTCATGGGTGATCCAGCTCCATCCCGGGGTGACGCCCGCGATGACGATGACCGACATCGGCACGGCCATCGGGATGGCGCCGGCGGAGCATCTCGGGTTCAGCGTCCTCACCGAGGACTGGACCTGGGCCTACCTCACCCCGGACGGTGACGCGTCGGTTCCCTTCGAGATCACCTCCAACATCTGGTTCTGCGACTGACCTCCCGGCCGGTCGGCACCGGACTGCAGGTGACGGGACGTCATGGGTGTTGCGAATTGGATGACGAACTGTCATGATCCCGGGTCATGGGGATGGAGACGGCCGACGCGCCGGTCCGGCTCGACGTCGAGTCGCTGCGAGTGTTCCTCGCGGTGGTCTCGAACGACGGCTTCGGCGCGGCAGGTGATCAGCTCGGACTCACCCAGTCCGCGGTCAGCCACAAGATCCGCAGGCTCGAGGATCGCCTCGGTTTCGGCCTGATCAACCGCCAGGGCCAATCGTTCACGCTCACCGCCGATGGGCAAGACCTCCTCGCTCATGCGGCCGAGATCGTCGGTGCCCACGACAAGGCTGTCGATCACTTCCAGCGCAGCTCGCTCACCGGCACGGTCCGGCTCGGCTGCAACGAGGAGGTCGCCGCCACCGGTCTCGCCGAGGTGGCCAGTCGGTTCCGTCGCACCCATCCCGATGTGGCCCTCGAGGTCCGGGTGCACGACTCGGCCTACGTTTCGGACTGGTTGGCCGACGGCGAGATCGACGTCGCGTTGATCCAGGTAATCGACATCGACGACGCCATCGGCCCCGACGACGAGGTCTGGCGCCGCGACGAGCTCCTCGCCGTGCAGGCCGTATCGGCCGGATTCGACGAGGCCGAGACCGTGCCGCTCATCTCCTTCGGTCCGCGCTGTCTCTACGAACCGTGGCTGACCCGAGCACTCGACGGCGCGGGTCGAGCCCACCGGCTCTCCATGGAATGCCCGAGCATCCAGGGGGTGCAGGCAGCTGTCGAGGCCGGCCTGGGTGTGGCCGTCCTGAACACACCCAACGTCACCGAGGCGATGCGGCCGTGGGCGGGAATCGCCCCCGTGTCGTTCCCGCCGGTGGCCTTCGTGCTGCGGACCATCGCTCGTCCGGGTGAGGACGAGGTGATCGACGCGCTCCGCCAGCACCTCGCAGGAGCATTGAGGGCAGGAGTTCCGACTTGACCGACACCGCAACCCGTGCTGGCCGGCGAGGCCGAGGTGCCCGCCGTGAGGCCCGCACCGCGTTCACCCAGCGCTTCCTGCCCGAGGTCGACCGCGGGATCCCGTATCTCGACATGCTCGTGCCCGAGCAGGTGGAGATCGTCCACGAGCACACCATGACGCTCCTCGAGACGACCGGCATCGAGTTCCGCGACGACGAATCGGTCGAGATGTGGCGAGCCGCGGGTGGTGAGCAGGTGAAGATCGACGGCTACCGCATCCGCATCGACCGCGAACTCGTCATGGAGCTGATCGCCAAGGCCCCGGCCGAGTACACGATGGTCGGTCGGGATCCCGACCGCACCGTCACTCTCGGCGGACGGAAGTCCATCTTCACCCCCGCCTACGGTGCCCCCTTCGTCCTCGATCTCGAGGGCAAACGCCGGAGCGCCACGCTGGAGGACTTCGACAACTTCGCCAAGATCGCCTACATGACCCCGGCCATGCAGATGACCGGCGGTGTGCTGTGTGAGCCGATGGACGTGCCGGTCCCGCACCGTCACCTCCGCATGACCTACAGCCTCATGAAGCACTCGACCAAGCCGTTCATGGGGGCGGTCACGTCGCGGGAGCGGGCCGAGGACAGTCTGGCCATGGCGAAGATCCTCTTCGGCGACGAGTTCGTCGACCAGAACACCGTCATGACCTGCCTCGCCAACGGCAACTCACCGCTGGTGTGGGACTCCACCATGCTCGACGCGGTCAAGGTCTACAGCGGCGCCAACCAGGCGATGCTCTTCAGTCCCTTCGTGCTCGGTGGGGCATCGACGCCGGCGTCCACCATCGGCTCGGTGGTGCAGATCAACGCCGAGGCACTCGCCGGGGTCGCGTTCAGTCAGATCGTGCGGGCCGGCTCGCCGGCGGTCTATGGCCAGTGGCTGGCGACGGTGTCGATGAAGACCGGCGCACCGATGGCCGGCACCCCGGAGATCGACCAGATGAACCTGCTGGTCGGGCAACTGGCCCGCCACTATGGCCTTCCGTGGCGCTGCTCGGGCATGTGTTCGGCGTCGAAGCAGGTCGACGCCCAGGCCGGCTACGAGTCGGCCCGCAACATGTACGGCGTCGTCCTCGCCGGGGCCAACTTCGTCCTGTCCACCACCGGGTATCTCGAGTCGGCCCTGTCCCAGAGCTATGCCAAGGCCGCGCTCGACGGTGAACAGGCCGAGCTGTTTCGGGTGTTCGCCGAAGGCATCAGGTTCGACGAACTCAACGGTGCGATCGAGGCGATGGGCGACGTCGAACCGGGCGGCCACTTCCTGGGCACGGCCCACACGCTCGCCAACTTCGAGTCCGCATTCTCGATGCCCGAGCTGATGGACAGCGACGGCTACGAGCAGTGGATGGCGGCCGGTGGCGACGACGCGAACGCGCGTGGCCTCGCCAAAGCCAAGCGTCTCCTGGCCGACTACGACGAACCCTCCCTTCCCGACGACATCGACGAGGCCCTGTGCGACTTCGTCGAGCGTCGAATGACCGAGATCCCCGAAACCCTGGAGTAGC
>CAYFLT010000007.1:41894-47575 GCA_964344055.1 uncultured Candidatus Nemicrothrix sp.
ACCCCGCTCCTACACGGTGTCTGTGCCGCCATGTGCTCGCCGTTCGACGACACCGGTGAACACCTCGACGAGGGCCGCCTGCGCGACCACATCGAGAGCCTGATCGACGCTGGTGTCCACGCCTTGGTGCTGTGTGCCGGCACCGGTGAGTTCGCCTTCCTGTCCGAGGAGGAGAAGGACCGCATCATCGGGCTCGGCTGTGAGATCGTGGATGGCCGCATCCCCGTGATCGCCCAGACCTCGGCCATCACGACCACCGACGCCATCGGGCGCACCCGCAAGGCGGCGGATCAGGGTGCATCCGCGGCGATGGTCCTGCCGCCGTATTTCGAGGGCCCATTCGAGCGGGGAGTGCTTTTCCACTACGAGAAGCTGGCCCAGGCGATCGACATCCCGATCGTGCTCTACAACATCCCGGTCAACAGCGGTTTCGACATCCACCCCGACCTGTATCGCCAGCTGATGGCGATCGAGAACATCGAGTACATCAAGGACTCGACCGGCGACCTCATCCGGCTCCAGAAGCTCATCGGGATCGGCGGACACGTCCTCGCCGGTGCCGATCCTCTCGCCCCGTTCGCTGCGATGTCGGGTGCGGCCGGATGGATCTGGGGTGCCGCCAACGTGATGCCCCACGAATGTGTCCAGCTCTGGGATCTCGTCCAGAAGGGCGACCACCAGGGAGCGCTCGACCTCTGGGCGAAGATGCTTCCGGCGAACATGTTCTTCTGGGAAAACAACGTCGACGCCGAGTACAACTCGGCGGTCAAGACCGCCACGAACATGGTGGGCCGCCCGGTCGGCCCGTGCCGCCGGCCGGTGATGCCCATGACCCGGCAGGGTCGGGTGGCTCTGCAGACCGCCCTGTCGACGCTGCCGGTCAACGGGACGAATCGGGACACGCTGGTGTTCCGAGAATGGGACGACGAGCGCGACTGGCTCGTCCAGATGACCCACACCTCGGGTGTGAGTAGAGCGAACCCCTCCGGCGGAGCCGGAGCGAACGAAAGGCCGAACCCGTGACGCTCACCTTCGATCCGGCGGCGCTCGCCGCGTCCGTGACGCCGCCGACGCGCATGATGATCGGTGGCCGCTCGGTCGAGTCTGCGAGTGGTTCCACCTTTGCCACCTTCAATCCCGCCACCGGTGCCGAGCTCGCCCAGGTCGCCGAAGGTGCCCGGGAAGACATGGACCGGGCGGTGGCCGCCGCACGCGACGCGTTCGACAACGGCCCGTGGGGACGAATGGCCCCGGCCGATCGCCGCAACCTGCTCAAGCGGTTCGCCCTGCTGATCGAGGCCCACAGCGACGAACTCGCCGTGATGGAGACCCTGGAGGCGGGCAAGCCGATCTTCGACACGTCGACCATCGACCTTCCCGAGACGGTGGCCTGTCTGATGTGGCACGCGGAGCTCGCTGACAAGGTCTACGACCTGGCCAGCCCTTCGGGTCCAGGCGTGGTGTCCACCATCGTCCGTGAGCCGATCGGTGTGGTCGGCGCGGTGCTGCCCTGGAACTACCCGCTGATGATGGCGGCGTGGAAGATCGGGCCGGCGCTCGCCGCCGGCAACACCATGGTGCTCAAGCCGGCCGAGCAGACATCGATGTCCACGATCCGGATCGCCGAACTGGCCACGGAAGCCGGTCTGCCCGATGGGGTGATCAATGTGGTGCCGGGCTTCGGGGAGACCGTGGGGGCAGCGCTCGGGCTGCATCCCGACGTCGACTGTGTGGGCTTCACCGGCTCCACCGAGGTGGGTCGCATGTTCCTGCGCTACGCCGCCGACTCCAACCTCAAGCGGGTCCTGCTCGAGTGCGGAGGCAAGTCGCCCATGGTCGTGATGGCCGATGCCGAGGATCTCGACAAGGTGGCCGCGAACGCCTGTGAGTCGATCTTCTGGAACGCGGGACAGAACTGCTCCAGCAACAGCCGGCTGATCCTCCACGAGTCGATCGCTGAGGAGGTCATGGTCCGCATCGATGAGGCGATGCACGAGTGGGTGCTCGGCGATCCGCTCGACCCGGAGACCCGCATGGGAGCGATCATCGAGCCGGCCCACCTCGACAAGATCCTCGCCAACATCGACAAGGCGAAAGAGGAGGGCGCCGCCGTCCGATGTGGCGGCAACCGCACCCGTGAGGACACGGGTGGCTGGTTCGTCGAGCCGACGATCTTCGAGGGGGTCATGCCCGAGATGACGGTGGCTCGGGACGAGGTCTTCGGTCCGGTCCTGTCGGTGTCGACGTTCGCCCACGCGGACGAGGGGATCGTGATGGCCAACGACACCGACTACGGATTGCACGCCTCGGTGTTCACCAGCAACGTGCGCAGTGCTCACCTGGCGAGCCGCATGATCCGTGCCGGGACCGTCTCGGTGAACTGCTACAGCGAGGGCGACATGACCACCCCGTTTGGTGGGTACGGCCTGTCCGGGTTCGGCGGTCGCGACAACGGCGTCCACGCCCACGAGCAATACACCGAAACCAAGACGATCTGGCTCGACCTGAGCTGATGACCGACCTACCTCGACAGATTCGGTACCTGGAACCGGGTCTGTCTCACCTCCCTTCGAGCTGATGACCGCAGTATCGATTCTTCCCGCCTACGACCGGCAGAACGGGTGGCTCGAGATCCTCGGGCCGCAACCTGATCCGGTCGTGCTCGACGGTGACCTCCACGCCGACCACGTGGTGATCGGCGCGGGCTACGGCGGGCTGGCCGCCGCGAGGCGGCTCGCCGAGTTGGACCCCGACGCCTCGGTCGTCGTGCTCGAGGCGGATCGCCTCGGCAACAACGCCGCGGGGCGCTGCTCGGGGTTCATCATCGATCACGCCCACAACATCCGGGCCAAGGGGTTCGCCGACGACACCGACAACGCCCGACGTCAGATCGCACTCAACCGCGCGGGGGTCGATTGGCTCGACGAGATCGTGCACCGCGAAGGAATCCAGTGCGATTGGCGTCGCGAGGGCAAGATCCACGCTGCGGCGTCCGAGAAGGGTGAGAAGACCCTGATGGGGTTCGCGGCGTCGCTCGATGCGGTCGACGAGGACTACCACCTCTACGACGGCGCAGAATGCACTCGTCGGTTCGGAACCGGCTTCTACCGACTCGGGCTACACGCGCCGCACAGCGTGCTGGTCAATCCGGCCGAGTTGGTGATCGGCCTGAGCCGCACGATGCCCGAGAACGTGCAGGTCTTCGAGTCGAGCATGGTCACCGACTTCAGCCTCGGTCCGCCCCACACGCTGCGGACCGGCCGTGGCAGCGTTCGGACACCGTCGCTGGTGCTCGCCGCCAACGGCTTCGGAGAGGGCTTCGGCTTCTTCCGCAACCGACTCATCCCGCTGATCACCTGGGGGTCGATGACCCGGCCCTTGACCGACGCCGAGGTCGAGGCCCTGGGAGGCGACGAGAACTACGCGATCATCCCGGCCCATCCGGCCGGCACCACCGTGCGGCGCCGACCCGACCGGCGGATCCTGATCCGCAACCAGTACACCTTCAGCCGTCGCAGCAACATCACCCGGGGGCTCGAGGCGGTGAAGCGGGTGCACGAGAGGTCCTTCCGGAACCGCTACCCGATGCTGCCCGACGTCGAGTTCGAGTACTCCTGGGGCGGCGCGCTCAGCCTGAGCCGCAATGGTGCCGGCGTGTGCGGGAGGGTGGCCGATGGGGTGTGGGCGACGATGGTGTACCAGGGCACCGGCATGGCCAAGGGGACCATCTCCGGCAAGTACCTGGCGGAGCACATGATGGGCCAGACCGATCCGCTCATGGACTTGCTAACGGCGGGGGAAGGACCGAGTCGCAACTTCCCCGACCCCTTCAACCGTTGGGGCGTACGGTTGAACGCACGCTGGCGTCGTCGCCAGGCCGGAATCGAGGAGTAGCGCCTTGGGGGATCTGACAGTCGATCTACGCGGCAAGGTCGCGGTCGTCTCCGGAGGATCGTCCGGAATGGGCGCCGCCATCGCCGAGCGGCTCACCACCTCCGGAGCCGCAGCGATCGTCGGTGGCCGCGACCCCGACCGAACCGCCGCGGTGGTCGATCGGATCACGTCCACCGGGGGGATCGCTGTTCCCTGTCTTGGGGACGTGGCCGATTCGGCCGAGGCCGGATCGCTCATCGCGGCAGCTGCCGACTCCTTCGGTGGGGTCGACATCGTCGTCAACGCGGCCGGTGTGATCCATCGGGCGGACGCGCTCGGCACGTCCGATGACGACTGGCACCGGATCATGTCGATCAATGTCGACGGCACCTTCTTTCTCTCCCGGGCGGCGGTCCCGGCGTTGAGATCTCGGGGTGGGGGAGTGATCGTCAACATCTCGTCGACCTGTGGACTGGTCGGGTCGGCGGGGCTCGCCGCCTACTGCGCATCGAAGGGAGCGGTCACCAACCTCACCCGGGCCATGGCGCTCGACCACGCGGCCGAGGGCATCCGGATCAACGCCATCTGTCCGGGCTCGGTCGACACCCCGATGCTGAGCAGTGCGCGGCCACCGAACGCCGACATCGCCGCGGTGTACGAGGCGAACCGGGCCGACATCCCCGAGGGCCGCATACCGGACGCCTCCGAGATTGCGGATCTGGTGCTGTTTCTCTGCTCGGACGCCAGCCGCCACATCAACGGAGCCAACCTGTCGCTCGACGGTGGGTACACCGCACAGTGACCGACTCCTCGCCCCCGACCGTTGTGGTCACCGGTGCGGCCCAGGGGATCGGCCGCGCCATCGCGGACCGCTTCGCTGCGGACGGGGCGGACGTCGTCATCGGCGACCTACGCGACCCTGGGGACCTCGGACCGGGGCAACGCTGGCATGAGCTCGACGTGACCTCGGAGGACTCCGCGACCTCGTTCGCGTCCGAGTGCGGTCCATCGATCTCCGTACTGGTCAACAACGCCGGGATCATGTTCGAGGCCTCGATCGAGGCGCAGACCGTCGAGCAGTGGGATCAGGCCATGGCCGTGAACCTCCGAGGTCCTTGGATGATGACGAAGGTGCTGCTTCCGGCCCTGCGGGCGGCGGGCGGCGCCGTGGTCAACATCGGCTCCATCGAAGGGATCGGCTCCAACCCGCTCCACACGGCCTACTCAGCCTCGAAGGGCGGTGTGCACGGGCTCACCGCGGCGATGGCGGTGGACCTCGGACCGATGGGAATCCGCTGCAATGCGGTGGCTCCGGGTTGGATCGACACCGCACTCAACCGGGCCTACATCGATCGGCTGCCGGACCGTGATCAGGCGCTGGCCGAACTCGGCACCCTCCACCCGGTCGGCCACGTCGGCGACCCCGCCGACGTGGCTGCCGCAGTGGCCTTCCTCGCCGGCGACGACGCTCGATTCGTGTCCGGTCAGGTGCTCGTGGTCGACGGTGCCCGAACCAGCAAGCTCAGCCTCCCGCCCAGCCTTTCGCCCGACTAGGCGCGCGATCGCTCCGTGGCACTGTCCCGGTCGCTGACTGTTCGGGAGATGGGGCGTATCTTCCGGACAAATCCTCGACTTATGCTGTAAGGGACCTAGTTCCCTACTTCACAAGCGGGGTCCGGGTGGAGGATGGGCAACGTGCCTGCGCTTCTCGGAATCCCGAACGTGGTCGCCGCAACAATCGCCGCAGTCGTGCTGGCGATTCTGGCGAGACGACGGGTGTTCGGCACCAATGACCGCCTGTCCACCTC
>CAYFLT010000007.1:47600-49276 GCA_964344055.1 uncultured Candidatus Nemicrothrix sp.
TTGGACGCGTGGCTCAAGCGTGTCGTCATCGTCGTATTCGTGGTGTTCCTCGCGGTGTACCTGCCCTCCTGGGTGATGACGACTTCGACGGTCACCGACCTCGATCGCAACGCCCAGGACCTGATCGGAACGGCCGTGTGGGGGGCCGGCTTCCTCGGATGCCTCATCGCTCTCTGGTATGGCCACCGGAGGGGACGGGTGTAGTGGCCTCCGAGCGGGCGGACACACTTGCCTACTTCGACGAGAACATCCCGTGTCTCGCCGCGTGCCCGGTGCACACCAACGCCGGGATGTACGTCGCCGCCATCGCCGACGGCGACGATGAACTCGCCTACCTGACCGCTCGGATGCCAAACCCGTTCGCCTCGGTGTGCGGGCGGGTGTGTGCGGCGCCCTGTGAGGACGCGTGTCGCCGCGGCGAGATCGACGAGCCGATCGCCATTCGAGCCCTGAAGCGCTACATCACCGAGCAATTCGGACCGGAGGCCGGCGACGGCACGCTCTGGGACCAGGTCGCGGCGCCGCCTGCGGTCGAGCGCTCCGAGAGCATCGGCATCGTCGGCGGGGGACCGGCCGGTCTCGCCTGCGCCCACGACCTTCGCCGGTGGGGCTACCAGGTCACGCTCTACGAAGCCACCGAGAAGCTCGGTGGCGCCATGTGGCTGGGCATCCCTGAATACCGACTCGACCGCGACGTGCTCGCCAAGGACGTCGCCGCCATCGTCGACCTCGGCGTCGACGTGCAGTACGAGACCCGCCTCGGTGAGGACGTCACCTTCGACGAGCTGCGGGACCGACACGACGCACTCTTCCTCGCGATCGGCGCCACCCTGGGCCGCGGGCTCGACATCGACGGGGCCGACGCCGACGGCGTGTTCAAGGCCATCGAGTTCCTCATCAACATGAACCGCGGCTTCAGCGTCGACGTCGGCGAGAAGGTGATCGTCGTCGGCGGTGGTGACGTCGCCATGGACGCGGCCCGCACCGCCCTGAGAGCAGCGGACTACGACGACCGCCGTGACGGCGAACGGGGCTCCATGACCGAAGCGATCGACGTCGCCCGGTCGGCTGCGCGGGCCGGCGCCCGAGAGATCACCGTCGTGTCACTCGAATCCCGCGAGGAGATGCCGGCCCACGACTTCGAGATCGAGGAAGCCGAGCACGAGGGCATCTCTTTCATCCCCCGTCGGGGTCCCGCGAGCATCAAGGTCGAGGACGGTCAGGTCACCGGTCTCGAGACCGTCGGAGTCACCCGAGTGTTCGACGAGGACCATCGTTTCAGTCCCGAGTTCTACGATTCCGATCGTCGAACGCTCGACGCCGACACCGTGATCCTCGCCATCGGCCAGGCCATCGACCTCGATGCTCTTGGCGAGTCGGGCCCCGAGATCAGCCCCCGCCGCACCATCCAGGCCGATGACCACACCGGCGCCACGTCGATGCCCTTCGTCTGGGCCGGTGGTGACGCCGCCAAGGGGCCCCGGACCCTGATCGCCGCGGTGGCCGACGGTCGACGCACCGCAGCCGACATCCACGTCGCCTTCGGCGGCGAACTCGAGACCGACCGGCCCGGCCGAATGGTGCGGATGCGCCAATTCCACCGCCTCGAGGACCACTACGACCGGGGGGCGCGGGTCGAGGTTCCCACCCTGGAGACCGGCCGGCGCATGGGTCTG
>CAYFLT010000007.1:49286-83934 GCA_964344055.1 uncultured Candidatus Nemicrothrix sp.
TGGCCGAGGTCGAGACCGGCTTCACCCCCGAGCAGGCCCAGTGTGAAGCGAACCGCTGCCTGCGTTGCTTCGCCAACATCATGCTCGACATCGAACGCTGCGTTCTCTGCGCCCTGTGCTCCGACGTCTGTCCGCTCGATCTGATCTCTCTGGTGCCGTCCGAGGAGGTCGACCCCGACCGTCCCGGCGGCACCGCCCTACTGCTCGACGAGACCGCCTGCATCCGCTGCGGGCTCTGCATCGAGCGTTGTCCCCCCGACGCCCTGTCCATGGGTGTGTGGTCCGGAATCGGAGTGCCCGTATGTCTCTAACCGACACCTCGTCCAATGCGGTGAGCCGTCTACGGCGCAGCCCCGTGGGTCGATCCATCTTCCGGAGCCCGCCCCGGGTCACGCCAAGGGACCGGGCGGCCGGCCACTGGTCGAACTTCCTGCTGCACATCTACCCGGTGAAGATCCGGCGTCAGGAACTCTCCTTCAAGTACTCGTGGTACCTCGGGGTCGTCTCCACTGCCCTCTTCGGATCACTGGTGGTGTCGGGCATCTACCTGATGTTCTTCTACGTCCCATCCCCCGACCAGGCGTACACGAACATCCAGACGATCCAGACCGAGGTCACCTTCGGCCAGTACGTCCGCAACGTGCACCGCTGGTCGGCCCACCTGATGGTGCTGGCGGTGGCGATGCACATGGCGAAGGTCTTCTACCGGGGCGCCTACAAGCCACCTCGCCAGTTCAACTGGGTCATCGGCGTGATGCTGCTGGTGCTCACCCTGCTCATGTCGTTCACCGGCTACCTCCTGCCGTGGGACCAGCTCGCCTTCTGGGCGGTCACCGTCGGCACCGAGATGGCTTCCTACGTCCCGCTCATCGGCGGCGACGTTCAGGAGATGCTGCTCGGCGGCTCGGTGGTCGGGGCCTCCACCCTCCTGCGCTTCTACGTCCTCCACGTGGCCGTGCTTCCCGCCCTGATCGTCTTCGTCCTGATGATCCACCTCTGGCGCTGGCGCAAGGACGCGATGTTGGATCTCGCCACCAGTGGCGACGGGCTCGATCTCGAAGGGAGTGGCGATGACTGACGCCACCGACGACGGCCGCCGTGTCCTCGGCGTCGTCCCCGGCAAGCCCGTGGCCGGCGACCGCAAGGAGCCTGACGAGCAGGACCTCGTCATGGTCTGGCCTCACCTGCTCGTCCGCCATGCCGTGGCCGCGATGGCGGTCATGTTGTCCGTACTCGTCATCTCGGTGTTCTTCGACGCACCGTTGCGCTCGGTCGCCAACCCCACCGACACTCCCAATCCGGAGAAGGCGCCCTGGTACTTCGCGGCCCTCCAGGAGCTGCTGTCGCACTTCCATCCGCTCATCGCCGGCGTGCTGGTGCCGGGCGGGATCATCGCGGCCCTGGTCGCCCTGCCCTACATCGACAACAGCCCGCACGCGAAGGCCCGCAACCGCAAGGTCGCCGTCGTCACCTTCACGATCGTGATGGTCGCCTGGATCGTGTTGACCCTGGTCGGGTTCGCCTTCCGCGGCCCCAACTGGAGCTGGGTCTGGCCCTGGAACGAATGGCACGGAGAACTATGAACACCGACCAGTCCCGCCGCACCTTCCTGGGCCGCATCTGGAAATTCGGCACCGCGCTCATCGCCGCGGCCGCCGCCTGGACCACCTGGGATCTGCTGCAGCCGCTGCCCACCTCGGGATTCGGTGGCAAGGTCCGGACGATCCCACCCGAGGCGGTGCCCGATTCCGGCGCCGTCGAGGTGTTGGCTGCCAAGTCGCACCTGGTCCGGGTCGAAGGCGAGCTGTTCGCCCTGTCCGAGAAGTGCACCCACCTGGGTTGTCGGGTGCCGTACTGCGAGTCGTCCAACCGGTTCGAGTGTCCCTGCCACGGCTCGGTCTTCAACCGCAAGGGTGAGCTGCTCACCGGACCGTCGCCCCGAGGACTCGACCGGCATCCGATCGAGGTCGGCGAGGACGGCCTCGTCTACATCGACACGGGCACCAAGATCGATGGTCCGGCACCCGGCGTCGAGACGATCGACGAGCCGAGTCCCGGTCCGAACTGTGCGGTGGAAAGCGAGCACTGATGGCGTACGGCTACACCACCGACCCCGAACTCGATCGGTCCACCAACCGGGTGATGGCCGTCGGTGCAGTCCTGCTGCTCGCGATGGCCGCCGCGTTCCCGCTCTACCTCAGCTACGAGCCGTCGGCGCGTGAGGAGGCCCGGGCCGAGCAGCTCGATTCGCTCGCTCACGAAGGCGAGACCATCTGGGGCTTCAACTGCGCCTCCTGCCATGGCGAGACCGGCGAGGGCGGAACGGCCCCGGCGCTCAACGCCAAGCAGTTCCTCCAGAGCGCCACCGACGACCAGATCTCCCTGCTCGTCGCAGTCGGCGTGCCCGGCTCCCCGATGGGGGCCTACTCCCAGGACTTCGGTGGCCCGCTCACGTCCGAGCAGATCAAGGCCATCACCACCTGGCTCCGCTCCCTCGAGGACGAAGCCCCCGACTTCCCGAACTGGCGCAACCCGTGACCGGGCCCGCCAGCACCACTGAAAGCGAGTGACCGTGACCGACATCGAGACCAGTGAGGATCCAGCGGACCAGCCTCCGAAGTTGCTCGACTTCAATCAGGAGAGCATCCGGGTCCTGCACTACACGTGGATCGCCTTCTTCATGACGTTCTACGTCTGGTTCAACCTGGCGCCTCTCTCGACGACGATGCGAGGGGATCTGGACTGGCTCACCAAGGAGCACGTCAAGATCCTTCTGATCTGCAACGTCGCGCTCACGATCCCGGCCCGAATCATCGTCGGCGCCCTGATCGACCGCTTCGGTGCCCGGGTGGTGTTCACCGGACTGATGATCACCATGTCGGTGCCGGCGATCTGGTTCGCCTTCGCCGACAGCTTCACCCAGCAGATGATCTCCCGCCTCTTCCTCGGCGGCGTCGGTGCCGGCTTCGACATCGGCATCAAGATGGTGGCCCAGTGGTTCCCGCCGCAGTACGTCGGTCGAGCCGAGGGCTTCTACGCCGGCTGGGGCAACTTCGGGTCCGCCTTCGCCGCGATGACACTGCCGTGGTTCGCCCTCACCGTGCTCGGCAACTGGTTCGACATGGGCGAGGGCGCCTGGCGCTGGGCGATGGCCATCAACGGCCTCGTGCTCGCCGTCTACGGCGTCATGTACTACTTCCTCGTCCGCGACGTCCCCGACGGCCGCACCCTGACCAAGACCAAGAAGGCCGAGCCGATGGTCTGCTCGTCCTACGGCGACCTGGTCCAGTACCTGATCTGGTCGATCCCGCTGATCGGTGCCCTCGGCGTCCTCGCCTGGCGAATCAGCAACGTCAAGGTCGACGGCGACTACATCCTGAGCGACAGCGGCCTCTATGCGATCTACGCAGTCCTCACCGTGGTCTACCTCGGTCATGTCGGCAAGACGCTCCACGTCAACCTGCCGTACCTGAAGGCCGGAGTGCCGGAGAAGGAGAAGTACCACTTCGGTTCGGTCGCAGCGCTCAACAGCACCTACTTCGCCAATTTCGGTGCGGAGCTCGCAGTCGTTTCGATGCTCCCCGCCTTCTTCGAGACCACCTTCGAGCCGCTGCGCAACAGCGACGGTGGCCCACTCGTGACCGCCACCGTCGCCGGTCTGGTCGCGTCCTCGTTCGCGTTCGTCAACCTGGTGGCCCGCCCCCTCGGCGGCTACCTGTCCGACGAGCTGCCCAGCCGCAAGCGCACGATGCTCATCTACATCTTCGGCATCGTCGTCGGCTTCTTCCTCATGGGGTTCATCGCCAAGTGGGCCCCCGGGGTCGACGAGGACGGCCTGCGCAACATCGTGCCGATGTTCGGCGGCCTCACCTGGCTGATCATCGCCGTGGTGATCACGATCTTCGCCTCCCTGTTCGTGCAGGGCGCCGAAGGCGCCACCTTCGCCATCATCCCGATGGTCAACCGCCGCATGACCGGTCAGATCGCCGGCATGGCCGGCGCCTACGGCAACGTCGGTGCCGTCATCTACCTGGTGATCTTCTCGCTGGTCGACGCCCGCACCTTCTTCTTCATCCTGTCGGGTGGCGCCGCAGTGAGCTTCCTCATCACCCTTCTCCTCCTCGAGGAGCCCAAGGGATCGTTCGCCACTGGCTTCGACGACGAGGAGCTGGCCCCGCAGCCCGATGCCGAGGAGTCGAGCTCGGATCCGGTGGCGGGCTCGTGAGCAGGCACCAGAACTACGAAACGCTCGAGAGGAGCGGTCATGGCTGACATATATGAGTGGGATCCCGAGGACGAGGAATTCTGGGAGCGCGAGGGCAAGCACATCGCCAACCGGAACCTGTGGATCTCGATCCCGAGCCTCCTCTGCGGCTTCGCGGTCTGGCTCTACTGGTCGATCATCACGGTCCAGATGCTCAACCTGGGCTTCCCGTTCGAGCAGTCGGAGCTGTTCACCATCACGGCCATCGCCGGTCTGACCGGCGCCAGCCTGCGAATCCCGAGCAGCTTCTTCATCCGCATCGCCGGTGGTCGCAACACGATCTTCTTCACGACGGCGTTGTTGATCATCCCGGCGGCGGGCACGGGCTTCGCCCTGCTCGATCAGGACACACCGCTCTGGGTGTTCCAGCTCCTGGCCTTCCTGTCCGGCCTCGGTGGCGGCAACTTCGCCTCATCGATGTCGAACATCAGCTTCTTCTTCCCGAGGAAGATGCAGGGCCTGAGCCTCGGGCTGAACGCCGGGCTCGGCAACGCCGGCGTCACCACGATGCAGCTGTTGATCCCGCTGGTCATGACCTCCGCGGTCTTCGGTGGCGGCTCGATGGTCCTGGAGAAGAACTCCGGAACCCTGATCGGCACCATCGATGCGGGCACCGAGACCTGGATCCACAACGCCGGCTTCGTCTGGCTGGTCCTGCTCATCCCGCTGGCGATCCTGGCCTGGACCCGGATGAACAACATCCGTGCCGAGCATGTGTCGCCCAACATCGGTTCGCCGTTGTCGTCGTTCGGCAAGATCATCGGGATGCTGGTGGTCGCCTTCCTGACCTCGGCGATCGGCCTCTACATCATCCTCCCGGACCCGACCGGCCTCGGCGCTCCTTCGTGGGCCAAGTACCCGGTGATCGCCGGTGTGATCACGCTCACGGTGCAGCTGCTCAAGCGGATCCCTGGTGAGATCAAGCCCAACCTCGAGCGCCAGTTCAAGGTGTTCGAGAACCGGCACACCTGGGTGATGAGTGTCATCTACACGATGACGTTCGGCAGCTTCATCGGCTACTCGGCCGGCTTCGCCCTGGCCATCAAGGTGGTGTTCGGCTTCAAGCACATCGAGACCGATGGTGTCTGGGACCACTCGATCGCCAACCCGGACGGCCCGTCCGCACTCACGTATGCCTGGATGGGCCCGTTCATCGGCGCGTTCATCCGCCCGATCGGTGGGTGGATCTCCGATCGTGTCGGTGGTGCCCGGGTCACCCACTACGTGTCGATCGTCATGACGGCGTCGGCGCTCGGCGTGGCCTACTTCCTGCGTCAGGCGTACCAGTCCGAGACGCCCGAAGACTTCTTCGTGCCGTTCTTCCTGCTCTTCCTGCTGCTGTTCGCCGCCTCCGGCATCGGCAACGGGTCGACCTTCCGGACCATCGCCATCGTGTTCAACCGTGAGCAGGCCGGGCCGGTGCTCGGCTGGACCTCCGCCGTCGCCGCCTACGGCGCCTTCGTGGTGCCCCAGGAGTTCGGTGAGCAGATCAAGGGCGGGACCCCCGAGGTCGCCCTGATCGGCTTCGCCATCTTCTATGTGGTCTGCCTGGTCCTGAACTACTGGTACTACCTCGGGCCCAAAGCGGAGTTCAAGAACCCATGAGACGCACGCCACGGTCGACGGCCGGCCAGTTGTTGCGCAGGTGCCAGGCACCCGCAACACCTCGGCTCGTCATCGGTGTACTGACGCTGGCGTTCTCCCTGGCGGGGGCAGCGGCCCTCGCGGGAGGGGCGGCCGCGTCGGGCGGGCCCGTGCTCGCCCAGGACGAGGCGCTCGGGGCGCAGGTGTACTCCGACAACTGCGCCCAGTGCCACCAGGCCACCGGCCTCGGCGTCGAAGGAACGTTCCCACCCTTGGCCGGCAACCCGAACTCGGCAGACGCGGCGTACGTGGAGTCCACCGTCCGGGACGGGCTGAGTGGCCCGATCGAGGTCCTCGGGGTCACCTACGACGGCGACATGGCCGCCTTCGGCGACCTCTCCGACGACGAGGTGGCCGCGGTGGTCGCCTACGTCGGCACCCTGGCCGACAAGGACACGTCGGCCCCCGAGCCCGAACCCGAAGTCGTCGAACCCGGCGACATCGGTGAGGGGCGCGACCTCTTCATCGGCTCGACCCGCTTCGCCGAGGGTGGCGGTGCCTGTTCGAGCTGCCACACCGCCGGCGACGTCGGCAACCTCGGCGGCTGGAGCCTCGGCCCCGATCTCACCAGCACCCACGACGATCTCGGCGGCGATGTCGGGCTGTCGGCGTGGCTGTCGAACCCGGCGTCGGCCACCATGCGGCCGATCTTCCGCGACAACCCGATGACCGAGGCGGAGATCGCCGACGTCGTCGCCTTCCTCGCCGACGCCCCGAATCAAGACGAACCGACCGACCCCGGTGACGGCCTTCTCTACGGAGGGTTCGCCGGCCTGATTCTGCTCATCGGTGGCATGGCCATCGCGTGGCGCGGCATGCGCCAGAGCTACATGGACCGCCTGAGGAGCAAGCGATGACCCCCGACGCACGGACCGAAGCGAGCAAGCGATGACAGAGAACTGGATCGAAGAGAAGGTCTCGCCGGCCGAGCGGAAGTGGGAGGAGTTCTACCGAAACCGCTTCCAGCACGACAAGCGGGTGCGCACCACCCACGGCGTCAACTGCACCGGAAGCTGCTCCTGGGAGGTGTTCGTCAAGGACGGCATCGTCACCTGGGAACTCCAGGCCACCGACTACCCCCAGCTCGAGGAGGGCCTGCCGCCCTACGTGCCGCGGGGCTGCCAGCGAGGCATCTCGTACTCCTGGTACCTCTACTCGCCGATCCGGGTGAAGTACCCGTATGTGCGGGGCGTGCTCATCGACCTGTACCGCCAGGCCAAGCGCGAATCGCTCGGCGATCCCGTTGCCGCGTGGTCCGCCATCCAGGAGAACCCGGAGTGGCGCGCCAAGTACCAGCAGGCCCGCGGCAAGGGCGGCTTCCGCCGCATCAGCTGGGACGAAGCGCTCGAGCTCGCCGCCGCCTCCACGATCCACACGATCAAGGACCACGGCCCCGACCGGGTGGCCGGCTTCTCGCCGATCCCGGCGATGTCGCAGGTCAGCTACGCCGCCGGCAGCCGGTTCATGGCGATGATCGGCGGCGTCATCATGAGCTTCTACGACTGGTACTGCGACCTCCCACCGGCCTCGCCGGAGATCTGGGGCGAGCAGACCGACGTCCACGAGTCCGCCGACTGGTACAACGCCCGCTTCGTGGCCGTGATGGGGTCGAACCTCAACATGACCCGTACACCCGACACCCACTTCATCTCCGAGGTGCGTCATGCGGGGGCCAAGCTGGCCGTGTTCAGCCCCGACTTCTCCCAGGTGTCGAAGTACGCCGACTGGTGGATCCCGGCCAACCCCGGCCAGGACACCGCTTTCTGGCTGGCGGTCAACCACGTGCTCCTCAAGGAGTTCTACGCCGACCGCAAGGTCGACTACTTCGAGAAGTACGCCCGCGAGAACACCGACCTGCCCTTCCTCGTCGAGGTCAAGGACGGCAAGGCCGGCCAGTACCTGCGGGCCGGCGAGGTCGAGCCCTACACCGGGGTCGAGAACCCCGAGTGGAAGCTGCTCGTGTGGGACGAAACCACCGATTCGCCCAAGCTGCCCAACGGCACCCTCGGCGATCGCTGGGCCAACGAGAACAAGGGCAAGTGGAACCTCAACCTGGTCGACAGCCACACCGGCGAGGACATCAACCCTCGCCTGTCGTTCATCGACCAGCACGACGACGTCGCCGCGGTCGAGTTCGAGTTCTTCGGCTCCGAGACCAACGTGACCCGGTCGGTTCCGGTCCGCACCGTGCAGACCGCCGACGGTCCGGTCACCGTCACCACCGTCTTCGACCTGCTCAACGCCCGCTTCGGCGTCGACCGCGGCCTCAAGGGCTACGACGCGTCGAGCTACGACGACGAAGACGTGCCCTACACCCCGGCGTGGCAGGAGCAGTACACCGGCATCCACCGCGACACCGTGATCAAGTACGCCCGGGAGTGGGGCCGCAACGGCGAGCTCACCAAGGGCAAGAACCTGATCATCATCGGTGCCGGCGCCAACCACTGGTACCACAACAACCTGCTGTACCGGTCCGGCATCGTCGCCCTCATGCTCACCGGCTCGGTGGGCGTGAACGGTGGCGGCCTCGGCCACTACGTGGGCCAGGAGAAGCTGGTCAACGCGGCATCGTGGGCCGCGATCGCGTTCGGTCTGGACTGGGGCATGGCACCCCGGCACCAGAACACGCCGTCGTTCCACTACGTGCACTCGGACCAGTGGCGCTACGAGCGGGGCTACCGCGAGTACGACTCCCTGCCCGACCAGCATCCCGAGCGCCACGATCACACGATCGACCATCAGGCTCGGGCGGTCCGCCAGGGTTGGCTGCCCTTCTTCCCCCAGTTCACCGAGAACCCGATCGACGTGGTCCGCCAGGCCCGTCGCAACGGGGCGGAGACGAACGAAGAAGTCACCGCCGAGATCGTCGACCGGCTGAAGTCGGGCGACCTCGAGTTCGCGATCGACGACCCGGATCATCCCGAGTCGTGGCCACGCACCTGGTTCATCTGGCGGGGCAACGCCATCGGCACCTCCGCCAAGGGCCACGAGTTCTTCATGAAGCACTACCTCGGCACCGACTCCACCGCGATCGCGGCGGAGCCGGACGACCACGGGGTGGCCGAGGTGAACGTCCGTCCGGACGCCCCCATCGGGAAGATGGACCTGGTCGTCGACCTCAACTTCCGGATGGACACCTCTGCGCTCTACTCGGACCTCGTGTTGCCCGCGGCCACCTGGTACGAGAAGAACGACCTCAACAGCACCGACATGCACACCTTCATCAACCCGATGCAGGCGGCGGTGCCGCCCGCATGGGAGTCGAAGTCGGACTGGCAGATCTTCACGGCGCTGGCCAAGAAGGTGTCGGAGCTGTCGGGTGGGCACCTGCCCGCCGAGGTCGAAGACGTGGTGATGCAGCCGCTGAACCACGACACCCCCGACGAGATGGCCCAGCCCACGCTCGGCGACTGGCGCACCGGTGAGGTCGAGGCCGTCCCCGGCAAGTCGATGCCGAAGTTCGCCATCATCAAGCGCAACTACGCCGACCTGTACGAGCGCATGACGTCGCTCGGCTTGGGGGTGCGCAACAACGGTGTGGCCGCCCACGGCCTGCGCATCAAGGTGGAGGAGTTCTACGACGAGCTCGCCCGCAAACAGCCCGACAAGCGCAGTGGTGGCGACGACACCCCGGTGCGGCCGTCGCTGGTGCAGGACCGCGAGGTCTGTGAGGTCATCCTCGCCCTCGACCCGGCGTCCAACGGCGAGCTCGCCCACCGGGCGTTCGAGGCCGAGGAGGCCAAGACCGGCCTGTCGCTCAGTCACCTGGGTGCGGGTCAGCGTGACGTGCGCATCAACTTCGCCGACCTGATCTCACAGCCCCGCCGGGTGCTCACCACCCCGACGTGGAGTGGGTTGATCGGCAAGGGCCGGTCCTACAGCCCCTACACGTTCAACGTGGAGGAGCGGGTGCCGTGGCGGACGCTGACCGGTCGCCAGCACTTCTACCTGGACCACGAGCGCTACATCGAGTGGGGCGAGCACCTGCCGGTGTACAAGCCCCGCCCGGACCACGCCATGTTGTCCGAGACCGAGGAGTCGATGGCCGAGGGCCAGCACGGGCGCCTGTTCAACTACATCACCCCGCACGGCAAGTGGTCGATCCACTCGACCTACGGCGACAACGAGCGGATGATGACCCTGTCCCGGGGTGGCTATCCGATCTGGCTGAACGACAAGGACGCGGTCGATCTCGGCATCGCCGACAACGACTGGGTCGAGATCTACAACGACAACGGGGTGTTCGTGCAGCGCTGCACCACGTCGTCGAGGATCCCGCGGGGCACGGTGTTCGTGTACCACGCCACCGAACGCACCGTCGGAATCCCGATCTCACCGCGTCGTGAGAAGCGGGCGGGCATGAACAACTCGCTCACCAGAGCCCGGCTGAAACCGCTCCTGATGAGCGGTGGGTACGCCCAGTTCACCTACTTCTTCAACTACTGGGGACCCACCGGGGTCAACCGCGACACATTCGTCTACGTCCGCCGCATCGAGCGGCCCGACTACTAGGAGCACGCCATGCGAGTACGAGCTCAGATGAGCATGCTCTTCCACCTCGACAAGTGCATCGGGTGTCACACCTGTTCGGTCGCCTGCAAGAACCTGTGGACCGACCGCGACGGCGCCGAGTACATGTGGTGGAACAATGTCGAGACCCGCCCCGGCACCGGCTACCCGACCGGGTGGGAGGACCAGGACCACTACAAGGGCGGCTGGCACCGCGACGAGAAGGGCCGGCTGAAGCTCACCCTGCATTCCAAGGCAGGTGGGCTCGGCAAGCTCTTCTACAACCCCTCGCTGCCCGAGCTCGAGGACTACTACGACCCGTTCTCGTTCTCCTACGGCGACCTGTTCAACTCGCCCCAACAGGAGCACCAGGTCACCGCGGTGCCGGTGTCGAAGATCACCGGCAAGCCGATGGAGGTCAACACCGGCCCCAACTGGGATGACGACCTCAGCGGCTCCGACGTCTTCGCTCGCAACGACGTCTCCCTCGACGGGGTCGACGACACGGTGCGGGCCCAGATGGAGGAGATCGAGCGGGTGGTGTTCAACTACCTGCCCCGCATCTGCAACCACTGCCTCAATCCGGCGTGCGTGGCGGCCTGCCCGAGCGGCGCCATCTACAAACGCGGCGAGGACGGCGTGGTGCTCGTCAACGAGGACAAGTGCCGTGGCTGGCGCATGTGTGTGGCCGGCTGCCCGTACAAGAAGGTCTATTACAACTGGAACACCGGCAAGTCCGAGAAGTGCATCCTGTGCTTCCCGCGGATGGAGACCGGCCAGGCCCCGGCGTGCGCCCACTCCTGTGTCGGCCGCATCCGGTACATGGGCGTGCTCCTGTACGACGCCGACCGCATCGAGGAGATCGTCGGTCTGCCCGACGACGAACTGCTCGACGCCCAGCTCGACACCATCCTCGATCCACACGACGAGCGGGTGATCACCGCGGCGAAGGCGGCGGGGATCGACGACGGTTGGATCGACGCGGCCCAGCGGTCGCCGGTCTACAAGTTCGTGAAGGAGTGGGGCATGGCCCTGCCCCTCCACGCCGAGTACCGCACCGCCGCGATGATGTTCTACGTGCCGCCGCTCTCCCCGGTGGTGAGCACCATCGAGCGGAACATGGTCGACCTGGAGGGTGGCCCCGATCGGGACGGCGACCGGGTCGACTTCGAGCTGCTGGAGGAGCTCGACAAGGCCCGGTTGCCGGTCCAGTACCTCGCCAACCTCTTCTCGGTCGGCGACGAGGCCCCGATCCGTGACGCCCTGCGGCGCATGCTGGCGGTGCGAACCTACAAGCGGCGCCAGAGCGTCGATCAGTCGATCGACGACGCCACGGTCCAGATGCTCGAGGGGGCCGGACTCTCCGAGGAGATGGCCGAGGACATCTACAAGCTGACCACCATCCCCACCATGGACGATCGCTTCGTGTTCCCGCCCTATCACCGGGAGATGTCGATCGAGGCGATGGAGGACGTCATGTTGCACAAGGGCGTGACCGGCTTCGGTGCGCTCGAGTCGCCGAGGAGGGGAGCGTGATGCATCCCGCCGACGTCGTCGCCCTCGGCTACCGGTATCCGTCCCCGGCCGCCGCCGAGGTCCTCGGCCGGGCCGTCGACGCCCTACCGAAGTCGTCGGTGCACAAGGCCATGGCCGACTTCCGCGAGGCGGTCGCCGGTCTCGAGCTGGGGGAGTGGGAGGAACTCCACACCCGCACCCTCGACCTCTCACCGGCGTTCGTGCCCTACGTGGGCCACGTGGTGTGGGGTGAGAACTACCGCCGCGGCGAGTTCATGGCCGACCTCAAGCGCCACATGGAGGACCACGGTGTACACCTCGGTGGCGAGCTTCCGGACCACATCGAACCGGTGCTGCGCTACCTGGCCGCTGTGCCCCAGCCGCTCGACGATCTCGTCGAGGTGCTGACCGGCGCCGTGGACGAGATGCGCTCCACTCTGAAGCAGGCCGACAAGCGGAATCCGTACCGGCACCTCCTCGACGCCACGCTGGCGGTGGTCGAGGACCTCAAGCCACTCGCGATCGGAACGAGATCATGAGCACCAACGACCTCCTGTTCGGCGTCTTCCCCTACGTGGCCGTGGCGTTGCTCGTGATCGTCACGATCGCCCGGTGGCGGCTGCACCCGTTCTCGGTGTCGTCGCTGTCATCCCAGCTGCTGGAGAGCCGCAAGCTCTACTGGGGCTCGATCCCGTTCCACTGGGGGCTGTCGCTGATCCTGCTCGGGCACCTGATGGCCCTCATCGTGCCGCGGGGCTTCGAGATATGGAACGGCGAGCCCTTGCGGCTCTACCTGCTGGAGTTCACCGGCCTGGCCCTCGGCCTGTGGGCCGCGTTCGGACTCGGCGTGCTCGCGCACCGCCGCCTCACCGGCAGCCTTGGTCCGGCCATAGGCCGAACTGCTGGGGGACGTCGGTGTTCGTGCCGTACGTCCGCTCGATCCTGACCCTCGATCCGAAGCCCGAGTACGTCGACCCGCTGCCGTTCGTCCTGCAGCTGCACGCGTTCACGTTCTGGGTGTTCCTCGCGGTGTTCCCCTTCACGCGGCTGGTGCACATCATCACCCTGCCGCTCGGGTATCTCACCCGGCCGTGGCAGCGGGTTGTCCGCATGCGTGACGACCCGGCCGTGTACCACTCTGCCGCCGACAAGCCCCTCGAGCGCCAACACTGAACTCTCGCGTGGTGAATTCGGGGTCTGATCCCTGTTGCTTCTCGGGTTCTGCGTACTGGTACTCAGAACTCCGGTGACGTGAGGTCTACTGTCGAACTGTGGGCCAGACCTTTCTCTCGACCCTCTCTCCCGACCTGATCCGCCAGCTCGAGGAGGCTGGAACCCGTCGGCGTTACCCGGCTCGGACGTTCCTGCATCACGAGCTGGACGAGTCGCACCACGTCTTCGTGATCGAGACCGGCCTCATCCGCGTCGAGCGGTCGTTGCAGTCGGGCCGCACCATCCTCTTGACCCTGGCCGGCCCGGGCCAGCTCCACGGAGAGCTCGGGGTGATCGACGGGACCCCACGCTCAGCCGCGGCCCGCACCGTCGTCGACAGTCGCCTCCTCGCCGTGCCGGCCGATCGCTTCACCGAGATGATGCAGGCCAACGGAGACCTCGCCTACGCGGTGCTCACGCGCGTCACGAGGCGCCTTCGAAGCCTGACCGATCAGCTCGTGGAGACCACGGCCCTACCCGCCGCGGCCCGGGTGGCCACGCGATTGCTCGAACTGCTCGATGCCACCGGCGGGAGGGTCGACGGTGATGGGGTGATCGACCTCCGGCTGCCGATCAGCCAAGAGGAACTGGCCCAGTGGGCCGGGCTCTCGCGCGAAGGTGCGGTCAAGGGC
The DNA here is from genome assembly GCA_964344055.1 of uncultured Candidatus Nemicrothrix sp. Classification (GTDB taxonomy): domain Bacteria; phylum Actinomycetota; class Acidimicrobiia; order Acidimicrobiales; family Aldehydirespiratoraceae; genus OFTM10. The sequence continues at coordinate 63,063 of CAYFLT010000007.1, forward strand.
CTCGGTGAGCTCCGATCCGAAGGGATCATCGAGACCGCACGCAAGCGGGTACGGATCGGTGATCTCTCCCGCCTCGAAGCGGCGGCCGGTGAACCACTCACCTGATCTGTTCCCATGATGTGGGAATCGGTCGACAGGATTCCCGGTTAGCGGTAATCTCCCCCTCGTAAGGGGGCAGCGTGAGTACCGTCCAGAGCGTCGACCGGGCGCTCGCCTTGTTGCAGGAAATCGGACGATCGCCAGGGGGCCTGGTCGACCTCGCCGCGCGTGTCGATCTCGCCACGAGCACCGCCGCCCGCCTGCTCGCCACCCTCGAGGCCGGTGACGCGATCGCTCGGGACGGCGACGGCGTCTACACCATCGGCCCGGCCATCCAGACCCTCACCGGCCCGGTCGACGCGGCACGAAGCCTCGAGATGATCAGCCACCCGCACCTGGTCGAGCTGTCCACAGAGCTCGACGAAGCGGTCTGTCTCGCCCTGGTCTCGGGCTTCGACACGGTCACCGTCGATCAGGTCGACGCCCCGAAGCCGATCCAGGCCGAGAACTGGACCGGCACCCGGGTTCCGCTCCACGCCAGCGGCGCCGGAATCGTGGTGATGGCGACCTGGGACGACGGGTTGGTCGAGGAGTACCTGACCGGCGAACTCATCGCCTGCTCCGTCAACACCGTCACCGACCCGGATCGGCTGCGATCCCGCGTTCGTCAGGCTCGGATGAGGCGGGTCATGTGGACTCACGGCGAGTACGTCGACGGACTGTCCTCCGCTTCGGCAGCGATCCTCGACTCGACCGGCCGGGCCGTGGGTGCGCTCTACACCTACGGTCCGTCCTACCGGTTCCCGGCCCGCGGCGACGCCGACCGGGTGGCCGCCAAAGTGCTCGCTCGCGCCGACGAGATCTCCGCCGAACTCGGCCATGGCCGGCCGGCCGGCCAGAGCGAGGCATCGTGACCACCACCTCGCGCCGCCGCGGCCGTAGGGAACGGTCCGGGGGACCGGTCGGGCCGCCGCGGCCGCCCTGGCGCCTCTTCGAGCGGCGCTTCGAGCCGACCCGCGTCGTCTCCGACGACGAGCTGGAGGCCATCCATCTCGCCTCCCTCGAGGTCCTCAGCACGGTCGGAATGGACTTCCTGCACCCCGCGGCGCTGACCCTGTGGGCCGACGCCGGCGCGAAGGTCGACGGCGAACGGGTTCGGATGGACCCGGAGCTGGTCCTCGACCTCATTTCGACGGTTCCGAACGAGTTCACGATGCATGCGCCGAACCCAGCCCGGGATCTCCGGATCGGTGGTGACAACGTCGTGTTCACCTCGGTGGCGAGCGCGCCCAACTACACCGATCGGGCGGGCGGTCGGCGCACCGGGAACCGGGAGGACTTCCGCACCCTCCTCAAGCTCTGCCAACAGCTCGAGGTGATCCAGAGCCACGGCGGCTATCCGGTGGAACCAGTGGATCTTCACCCGTCCATCCGTCACCTCGAGGCCACGAGGGACATCCTCACGCTCACCGACAAGGTCGTCGACGTGTACTCCCTCGGTGCGCAGAGAAACCGGGACTGCCTCGAGATGGTCCGGATCGTGCGGGGTCTGGCCGAGAGCGAGCTGGACACGCACCCGATCGTCCACTCGGTCATCAACGTCAGCTCACCGCTCCGACTGGACACTCCGATGATCGAGGGGATCCTCGAGTACTCGGCCCGCCACCAGGCCATCATCGTCACCCCCTTCACGCTGGCGGGGGCGATGGCGCCGGTCACCGTGGCCGGCGCAGTCGTGCAGCAGAACGCCGAGGCGCTCGGGGGGATCGCGCTCACCCAGCTCGTGCGACGCGGCGCGCCCGCGGTCTACGGCGGCTTCACGTCCAACGTCGACATGCAGTCCGGTGCCCCGGCGTTCGGCACCCCCGAGTACATGCAGTCGGCCATGCTCGGCGGCCAGCTCGCCCGCCGCTACGGCTTCCCGTACCGTTCGTCCAACGTGTGTGCGGCGAACGCGGTCGACACCCAGGCCGGCTACGAGAGCACCTTCGCCCTGTGGGGCGCGATCATGGGCGGGGCCAACATCGTGTTCCACGGTGCGGGCTGGATGGAGGGTGGCCTGCATGCGTCGCCCGAGAAGATGGTGGTCGACGCCGACCTGCTCCAGATGGTGGCCACCTTCCTCCAGCCGCTGGTGATCGACGACGCCACCCTCGCGCTCGATGCCATCGCCGAGGTCGGACCGGGCGGTCATCACTTCGGCACCCAGCACACTCAGGACCGCTACCGCAGTGCCTTCAACCGACCGATGATCTCGGACTGGCGGAACTTCGAGACATGGGATGAGGCCGGCCAGCCGACCTCACTCGATCATGCCGAGCGAGTCGTGTCAGAGCTGTTGTCGACCTATGAACCTCCACCCATCGACGCTGCCGTACGAGCCGAGCTCGACGACTTCGTCGATCGCCGCATCGCCGAGGGCGGTGTGGCGACGGACTTCTGAGGAGTCACCATGACCATCACCGATTGGACCAACGACACCGCCTGGACACACACCCGGGCGCCGTTGCGCGAGTCGAGCGGGCTGGATCCCGCCGCCTACGTCGATCTCGACTTCTTCGCGCTCGAACAACGCCAGGTGTTCGAGCGCGCGTGGGTGTGTGTGGGCACCGCACCCGAAGTGGCCGAGTCGGGGCCGATGCTGGTGCGCCAGGTCGGGCATCGATCGGTGCTCATCACGCGCGGGGAGGACGGCGTGCTCCGCGGCTTCCTCAACTCGTGCCGCCATCGCGGCACCGAGCTCGCCGCCTCCGACTGCGCCATCTCGGGCACGATTCGTTGTCCCTACCACCGATGGGGGTTCCGGGACGACGGCAGCCTTCTCTCCGCGCCGCTCTTCGACGAAGTGCCCCGCGACGACTTCGACAAATCCCAGCTGGGGCTCGTCGAGGTGAGGGTCGAGACCTGGGGAGTCCTGCTGTTCGTCTGCCTCGATCCTGAAACGCCACCCCTGTTGGAGTGGCTGGGCGACCTCCCGGAGCGGATGGCCGGATACCGGCTCGACGAGTGGCGTCTCGCCGAGGAGGCCACGGTGGAGATCGGTGCGAACTGGAAGCTCATCTCGGAGAACTACCAGGAGTACTACCACCTGGCCTGGGTGCACCCAGAGCTCGCGAAGGTCAGCCGGGTCAAGGATCACTACCGGTATCAGGGCGCGGGCATGTACTGCGGTCAGACCACCACCCCGGTGTCCGGTGACGATCGGGACGACTGGCTCGTTCTTCCTCCGGCCGCCGGCCTCGACGAAAGCGACATCGCCAGCGGACGATTCGTCGCGATCTTCCCGAACGTCTTGCTGTCCGTCCTGCCGAATCACGTGTTCGTCATGCGCCTCGACCCGGTCGAACCGGGCCTCACGTCGGAGCAGTGCACGTTCCTCGTTCCTCCCAGCACTGCGGAGCTCGGCCCGAGCGATCTCGACACCACGCGGGAGTTCTGGTTCGACGTCAACAACGAGGACATCGACATCTGCGAACGTAGCCAGCGGGGCCTGACCCGCGGCCGCGCCCCGGCCGGCCCGCTGGCGCCCCGATTCGAGGAGCCCCTCCACCGGTTCCACAACATGCTCGCCGAATGCATGACTGCCGGCTCGCTCGGTGGCCTGCCGGTACCGCCCGGCGACGACGGCTCCGAGGAGTCCCGTCTCGGGACCGGCGAAAACCCCCTCCCACCCGCAATCGACCGCTGACCCACCGTCCACCCCCGCTTAGCCACGAGAAGGAAACCCATGAAGACATCTGCACAGGTCGTGGTGATCGGCGGCGGCGTCGTCGGCGCCTCGGTGCTCTACCACCTCACCAAGGCCGGCTGGACCGACGTCATGTTGCTCGAGCGCGCCGAGTACACCGCCGGGTCCACCTGGCACTCCGCCGGTGGTATGCACACCCTCAACGGCGATCCGAACGTCGCCAAGCTCCAGCAGTACACGATCGCCCTCTACGAGGAGATCGAGAAGGAGTCGGGCATGGACGCGTCCATGCACATCACGGGCGGCGTGATGCTGGCCGACACGCCCGAACGCATGGACTGGCTGAAGATGAGCCACGCGCGGGGCCGCTACCTCGGGATGGACACCGAACTGATCTCGGTGGCCGAGGCCAAGGAACTGCTCCCGATCCTCGATCCCCAGTACTTCGTGGGCGCCATGTGGGACGCCAACGAGGGACACCTCGACCCCAGCCAGATCACCCACGCCTACCTCACCTGCGCCCGCAACCGCGGCGCCGAGACTCACCGGCACTCCTGGGTCCGCGACATCAACCGGTCGGCCGACGGCGGCTGGGATCTCACCGTGTACGACACCCAGTCCGACGAGGACAAGGCCGTGGTCCACTGTCAGCACGTGGTCAACGCAGGTGGTCTGTGGGCCCGTGAGGTGGGCCGCATGGTCGGTCTGGAGCTGCCCCTGCTCGCGATGGAGCACATGTACCTGCTGACCGAGGAGATCCCCGACGTCGTCGAGTACAACAAGACCACCGGCAAGCAGATCATCCACGCCATCGACTTCGGCGGTGAGATCTACATGCGTCAGGAGGGCAACGGCTTGCTGCTCGGCACGTACGAGAAGGGCGGCAAGCCCTGGGCCGAGAAGCAGACCCCATGGGACTTCGGGGCCCGCCTCCTCACCCCGGATCTCGAGCGGATCGCCGATTCACTCGACACCGGTTTCAAGCACTTCCCGATCTTCGCCGACGCCGGGATCAAGCAGGTGATCAACGGTCCGTTCACCTTCGCCTCCGACGGCAACCCGCTGCTCGGACCGGTGCGTGGCCTGCCCGGCTACTGGTCGGCCTGTGCGGTCATGGCCGGTCTCTCCCAGGGTGGTGGTGTCGGCCTGTCGCTCGCCAACTGGATCACCGACGGCGATCCCGGGTTCGACATCTGGGGCATGGACATCAGCCGCTACGGCGACTACGCCACGATGGCCTACACCAACGAGAAGGTGCGGGAGAACTACTCCCGCCGCTTCCGCATCACCTTCCCGAACGAGTTCCTCCCAGCCGGGCGGGGCATCCAGACGTCGCCGATCTACGACCGGCTCGCGGCGAAGAACGCCGTGTTCGGCGACGGCTTCGGGCTCGAGGCCGCCCTCTGGTTCCAACGGGAGGGCGAGGAGCCGGTGGAGGACGTCACCTTCGGTCGTTCCAACGCCTGGGACCAGGTCCGGGAGGAGACGCTGGCCGTGCGGTCGAGTGTCGGCCTGTGGGAGACCACCGGCTTCTCGAAGTTCCGGTTCACCGGACCCGGCGCCCGGGCCTACCTCGATCGCATCCTCGCCGGTCGTATTCCGAACCCGGGCCGGATGTCGCTCACGCCGATGACCAACCCGGCCGGCAATCTCATCGGGGATCTCACCGTGGCCACGCTCGGCGCGGCGGGCGGAGAGGCCGAAGGGCCCGACACCACCGTCACCGGCGGAGCAACCGGCAACAACCGGGCCGAGGAGGAGTTCGTCCTCTTCGGCTCCGGCATCGCCGAGCGCTACTACGAGCGCTGGTTCGACCAGCACCTCCCCGACGACGGCTCCGTGCAGTACGAGACGCTCGGCTTCGAGATGACCGGCTTGTCGATCGCCGGTCCCAACGCCCGGGCCCTGCTCGAAAAGGTCACCGACGCCGACGTCAGCCAGAACGGAATGCGGTTCATGGCGTTCAAGGAGATCACCATCGGCCTGGCGCCGGTGTGGTGTGGTCGGGTCACCTTCACCGGCGATCTCGGCTACGAGTTCTGGATGCCGGCGCGATACCAGCGCTACGTGTACGAGCAGCTCCTGGCCGCCGGCGAGGAGTTCGGCCTGCGGATGTTCGGCCTTCACGCGCTCAACTCGCTGCGCCTGGAGAAGGGTTTCGGCTCCTGGGCTCGCGAGTACCGCCCGATCTACGACCCGTTCGAGGCCAACCTGGGCCGGTTCATCAAGATGGACAAAGACTTCATCGGCCGCGACGCCCTGGCCGCGAAGTACGCCGACGACGGGTCGGGCGCTTCCCTCGCGCTCCTCACCTTCACCGTCGAGAGCTACGCCGGCCGCGACGGCGTGGACGTGATCGGTGACGAGCCGATCTGGCACGACGGTGAGGTGGTCGGCTGGGTCACCTCCGGCGGCTACGCCCACCACAGCGAGACCTCGGTGGCGATGGGCTACGTGCCGGCGGCTGTGGCTGACTCGGACGGTCCCTGGCAGATCGAGATCATCGGTGAGATGAAGGCGGCCACCCGAGTCGACGGGTGCATCTGGGACAACGACGCCGAGCGCATGAGGAGCTGACCATGCCGGGGAAGATCCATCGATCACTGCAGGCCGCCCTCGACGGCACCCCCGAGGTGGCGCGGGCGGCGGGCGACCTCCACCACCTCGCCATCGGGCCGGGCGAGGCACTCACCTCGGAGTGGATCGCGGCCGGGCTCGAACTGCCTGATCTCCCCGCCATGCGGCAGTACCGCGTGGACCGCACGGTCGAGACGCTGAACCGGCTCGGCCACGACGGGGTGCTGGTGTTCGACCCGCTGAACATCCGCTATGTGTCCGACACCACCAACATGCAGCTGTGGGTGATGCACAACGGTGCCCGCTATGCGTTCGTGAGCGCCGCAGGCCACGTGATCGTCTGGGACTACATCAACTGTGAGTTCCTCTCCGGTCACAGCAATGTCGTCGACGAGGTCCGCCCGGCCATCGGCTCCACCTACTTCCTGGCCGGGCACCGCTACGAGGACGCCACCAACCGATGGGCGGCGGAGATGGTCGACGTGATCACCGAACACTGCGGCCCGAACGCCCGGCTCGCCGTCGACCAGTGCAGCTACCTCGGCTACAAGGCGTTGGAAGCGGCGGGCATCACGATCGGCAACGGCACCGAGGTAATGGAGGAAGCACGCAAGATCAAGGGCCCCGACGAGATCCTGGCCATGCGGTGTGCAGCCCACGCCTGCCAGGCCACGATGGGAGAGATGCGCGAGCAGCTCCGGCCCGGGATGACCGAGCGGGAGATCTGGGCGATGCTGCACGAGGGCAACATCCGCCGGGCCGGCGAGTGGATCGAGACCCAGATCCTCGCCTCAGGCCCCCGCACCAACCCCTGGTTCCAGGAGGCGTCGGCCCGGGTGGTGGAGGAGGGCGACATCGTCGCCTACGACACCGACCTGGTCGGCGCTTACGGGATGATGATCGACATCAGCCGGACCTGGGTGTGCGGCGACAGGACCCCCACCGCCGACCAGCAGCGCCTGTTCGACATGGCGGACGAGATGGTGAAGTCCAACGCCGAGCTGCTCACGCCCGGCCGATCGATCCGCGAGCTCACCTTCGACTCGATGATGCCCGCCCGTGAGGACTACCGGCACTACTCGTGCCGGTTCCACGGGGTCGGCCAGTGCGACGAATACCCGTCGGTGTACCACCCGTGGCAGTGGGACGACTGGGGAATCGACGACCACCTCGAGGTCGGCATGGTCCTCACCAGCGAGAGCTACATCGGCAGCCGCGACGGGGGCGAAGGGGTGAAGCTCGAGGATCAGTACCTCATCACCGAGGCTGGTCCCGAACTACTCACCGATTTCCCGGTCAGCCTGGTCTGATCGAGCCGCCCACACGGGGCCGGAGATCCAACGCCAAAACGGTTGAGACCGAGGATCGTGAAGCGGGCGGGCGAAACGATCCTCGGTCTGTGCTTCACTCTCGCAGATCCGACATCTCGGAAACCTCCGGGAAGCCTTAACTCTTCGTTAATTCCTTGCGGCGCCTGGGCTCAGCTGTCTTTGTCTTCGAAGTAGTAAGACGGCGCGCCGTCGAGCCACGTCGCGTAGATGTAGATCTCGCGGCTGTCGTCGTTGGCCTTGAACTCGATCTTGAGGTTGAGAGGATCCTCCGGCTCGATCTTCGCGTGCCATCCGTCCGCGGGAACGGCGGTGTCTAGGGAGACCGAGGTCGGCGAGTAGATGATCCACGCGGTGCCCCCGTCGGTGACGTGGGTGAGTCGGATGACCTCGGGCGCGGCCGTGGTGGTCGTGGTGATCGTGGTGGTCGAGGGTGGTGGAGGCGGACGCGTCGTCGTCGGCGCCACGGATCGTGAGGTTGTCGGGACCACCGTGGTGGTGGTCGTGGTGGTGGTGCTCGTAGTCGTGGTGGTGCTGTTGGCGATGGTCGACGGACTGGTGATCACCAGTGGAGTGTCGTCGGCCTCCGCACCATCGAATGCCCCTGCCGAAGGGGTGTCGCGGGAATCCTCATCAGGAACATTCGCAACCCGATCGCTGCGCGCCGCATCGCCGACCGCGCCCAGACCCTGGTTCACGACCAGCATCGCGGCCACTGCGGCAAGGGCCCACAGTGACCCGACGACTACCCGCTGCTTCATTGGGATCCACTGTGCCACGGAATCCCGGGGATTCTCCTAAGCCAACGTTAAGCCTTCACGCCAGATCCGACGCGCGACCGGTGAACGTCGTACGCTCGGAATCGTGGCCCAGATCCACCTGATCGAGGACGACCAAGCCATCCGTGCGGCTCTACAGACCGCCCTGGTCGACCGCGGGCACGTTGTGGAGACGTCCGCAGCCGGCCTGGAGGGCCTCGCCCGGATCGTCGATCGCCCTGCGGAGGTGATCGTCCTCGACCTCGGACTGCCCGACGTGGACGGGTCGGATCTCCTCGGCATGATCCGGACGGTCACCGATGCTCCGGTCATCATCGCCACCGCGCGTGACGACGAGAGCGAGATCGTTCGCCTGCTCGATGCCGGGGCCGACGACTATCTGGTGAAGCCGTTTTCGGCCGACCAACTCGAGGCCCGGCTTCGGGCGGTGCTCCGTCGCTCGGCCGGGGCGGCGCGACCGACCACGGTTGTGATCGACGAGCTCGAGATCGACCAGGCGGCCCGCACCGCCACGCTCACCGGTGTCGAGCTGGACCTCACCCGCAAGGAATTCGATCTCCTGAGCCACCTCGCCGATCACCTCGGCACTGTCGTCTCCCGGGCCGAACTCCTCGCGGAGGTCTGGCGCCAGCCGTTCGGCGGCAACGACAAGACGATCGACGTCCACGTGTCGTGGCTCCGCAAGAAACTCGGCGAGACGGCCGCCGCACCCCGCTATCTCCACACCGTGCGCGGGGTTGGAATCCGGCTGGTGGACCCGGCGCAGGTCATGCGGGACCAACCCGACGGGTGAGACGGCGGATCCTCTTCGTCCTCGTGGGCACGACGACGATCGTCGTGCTCGCGTTCGTCATTCCTCTCGCGCTGATGGTCCGCGACGTCGCCCGGGACCGGGCTTTCGCCGACGCCGATCGGGATGCGAGCTCCCTCTTCGCAGCCCTGGCCGTCGACGAGAGCCTTCAGGCGATCGAGATTGCGGTGGCCCGGACCAAGGCCGGACCGGCGGGTCGGCTCGCCGTCTATCTCCCCGACGGCACGGTGATCGGTGCCGATCTGCCGATCTCCGAGGAGGTCAGCTTGGCCCGCTCGGAGGGCCGAGCATGGAGCGGCGACGTGGAGGGCGGAGCGGAGCTCATCTCGCCGGTGATCCACGGCGACGGCACCGTCGACGTCATCCGGGTGCTGATCCCCGAATCCGAGCTCAGCGAAGGGGTGCAGGCGGCATGGTTGTCGCTCGCGGTGGTCGGTGTCGCCCTTTTGGGCGCGTCAGTCGTGTTCGCCGACCGGCTCACGCGCTCGGTCGTGGCCCCCGTTGCCGACCTGGCCGAGGCGTCGCACCTCCTCGCGGCCGGGGAGCTCGCCACCCGGGTCGACCCTGCGGGGCCGCCCGAGATCGTCGAGATGGGGCAGACCTTCAACTACCTGGCCGAACAGGTGACGGCCCTGCTGGCGGCCGAACGTGAGGACGTCGCCGATCTCGCCCACCGCCTGCGAACTCCTCTGGCCGCCCTGCGTCTCCAAACCGATCAGATCGAGGACCCCGAGGTACGAGACCTTCTCGGGGCGAGCGCGGACGAACTCGCCCGCTCCCTCGATCAGGTGATCTCAGAGGCCCGCCGACGGACCGAGACGGAGTCGATCACCACCGACCTGGTCGTCCTCCTCCGCGAACGGTACGAGTTCTGGTCGGTGCTCGCGGAGGAGCAGGCCCGTGACACCAGCCTCGACATCGGACCCGCGTCACTGGTCGTCGAGATCGGACGCGAGCGGTTGGCAGCCGCTTTCGACGTGGTGTTCGAGAATGTGTTCGCCCACACCGACGAAGGAGTCGGCTACGCGGTGAGCCTGCAGCGGGTGAACGGACAAGCGGAGCTCGTGTTCACCGACGATGGGCCCGGCTTCTCGTCCGAAGACGTCACCCGCCGAGGGGTCACCGCCGACTCGACTGGACTCGGGCTCGACATCGCCAGTCGGGCGGTGGAGGGTGTCGGCGGGACCCTCAGCGTGAGCTCCCGGGCGGTCGGTGGTGCCCGCATCGTGATGCGGTTCCCAACCCCGTGATCGACGGCGAGCCGGCCCCGGCGTGGCCGGCTCGGTCAGTGATCGTGTGGGAAGCCGCCCACCAGCCGGTCCAGGCCGGTCCACCGGAACAACCAGTGGGTGGCGCGTTCCGCCCGTGAGGCTTCGTAGGCGTCGAAGTCGCGCTGATCGCCACCCTCGATCCGGTGCACCACGGCGAGGGAGATCAGCCAGGCTCCCGCCACCAGGATGATCACCACCCACTCCATGCCCATGGCGAAGTCGACGAACTGGATGAGCGCCCAGGTCGCGGGTTCGTCGCGGTAGTCGCAGCGGGCCGGCGCATCGGTCGCGTCGCAGTGTTCGATCGGCGGACTTCCGAGGAGTGTCGGGAGATCCGGCACATCGTGGGCATCGCCGTCGATCGGTGTCGGCGCCGCCGACAGATCCGTACCGGCGAACCACTCGGCTGCGGCGGTGGCCATCCGGTGGTGCCCGCTCGGCTTGGGGTGGAAGCTGTTGTGGATCCACTCCGTCGGGTTCAGCGACTGCTCGAGCGCCCCGGACACCGGCCCGGGCGAGATCATGTGGATGTCCCGATCGCTGGAGTCGCAGAGGCGTCCCCCGACGATCGCCGTGGGCATGGAGTCGAGAACGAAGGCACCCGCCCGCTCCGCGGCCGACCGGATGACCGCGTTCAGCTGGTCCACGTAGCCGGCGATGAACCGGTGTTCGTCCTGGGCCAGCAGCGTGAAGTCACACCCGTCGGGCCGGACCGGCTGGGGGTACGGGACGACGATCACCGGTGCGCCGCCGACGGCCTCACGGACGTTGCGGTAGACCCGGACCAGTTCGGCTTCGAGGGTGCTGTGGATCTCCGGCGCGTTGGGATCGAACGGTCGTCGACCCTCGAGCGCGTCGAGCCATTCCTGGGCGATCTCCGAACAGTCACCGGCCACGACGCAGGCCTGCCCGATCTTCGCGAAGTTGGCGTCGTTGCCGCCGATGCTCACCAGCGCGAACTCGATCCGGTCCAGATCGAGGTCCGGGTACCGGTGCTGGAACTGCCCGATCTGGCCGCCGGTCCACGCGGGATCCGAACCCTCGGCGCCCTGGTTCACCTGCCAGATCTCCCGGACCCGCGCGCCTGAGCAGGCGAGGAAGATCATCTCGTCGGGAACCCGATCGGCGAAGTCGAAACGAGGCTCGAGGACGAGACGTGCCGCCCATGCGGTCGGCGATCGCCGGCACTCGTTCTCGTCGGCCCGGTTGGTACCGGTGAAGAACCGATCCGCGCCCTCCCCCGACATGTACGAATCGCCGAAGGCGACGAAGAGCGGCGCGTCGTCGGCTGGATCCGGTTGAAGGGCGCCTGGCAGCTCCGCGTTCTGGGGTGCCAGCGCCCAGATCATCAGGAAGGCGAACGCGATCATGATCGAGTCCCACTCGCCGCGAGACGTCGTGAAGCCGATCAGCACTCCGATTGCCACGATCGTCACACCGGCGTGGAGCGGCCCGGCCCACGTCCACAGCAGGGTGAGCATCGCCAGCGTGAGGATCGCGCCGCAGGCGATGAGTGGTGCCCGGTGGGCGTCCTTCACCCAGCGGTCGCGGCGGAGGACCTGGTGAGAAGCCAGCACGATCCCGAGCTGGCCGATCATGATGGAGACCCCGATCAGGACCAGCGCGAGTCCGGGCCGTGCCGCGGGGGTCACGCCGGTGGCCCCGGCCGCGACGACGATCGATGCGGCGAGCAGCCACCAGCCGCCGCGCGATCCGAGCCAGGTCGATTCGCGGAGTTCAGCCACTCCCCAGGCGATGCCGAGGAAGGTGAGCGTGAGACCGAGGAACCCGAGGCCGGTGCTGTCGCCGGCCCCGCTCCAGACCGACAGCAGCGCAACGCCGGTCGCGATCAGGGTGGCGACCAGGCCGACCCTCGTGGTTCGGGCCAGCGAGGACGGGTCGGCGATCCGGTAGTGCTTCATCACGTGGGTGAGCAGGAGGACCGCGAGGATGAAGCCGAGGGACCACAGGACCGTGGCGAGTCGGCGATTGTGGAACGCGGCGTCGGCGACGAAGCGGACCGCGATCAGCAGGATCACGCCGCCGACGAGCATTCCCCGCGCCCAGCGGCGGCGGTGGTTCTGAGATTCCTTGCCGGCGTGATCCGAGTGTGACACCGGCGCCGAGACTACCCGGCCGCGATCCGCCGAGCTGGAAGTGAGGTCAGTCGATCAGCTCGTCTGAACGATTTCGCTCGATCTCGGCCTGCTCGTGCTCGGGAAGCACCCGACCGAACAGCTGCTGGGTCCGCTCCACCCGGCCGATCACGTCGGCCTCCTCGGTGTAGGCGAAGATCGCCGCATGTCGCGGTCGGGATCCCGCCGGCACCCGGGACACCTGATGGAGGCTGTATCGGCCGCGGAAGATCTGCATGTCACCCGGACGGAGATCGAGGGTGAAGACGCCCTCGCGATCTCCGTCGAGAATCCGCTGGATCTCGTCGAAGCACTCGTCGTGGTGGTTGCGGGTCATCGGGTGGTACTCGAACAGGCCGCCCTCGTCGGCCTCCTGCACGAGGACCGTGACCGCGAAGTCGTTGGTGTCGAAGTGCCACGTGAAGAGCTGGCCTGGGTCGAGGATGTTGGTGGTGAGTCCGGCCAACGGATCTGCGTAGCAGTGCAGTTCCGGGATCTCGAGGCACTCGGCGACGAAGCGGGCCACCTCCGGCGCCCGGAACATGACGTCGGTGGCGCAGGTCGAATCCCATGAGTCGCCCGGAATGAACCCACTCGATCGTTCGAGAAAGGTGTTGACCGGGTGGTGCTCGGGGAACTCCGGATTGAACTCCGTGTGGAAGTACGGGTTCATGTCCTGGGTCGAGAAGTGCGTGGTGTGTTTGCGGGAGAGGATTTCGTTGTTGAGAGCCTCGACGGCTTCGGGGCGGACCATGTCCTTGATCACGGCGCACCCGACCGACCGGAGGCCCTTCCTGGCCTCGTCGACGGCGGCCACGTAGGCGGCCGAGTCGGGTTCGTGGATCGGGTAGCGGTCGAGGTCGACGATGTCGGCGAGGGTGTGGGAGGTCATCTCGGTCAGTATGCGGGTGCCCGTCGGGGCTGGAAATCCCCTATCTTGTTCATCGATCCATGACTGGAATCGATGGAGAGGTAATGGTCGGCCGACCCCTGTCGGACCGGGCCCTGAGGATCGTCGTTGCCGCGGCCGGCGCCGGCAGTTTCACGGCTGCAGCCCGGGCGCTCGACATCGGCCAACCGGCCGTCAGCCACGCCGTCTCGCGGGTCGAGTCGGCCATCGGGGTGCCGCTCTTCGTGCGAAGCCGGGAGGGAATCACGCCCACCGAAGCCGGTGAAGAGCTCGTGGCCCGGCTCAGGTCGGCGTTGGAGGAGATCGACGACGCGATCCGCGACGCACAGGGCGGGATCGTGTCGACGCCGGTCACGCTCTCGGTGTCGACGTCGCTGGCCACGTACTGGCTGGCCCCACGGCTCCCCGAGTTCAAGTTGGCCCACCCCGACATCGAGCTGCGGGTGATCACCACCGACTCCGACGCTGCGGTCGGCAGCGACGACGCAGAGCTGTGGATCCCGCTCGGCCCGGTCGACCGACCCGGCCTCGACGCTGACGGCTTCTGCATCGAGGAACTCGTCCCGGTGTCGGCGCCGCATGTCGCGACCCGCATCGGCTCGGATGACCCCGCCGCCCTCCTCGAGTTGCCCCTGCTGCATCTCGAGGAGCGCTACGCGCCGCGCTACGACTGGCGACGCTGGTTCGACCACCATGGCGTGTCCCTCCCGGCGGCACTTCCCGGCGTGAGGTCCAACGATTACTCGCTCATCCTGCACGCCGCGCTGGCGGGAAATGGTCTCGCGTTGGGCTGGCGTCACATCGTGGGACCGCTCCTCGACGCCGGTCAACTGGTGGAGGTCGGACCGGCCATCCGGACCGGCAGCGTCTTCCCGCTCCTGCGCCGATCCGGTCGCCGATTGGCGCCGACCACGGCCGCGCTGAGGGACTGGTTGCTGGCGGAGGCGCCGGGCTGATTCGGGCCTGACAGAGGGTCAGGATCTGTGACTGACGGCACCGAGAATCTGCGTGCAAACGCGGGTCCAAAGCGGCACAATTCCAGTATCGGCCGATGGCCGGACCTGAGCATCTGGGACTGCCAGCTCTACCCCCCAATCAGCAGGCGAGCGACACGATCGCAGCCGTCTCTCTCAGGAGCAGAAGAATATGGTGACCCCCACCACCCCCGTTTCGGCTTCGCGTATCTATCGCGATGCCTATGGTCCCGGCTTTGCGACGGGACTTCGTGAACAGGCTGTTGCCGCGGTCGCCAAGGCCACCGCCCGGAAGCGTCAGTCTCGATGATTCGCCGGTGTCCGGCGACCCTTCACAGGGTCGCCGGGCCCTGCGCATTCGTGCGTGAACACGCCTAGGGTCCGGGGATGATCGAACCGGATTTCCTGCGTTTCGACACGCTCAGTCTCCACGCCGGCCAGCAGCCCGATCCCACCACCGGGGCGCGGGCCGTGCCCATCTACATGACCACGTCGTACGTGTTCGACGACAGCGACCACGCGGCCGGTCTGTTCAATCTCGAGATGCCCGGGCATCTCTACTCGCGTCTCACCAACCCCACCGTGGCGGTGTTGGAGGAGCGCATCGCCGCGCTCGAGGGCGGCGTTGGCGCAGTCTGCACCGCGTCGGGCCAGGCGGCGTTTCATCTCGCCGTCGTGACGCTGATGGGCCAGGGCGGTCACATCGTGGCCAGCCGCAACATCTACGGCGGCACCCACCAGATGTTGAACGTCACCCTGCCGCGCTTCGGCATCAGCTGCACTTTCGTCGATCCCCGCAAGCCGGACGAGTTCGCCGCCGCGATTCGGCCCGAGACCCGCCTGGTGTTCGCCGAGACCCTCGGGAATCCCGGGATCGAGGTGCTCGACATTCCGGCCGTCGCCGAGGTCGCCCACGCGGCCGGCCTTCCCCTGATGGTCGACTCGACGTTCTCCACGCCGTATCTCATGCGTCCGATCGAACACGGGGCCGACATAGTCATGCATTCGGTCACCAAGTTCCTCGGCGGTCACGGTGTGGCGCTGGGCGGCGTGCTGGTCGACGGTGGTCGCTTCGACTGGGAGGCATCGGGGCGCTTCGACACGATGACCGAGCCCTACGTCGGCTATCACGGCATCTCCTTCGCCGATGAGTTCGGTCCGGGCGCGTTCATCACCCGGGCCCGCGCCGAGGGCCTGCGTGATTTCGGCGCCGCCATGTCGCCGGCCAACGCCTTCCAGCTGCTGCAGGGGGTCGAGACCCTGCCCCTGCGGATGGCCAAGCACACCGAGAACACCGAGGCCGTCGTCGAGATGCTCGTCACCAACGACGCGGTCGAATGGGTGAAGTACCCGACCGCACCCGATCATCCGGACCGGGAGCTGGCCGCCGAGCTGTACCCCCGCGGCTGCGGCGCGATCCTGAGCTTCGGTATCAAGGGCGGACGGGCTGCCGGTCGCAAGTTCATCGAGTCGGTGAAGCTGGCGTCGCATCTCGCCAACGTCGGCGATGCCAAGACCCTGGTCCTGCATCCGGCCAGCACCACCCACCAACAGATGTCGGTAGACGATCTCGAGGCCGCCGGGATCGGCGAGGAGCTGATCCGGGTGTCGGTCGGCATCGAGGACGTGCGCGACATCGTCGACGATCTGAGTGCCGCCCTCAAAGCGTCGCAGCGGTAGGGGAGCGAGATGGAGTTCGAACTCGACGGCAGGGCGATCCGCTATGCGAACGGCGGAAGGGAGCACGATCCGGCGTTGCCCGGCGTGGTGATGATCCACGGTGCGGGGATGAACCGCACCGCATGGCAGCTCCAGACCCGCTTCCTCGCCCACCACGGATACCGGGTCGCGGCGGTCGACCTCCCCGGGCACGGCGGATCGGACGGGCCACCGCTCGAGTCGATCGGTGAGATGGCTGACTGGGTGATCGACGTGGTCGGCGCCCTCGATATCGGGCCGGCCCACCTGGTCGGCCATTCGATGGGCACCTACATCGCGATGGAGGCGGCCGCCCGGTCGCCGGAATCGGTGCGGTCGGTCGTGCTGATCGGCACCGCGGCCGCGATGCCGGTACACCCGGAGCTACTCGACTCCGCCTACAACGACATCTCCCATGCCGGTCAACTCATGACCTCCTGGGGCTTCGGCGCCAAGGCCCACATCGGCCGCCACGCCACGCCCGGTATGTGGTTGTTGGGCGGTTCCACCGCGCTGATCGACGTGTCGCCCGAGGGTGCGCTCGGTGCGGACATGGCCGCCTGCAACGCCTACGACGGTGCTCTGGCAGCCGCAGCCGAGGTCACGTGCCCGGTCACATTCATCCTGGGCGCACTCGACAAGATGACGCCGACCAAGCGGGCGGCCGAACTCCAGAGTGCGTTCTCGAACAGTCGCACGGTCCTGCTCGACGGGATCGGCCACATGCTCCCCGCCGAGGCGCCCGACGCCACTCGCGAGGCCATCGTCGAGGCCCTCGCGCTCGCGGAAGGCTCCGTTGGCTAAGTGACCGGCGACGCCGCCGCCATCGACCCCGAAGAACACATCGAGGGTGGTCCGTGGATCGACCCCGGGAACGCGACCGTTGCGGCGCGGGCATTGTTCATCGGAATCCTTCTCCTCATGGCCGGCAACGGCCTCCAGGGCTCGCTCATCGGTGTGCGGTCCGAGGCCGAGGGCTTCTCGGTCACCGTCGCCGGCTTCGTCATGGCCGCCTACTTCGCGGGTTTCCTCGCCGGGTCCCGCTACGCGGAGTACCTGCTCGCCCAGGTCGGCCACATCCGGGTGTTCGCCGGCCTGGCCTCGATGGCATCGACGGCGGTGTTGATCCACGCCCTCTTCATCGACCCGATCACCTGGGGCGCGATGCGGTTCGTCACCGGCCTTTGCATGGCCGGCCTGTACGTCACCGAGGAGTCGTGGCTCAACGATCTCGCCACCAACGAGACCAGAGGTCGGCTGTTGTCGATCTACATGGTGATCACCATGGGTGGTATGACCGCCGGGCAGTTCCTGCTCGATGCTGCGGACCCGGACGGCGTCGAGCTGTTCCTACTCGCCTCGGTTCTGGTGTCGGCCTCGTTGATCCCGGTGGCGTTGTCGGCGTCGAGCAACCCGCCGCTGGCGGTGCCCGAGACGATGTCGCTCAAGGAGCTCTTCGGCATCATCCCGACCGGCATCATCAGTTCGTTCTGGAATGGCGCCTCGGTCGGCGTGCTCATGGGGCTCGGTGCCGTCTACGCAGTGGCGGTCGACGTGCCGGACTCCCGGATTCCGGTCTTTCTGGCCGCACCGTTGTTCGGATCGATGTTGCTGCAGTGGCCGGTCGGCTACATCTCCGATCGGGTGCCACGCCGCGGCGTGATCCTCGTGGTCGCTGCGCTGGCCGCGGTGATCAGCGCGGCAATGACCCTCGTCACCCCCGGGAGTTGGGCGGCGATCGGTCTGATGACGGCCCTCGGGGCGGTGTCGTTCCCGATCTACTCGCTGACCATCGCGTACACCGCCGACTGGTTGCCGACCACCAAGCTGACCGCCGGCTCGGCGGCTCTGGTCCGGGTCAACGGTGTGGGCGCCCTCGTCGGTCCGCTGCTGGCGACCGCGGTGATGGGGTTCACGTCGCCGGTCGCCCACTTCTGGTCGATGGCCGGCACGAACGCGGCGATCGTGGTCTACCTCGGTTATCGCATCGTGGTGGCCGAGGCCCCTGCCGTCGAGGACCAGCGCCACTTCGTCGCCTTCCCCGCCCGCGCCTCCGCCGCCGCGATGGGCCTGATGCGAGGCCAACGCAGCCGCATCGGCAAGTGAGTTGTTTCGCTGGTGCCAGGCACCCGAAACAACTCGTCCTACGATCGGCAGCTGGGGGGCCACATGCGGTTGAACTGGCACGGTGACGATCTCGAACTGACCATGCTCGATCGCGAGCCGAGCGACGACGAGATCGACATGGTCGCGGTGCGCGAATACCGGCTCGGGCGCGTACGTCAGGAGATGGAGCGGTACGGGGTCGACGCCTGCCTCCTGTTCGACTCGGTCAACATCCGGTACGCGACGGGTTCGCGCAACATGCAGGTTTTCAGTTCGCGCAACCCGGCCCGATACCTCTTCGTCTCGCTCGATGGTCCCGTGATCCTCTACGAGTTCACCGGCTGCCTTCACCTCGCCGCTGACCTGGAGACGATCGACGACGTGCGCCCGGCCACCACGGCCAGCTTCGTAGCGGCCGGTGAGGGGATCGCCGACCGTGAACGGCAGTGGGCGGCTGAGGTCGCGGCAGTGATCCGGGAGCATTGCGGGTCCACCGCCACGGTCGGTATCGAGCGGGTCAACGCCGGAGCTGCGATCGCGCTTGCGGCCGAGGACTTCACGATCGTCGATGCGCAGCGGCCGGTCGAGCGGGCCCGGGCGATCAAGTCGGGCGAGGAGTTGAAGTGTGTGCGGTCGTCGATCCGGGCGACTGAGCGTGCGGTCGGTCAGCTGCGTCAAGCGATACGGCCGGGCCTTACCGAGCAGCAGCTCTGGAGCATCCTGCACCAGGGTGTTGTTGCCCAGGGTGGTGACTATGTCGAGACCCGGCTGTTGAGCTCGGGTGACCGGACGAATCCGTGGTTCCAGGAGGCGAGTGAACGGGTCATCCGGCCCAACGAACTGATCGCTCTCGACACCGACGTGGTCGGGTGCTTTGGCTACTACGCCGACTTCTCACGCACCTTTCACGCAGGGCCGGACGAGCCGACCGCTCATCAGCGGGAGCTGTACTCGGTGGCCCACGAACAGGTCCATCACAACATGGGAATCATCGCCCCGGGGGTGTCGTTCGAGGAGTACTCCGAGCGCGCATGGGACATCCCCGCCCGCTACGAGGCCGGGCGGTACTACCTGTCGGCTCATGGAGTAGGCATGACCGGCGAGTACCCCTACCTCTATCACCGGCGGGACTTCGCCGACGCCGGCTACGACGGCGTGTTCGAGCCGAACATGACGATCTGTGTGGAGAGCTATATCGGCGACGAGGCCGGCGGCGAAGGCGTGAAGCTCGAGCAGCACTGCCTCGTCACCGAAACCGGTCTCGAACCCCTCTCGATCTTCCCTTTCGAGGAGTCCCTACTCCTCTGAGTTGTTTCGCTGGTGCCAGGCACCCGAAACAACTCGGTGCTCAATCGGTGACTTCCCAGGGGGCGACCCAGTCGCCTGGCATGCGGAAGGACAGATCGGCATCGTCCTCGAGACGCTTGGCCACGTGGAGCTCGCCGACGTCGCGCCCGTAGCGCCCGGCGGCATCTTCGAAGACGCCGTGGGCGGCTTCCGTCATGACCATCGGTGCGTCGACGCTCGCCCCGAGCTCCCGCAGGAGGCCGAGGTCCTTCAGGCAGAGGTCGAGGGTGAAGCTCGGGTCGTAGTGGCCGGCGAAGATCGACGGCCCGTCGTGGCGCGCGACGAACGAGTCGCCGACCGAGTCGCAGATGGCGTCGTAGAGGACCGAGAGCTCGACCCCGTTGGCCATCCCCATCGCGAATCCCTCGCCGATCGACGCGGCGTGAATGAACCAGAGCTGGTTGGTCACGAGCTTGACCACATTGCCGGTGCCGCGGCTGCCGCACCGGATGACCCGGCCGAGGTTCTCGAGCACGGGGACGACCCGGTCGAGGTCGACGTCGGAACCTCCCGCGAAGAGCGTCAGCCGCCTGTTGCGGGCACCGTCGACCGCGCCGGTGACCGGGGAGTCGACCACGGTGACCCCCTCCGGGGCCTCGGCGGCCAACTCGTCGACGAATTCGCGCCGATTGGTCGTGAGATCGGCCCATAGCGAGCCGGGCCGCAGAGCGGCGAGCGCCCCGCCGTCCCGCATGACCGTAGCGACGTGATCCGGACGGGGAAGCGATGTGAGCAGGATGTCGGCCTCCGCCGCCACTGCCTGGGCGGACTCACCCGACCGTCCTCCGGCGGCGACGGCCTCGGCAATCGGTTCGGATCGGAGGTCGAAGGCGACGACGTCGAAGCCGGTCTCGATGAGATTGAGGCACATGGGCAGGCCCATGTTGCCGAGGCCGATGAAGCCGATGGTTTCGGTCAAGGTGGAGGTCTCCTCAGAAGTTTCGGGTGCCTGGCACCAGCGAAACAACTAGTAGGTGGCGTCGGGCATTTCGGACTTGCGGCGGGTGATGTAGTCCTGGAGTTCGGTGTCGATGGCGTCGTCGAGGGGTGGGGCCTCGTACTCGGCCAGCAAGCGCTTCCACGTCCGGTTGGCTCGCTGGCCGGCGCTCAGCCGGCCCTCTTCGGACCACTGCTCGTAGCTGTTGTTGTCGGCCTCGGTGGACCGGTAGAACGCGGTTTCGAAGTTCGCCAGGGTGTGGGCATTGCCGA
>CAYFLT010000007.1:83977-92174 GCA_964344055.1 uncultured Candidatus Nemicrothrix sp.
CGCCATGGGGGTTCGTGCGGAAGGCCTCCATCGCCTGCCCGTTCTCGCTCATGTCGATGCCCCGGGCGTAAACCTCCATCATGCCGAGCTGATCCGCGTCGAGGATCAGCTTCTCGTAGCCGAGCGCAAGTCCGCCCTCCTGCCATCCCGCCGCGTGCAACACGAAGTTCACGCCCGCGTTCACCGTGGGGAGCAGGGTGGACGCCGACTCGTAGGCCGCCTGGGCGTCCGGGTACTTCGAGGCGGTGAACTGGCCGCCCGACCGGAAGGGCACGCCGACCCGGCGGGCCAGCGACGCCATCACGTTGAGTGCCTGGCCGGCTTCTGGCGTGCCGAAGGTCGGCGCCCCTGTGGCCATCGACATCGACGAGGCGAACGTGCCGAAGATCACCGGCGCTCCCGGCCGCACGAGCTGGTAGTACGCCATGCCCGAGAGCGCCTCGGCCAGCGCCTGGGCGCACAGCCCCGCGATCGTCACCGGCGACATCGCCCCGGCCAGGATGAACGGCGACAGGATCGATGCCTGGTTGGCCCGGGCGTACTCCGTGGCCGCACCGAGCATGGTGGCGTCCCACCGCAACGGCGACGAGGCGTTGATCAGCGACGTCATCACCGTGCGGTCCTGGAGGTCGCCCCCGAAGGCGATCCGGCTCAGCTCGATCGAGTCGATCGCCCGCTCCGGCGCAGTGACCGAACCCATGTAGGGCTTGTCGCTGTACTTGATGTGCGAATACACCATGTCGAGATGGCGCTTGTTGACCGGGGAGTCGACCGGCTCGCACACCGTGCCGCCGCTGTGATGCAGATGGGGCAGCTGGTAGACGAGCTTCACGATCTTCTGGAAGTCGTCGACGGTGCCGTAGCGACGGCCATCGTCGAGATCGAAGACGAACGGCGAGCCGTAGTTCGGCGCGAACACGGTGGTGTTTTCCCCGATCTTCACCGACCGTTCCGGATTGCGAGCGTGCTGGATGAACGACTTCGGCGCGTTCTGCTGCACGATCTCGCGGCACTGGCCCTTCTCGAAGTAGACCATCTCGCCTTCGACCCGCGCCCCGGCCTGACGCCAGAGCTCGAGCGCCTCGGGGAACTCCTGAAAGGCCACGCCGACCTCGGCCAGGATCGTCTCCGCGTTCTCCTCGATCTGGGCCAAGCCGGCCTCGTCGAGCATGTCGACCGGCGGCAGCCGGCGTTCGAGGTAGGGGCGGGTGACGGCCGCGGCACCGGCCCGGGCTGCCTGCCGGCCGGCCCGGCCACCCCCGCGGCGACCCCGCCGCTCGCTGGTATCGGTCATGGTCAAACCTTCGCCTTCTGGCTTCGCGCCGTGCGGCTCACGATGCCTCCTCGGATGGGTTGGTTCGTCGACGGCGACGGGCTCGGCCGTTCGCGGTGTCGGATTCGGTTCGTTCGGGGAGCTCGACGACCTCGGCCAGGTGGGGCGTCGGCACGGTTGCGTGGGGGAACGCCATCGCCGCCACGAAGAGCTCCTGGAAGCGGGGCTCGGTGGCGGTCTCGATCTTCTCGATGTCGACCACGGCCTGAGCGACCTCGGCCCGCTGCTCCGCGGAGACGAGCATTCGGACCGCCCCGGCGCCGGCCGCGTTGCCGATGGCGCGGACGCCGTCGACCGGACAGTCCGGCACCAGGCCGAGCACGAGTGCGTAGAGGGGGTCGATGTGGGCGCCGAAGGCCCCGGCGAGGCGGATGTCGTTCACCTCGTCGATGCCGGCATGCTCCATCAGCAGATCGATGCCGGCGCGAAGGGCGGATCCGGCCAGCTGGATCTGGCGGACGTCGTTCTGGGTGATCGACAACTCGGGACCGGCGTCGCTCTCGGCCCGGATCACGTACCGGAAGGTGCGATCGTCGGCCACGACCCGGTCGGTCCGGTCGGCCAGCGATCCCTGGACCACCCCGTTGTGGTCGCACACACCGGTCAGGTACATCTCACCGATCACCTCGATGATCGCCGAGCCGCACAGGCCCGCGATGTCGAGCGTCGCGGTCTGGTCGCTGAATCCGGGGTCGTCCGACCACAGTTCGGAGCCGATCACCTTGAACCTGGGCTGGAAGGTCTCCCGGTCGATCCGGATGCGCTCGATGGCGCCGGCCGTCGCCCGCATCCCGCAGGAGATCTGGGCCCCTTCGAACGCGGGACCGGTGGGGGAGGAGGCGGCGTAGGTCCGGTCGGCTGTGCCGAGCACGAGCTCGGCGTTGGTGCCGACGTCGACCATCAGCTGAGGATCGGCCGTGCGGTGGGTCCCCTCGTTCAACGTGGCCGCGGCAGCGTCAGCGCCGACATGGCCTGCGATGCAGGGCCCGATGTGAGCACGGGCCCGGGGCAGGTCGAGTTCGAGATCGTCGGCGCGCATGTCGACCGACGTCCCGACCGTCAGCGTGAACGGTGCCGCACCCAACGGCGTCGGGTCGATACCGAGGAAGAGGTGGTGCATGACCGGGTTGCCGACCAGCACCACGTCGTGGATGCGTTCTCGCGCCGGCGGCCCGTCACCGTCGGTTTCGATCGTCGCCGCCAGATCGGCGATCACCTCTCGGAGCGCGCCGCGCACCGCCGCGGTGAGCTCGCGCTCGCCACCCGGGTTCATCATCACGTACGACACCCGGCTCATGAGGTCCTCGCCGAACCGGATCTGAGGGTTCATGGCTCCGGCATTCGCCAGCACGTCGCCGGTGGCGAGGTCGACCAGATAGCCGGCGATGGTGGTGGAGCCGACGTCGATTGCGACGCCGTAGACGGTTTCGTCGAAGCCGGCTCGGACGTCGACGACCGTGCCGTCGGTGTGGACGACCGCGGTGACACCGCGATCTCCGGCGACGATGGTGGGGTGGAGGTCGGGAAGCACCCGGCCGTCCACGACCGCGTCGTCGATCGCCCAGTCGGCGGCCAGCTGAGCGGCCAGCAGTTCGGCGTCGGATCGCTCGTCTCCCAGCTCCGGCTCGGGCAGCTCCACGTAGCGGGCGACGATCAGGGGGTCGATGGTCAGCCCGGGCAGATCGATGGTCTTGCGGACGACCGGCCGGTGGACCTGGCTGGCGGCGGGTACGTCGACCACCACGTCGGCCGCCACGGTGGCCTGGCAACCGAGTCGACTCCCGGGTTCGATCGGCCGACGACCCTTGTACCCGGCCTCGCTGGAGGTCCAAGAGGTGATGGCATCCTCGGTGCTGGTGATCCCCCACTTGGCGAACTCGCCGAACGAGGGGGTGACTTGGCAGCGGCCACACAGGCCCCGGCCCCCGCAGGTGGAGTCGAGATCGACTCCCACCGTGCGAGCGGCGTCGAGGAGGGACGTGCCGACGGCGACCTCGACCGACACGCCGGCCGGCGTGAAGATCACGGTCGCTGTCTGATCGTCCCCCGACACGGCGGTCCCCTCCGTCGCCTGGCGTGGGCTCAGGCGGTGGCGGCGCGGCGACGGCCGGCCCCTTCGCCGACGGCGCTCGGGTCGCGGTTCTCCATGATCCACGCTGCGCAGTTCTCGTCGTGACCGGCGAGCACGTCGGCGGCCATCACTGCGGTCTTCACCTCGGCGTGCATCGGGTTCATGATCGCCGAGGTCATCCCGGCGCCGATCGCCATCGAGAGGAAGGTGCCGGTGATGGCGTGGCGGTTGGGCAGGCCGAAGCTGACGTTCGACGCACCGCACGTGGTGTTGACGCCGAGCTCCTCACGCAGGCGCCGGACGAGGGCGAACACCTGCTGGCCGGCGGTGCCCATCGCACCGATCGGCATCACCAGGGGGTCGACCACCACGTCGGCCGCGGGGATGCCGTGGTCGGCGGCGGCGTGGACGATCTTCTTGGCCACCTCGAAGCGCACGTTCGGGTCCTCGGAGATGCCCGTCTCGTCGTTGGAGATGGCAACCACCGCGGCGCCGGCCTTGGCCACGAGGGGGAGCACGCGCTCCATGACCTCGTCCTCACCGGTGACCGAGTTGATGAGGGGCTTGCCCTCGTAGGCCTCGATGCCCGCCTCGAGCGCCTCGATGATCGAGGAGTCGATCGCGAGCGGCACGTCGGTGACCGACTGGACCAGCTTGATCGCCTGGGCCAGCAGGGCCGGCTCGTCAGCCAGCGGGATGCCTGCGTTGACATCGAGCATCTGGGCACCGGCGGCCACCTGGGCGATGGCGTCGGCCTCGACCCGGCTGAAGTCGCCGTTCTTCATCTCTTCGGCCAGCAGCTTGCGGCCGGTGGGGTTGATGCGCTCTCCGATCATGACGAACGGTCGGCCGAAGCCAATGACCACTTCCTTGGTGGCCGAGCTGATGACGGTTTCGGTCATTGCAGGATGTCTCCAGGTTGGGGATCGAGGCCACCGTTGGCCACGAACGCCTCCAGGCGGTCGCGGGGGAAGGCGGCGTCGAGTTGCTGTGCGATCTGGTTGGCGGCCGCGAGCGGGTCGCCGTCGGGGGTAGCGGCTTCGCGGCGCCACTCGTTGACGTAGTCGTTCGTCTCGGTGAGACCGGCCACCGCGGCGGCTCGGTCGATGGCGACATGGAAGCGGTCGGCCAACAGCACTTTCTCGGTGGCACCATCGGCGCTCGACGCGGTGACCTGGGCCGGAATGTCGCGCCAGTAGATGGTCACCAGTCCCGGGCCGCCCCGACCGCGTCGACGGGCGCTCATCGAACGCCCCCCTTTGCGATATCGGGGGCGGTCGGGGACAGATATCGCCCCCGGGGTGCCCCGATTTCGGAAAGGCTGATGGCCACTACGGCCGGTTCGAGGTCGCCGTAGGTGGTGGCGACCCGCTCGTAGGAGAGCGACAGACGGCGCGCGGCGGCCTGGGCCTTCTCGTCCAGAACGGGATCGTCGGTCTGCGCCAGGTAGATCATCTTCGTGTAGTTGCCGAAGTACATGTCGCGCAGCTCGGGGTGGGTGTCGATGCCCAGGCCGTCCATGATGATGCGCTCGAAGTGCTTCACGAGATAGTCGGTGAGGTAGAAGGCGGTGGGGTCGTCGTCGTGCATGGCCGTGAACTCGTCGTGGCCGGCGAAGAACTGGTAGCAGTGCGCTCCCGGCATCATCTCGATGCCGGCCTGGGCGGCGATGTCGGCCAGCTCACCCGCGGTGCCGCAGTCGGCGTAGCCGAGCAGCACCCGATCGAACCGACCGGGCTCGATGCGCTCGAGCCGCGCCCGCACTGCGTCGGGGATGTCGGTCGGCCGGTTGTGCAGCGCAGCCGGCAGACACTCGAGGGTGACGTTGTCGAGCTCATGGAGCCGTGCGATGTCGCGGATCTCCCGAGCCAGGGCACCACAGGCGAGGATCAGTACCTGTGGCGCGTCGCTCATGCCGCGGCGCGGCGAGCCGTCACGAGTGCCGACGCGGTCTCCGACGCGACAGCGGCGTCGCGGCAGTAGGCGTCGGCCCCGATGGCCTCGCCGAACTCCTCGTTGAGCGGGGCGCCGCCGACGAGGACGATGAAGTCGTCGCGCATGCCCTTTTCGACGAGCGTGTCGATGACCACCTTCATGTAGGGCATGGTGGTGGTGAGCAGGGCGGACATGCCGAGGATGTCGGGCTTGTGTTCGTCGAGGGCGGCGAGGAACTCGTCGACATCGGTGTTGATGCCGAGGTCGACCACGTCGAAGCCGGCGCCCTCGAGCATCATGCCCACGAGGTTCTTGCCGATGTCGTGGATGTCGCCCTTGACGGTGCCGATGACCACCTTGCCGATCGGCTCGGCGCCGGTCTCGGCGAGCAGGGGCCGCAGGATGGCCATGCCGGCCTTCATGGCGTTGGCGGCCAGCAGCACCTCGGGAACGAAGAGGATGCCGTCGCGGAAGTCGATGCCGACGATCCGCATCCCCTCGACCAGCGCGTCGTTGAGGACACGATTCGCGTCCCACCCGCGGCCGAGCAGGATGTTGGTGCCCTCCTCGATCTCCTCGGCGAGCCCGTCGTAGAGATCGTCGTGCATCTGGGCGGTGAGGTCTTCATCGCTCAGGGCGTTGAGATCGATTTCCTCATCGCCGTTGTCGGCAGCGTCGTCAGACATTGTCCCCTCAGACATCGTTCTCCTCGGTTCTCTTCGCGAGGAAGGTTCATTCGGACGGGATCCCTATCGGCAGGATCAGTGAGCAGGATAGAGGCGCGGGACGCCCCTCCGTGTCCCGCATCGTGGAACCGTACCGTATCATGAAACACATCTGGCGGGAACCCCCCAGTCGGTAGTCTTTGGGGCATGTCTCAAACGACGGCCCCCGCCGCCTCCACCAGCCCTGACGACGCTCCGGCCCACCGCTACGACGCGGCGCGGGCGGACGAGATCGAGACCCGGTGGCAGGCGCAGTGGCTCGCCGACGGCACCTACAACGCCCCCAACCCCGCCGGGCTCCTGACCGACGACCCGCACGGGGTCGCGCACGCCCCGAAGCTGTTCATCATGGACATGTTCCCGTACCCCTCGGGGTCGGGGCTGCATGTCGGTCACCCGTTGGGGTACATCGCCACCGACGTCTACGCCCGCTTCAAGCGGATGACCGGGTTCAACGTCTTGCACACCATGGGGTTCGACGCGTTCGGCCTGCCCGCCGAGGAGCACGCCCGCCAGACCGGCGAGCACCCGCGGGTCAACACCGAGAACAACATCGCCAACATGACCCGCCAATTGGATCGGCTGGGCCTGGGTCACGACAAGCGGCGAGTTGTGGCCACCACCGACCTGGCGTTCTACCGCTGGACCCAGTGGATCTTCCTGCAGATCTTCAACGCCTGGTTCGACCCGGACGCCAACAAGGCCCGCCACATCGACGAGCTGATTGCCGAGCTCGAGTCCGGGGTGCGTTCACCCAAGGGTGGTGAGGAGTGGGCGGCGCTGGACGACGCCGGCCGTCGCGAGGTCGTCCAGGGCTATCGCCTGGCCTATGTGGACGACGCGCCCGTCAATTGGTGCCCGGCGCTGGGCACGGTGCTGGCCAACGAGGAGGTCACCGCCGAGGGACGGTCCGATCGCGGCAATCATCCCGTCTTCCGGCGCCCGTTGAAGCAGTGGATGATGCGGATCACCGCCTACTCGGATCGCCTGCTGGACGATCTGGACCTGCTCGATTGGACCGACTCCATCAAGACGATGCAGCGAAACTGGATCGGCCGCTCGGAGGGCGCGCTGATCTCCTTCGCTGCGGACGCCCAGGGTTCACGCGGGTCCGACGCCGGCGGCGTCGGCGACATCAGTGTCTTCACCACTCGCCCCGACACGGTCTTCGGGGCGACCTACATGGTGCTGGCGCCCGAGCATCCGTTGGTCGACGAGCTGATGGCCGACGCCTGGCCCGAGAGCACCAACCCGACCTGGACCGGCGGCGCGGCCACGCCCGCCGACGCGGTCGCCGCCTACCGTGCCCGAGCCGCGGCGATGACTGACCTGGAGCGGCAGGAGAACAAGGAGAAGACCGGCGTCTTCATCGGTGCCACGGTGGCCAACCCGGTCAACGACGAGCAGATCCCCGTCTTCATCGCCGACTACGTCCTGATGGGCTACGGCACCGGTGCCATCATGGCCGTGCCCGGCCAGGACGAACGGGACTGGGAGTTCGCCGAGGTCTTCGATCTGCCGATCATCCGCACCGTCCAGCCGTCCGAGGGGTTCGAAGAGGACGGCGGCAAGGCCTACCTGGGCGACGGTCCGGCGATCAACTCCGGGTTCCTCGACGGGCTGGGGGTCGACGACGCCAAGGCTGCGATCACCGAGTGGCTGGAGGCGGAGGGGCGCGGCGAGGGCACCGTCACCTACAAGCTGGCTGTTCAGCCGCCAGCGCTACTGGGGCGAGCCGTTCCCGATCATCTACGACGACACCGGCATCCCGATGGCCGTCCCCGAATCGGAGCTGCCCGTGCAGCTGCCCGACCTGATGGACTGGGCGCCTCGAGCCCTCGACGAGGACTCCGATCCCGAACCGCCGCTGGGCCGTGTGCAGGAGTGGCGTGAGGTCGAGATGGACCTCGGCGACGGCCCCCGTACCTACCAGCGGGAACTCAACACGATGCCCCAGTGGGCGGGCTCGTGCTGGTACTACCTGCGCTATCTCGATCCCACCAACGAGAACGCGATGGTCGAGTCCGAGACCGAGCGGTACTGGATGACCGACGCCGACGGCGGCGTGGGCGGTGTGGATCTGTACGTCGGCGGTGTGGAGCACGCCGTGCTGCACCTGCTCTACGCCCGGTT
>CAYFLT010000007.1:92184-96692 GCA_964344055.1 uncultured Candidatus Nemicrothrix sp.
AGCGTCATCGCCGAAGAGGGCTTCAAGTCCCTTCACGAGGGTCAGCCGGTCTCCCGTTCGTTCGGGAAGATGGGCAAGTCGCTGAAGAACTCGGTCACACCCGACGACATGTACGCCGCCTACGGGGCGGACACCCTGCGCCTCTATGAGATGTCGATGGGGCCGATCGACCAGGACCGCCCGTGGGAGACCCGGTCGGTGGTCGGCCAGCAGCGTCTGTTGCAGCGGGTGTGGCGCAACATCGTCGACGAGGACACCGGTGGGGTCGCGGTGTCCGACGACGCCGCGCCCGAGGAGTTGCGGCGGGTGCTGCATCGCACCATCGACGGGGTGCGGGCCGACATGGACAACCTGCGGTTCAACACGGCGATCGCCAAGATCACCGAGCTGAACAACGAGGTCACCAAGCACGAGGGTCCCACTCCCCGCGAGGTGGCCGACGCCATGGTGCGGATGCTGTCGCCCCTGGTGCCTCATGTGGCCGAGGAGCTGTGGTCGATGATCGGAGGTGATGGGTCGGTCACGCGTGCCTCGTTCCCCGAGGCGGATGCCGGCCTTCTCGTCACCGACACCGTCGAGGTGCCGGTGCAGGTCAACGGCAAGGTACGAGGCAAGGTGGTCGTGGCCGCCGACGCCTCCGAGAACGACGTCATCGCCGCGGCCAAGGCCGAGGCCAACGTCGCCGCCCACATCGACGGCAAGGAACTGCGCAAGGCCATCTACGTCCCCGGCCGCATGCTCAACCTCGTGGTCTGAGACGCCGGCCCGGGATCGGTGAGGGGCGTCAGCCTTCGGAGGCGCAGGAGGCCTCCTGCCACCCGTCGCTGCCGCCGGCGATGTCGAGGTAGGGCATGACGGCGAGGACTTCCGCGTCGGGCCGTGGCTCCGCGGTCAGACGAATGGGCTCGAATCCGATCATCGCGGCGAAGGTGATGGCGTCAGCGCCGTTCTGGCCGACGTCGATCCGGACCGCCTCCTGGTTCGCGCCGATGACTCGCACGGCCTCGGTACAGGGCGGGGCATCACCGACGAGGACGTAGAGCCCGTCGTCGGAGATCGGGAAGCTGACCACGGGTGATTCCCCGCAGGTCGAGTGGGCCTCTCGGTCGAGGAAGATGTCCATGCAGTACTGGCCGTCGTCAGTCCGCGCGATGCTCCACATGAGGTCACCCTCGATTCCGGTCCCGAGGATCTCACCCGGGCCCGAACCCGCCGTCGGGTATTCCGGAAAGGCCTCCAGATCGGGGCCGTCGGCATCGACATCGTGTTGCCAGAGCGGACTGCCGTTTACGCCGCTGGCGAGATACAGGACCGGTCGGTCAGAGGGATCGAGGAGGGCGCCGAAGGCCAGGTCTCCCGAGCTCGTCGGATGGAGGTCCAGGTCGAGCTCGTCGCCGGCACGCGTGATGAGGACCAGCCGCGCCACCGCGGGCTCCACCCAGCCATCGATCGTGGTGAACCCGCCACCCGTGCCGACGCCGGCGCTGATCGGGTGGATGTCGGAACGGGGAGCGGAGCAGCTCCCGAATCCCCCGTCGCCCGACTGGACATCGAGGCAGAGATGGCCGTCCATCGAGACGTAGAGGAACCACTCGGCGTCGGTGCCGTCCACCTCGGTGCTCCCGATGTGGAGCATCTCCGCGACTTCGTTGGATGTGTCGCCTCCCTCCCATTGGAGGTTCTGACCGACCAGCGCTTCCCACTCGTCGGCGCTGACCGGAACGAGGACTTCGGCGATGGCGACGAGATCGGTCGACGGATCGCCCGAGATCGTGACCAGGGTGTCACCCTCGATCCAGACGAGGAAACCGACGCCCTCGTCGACGCCGCGGTAGCCGGTCGTGCCGCGAACCGGTGTGGCGTCAACGGCGCCGTACACATACTGCGGAATCAAGAGGCCGTGACGAGGGACGGGCCCGCCGATGACGAAACCGCCGATCCCAGTCGCAGGGTCGGCCACGCTCAGTAGCCACTGGCCGCCCAATGGCACGCGGTATTCCTCGGCCGGGAGCCCATCGATGAGCAGCTCCGTTTCTCCGGGGGGATTCGGAAGGGAGACACTGTTGTCCTCGACGGCGAGGTCCGAGGCGAGGCGGACGAGATCTTCGACTGTGAGCGATCGGGAAGCCAGCTGGATCACGAGGTCATCCCGCTCGAGCCATTCGATCGCGACTCTGGTGGTCGCAGGTTCGGTCTCCCGTATCACATAGCCCTGGTGGCCTCTCACCGTGATGGGCTCACCGTCGCCCTGTAGGGCCCGCGGGTCAGGTGCGGCCACGATCGCAATGTCGCTGTCCGCAAATGGGATGTCCCCGTCTCCCGCGCCGTAGAGCGTGAGCCAGGAGGGGTCGAAGCTCGTTTCCCTACCCACGAAGTCTTCGGCGACGAAGCTCCAACCATCGGGGACCCCGAGCCGGAAGGTCGTACTCCCCGTCGGGGCGTCGATCGCGCCAGTGCCCTCCGAGCCCTCGCCGCGTACGTCGATCGCGGAGGTGTCGTCGCGCAGTGCGATGAAGCCGACGATCACCATGATTCCCGCCGCTGCGGCGACCGCGAACCACACGGTCGTCCCGCGCCGCCGGCGGGCTGCGAGGTCCGGGACCGCAAGCCGGGTGATGCTCTCGTGGGCGTCGGCGGCGGCGCGGCGGGCGCGTCCTTCGAGCGAGATCATGATGCGACCTCCTCGTAGCCGAGACGTTCGGCCAGGGTCTGGCGGGCACGGTGGAGATGGGTCTTGACGGTGCCACTTGCGACGTCGAGCAGCGCCGCGATGTCGTCGACGGGACGGTCCTCGAGGTAGTGGAGAGCGACGACCTGAGCCTGCTTGGTCGGCAGTGCCCGGACGGCGGCCCAGAACTCGTGGCTGGGATTGGGGAGCTGGCGCTCTCGGCCGAGATGTCGGGTGTAGGCCCGAGCCTCCGCGGCTCGGCGGCGCAGGGCCGACCGGGCCTTGTTCATCGCCACCTTCCGCACCCAGCCGCCCGGGTCTGCGTAGCCGGAGATGGAGCCCCAGCGCCGGTGGGCTTCGAGGAAGGCGTCCTGGGTGAGTTCCTCGGCCGCTCCTCGGGAACCCGAGAGCGTGTACACGAGCGCCACCACGCGTCGGTATTCACGGTGGTACCACTCGTCGAACCGGCGATCGTCGTCGCCGTCGGTCAGCGTCAGATCCGCCTCTGTCATTGCCGTATCCGCATCCACGCCGAGTATCACGCACGAAGGTGCCGGCCGGGTTGACACGACCACCGGCATTTCTGACACATCAGGACGCTCTGGCGGTCCGGATGTGTCAGAAATCGGGAGGTGGGGTGGTGGGGGACGTGTCATAGATCCCGTGTTCGGGGGCATCTGTATGGCATCGGCGCCCGGATGGTCCGGGAGGGCGTGGCCGACCGGAAGCCAGAACCCCCAGGAGTCCGTTCCATGCGATCCCTACCCCTTCGAATCCTCGTCATCGCCGGCGCCCTCGTCGTGATCGGCGGCGCGGCCTGGGCTCTCCCGGCCGCCGAGGGCGACCGGCCCAGCCTCGTCTCCGGTAGCGCCGACGACACGGCGAGCGCCCCCGACATCGACCTTCCACAGGTGACCGACGATGCGGCTCGCGAGGTCGCGCCGGCCGCGTCCCCGACCACCACCCAGGCGCCGGCCGCGGCTACGGCCGCACCGACGACCTCGGCCGAACCTGACCACCTCGTCGCGGCGACACCGGCCCCGGCCGCCGAACCGGAGCCCGTCGTCACGACCACAACGGCACCACCCACCACCACGACCGCAGCTCCGGTCGTCACCATCGCATTCACTGCCACCCAGGCCTACGGCTCGTGCGGCGAGGCGGTGCCCTACGACATCTTCTCGGGACAGGGCACGCCCGGTTCGACGGTCAGCATCAGCTCGCCCTACGGCAGCGGCTCGACCACGGTCGACAGCAGCGGTCACTGGGAGAAGACGGTCGAGTTCCCGACCGCTCCCCGTGGCGAGACCTTCGCCGTGACCGCCAGCGGCCTCGGTGGATCGACGACCCTGCACTTCACGGCCACTGGCGGCGTCGACCACTGAGTTCGGTCGAAGACGAGGCACTCGTGAGAATGAGAGAGGCGGCCCTGTCCCCGCTGTCTCGTCTGGGATGAGGGCTCGGGGGTGTCCTACTCTCGGCGGCCGTGACGGACTACGACGAGTTCGGCCTCTTCCACGAGAACGCCGCCGAGTACGACCTTGCGTTCGATCAGCCTCCTGTCGTTCGGCGGGAGGCGGTCGAGCTCCCAAGCGGCCTCGAGCTGAGCGCCCTCGTATGGGGCGACGCCCCTCCTGAGCTGGTCCTCGTCCACGGCGGTGCCCAGAACGCCCACACTTGGGACACAGTGGCGATGGCGCTCGAACGGCCTCTCGTGGCGATCGATCTTCCGGGCCATGGGCACTCAGACCATCGCCCCGAGCACGACTACAACCCGCTGTCCATGGCCGGCGATCTGGCTGTGGGGGTACGGACGCTCGCGCCACAGGCTGAGGCGGTC
>CAYFLT010000007.1:96702-97054 GCA_964344055.1 uncultured Candidatus Nemicrothrix sp.
CGTTGGGTGGGATGACCTCGATCTGTCTCGCCGCCGACCACCCCGATCTCGTGCGACGCCTCGGCGTCGTGGACGTCACCCCTGGCACCGATCACGACAAGGCAGAGCCGATCATCGCCTTCGTGGACGGACCCGAATATTTCGAGTCGTTCCACGAGATCCTCGCCCGCACGATCGAGTTCAACCCGGGCCGCTCGGAGACCAGCCTGAGGCGCGGCATCCTCCACAACGCCCACGCCCTCGACGACGGCCAGCGCGCCGGAGTTGCGCACCGCGAAGCGTTCGCCCGCGCGGCCGGCGGCGAACAGCTCGCCGCCCGTCGCGCCGTACAGGCAGGTGTTGCCGATGATCG
>CAYFLT010000008.1:0-2702 GCA_964344055.1 uncultured Candidatus Nemicrothrix sp.
ACCCACCAGCTCGTCACAAGCGCCATCCAAGACCTCGACTGGGCCCAGGGCCGTCACCAAGAACCGATCCGAAGAATCGAACCACCCGGCCTCAGCATCGACTTCTGAAGCGACCAAGCCCCCGCCCCGGTGGGCGGGGGGCTTCATCCACGATCACCCAAAGAATGGGCGTCAAGGACCGGCTCCGGGACTCGGCTTCGCTCCATGTCCTCGCCTCCGCCACCAGGCGGCCCCTTGACCCCAGAGCCGGGCGAGACTGACAGCGGGCCGGCGCTCCAGTCGTCGGTTGGTGCCAGTCCGAGAAGCACTCGGCGAACGGCGAGAAACGCAGAGGCCCCGGGACTACGAGCCGTAGCCAATCCGGGGCGTACTTCCGATGAAGGCACAACGGCTGGTCATCGGCCGCCTCCAGCATCGGCCCGACATGACTAGGAATCAACCGGGATTGGCCTCGCGACGTAGCTGGAAACGCACACCCTTGCGCTTCCATCGAGTACCCGCTGAGCGCTGCAGCGGATACCCCAACGACGCCCTACTTGGTCGCTGCGGCGACGGCCTCTGCGATCGCGACGCAGCGTTGTGCACGCTCAACTGCTCTGGTGGCGACTCCCGCGGCGATGTCGTCGGGTTCGTACTCGGCCTTGGTCTTGAGCGGCAGGAGTCGACGCAGATCCTTCTCGACGGCAACGCCGTCGCGCCCGGCTTGTTTGAGCAGCGTCAGGACCTGGTCGTGATCCTCGCCCGCGGCACGCTTGCCGAGACGGGCGCCGCACACCGCATCGGCCGCGTTGATGGCGGCGTGGATGGCCAGGCTGGTGGCGGCAATGTGACGTGTCGCCTCGAGCTCACTCGCCGCCGCGTCTGCATACTCACGAGCCTTGCTGGCGTAGGCCCGCACCTGTGGCCCCGACACCGGTCTTGTCCGCATCGGCTTAGCCAACGGTCGCGCCTCGGAGTTCATCGAGGGCCACCCCGTAGACGACGACACCGTCGCGGGCGACATCTCGCCACAGCGGACTCCTGCTCGAGAGCTTCGCTCGTACCTCAGTCTGATCGATGTCGAGGACCTCGACCGGGTTGCCAGTGAGATCACGGACAGTCGCGCGCCACTGCTCGACACCGCTGATCCAGCCGTCGTCCTCAGCTTCGACGTCGTTGGGTCGCACCATCACCGCGTCGATGTCGCTGAAGCGGTCCGCTTCGCGTCGAGCGAACGATCCGAAGACGATCACGCTCACCGGTGGAGCCGTCAGCTCGCCCGCCGCGGCACCCATGCGCTCGAGAGCGATCTCGCGAGTCTGGGCAAGCCGCACAACGATCTGACCGGCCACGTTGTCGCGGTTGAGCAGAAACAGCGACGACGGTGGCACTTCCCGACGCTCGACCAACCCGAGTTCGACGAGACCGGGCAGTACCCGCGACGCCTGGGCTGGGCTGACGCCAGCGAGTCGAGCGACAGTCCGAAGATTCAGCTCCGCCGTGGTCTCGGCAAGCACGGCAAGCACTCGGCCCTGCGTACCGGGGATCACAGCCTCGACCGGACGAACGAAGTCCACATCGCAAGGCTACCCGTTACACATCATAAATGAAACAATCGTTTCTTTTCTGACGTCAGAAGTGGCACAGGAGGCACCGCGACGTAGCCAGAAACGTAGCCTTTTGTGCTTCCGCCGGGCGTCCGGACCTCAGATGACGCTCACACACGAGCAAACACTCATCCGCACCGCCTGGACAAAAAAACCCCTGCTGACCAGGGACTTTGCTTCAGAAGCGACATCATGAGCCGGCACGAGACATCACTCACAGCGACCCGCCGGACACTCTCCGGACTGCTTTGCAAGCAGGATGTCGTGGGTTCGAGTCCCATCAGCTCCACTGCGAACCAGGATCTCAGACCTTCTACGAGCATGGTCGGCCCGACAGGCACGGCTGGGGTCAGATGGGACACGGTCGATGTCGCCGTGACCGCGGCTGAAGCCTGGTCTCGAACCTCAGGACTCAGTGGCGGCGGCTGCTTCGATCGTGCGGAGGAGCCGTTCGATCGTGGCGTCGATGGGGCGGTTGGCGGCAGCGTCCTTGATCTTTCGACGGGCCGCTTCGCCGACCGAAGACGTTGCGGCGTCGTCGACTTCCACCAGCCGTCGATTCGTTGCCGGATTCGCTTGGGCTTCCGCGGAAGCCCAGGCTTCGATTGCCGGGACGTAGTGACCGCGGATTGCCAGTGCGGTGCCGCAGTTGAAAAGGACGTACGCGTGCTCGTTGCTGACGACGTCGCGCAGACAATGCAGGGCTTGGATGATGGCTTCCAGCACGATCGGCGTGGGTGTATCTCGGTCCTGGCTCAGAGTCCTCGCGAGTTGGCCAGAAGCGGAAAGACGAACGACAGGCGCATCAGCCCAGAGACCGAGTTCCACGGCGCGGCGGAGTAGTTCGACACGCTCCGTCTCGTCGGCGGTGCCGACGGCGACGAGCAACGTGGTGATGGCTTGGGTGCCGGGGCCGGTCACCGAGGCGAGCTCTAGCGCTTGCTGGCCAATGTCCGGTCGAGGGTCACCTGCGAGGTAGTGAACGCCCGAGAGCCATGCGAGTAGGCGGGCGCGGGTGGCTCGGTTCAGGTCGGCGCCGACTTGCGGGAGTTGGACAGCGTGTCGTAGCGCCTCGTTTGGGTCGTCGTCCATGCGCGCGCCCCAGATGAGGATCAA
>CAYFLT010000008.1:2712-16211 GCA_964344055.1 uncultured Candidatus Nemicrothrix sp.
CGAAGTAGCCGGCGGTCGCGCCGATCAGCATGCCGATCGTAACGGATATGCCGACGGATACGAAGCCGATGGACATGGCGATGCGCGCGCCCCAGATGAGGATCAAGAGCGGATACACGTTCCGCTCAGCAGCGCGTCGCCATTCATCGGGTTCGAGGGCCCCCCGAACCTCGGCGAAGTTGGCGCCATAGCGATGGGCGAGGGCGAACGCGACAGAGGCTCGCTCGTCACCGAGCTCACGGAGCACACGGCCGAGTGCAAGCACGTCGCTGCGGAACCCGTAGCGGGCACGAATATGCGCCTCGTCGGCGAGGTTCAAAGCGATGTCGAGCGCTGCGTTGAACTGGCCGACCGCGATGGCGGTCTTGAGCGCACTCCCCAGGTTGGCCTCCTGAGCGCCGATGGTCTGCACCCAGGCCAGCTCCTCGGACGACGCGAGACCATCGCCGATACCGAGGGCCAGTCGTCGGAAGTAGCCGAGATGGCGAAGTCGAGCACTTCGAGCGTCATCGTGGTTGACGAGTTGCTGCTGGGCAAAGAGGCGGATCGTCTCCAGGAGGTGGTACTGATCGTCATCGGGAGGGACGACCAGGTTTCGCCGCACGAGCTCTCCCAAGAGAGTTGTTACCGGCTCCTCGACTTCGCAGACCTCCTCTGCTGCTTCGAGGGTCCACCCGTGGGAGAAGACGCTCAGCTGACCGAGCAGGCTCTGCTGGCTATCGGTGAGATGCGCCCAACTCCACTCCAGGACCGCGTGCATCGTCTGCTGGCGCTGCCGGCGTCGGCTGCCCGCACCGACGAGCAACGCGAACCGATCGTCGAGCCGCTGGAGCAGTTGCGCTGGGCGGAGGTGAGTCAACTGTGTGGCTGCCAGCTCGAGTGCAAGGGGGATGCCGTCCAGCTCGAGACTCAGCTGCTCTAGCGCTGAGAACTGAACCTCCCGAAGATACGCTCCCGCGGCCCGAGCTCGATCGGCAAGGAGAAGGGCGCCGCAGGCTGGATCCAGCGATGTGACGCGGTGAACCCTCTCCCCGGCGACGTCGAGCGGCTCACGCGATGTCGCCAGGACCCGTCCTTTGGTCCCCGATGCAACCAGTGCGTCGACGAAATCGGCGACGTCGTCGGTGAGATGCTCGCAGTTGTCCAGCACCACGAGGAGCTCCCGCTGGCTCAGAGCAGAAACGACTGCACGGTCGATCTCGTGGTCGCTTCCCGCGACCTGAATGTCCATCGCCTTCGCCACCGCTCGACCAATGGCATGCTCTTCGGCGATCGGGGCAAGGGCGATGAACCAGACCCCGTCTTTGAACCTCTCGACCAACTCACCAGCCACGGCAATCGCCAGGCGCGACTTGCCCGTGCCACCAATTCCGACCAGCGAGACCACCGGGTACTCACCGACCAGGTCGCAGATCTGCAAGATGTCGTCATCGCGTCCGAAGAGATCCGTTCCCTGAGTGGGCAGGTTGTGCCGGGATCGAGGCCCCGCCACGACGCGCTCGAACTGATTCGCAGGCTGGTCAAGCAACTCATCATGCTGCAGGATTCGCCTCTCGAGATCCTGCACCGCTGCGGTCGGCTCGATTCCCAACGACTCGACGAGATTGCTCCGCAGCTGGTTCAGGGCGCGGAGCGCATCGACCTGATTACCGCTGCAATAGTGCGCTTCAGCCAGGGTCGCCCACAGTCCTTCTCTCAGGGGATGATCGAGAGACAGCCGAGTGAGATCGCCCACAACGCTCGAGCCCAGATCATCGAGGATCGCCTCCTTGAAGCGGCGCTCGGTCAGCACCAGCCATAACTCGTCGAGTCGTTGGCGCTCATGTTCGAGCACTTCGCAACTCTCGACATCGCTGAGGGGGTCACCCCGCCAGAGATCGAGCGCTTCCGTCGGCCTGATCGACGAAGCGGTCGCCACATCGGTGCCGGCGTCGAGCCGGTAGCCCGACCCGACCGTGGCGATCAGGTCGGCTGGCACTTCGCCTCGGAGCTTGGAAATGTGGAATCGCAGCGCCCGTAGCCCAGAGTCCGGCGGCTCGCCGTTCCAGGCCTGATCCAACAGCCGTTCCGCATCGACCACCCGGCCCGCCTCAACTGCGAGAAGGGCGAGGATCGTGCGACGCACGGGTGTGGACGGCGTGAAGGTCCTGCCCGAGTCGTCGACCACATCAATCGGTCCCAAAAGGCGAACCAGCGGCACGGCTCCCCCTTCCCGCCTTTGGGGGAACCGTAGCCGCTGCTCCGCCGGCAACCTGGGGCGACTCACGACGCCGCTGCAACAACCTCAGCGATCTCACCATCGAATGCATGACCGTCCAACAGCGCCGACGGCCGCGCGTCGAGAGCGTCCAAAGCATCAGCGACCGCAACGCGAAACGCTTCGCCGTCGCGCAGAGCGGACCGCGGACCTTCCAGTGCGGCGACGGCACCAGCGACGTCGGTTGCGAAGGCTGCAGGCTGTTCGAGGATGCTCGGTCGAGTCGCCTCGAACACGACCTCGGCGACAGCTGCGTCGAACCCTGCTCCATCGAGAAGCGCTGAACGTTCGACCACCGATGAGGTCACGCTTCCCATTGCTGGTGCCTGCCGACCGGCGTTCGACGAGCTGCTCCACAGGAGGCCAGCGACAACGGCGCCTGCGACCGCGAGGCCGATCATGGCAACGCGTGCCTTGTGACCCCGACGCTCGGGAAGAACTCTGCCGTCGTGGTGATGAGTGGTGTGTGTCGTAGTCATGGCCGCAGCCTGCGACCAGGCGATTAGCGGACCCCACCAGACCCGATTAGCGAAGGCGGCCAGCGTGTTAGCCGAACCGTGGTAGCGCGTGCGCACCGAGCCGGCCAACCTCGCTCTCCAACGGAAAACGCGCCCGCGACGTAGCCAGAAACGTAGCCTTTCGTGCTTCCGCCGGGTGTCCGGACCGAAGATGGCGCTCCGGCACGAGATGGGAGCCTCCCGCACCGCCTGGACGAAAAATCCGCTGCTGACCAGGGAGTTTAGCTCAGAAGCGACATCGCGGGCCGGCACAGGACATCACTCTCAGCGACTCAACGGACACTCTCCGGACTGCATTGCAAGCAGGGGGTCGTCGGTTCGAATCCGATCAGCTCCACCACAAAACCCTGGTCAGGCGGCCGTTCCCTCGGCCACAGTAGGGCTGGGCCCGTCGACGTAGCCAACCGGATGTAGCCGATCAGAGGCTCGTTCCGGCGGTTTGGGTGCGGAGCCGCCGCCCGCAGGTGGGCTTCAAACGGGCAACGCTACTTGGTCGCCGCGGCCAGGGCCGGTGAGATGCAGGCCGTGGTAGTGGAAGTCGCGTCGCTGATCGGCGACGACCGGCTCGCCCCCAGCGCCGGTCGACAGGGTCCGGCTGACCTCTATCAGCACCGATCCCCCGATGGCCTCGTCGCGGTGGAAGGGCGGACCCGAGCGGCGATCAAAGCCGAGCTGGCTCGCCAGGTCGACACCGGAGACTGAGCAGGTTCGGTTCCGAGGAGTCCAATCAGAACTCCGAGCGGATTCGTCGAGGTGGGCCGATCGACCCCTTGAGGGCCGCGAGTATTCCTTCTACCGTTGGTCAGATGTCTGTCGCGAAGGATCAGCCGATCCTGGTGGAGCGACTGCCGATCCCGTTCTTTCGACAACTGCGGGACCAAGGCCGAAGCAGCGAGGAACTCGACGCGGTCAAGCGGACACTCGATCTCGCCCGTGAGGTCTTCGGCGCCCGGACCGACTTCGACGGCGGCCCGGCCATAAGCCACTTCATCGGCGCGGCGAGTGTCGCCTCTTGGGTGGGCCTGCCGACGCCGTACGTCTGTTTCGCGTTGGTGCACAACATCTATCGTTCGGGGATCTTCGCCGACGGAGAGCCCTACGGTGCCTCCGAAGCACGGCGCAGCCACGTGCGGGCTCGCTGCGGAACCGACGTCGAGGCAATGGCCTTCGAGCGCTTCCAGTCCACTGAGCTCGAATACGACGAAGCTCCCCCGCCAGCGGCCAACTCACACCGAGCGCTCATGGAGCTTGCCGACCTGTGCGAGCTCTACGAGAAATACGAGAACGGCCGGATCCACGCGGCGAATCCCGATCGGGCCGACCGGAGTGTGGTGGAACGCGATCCGGAGGTCCTGGTCGAGCGGGCCCGCCGCCTGAGCGGGGACAGGTTCGCCGACCAGCTCGAGCTTGCTCTCGCTCGAGAAGCGGACATCCCAACGCAAGCCCGGTCAGGGCTGACCTACGGGGAGTTCAAGCTCCCGGCAGGCACCGTCCCCCACCCCGCCATCACCGCCCGACGGGCGAGAAGCGACGCCCGACACCAATTCGACCGAGGCCTGCGGTGGCTTCGGCGGAAGGGCCGAG
The DNA here is from genome assembly GCA_964344055.1 of uncultured Candidatus Nemicrothrix sp. GTDB lineage: Bacteria > Actinomycetota > Acidimicrobiia > Acidimicrobiales > Aldehydirespiratoraceae > OFTM10. The sequence continues at coordinate 7,072 of CAYFLT010000008.1, forward strand.
GTGTCCGACGGCGCCTCCGACGATCGGACTGACGCAGACCTCCCTCGAGCCGGCCGGTCACATCACCTGCCCATTGCTGCGGCCACCGCTCGAATGTGATCGGGGCCGATTCCGCAACAGCCGCCGATCATCGTCGCACCGGCCGCGTGCCATGCCGGTTCGTAGCCCGCGTACTCCTCAGGAGTGACCACTCCTTCGAACTCGATCCGCCCTCCGGCGACCTGAGGGGCGTGGGCGTAGGCCCCTAGCGGACCCTCCCAATGCTCACGAATCGCGGCGACACCGCGCTCGGTGATGCGTACGTCGGAGTGCATCAGACAGAACGCATCGACAAGTCCATAGGTCTTGGCGATGTCGACGGCTTCGCCGATGAGGCCACCCTCGCGCAGCTCGACCTCCGGACCGAGCTGATCCACATCCTGGCCTTCCTCGGGTCCGATGGTGAGGCCGACCCAGATCGGCAGGCCCACCGTCGACACCGCATCGAGGGTCGCCGTCATCCGCGGGAGATCAACCATCATCTCCAGGCTCACCAATTCCGCACCGGCAGCTCGCATGATCTCGGCCTGCTCCACGGTGCTGTCGCGAAGGGTCTCGAGCGTGGGGCGCACCCCCGAGAAGCTCCAATTGCTGATTCCGGCCGCGACCACCACATGATCGGCAGCAGGACCGGCCACCTCGCGGGCCTCCACCGCCAGTTCGACAGCTCGGCGGTTGTAGGCCTCGAAGTCTCGCTCGACACCTGCGTCCGCCAACACATTTCGCCCGGTGGCGAAGGTGTTCGACGCCACGAGGTCCGCGCCGAGCGCGATGTAGTCCCCGTGAATCTGCCGGACGATGTCGGGGTTGCTCAGCGCCGCACCTCCGCTCCAGCCGTTCGGGAGCTCAGGCGCGCCGCGGCGAAGGCACTCCGATCCTGTCCCTCCGTCGATGAGGATCCGCTCACCGGCTCGGGCCCGTTCGACGAGCTGGGCGTAGCGATTCATGCAGCCTCCTCGGTCGGCGAGGTCGATTCCTAGCATCTTCCGCGGCGGACCGTCCCGGATGCGGACACTCGCGCGAGCATGGGTCATGACGCAGACCTCAGCCGGCTCGCTGTTCGGCTACTCCGCGACCCTGATCGACGCCTTCCCGACGATCGAGTGCGGCCTCGTGCAGCTCACCGGCGCGCACAACGGCCCCGCGCCGCAAGAACTGACTGCCGCCTATCGGTCCGAACAGGCAGCAGTCGCCGAGATGCTCACGGAGCAGCCGATCGCCGAGCTGCCCTCGGTTCGGGCCTGGCGGAGGGCCTTCTCCGCATTCGGGGTCAAGCCGACCCAGCACCGAGTCGCGGTGGAGGCCCTCTTGCGCCGCCTGTCCAAGGTCGGCGACATCCCGAGCATCAACACGCTGGTCGACATCGGCAACCTCGTCTCCATCCGTCACCAGATGCCGGTTGCGGTGTTCGATCAGCGCTCGGTCACCGGCTCGACCACCGTTCGCCACGCTGATGGTGACGAGCGATTCACCGACCTCGGCTCGAGTGATCCCGTTCATCCCGAACTCGGTGAGGTCGTCTTCGTGGACGATGCCGGGCTGGTGAGCGCTCGCCGGTGGTGTTGGCGCCAGAGTGCTCAAAGCGCCACCAACGCCGACACCGTCGAGGCGCTGGTCACGATCGAGGGCCACCATGAGTCCGCGCCTGAGGACGTGGCCGCGGCACTCGGCGATCTCCTCGGCCTCCTTGCCGAACACCAGCCTGGGGCGCAGACCGTCTCGTGGGTGCTCAACCGCCATCACCCAGCTGCTGACCGTCCTCCAGGCGAATCGTCCGAGTGAGACGGACGCGGTCCAGCAACTCCCGGTCGTGAGTGACGAGCACGATGGTGCCAGGGAACGCGTCCAGGGCCTGTTCGAGCTGTTCGATCGCGGGTAGATCGAGGTGGTTCGTCGGCTCGTCGAGCACGAGCAGGTTGGTGCCCTTCGCCATCAGGAGTGCGAGCGCGGCCCGGGTCCGCTCACCAGGTGACAGTGAGTCCGTCGGACGGAGAACGTGCGGGCCCGCGAGCCCGAACTTGGCGAGAAGCGTCCGGGCGTCGCCGGTCGTCATTCCGGCCGCGTCGGTGAACGCCCGGAGCAGGTCATCGGCCTCATCGAGTTGGGCTCGCACCTGCTCGATCTCCCCGACCACCACACTGGTCCCGAGGTGTGCGGTGCCCTCGGTCGGTGTCGCCCGGCCGAGGATCAGGTCGATGAGGGTCGTCTTGCCCGAGCCATTCGGGCCAACGAGGGCGATTCGATCGCCGTAGCCGACCAGCAGATCGATCGGTCCGAGCCGGAACGATCCCCGCTCGACAACTGCTCCCGCGAGCCGGCTCACCACGTCGCCGCTTCTGGACGCGGCAAGGAGTTCGAGACGAAGCTCCCATGACTCCCACGGCTTCTCGACCACCTCCAGTCGGTCGAGAGCCCGCTGGGTCTGGGCCGCCCGACCGGCCAGCTGCTCGGTCTGGTCGATCTTGAACGCTCGGATGCTCCGGTCGGGCTCGTCCCCCATCGACCGCCTCGCTTTCGCCTTGCCCTGCTGCGCCCACTCCCGCTGTCGCTGGACCCGTCGAGCCAGGGCTCGCCGCTGGGACTCGTAGGCCTCGAACCGTTCCACGGCTCGGTCCCGCGCCCGCTCCCGCTCGGTGAGGTACGCCTGCCAGCCGCCCCCGAAGACGGTGAGCCGATGGTGCGACTCATCCAGCTCGGCGATCTCGGTGACCACCTTGTCCAAGAACCGGCGGTCATGGCTGACGAGGAGCATCGCCGCGTCGACCCCGAGTATCCATCGCTCCAGGTGCGCGAGTCCGTCGAGGTCGAGATCATTGGTGGGTTCGTCGAGCAGGTAGACGTCGAAGCGGGAGAGCAGGAGCGCGGCCAGACCAGCTCTCGCGGCCTCACCGCCGGAGAGGGTGCTGGTCGGCTGATCGAGCAACCGCTCGGACAAGCCGAGCTCTGCGCACACTCCACCGATCCGGGCGTCGAGGTCGGCCGCCCCCAGTGCCAGCCACCGCTGGAGTGCGAGGTCGTAGCGCTCGGCCGCGCCGTGACATCGGCCGGCCACCGCGGCCGCGGCTTCGTCCAGCTCGGTCTGCGCGGCCGCGACGCCGGTGCGACGGTGGAGGACATCGCGGACGAGTTCGTCAGAGCGGTCGGGTTCCTGAGTAAGCCAGCCGAGCGTGGCCGACGGCGGGCTCAGGCGGACCTCACCACTGTCGGGCTCGAGCCGGCCGGCGCACACCTCGAGGAGGGTCGACTTTCCGACACCGTTTGGGCCGACGAGTCCGATGCGGTGGCCCGGGGCCACCCGGAGCTCCACGTGGTCGAGGATGGGCAAGGCCCCGCGCGTGACGCTGAGGTCGTGGATGGAGAGGGTTGCGAACACGCGGAAGCTCCTTCGGAGTCGATGACGGGCCGGGGCTCATCGCGTGCGCATGACGACGATTGTCTCAGGCCGGCCCGCGTCTCGCCACTGATATCGAGGCCAGGTCGGCGTGCTAGCAACGAGCCATGCCGTGGATCGAGGTGTCCGAGCCTCACGCCAAACCACCCCGACGGACCGGCCCGCGATCGGCAACCCAGCCGGTCGACCGGGTCGATCTGGACGACTCGTGGGCGGAGATCGTCGGCATCTCACTCGAAGGCGAGATCATCGACGTCTCCAGTTGCTCGACGCTGGGAATCCGCTCGAGCCGGCTCGACGGCGTCAGCTTCGAGAACGCCGACAACGTGGAGATCGACGCCCACGAGGTGGAGTTCCGCAACTGCGATCTCAGCCGCGTGCGGTTCCGCTCTTTGACCGCCTCGGCGCTGACCGCGTGCAAGCTCACCGGCACGGATTTCAGCGGCGGCGTGGTCCGTGACACCAGCTGGATCTCCTGTCGGTTCTCACTCGCCAACCTGCGGATGGCCGGGTTCGAACGGGTCAGCTGGGAGGACTGCGTGATCGAGGAGACCGACCTGTTCGACTCCTCGATCACCGACGCCGCATTCGACGGAACGGCGATTCGCGATCTCAGCATCGACCGGACCCGCCTCGAACGGGTCGACTTCAGGGCGGCAACCGAACTCGGCCTCTCGAACCTCACCTCGCTCGAGGGCGCCCTCTTCGCTCCCGAGCAACTCCCGGCCCTGTCGTTCACCCTGGCCACCGCGCTCGGAGCCGACGTCGAAGCCGACACCGAGCCCGCGCCCATCACTCCGGAGTAGCGTCCGCTCGTGACGGCCGCGAACTCCTCTGGGTTCGAGGGTGACAAGCGGGCTCGAGGCGAGACCATCGAAGGAGATCCGATGACCACTGAATGGGAGAGAGTTCGACTCGATCATCCCGCCGACGGGGTGGCTCGCGTCACGCTCACTCGCGGCGACCGCGCCAACGCGCAGGACTACCAGATGCTCTCGGAACTCAACGAGGCATTCGATGCCGCCGCTCAGGACACCGAATCACGGGTGATCGTGCTGGCCGCCGAGGGCAAGCACTTCTCCGCCGGCCATGATTTGTCCGGTCTCGATCCCGACATGTCCGAGTTCCCGACAATCGGCACCCAATGCCATTTCGATGCCGAGGGCGGCGAGGGCTACATGGCTCGTGAGGCCGAGATGTACGTGGGTCTCTGCTGGCGCTGGCGCAACATCGCGAAACCGACCATCGCGTCCGTACAGGGCAAGGTGATCGCCGGCGGACTCATGCTCGTGTGGCCCATGGACCTCATCGTGTGCGCCGACGATGCCACCTTCAGCGACCCGGTCGTGGCCTTTGGCGTGAACGGCCACGAGTACTTCACCCACCCGTTCGAGGTCGGCGCGCGGCTGGCGAAGGACATGCTCTTCACCGGCCGATCCATCTCCGCCGACGAGGCGCTCGCCGCCGGAATGGTGAGCCGGGTGGTTCCCCGCGACGAGCTCGAATCCGAGACGTTGGATCTGGCTGCGCACATCGCCAGGCGCCCCATGTTCGGATTGACCCTCGCCAAGCAGTCGGTGAACAACGCACTGGATGCCATGGGGATGTACACCGCGATCCAGTCGGCGTTCGGCCTCCACCACGTCGGTCACAATCACAACTTCCGGGTCCATGGCGGACTCGTCGATCCCGCCGGCATCAAGGTGATCCGCGACGAAGCCTGAGCCGAAGGCGATTCGGGATCAATCGATGTCGGCGTCGACGTAGACCCAACGGCCCGCCTCTCGGGCGAAGCGGCTTCGCTCGTGGATCTGGCCCGGTCCACTTTGGTCTTCGAAGGTGGCTCGGAACTCCACCACGCCGTTGGCGTCGAGCTGTCGGCCCCGCTCGGTCTCCATGATCTCCAACCCGGCCCACCGCCGGGACGGATCGTGCCGGAGATCGGTCGGACATGTGGCGGTGGACCACGAACGACGCAGGTAGTCCATGTCCCCCAACACGAACGCCGTGTAGCGCGACCGCATCAGCTCCTCGGCGGTGGCAGCCTCACGCGCGCCACGGACGATCGAAAGGCAGCAGTCGTGCTCACCGGAACCGCACGGGCATGATTCGACCTGCGACACCGCTTCACACCGTTCGGTTGCCGGCGATCGCATCCATCACGTCGGTGTAGCTGAGCAGCCCGATCGGATCGGAGTCCCGCAACACCACCACGCGACGCACGCCACTCATGAGCATCAGATTGATGCAGTCCCGAATGCAGAGGTCGTGAGGAACCGACACGGCCGGACAGCTCATGACGTCGCTGACTGCGATCTCCTCGAGGGCCCTCGGTTCCACCTCACCGAGCAGCTGGACGATGTCCTTTCCGGCGATGATCCCGAGACCCCTTCCGGGCGCATCGAGATCGACGAGAAGGCAGTGGATACGCCGCTCACTCATCAGCTCGGCCGCCTGTTGCAGCGTGGCCGACGGTGGGATGCCGACCAGTTCGGGACTCATGAGGTCGCTGGCCCGAATGGCATGGAGATCGATCATGGAAGGTCCTCGCTCACGATCTCGTCCTCGGACGGATCGAATCGGAATCGAACATGGCGCCGACTGTCGGTCAGGGTCTGACGACGGTCACCCATCTGCACGGTGACGCCGGCCGCAGCGGTCCCGGAGACATCGACATGGGCGAGCCGGAGTGCTGCTCGCCGCCGGGCCCGAAGCTGGGCCTGTCGGACCGCAGCGCCCGCACGGCTGGCGCCGTCGGCACGGATCTTGCTCCCGCCGCGGGATCGACGACCGCCGCTGCGTGAGCTTCCCCGTGTGCTCTTTGCGAGCCGGGCCATCGCCCGAGCGGCGTCATCGGGCCATTCGGTGGGCGTACCGGCGGACAACCAGGCACCGACGGCCGCGCCCCCAGCGTCTTTCACCTGCACGCTCGTCTCGGCCTCGGTGCGACCGCCTCTGACCACTCCGGCCACGAAGACCTCGGCCCCGCTCGCCGATGCTTCGATCGCGTCGACCTGGAACTCCACGCGACCACGCGCCCGCACCACCCCGTTCTGGATACGGCGGGCCAGGACCGAACCCTGCGCCGAGACCAGGGCGGACTCGCCGATGATGACCCCCGTGACCACGACATCACCGCCGGCCACGACGGTCCCTCCGTCGACGTCTCCCATGATCTCGACGTCGCCACTGGCTCGAACGCCGAACCCGTCCTGGACCGTGCCGGCAACGACGAGGTCGCCCTCCATTCGCAGGTGTCCAGACGCCAAGTCGACGTCACCCTCATGGCGAAACTGAGCAACCACGTCGAGGCCGAGTGCTCCGTCCCACTTCACGACGCCGTCCTGGACGGCAACGACCTGGCTCGCAGAGTCGAGTTCGACACCGGGTCCGAGGTGGAGCGAGGGATCGCCCGACCCCGCGGCCGAGAGGGTGGAGCCGTCGACCCCACGCCCGTCGCGGCCCGCGACCGGTGGCCGATAGTCGGCGATGACATCTCCGGAACGGACCGGACGCAGAAGGCTGCGATCGCGGTAGTCGACCGTGCCGTCGTCGCGGACCAGACCGGGTTGGATCCCGAGATCGAAGCTGGTCGTGAGTAGCCCTACCCGCCCCGGGACCGGCGGCTCCGCGGCCGCGACCCGAGTCCGTCCCAGTTCGAAGGTCGGGCTGGTGAGGCCGTCAGCCAGTTGGGTCACCACGAACGGGTCGAGTCCGACGATGACGCCGGCCCCGGTGAGCGCCTCTCTGACCGCGGCCGTCGCCCGATCGGCCTCGATGGGCTCACCTGCCTCCACGGTGACGAAGGCCTGCAGCGCGGAGGGGGCGACCTCGACGTGGACCCGGTCGGTGGTCACGGACGAACCGTACCAGCCGGGGAATCGGCGGCCGTCGAGCCTGGCCTACTTGACCTGCCGGCCGCGCTGCCAGACGTGGGTCACCCGATCGGGCTTCCCCCACACCCCGCGATCGTCCAGCGGATTGGTGTCGAGAGCGATGACGTCGGCGTCGAAACCGTCCTTCAGCTGACCGGTGTTGGGGGCCTGTGGACCGAGGGTCTCGGGGCCGTTGGCGGTCATCGCCTCGATCGCTTCGAGATCGGTCATGCCGGCATTGACGAGATGCACGATCTCCATGCTGTTGGCGCCGTACATCTGACCCGAGACGAAGATGTCGCAACCAGCTGCGATCTTGACGCCCTTCGCCACCGCGATCTTCATCGCCTGCTCGTGGGCGTCGGCGACGATCATGCCCTTCTCGTAGACGTACCTTGGCAGGATCTCGGCCTGGCTCAGAAGGGCATCGACCACGAAACGGGTCGGTACGAACATGGCCTCCTTCTCCACCATCAGTTCGGCCGCTTCCTCGTCGAGGAAGCTGCCGTGTTCGATCGTGAAGCAGCCGGCGTGCAGGGCCGCCATGATTCCGGGCTTGCCGTGGCAGTGTGCGGCCACGATCCGCTCGGCTCGCGCCGCCTCCTCGACGATGGCGCGCATCTCCTCGTCACTGAACTGCTGATGGACCGGGTGATCGACCTCGGACATCACCCCGCCCGACGCACAGATCTTGATCAGCTTCGCGTTGATCCTCAGGTTGGTGCGGACGGCCTTCAGGACCTCGGGCACGCCGTCGCAGAGGATGCTGAATCCGGAGTTGCAGGTGATCTGGTGGACGAAGTCGAGCGGGAGACTGTGGATGTCACCATGGCCACCGGTGGTGGACAGGATCCGGCCGGCGCCGTGGATCCACGGCCCTTTCATTCGTCCTTCGCTGATCGCCTGTGCCAGCCGGACGCCGAGACCTCCCACCTCACGGACGCTGGTGATGCCGGCATTCAGCATCATCGCGGCGTCGTCCACCGCCCGGGCCGCGGCGGTGACGACATCGGCCGACGCAAGGGTCTCGATGTTCGGCTGGGGCATCCCGACGAAGTGGGAGTGGCAGTCCCACAACCCGGGGAGCACGGCGGCGACTTCGTGGAGCTCTTCGGCCTCGCCCGTGCTCGGTGCCTCCGCCGTCGGACCGGCGTAGGAGATCTCGCCGTGTTCGAGGATCACCGTGCCCCCGTCGGTCGGATCCCCACGACCGGGGATGAGGACATCAGCGACGATTCGAGTGGTCATGGAGAGCAATGGTCCCCGTCGCCACACACTCTGATCAACCCGAACGAGGAGAATCCCCCACCCGGGGGGCCTACGATCCGGCGATGGAACACGCCCAGGCGGCCGGGCGCCTTCTCGCCGAACGCCACCAGGATCAGCGGGTCGAACCGGATCCCGCGGTATCGCTCGTGAACTATGCCGAGGCGCCGCGCCCGGGCGACTGGACCCTGCGGTCCTCGCTCGTCCGCCTCGCCCAACCCGAGCCCGCCCTCGTGGCTGCGCTGTTGGAGCAGGTTCGCCGCCTCGACACGACCCTCCACCACGCCCAGCGCGCGCTCGGCAAATACACCGTCCTCTGCGACCGCACCCTGACCCGGCACGCCGTGAGCGGGTCGGCCTCGGGCTGGGCTCTCGCCCACCCGGCCGAGCCCTACGTAGACTGCCGAGTCGCCGACATCGCTCGGATGGCGAAGAGCTTCGGCGATGACGGTGCTTCCGTCGTCGATGCGTACCTCGCCGAAATCGACCTCCGGGCGGAGGAACGGGGATCGATCGCGCTCCTCGAGGTCGCGCCCGACTTCGACGAACTCGCCATCGCCCTCGCTGCG
>CAYFLT010000008.1:16221-16588 GCA_964344055.1 uncultured Candidatus Nemicrothrix sp.
GGCTCCCGCCCCCGCCGAACACCTTGCCGCAGTGACCGACCGAGCCCGAGCCCGCATGAACAAGCTCGGAGTGCCGATCGAGGAGGGGCCACCCCCGGGCCGTGGCCGTCGGACCCGCTAGGGCCCGGGAACGGAGGAAGCGGCCCCGGCGTTCCTACTGCAATGCGAGGTTCCCGGCTCACGCTCATCCTCACCGTCACCACGCTCCTGGTGACAGGATGCTCGACCTCGGCTTCGGATACGGGGGCAGGGCCGGTCGACGCGATCCGTCAACACCCGTACGGCGATCCACCCGCCGCGCCGAGCGGACCCCTCGACCCGGCAGTCCGCGCTGACCTCGACCTCGTGTTCGGATCACTCGAAGCGG
>CAYFLT010000008.1:16617-17635 GCA_964344055.1 uncultured Candidatus Nemicrothrix sp.
ACCGACGCCCTGGCGAGGCTCGGCCGCAGCGGCGACCCGCGCATCGCCTGGCTCTTCGTCGATCTCCTGCGTTTCCTACGCCCCGGATCGGAGTTGAGCACCGCGGTCGTCGACGCCTGGGCGTCGGTCACCGGGAGTCCCGCCGAGAGTCCTCACTCGCCATGGGACGGTGCCGCGAATCGCCTGATCGCGTGGGATACGCCGGCGCCTCCGGACTATGTGCGGTGGAAGCGTCAGGTCTACGAGTTGGTCGAGCCCGGTTGGGCACCGTTCTTCGACGATGCCGATGCCCTCATCGATTGGCGCTGGGTCACCTGGGGCGGAGTGTTGATCGACGATCGGCCGCTCGATCAGACGGACTTCCCCTGCTGGGAGGGCTGCATCCCCGCGTTGAACGACCCTGCGCTGACCGACGCCTCCGAAGGTGGGTGGTATTCCGACGACCGCGTGGTGTTCGGCATCGTGATCGGCGACGAGGCGGTGGCGTTCCCAAAGAACGTCATGGAGGTCCACGAGATGGTCAACGCGACCATCGGCGGTCGCCGCGTCGGCATGCCGTACTGCACCCTGTGCGGCTCGGCTCAGGCCTACTTCACCGACGACATCACCGAAGGCGTCGACCTCGGAGAACACCACACCTACGAACTACGGACCTCAGGGTTGCTGTCCCGCTCCAACAAGGTGATGTACGACTTCCACACGGGGTCGGTCTCCGACACGTTCACCGGAGAGGCGGTGAGCGGTCCGCTTCGAGAGGCCGGTGTAACGCTCGAACAGCTGACCGTGCACGTGGCCACCTGGGGTGCGTGGAAGGAGGCACATCCCTCGACCTCGATCGTCGCCCGCGACGGCGGTATCGGACGGATCTACTCCGACGACCCGCTGAGGGGACGCGATGACGATGGCCCGATCTTTCCCATCGGCGACGTGGATCCCCGACTCGGCGTTCAGGAACCGATCGTCGGCGTACTCCTGGAAGACGGCACCGCCATCGCCTTTCCGGCCGCAGAAGCCGCCT
>CAYFLT010000008.1:17645-17984 GCA_964344055.1 uncultured Candidatus Nemicrothrix sp.
ATCCTCGCTGAGGGCGGAGTCGTCGAAGAGGGCGGGGTCTCACTCACGACGGACGGGGCGGGCTTCACCGCGCGGACGTCCGCGGGCGAGCCCCTCGCTGCGCACCAGGCGTTCTGGTTCGCCTGGAGTCAATTCCATCCGAACACCCGACTCTGGGTGCCGTGAGCCGACGGCTCAGGGTTGACCCACTTCGTCGAAGCCACGGACGATGCGGTCCCAGAAGTCGGTCACCAGCCGCAACGACTCGAGATCAATGCGTTCGTTGTTGCCGTGGAACCGGCTGCCGAAGTCGGCCATGTCGATGTGGGGGCTGAAGATGCCGGCGCCATACACCACAGA
>CAYFLT010000008.1:17994-24659 GCA_964344055.1 uncultured Candidatus Nemicrothrix sp.
CCATGGGGGCGGTACCAGCGGGCATCGGTCCCACCGACGATCAAGCCGGGATGCACTCTGGCCGTCGGATCGGCGGCGTGCACCGCCGATTCGATCACCGACCACAGCGGGGTCTCCTGCGGCGAACGGCTCGCCATCCGCTCGTTCAACATCTCGATCTCGACGTGTTCGGCCAGATCACCGATGGCCTCGGTCAACTCGTGGCGGACATAGTTGGCGTCTTGGCCTGGCAAGGTGCGGATGTCGATGTCGATGTGGACCGCGTCGGGGATCACATTGAGCTTCTGACCACCGTGGACGATGTTCGGCGAGATCGACATGTGCGAGCAGGCGTGAAGCATCTTTCCGCCCAGCTCACCCAGCGCCACCGCGGTGTCCCAGACCCGTTCCGGATCCATCAACGCCGCCCGCATCTCACCCTCCATCCCGAGGGCGTCGAGCAGTCCGACCCACAGGTCATCGAGCTGGGGAGCCGGTCGATGGGCGCCGAGACGGCGAAGGACTTCGGCGGCCTTGAGAAGTGCATTGTCCGCCCCCAGCGGCATCGAACCGTGGCCGGGCGTACCCCGAACGGTGAGACGAGCGCCACCTGCCCCCTTCTCTGCGACATTGATGATCACCGACCGGCCGTTGCCGTGATTGAAGCCGAACCCTCCCATCTCGGTGAGGACGTAGTCGGCCATCACCGCGTCGTGTTCGTGCTCGAGCATCCACTCCGCGCCCCAATGGCCGCCGGCTTCCTCGTCGGCGACCGCGAAGTAGATGAGGTCCCCGCGGGGCGTATAGCCGGTGTTGGCGAGGTTCTTGACCGTCACCGCCATCGACGAGGTGAGGTTCAGCATGTCGATCGCGCCACGACCCCAGACTTCGCCGTCGATGATCTCGCCCCCGAACGGATCGTGGTCCCATCCGTCGGGGTTCACCGGCACGACGTCGGTGTGGCCCATGAGGCAGACCTTCGGCGCGTCGGGATCGAGGCCCTCGATTCGTGCGACGAGTGAGCCTCGCCCCGGGGCCGGCTCATAGCGCTGCACGTCGAGTCCGGGGCCTTCGAGGTATCCCTGGAGGAGATCGACCGACCGAAGTTCGTGGCCCGACTCCTTCGTACCCTCGTTGACGCACTCGTTTCGGATCAGCTGCTGAAGCAGCTCGGTGGTCTCATCGACGAGTTCGGCCATGGGCGGTCCCCTCTCCTGCCGATCGGTTCGGAAGCCGAAGTCTCTCCCACTCGGCCCCGACCACGCCAGACGGGACCTTCCGCCCTGGCTCGGCCGACGACCAGCCCCTACGGTTTCGGTGAGGCGTCGATTCGCGCCGGCGCAGTCGCCGCCGAGCCATCGACTTCGAGGAGGCTGAGATGGCGACTCGACCAGGCGCCCGACTCATGGTCCATGGTCGGACCGTGGGCGACAAGGACCGTTGGGGAACGGTGAAGGAGATCCGCGACACCGGATTCCTGGTGGTGGAGTGGGACGACGGACACGAGTCCATGTTCCTGCCGGGAAGCGACGTCCGCATCATGAACGAGGAGGGCGAGCCAGATGAGGTTCACCTGAGTTGTCGCATCGAGGTGAAGCTGACCGAGACCGACGACGATTGCTCGGCCACTGCGACACTCGCCACCCAGCGGGGGACGTTCACCGCCACCGGGCTCGCGCGGCGCAACCCGACCGACCCGCAGGTCCCGATGATCGGCGAAGAGCTGTCGATCGCGCGGGCGCTGCGTGAGCTGTCGGCACAGATCGAAGCGGCCGCCCAGGAGGCCATCGACCGTCACGAGGACAAGGAGATCCACCTCATCTGACGGTTGAGAGGATTGCCTGTCGGTTCTCCCCCGGGGAGCCGGCCGGTCAGGCCGGCGCGGTGATCGTCGTTTCGGGGTGGATGACCTCGAACCTCGATCGGACCGTGACCGTGTCGGCCGTGTGAACGAGTTCGATGGCGCCGTTGTCGATTCTCACCTGCACTTCGACGGTGTCCTGGTCGAGGCCAAAGGCTGCGCCCGGGTAGACCATGGTGATCAGCTCACCGACGACCGTGCGGGACGCCGGGTCGAGGAGCGGGCCGAGCGGGTCGGTGTCGATGTCCTCTGGCTGGGCCGCGGACCACTCGGCAGCGCCGGCCGGGCGAGTCCAGACGAGGCCTTCCACCGACACCACCTCGAGGGTGGTCTGTTCGGTGCTGACGGTGAACTCGGAGTCACCGGCGACATTGTCACCGACGACCTCGGTGACGACCTCACCGCTCAACTCCACCCGGGTGGTGAAGTGATATCCGTCGCGTAGCGCCTGGATGGTGGCGTCGAGTTCAGCGACGAGCTCGGAGTCCGAGTCGCCCGCATCGGTGGGCTGCGGGTTCTCGGACCCCGAGCTGACGCTGGTTGTGGTGGTGGAGATGGTGGGGTCGACCGCCTCCGACGAATCGTCGGAACAGGCCGACCCGCTGAAGGTGATCGCCGCGAGGAGAGCGACCACCCGAACCGGTGACGACATCCGATCAGTCGTGATCCTCGTCTTCGTCGTCCTCGTCCTCTTCGTCGTCGTCATCATCATCGTCATCGTCGTCGTCATGATCCTCATCATGATCGTCGTCGTGATCCTCGTCCTCGTGTTCACCCTCGCCCCCTGGGCCACGGACCTCGATCTCGAGCTCCCACTCACCATGCTCGGACTCGGCGGAGATGAACACGTCACCCCAGATGGCATCGGACACGCCGTCCCAGTCCCCGTTGTAGAAGGCGACCTGCGCTCGGTACTCGCACTCGCCTTCCTCAACGTGTTCGGTGTAGCTGACTCCACCGAACTTGACCGAGCCGTTCGGGGCAAGGGGATCGTCAAGGAGTGCGGGTGGTTCATGCACGACGATCGAGGGACATCCGGTGACTTCATCGACCATCACGTCGTAGGTGATCGTTACGCCGCCATACCCCGGAATCGGGTTGCCGGTCCACACTCGGCTGCCGGCGATGGCGTCAGGGTGATAACCCTCGATCTCGGTGATCGATCCATCGGGACCGATCTCGATCTCGAGCATCTCGCCAGCCGGTCCGGTGATGTCGAGTTCGACGCCGCCGTCCTCTTCGAGCTCGTCATCTGACGTCCAACCGTCGGGTGCGGTGACCGAAGCGCCGGTGAACGCACCCGTGTCGTCGACGTCGATGGTGATGACGAGGGATGTTCCGAAAACCGGCACCGTGATGGGTTCGGGTGGTGCCGCCTCCTGGGCGACGGCCGGGCTGGCCGTGAGGACGAGGGCCAGTGCTGCGAGAGCGGCGAGGACACGGGAGAGCATTGCGACTCCTGGATCGGTGAGAAGTGGGGAGGGGTGGGATCGTGGGGACCATTCGCCCGTTTGGGCCCCACGTACCCACTACACGACGCAGAGCCACCGACTGGTTTGGTCACTCGGAGTGGTTGGATCGCGCGGTTCGTGAAGTAGGTCGTTCGCCCCACCCGAGCAGGACAGGGTCGGTACCAGGCACTAAATCTGTCGTAGTCGGGCGGTGCGTTGGATAGAACGAGTGGGTGCTGGCCGATCTGTCTCTTCCGGAGGGTTCGTCGTTCATCCGGGCGACACCGGAGTTCACCGACGAGACCGTGCCGGCGGCCCTGCTGAACGCCCACCGGGTCGCCCACGACACCTGGGGGCTCCTGCGCGTCCATCGGGGTGCGGTCACCTACGTCCTCGAGCACGCCGACGAGTCCCGGCTGATCCATGCGGGCGAGACGCAGGTGATCGAGCCCGACACTCCCCACCGCGTGGTGGTCGGCGAGGGCGCCGCATTCGTCGTGGAGTTCCATCGCTGATCGACGGTTTGCTCAAGGGCGGACCCCGAACCGGCCGAAGTTCCAGCCGGGATGCGTGTCTGGTGGTCGACCCTGTGGCTGGTGGTGTGCAGCGCCCTCGGGGCAGCCGCGTGCAGCACCGGCGCCTCGAATGCCCAGTACGGCATCGAGCGGCGCGTCGACACCCCCGCAGTACGCGATCCGATGACCGCGTTCGAGTGGGACCTTCGTGGCACATGGGAGGTCGACCACCCGGGAGACGGTCGGCCCGGCCTGCTCAGCCAGCAGGGTGCTGCGTGCCACCTCGGTGACCTGCATCTGCTCCGTTGCTCCGACCGGGCGGGCGCCGAAGCCGCCGGTTGGTGGCTGGCCGACGTCGATCCGAACGATCCCGATCACGGGTGGATCACCTACGTACTCCTGGACCGCGGTCTGGCCGGCTCGATCGAGATCGAACGGAACGGGGACAGGATCACCATCGCCGACCGTCCGACGACCGCCTGGATCCGCACCGAGACGCCGGATCGCCACAAGCGACCCACCGAGCTCACCCTCAACTGGTTCGAGCAGCTCGTGACCGGTTCGTGGCAAGCCGTCGAACCGGACTCGGTTCTCGGCTCGGCCTGCACCCTCGGCCTGGACCGTTCCCTGCTCTGCGGCGAACGGTCGGGCAGCTGGTCGGCCCGTCGCGGCATCAACGCCGGCGGCAGCGCCTCCATCCAGCCCCAACTCACCGTGGAGATTGACGGGATGGGTTGGACCCGGAGCGTCATTCTCGACGCGGCAGGCCTGCACGTGGGAGCCGACGAGACGCTGTGGCGCCCGGCGCCCTGATGAGGTCGCCGAGCCTCCCGCGACACACACGAGCGGACCTCGCCCTAGCCTGCTGGTTGCGGGCGGCGTACCCGTCGAGGTGTCATCGATGATTCGCCGCACTGGACCAAAGCGCCTCATCGCCATTCTGGTGATGGCGGTCCTCGCCGCGCTCCCGTCGACTCCCGCGGCTGCGACCTCCGGATTCGGCGACGTGGAAGCCGAGCTGTACTACAGCGACGCCGTCCAGTGGATGGTGAACGAAGGCATCACCACGGGGACCACACCGACCTGCTTCTCTCCTGACCAACCGGTCACCCGCGGCCAGGCGGCCGCCTTCTTCCACCGCATGGAAGGAGAGCCGGTGACCACCACGGACCACCAGTTCGTCGACGTCGTGGAAGCGTGGCAGCAGGACCCGGTCTCGTGGATGGTCGAGACAGGCATCACCACCGGCACCACGCCAACCACGTACTCCCCCGACGACACGCTCACCCGCGGCCAGTTCGCGGCCCTTCTCCACCGGCTCGAGGGCGAACCCGCAGCCGACGATCATCCGTTCGTCGACATCGTCGAGGAGTGGCAGCAGGCCCCCGTCGCCTGGCTGGCCGAGCAGACCATCACCACCGGCACGTCGCCCGACACGTTCTCCCCGGATGGTGTCGTCACCCGCGCCCAGTTGGCCGCATTCCTCTACCGCTACCGAAACAGCCCTCCGGTCACGGCCGATCCGTCGTCACCGCTCTGTGAACTCACCCGCACCCCACGCGTCGTCACCGAGACGGGATTCGGCGTCATGGCGACGACGGGCACCGTCACCCTCACCCATCCGGCCGAACGGATCGAGGTCATCGGCTGGCACGAGAGCAACCACGACGGCGCCCAGCAACTCGAGCCCTCCGCCGAGGCTGCCACCAACGTCGTGATGGAGACCCGTCACCGCGGCAACGGCAGCCACACATCTGCCGACATCGTCGTCGACCCAGTGGCGGAGATCCGGGCCCCGGTCACCGGCACCGTCATCCGTGCGGGCGGCTACGTCCTCTACTGCAACATCCGCGACGAGTTCGTGGTCATCGAACCCGACGATCAACCAGGCTGGGAGGTCAAGATGTTCCACATCGACGGGCTCCAGGTGTCCACCGGCGACCGGGTCGAAGCCGGCGTGACCGTACTCGCCGGCCGGGCCACCCAGCTTCCGTTCACCTCCCAGGTGGATGGCCATTCGGCCGAGCCGTCGTGGCCCCACGTGCACGTCGAGGTCGTGGATCCGTCCATTCCCGACCGACCTGGGCGAGGCTGCTGAACAGTGTCCGGATTCGACGCGATCACCCTCGAACACCTGGAGGCCGATCCGCACTTCCATCTGCGCGCCCTCCGGGAATACGGACCCGTGACCAGGCTCCCGGCGATCCAGGGCTGGATGGTGACCGGCAGGACCGAAGCGGTGGCGATCATGCGAGACGACGCCACGTTCACCGTCGACGACCCGCGCTTCACGACGGCCCAGATCCTCGGGCCGAGCATGCTGTCGACCGACGGCGAGGAACACTCCCGCCATCGTTCACCCTTCGTCGAGCCCTATTCGGCCTCCGCCGCGGCCGGCATCGCGACGTGGATCGAAGACGAGGCGGCCCGGCTGGTCCAGGCGATCCGGCCGGACGGCTGCGCGGATCTCCGAGAGGCCGTTGCGGCCCCGCTCGCCCTGCACACGATCATCCGCAGCCTCGGCCTCACCGAGACCACGGTCACCGAGCTCCGAAGCTGGTACGACGACATCGTGGCGGCGGTGCAGGCCCTCGGGGCCGGCGAGACCGACACCGGTGCAGGTGCAGGGGCGTTCAAGGCACTGAGCCACGCCGTCCATGGCCGAATCGACGCCGGCGGAGACGGTCTCCTCGCGGGAGTGGCCGGTGGTTCGCTCACCGACGACGAAGTGGCAGCCAATGCGGCGGTGGTGATGTTCGGGGCGATCGAGACCGCCGAAGGCGCGACCTCCAGTGCCCTCCTCCACCTCCTCGGTCATCCCGGCCAGCTGGACGAAGTCCGTGCCGATCGGAGCCTGCT
>CAYFLT010000008.1:24669-31203 GCA_964344055.1 uncultured Candidatus Nemicrothrix sp.
GAACGCGATCGAGGAGTCGTTCCGGCTCGAGCCGGCCGCCGCGGTGGTCGACCGCTATGCCACGCGGGACATCGTCATCGGCGGCGTTCTCATCGAAGCCGGTGACTATGTGAGCGTGTCGCTGGCCGGCGCCAACCGCGACCCGGCCGTGTTTCCGAAGCCCGACCAGTACGACATCCACCGGACCAACGCTCGCCAACACACCACCTTCGCCTACGGCCCGCACGCCTGTCTCGGAATCCATCTGGCCCGCCTCGAGGCGGAGGCCGCGGTCAGGGCCGTGCTCGATCAGCTCCCCGGCATCGAACTGGACGCTGAGGCCACGATCGGGCCCCGAGGTCTCGTTTTCCGCAAGCCCGTTGCCGTCGTCGCTCGATGGGATGCAGGGTGAGAGGGTGACGCTCGCCTCGCTCCCCATGTACGACTGGCCGGAGGTGAGAGCGTCGGTCGACGCCCTCTGGCGGTCGATCGAGCTGGCCTGCGCCGAGCGGGTGATCGACGTGCCGGCCGATCTCACCCGAGTCGACGACCCGGAGACGGTCTGGCGGGATCCGGCCTGCGTCGTCAGCCAGACTTGCGGGTTACCGCTGGTCCTGCGATTGAGCGACGTGGTCGAAGTGCTGGGCACATTCGTGTTCGACCTGCCCGACACCGAGCCCGGGGACTATCACTCCGTCGTGATCGTGCCGACCGGGTCGGAGGCGGTTGTGCTGGAAGATCTTCGCGGCGCCACGGTGGCCTTCAACGGGGCTGATTCGCAGTCCGGCTGTGCCGCGCTGCTGCACGTGCTCGCCCCGCTCGCGGTCGACGGCGGATTCTTCGGTGCGACCGTCGAGACCGGAACCCACCGGGGTTCGATCGTCGCGGTGGCCGAGGGTCGGGCCGACGTGGCCGCGATCGACGCGGTCTCGTGGGAGCTGGCGGTCGACCATGAACCTGCCGCCGCTGAGGTGCGGGTCCTGGCCCGCACACCGCCGGTGCCGGGTCTGCCGTTGATCACCGCGATCGCCAACGCCGACCGGCGTCACGACTTGGTCGACGCGATCGCGGCCGGCGTAGGGGACCTCGAACCGGAACACCGGGCGACGCTGCACCTCGAGGGCTTTCGGCCCCGCACCCTCGACGACTATTCCGTCATCGACGACCGTCTCCGTCAGGCCAGGGCCGACGGTTACGGCGAGCTCGGCTGATCCCACCTCACTCGAGTGAAGTCAACAGATTGTCGACAATCTTGTTGACATTTGGCAGACTGCGGGAATGAGCGTGCGTTGCATGATCATGCGCGGTGGCACCTCGAAGGGCGCCTACTTCGTGGCCGACGAGCTTCCGACCGACCCGTCGGCTCGCGACGACCTGCTCCTCCGGATCATGGGGACGCCCGATCCCCGCCAGGTGGACGGCATGGGTGGGGCCCACCCCCTCACCAGCAAGGTGGCGATCGTGGGGCCGAGCGCCGATCCGGCTGCCGACGTCGACTACCTCTTCCTCCAGCTCGGGGTCGACGAGCCCGTCGTGAGCGACCGCCAGAACTGCGGCAATCTCCTGGCCGGCGTCGGACCGTTCGCGCTGGAGCGGGGCCTGGTCGCGGGGAGCCGCAACGATGCGGCGGTTCGGATCCGCATGCTGAACACCGACTCGATCGCGACGGCCACGTTCACGGTCCGAGCCGGCCGGCCGCTCTACGACGGCGACACCGCGATCTCCGGTGTGCCCGGGACCGCAGCGCCGATCCAGCTCGATTTCGAGGACGTTGCCGGAGGCTCCTGCGGCGCGTTGCTCCCCACCGGCAACCCGGTCGACGAGGTCGTCGGTGTCGAGTGCACGCTGATCGACAACGGCATGCCCGTCGTGGTGATGCGCGCCTACGCGGTCGGCATCACCGGGTACGAGGACTGCGACACCCTCGAGGGAAACGACGATCTGCGTTCACTGCTCGAGAAGGTCCGGATCGAGGCGGGTCGGCGGATGAACCTCGGCGACGTCACCGACACGACCGTGCCAAAGCTCACGATGGTCGCCCCACCGCTCGAGGGCGGCAGCCTCTGCACCCGCACGTTCATTCCCCATCGCTGCCACGACGCGATCGGGGTGCTCGGTGCCGTCTCGGTGGCGACGGCAGCCCTCCTGCCCGAGACGCCCGCGGCCGGGGTCATGCACGGGGGCGACGGCGGCCTCGTCACACTCGAACACCCGACGGGCACCTTCGACGCCTCGATCACCGTGCGCGTCGTCGACGGCCAGTCCGTCGTCGACCGTGCGGGCATCATCCGGACCGCCCGCAAGCTGATGGACGGCGCCGTCTTCCCCAGGAGTACTGACCCGATGAGAGCCACGCCATGACGAAGCCGATCCCCGGCCCTCATCCGGACCCCCACCGACCGGCGCTCACGCTTCCCGACGGCGCCTGCGACGCCCACTGCCACGTGTTCGGCCCGGCTGCCCGGTTCCCGTTCGCCGAGAACCGCGCGTACACACCTCCGGATTCGGGAATCGACGACTTCGAAGTCCTCCAGGACCGGCTCGGGCTGTCGAGGGCCGTCTTCGTCCAGGCCAGCTGCCACGGCACCGACAACTCGGCGATGGTCGACGCCATCCGCCGCGGCAGCGGCCGGTACGCAGGCGTGGCCATGATCGACGACGGCACCACCGACGCCGAGATCGCCGAACTCCACGAGGTCGGCGTGCGCGGCACCCGCTTCAACTTCGTCGCCCACCTCGGCGGCGCGCCCGACCTCGACACCTACTGGCGCCTCGTCAACCGGGTGGTACCGCTCGGCTGGCACATCGTCCTGCACTTCGACGCCAAAGATCTGCCCCAGTACCGGGGCCTGCTCGACGAGATGCCGGTGCCGTATGTGATCGATCACATGGCCCGGGTGCCGGTGGACGGTGGGGTGGAGCAGGCGCCGTTCCAAGCCCTGCTCGAGCTGATGAGCGACGAGCGAGCGTGGGTGAAGATCTCCGGCGCCGAACGGCTCACCGCTGACGGACCGCCGCCCTACGACGACGTCGTCCCGTTCGCCCGGGCGCTGATCGATGCGGCGCCCGAGCGCATCCTCTGGGGCACCGACTGGCCCCACCCCAACGTCCGCCACATGCCCGACGACGGCGATCTGGTCGAGCTGCTCGCACAGTTTGCGCCCGACGAAACGATCCGTCACCAGATCCTCGTCACCAATCCCGAGCGCCTCTACCCCTTCGGCTGACCCTCGCCGGCCCTGTGCAGCCCGGAACCGACCGAGGGGTCGTCGACTAGGTTGCCGCAATGGCATCGACAGTCTTCACCGGTGGACAGATCTTCGACGGAACGGGCACCGCGCCCATGCGAGGTGACCTCCGGGTCGAGGACGGGCGCATCACCGACGTCGGACTCGACTCGGACGGGGACACCGAGGTCGATGTCACCGGCAAGACGATCTGCCCCGGCTTCTTCGACTGTCACGTTCACCTCACGACGTCGACGATCGACACGCTCGAGCGGCTCAACACGCCGCTCTCGTACCGCTTCTACCAGGCGATCCACAACATGCAGGTCACGCTCGACGCCGGCGTCACGAGCGTGCGAGATGCCTCCGGCGCGGACCTCGGGGTGAAGCGGGCCGTCGACAACGGGCTCGTCCCTGGCCCCCGGATGCAGATCTCGATCGCCATGCTCTCCCAGACCGGCGGGCACGGCGACAGCCATGTGCTGTGCGGCGCCGAGATCCGGCTGCCCTACCCGGGCGCGCCCAGCGGCGTGGTCGACGGGCCCGACGAGATGCGCAAACGAGTCCGGGAACTGATCCGCGAGGGCGCGACGGTCATCAAGGTGGCGACCAGCGGCGGCGTGCTGTCACCCATCAGCGATCCGCGACGTGGCCATCTCCGTGATGCCGAGCTCGAGGTGCTGGTCGAGGAGGCCACCGCCGCCGGGCTCCACGTGATGGCTCACGCCCAGGCCACCGACGGCATCAAGGCCGCCATTCGCACCGGCATCCGCTCGATCGAGCACGGCATCTATCTGGACGACGAGGCGATCCAGATGATGCTCGACCGGGGCACCTACCTGGTGCCGACCCTCCTGGCCCCTCGCATGGTGGTCGAGGCCACAGAGTCCGGTTCGCGGCTGAGCAACAGGGTGCTCGAGAAGGTCCACATGGTGATCGCCGCCCACACCGACTCGATCAGCCGGGCGATCGACGCCGGCGTGAAGGTGGCGATGGGCACCGACAGCGGCGTCGGCCCGCACGGTCAGAATCTGCGGGAGCTCGGGTTGATGGTCGACGCGGGCATGACGCCGATCGATGCCCTCGTCGCCACCACCAAGACCGCTGCCGAGCTGCTGAGCGTGGACGACGAACTCGGCACCATCGAGGCGGGGAAGCTCGCCGATCTCGTCGTGGTCGACGGCGACCCACTCGATGTCGCGAACCTCCAGGCCAACATCGTCGACGTCTACAAGGCCGGCGAACGGGTCGGCGGACCCGCCTGACCCCCGGCTAGAGCTGTTGCTCCAGAGCGTGGAGCCAGCGGTAGCAGTCCATGACCTGGCGGACCGACGAGTTCGGTTCGCGGCCCTCGTCGATGGCGGCGATGAACTCTCGGTCTTGGAGCTCGATTCCGTTCATCGACACGTCGACCTCCGACACGTCGATCACCTCGTCGCGGCCGGTGACGAGGTCGTCGTAGCGGGCGATGTAGGTGCCGGTGTCACCGATGTAGCGGAAGAAGGTGCCGAGCGGGCCGTCGTTGTTGAACGACAGCGAAAGGGTGAGGATCGCCCCGCCCGCGGTCTTCATCTGGATCGACATGTCCATCGCGATCCCGAGCTCGGGATGATGCGGCCCTTCGAGCACATTGGCGGCCACGATCTCGTCGCCGGTCTGGTAACCGAACAAGTCGACGGTGTGGGCGGCATGGTGCCAGAGCAGGTGGTCGGTCCACGACCTCGGCTCGCCGAGCGCATTGGTGTTGGTGCGCCGGAAGAAGTACGTCTGCACGTCCATCTGCTGGATGTTGAACTCGCCGGCGGTGATCTGGTTGTGGACCCACTGATGTGACGGGTTGAACCGGCGGGTGTGACCCACCATCGCCACCAGCCCGGTGCGCTCCTGGGTGGCGAGCACCTCCTCCGCGTCGGCCAACGAGTCGGCTAGCGGGATCTCGACCTCGACATGCTTGCCCGCCTCCATGCAGGCGATCGACTGGGCCGCATGCATCTGGGTGGGGGTGGCGAGGATGACCGCGTCGACCTCGTCGATGGCCAGCGCCTCATCGAGCTCGGTGCCCCAATGGGCGATGCCGTACTCCTCGGCCACCGCCTGGGTGGCGTCGGCAGTCCGGCCGATCACCGAGATCACCTCGGCGCCGTCGATCTGGGCGATGCCGTCGAGGTGCTTGCGGCCGAATGCGCCGGCCCCTGCCAATGCGAGCTTCATCGTGTCTCCTTCGCGACGGGAGATCCGCAACCTAGCGAGGAATCTCGCAGATTGTCAACAATCTCGTCAACAATCGACGCCAGGGTTTCCGAGGCGACCTCAGCCGACGAGGCCCTTCGCCAACGGCTCCAGCCGGGACACGTCGAGCGGGCCCCGCCACGACCAGACCACCACGTCGACACCGGCGTCGAAGAAGGTCTGGGCCCGGTCGGCCGCCTCCCCCGGCGTGGTGTCGGGCTCGTAGCCGAGATGCACCGCCGGGTGATCTCGGACTGGTCCCGGCCCACCTTCTCGCAGTGGCCGCGCAGGACCTCGTCGAGCTCCTGCCAGTCGGACGGCTGCTCGGGGAAGGTCATGTCCCACTGGTCCGCAAACCGGGCGACGGTCCGCAGGGTCCGCTGACGACCCTTGCCGCCGATCACGATCGGGATGCGATCCTGCACCGGTTTGGGCTCACACCAGGCGTCGGTGAGTTCGAAGAAGCGGCCCTTGTGGGTGGTCGCCTTGTTCTGGAGGAGCGAGACGATGACCTCCATGCCCTCCTCGAGCCGGTCCGACCGATCCCGCAGCTCGCCGAGCGGGATGCCATAGGCGTCGGACTCCATGAAGTTCCAGCCCGCACCCATGCCGAGCTCGAACCGACCGTTCGAGATGTGGTCGAGGGTGGCCGCCATGTTGGCCGTGACCGCCGGATGGCGGTGGTGCATGCCGTTCACCATCGCCCCGATCCGGATCCGTGAGGTGGCCTGGGCGAGCGCACCGAGCATCGTCCAACCCTCGAGGTTGGGGCCGTCGTAGGGCGGGGCCAGCGGGTAGAAATGGTCCCAGTTCCAGGCCGACTCGAAGACCTCGATCTCGTCGGCCGCCTTCCACATGTCGAGGAACTCACCCCAGGTGGCGTGGTGGGGCGGGGTCTTGATGGCATGGCGTCCGGTCGTCATGGTTCCTCCGAGGAATCGATCGACAACATGATTGTCGACAATATGCTGGGGATCCACGTCGGACCATCCCGCCGGCGTGCTTCTCATTCGAGACCTGCATGGCCCGCACCGACTCCATCACCGACGACCTCCGCCACGACATCCTCGAGGGCGTCTTTCCGCCGGGCGACCGGCTG
>CAYFLT010000008.1:31213-43767 GCA_964344055.1 uncultured Candidatus Nemicrothrix sp.
AACTCGCCTGCGGACAACCAGCGCATGCCGGACATCGCCGGCGGCGACGACCCGGCGCGCCGGCGAGTCCAGGGAGGCGGCCAGCGTGGCGGCGGCCGCGCGCGGCGTCTTTCCGCCGGGCGACCGGCTGGTGGAGCTCCAGCTCAGCGAGCGGTACCGGTGCGGACGGGCCACGGTCCGGGCCGCGCTGGTCGAGCTGACCACCGAGGGACTGGTGGAGCGAGAGGCCAACCGGGGAGCGACCGTCCGCCGGCTCACCGTGGGCGAGGCGATCCAGATCACCGAGGCCCGCGCCGCGCTCGAGTCGCTGATCGCGGGCCATGCGGCTCGCCACGCAACCGGCGAGGAGCGAGCCGAGATCGCCAGGATCGTCGACGACATGCGAGCAGCGGTGGCCGCCGACGAGCAGGTCGCCTACTCCGATCTCAACCGGGTGTTCCACCGGCGCCTGCGCGAGATCAGCGGCCACGAGGTGGCCGCCGACCTGGTGGCGAACCTCCGGAACCGGGCTGCCCACCACCAGTACCGGCTGGCGCTCATGCCAGGCCGATCCGCAGTCTCGCTCGAACAACACGCTGCCATCGCCGATGCGGTGGCCGCCGGCGACGAGTCGGCCGCGGCCGCGGCGATGGACGCCCATCTGCGGTCGGTGATCGACGTGCTGCAGCAGTGGGGCGACGCCTCGCCGATCTGAGGGGTGGTCGGCCAGTCGGCAACGCCGGTCTGGCCCCGCCATACTGCCGGGCATGTCGATCTTCGAAGACGAGACCGCCATCACGCCGATCGAGCCGGGCCGCTGGGCGACCCGGTTGTCGAGCAAGTGGAACATCGGCGACAACAGCAACGGCGGATACGCCCTGCTGCCGGTGCTGCGGGCGATGTCGGAGATCGTCGACCAGCCCGACCCGGTCACTGTCACCACCCACTTCTTCCGTCCCGGGCGGGGCGATGTCGACGGCGAGATCACGGCCGAGGTGGTGCGAGCAGGGCGCTCGTTCTCCTCGGCCACCGGCACGCTCTATCAGGAGGGCAAGTCGCGGTTGACCGTGCTGGCAGCGTTCGGCGACCTCGGCTCGGAGCCCTCGGAGCGCGACCTCGCTCCCCCGCCGCCCGACATGCCAGCGCCCGACGAGTGCCTCCTGCGATCGGGACTCGAGCAGGGGGTCGACCTCCCGATCATGGAACGCACCGAGGTGCGGGTCCGGCCCGAGCACGCCATGGCCGGCGAGCACCACACGGCCGAGCTCGACGGTTGGATCCGGTTCGCCGACGGCACTGAGCCGTCGACGCTCTCGCTGCCGTTCTTCGGCGACGCCTTCCCGCCGTCGGTGTTCTCGCTCTACGGCCGCGTCGGCTGGGTGCCCACCGTCGAACTGACGGTCCACGTCCGACGCCGACCGGCGCCGGGCTGGCTCCAGGCCAGGCTCGAGTGCGACGACCTCTACGGCGGGCGCCTCATCGAGTCCGGTCGCATCTGGGATTCCACCGGCGCCCTCGTCGCCCAGTCCCGCCAGATCGGCCTCCTTCTCGACGAGAGCGACCACCGGAACTAGCCGTGACGGAGCGACACCCCTTAGGCGAGTTGTTTCGGGTGCCTGGCACCAGCGAAACAACTCAGTCGATCCACTCCACGCCCATGTCGGCCAACTTGTCGCGTAGGCCGTAGAAGTCGAGACCGAGTTCACCCGCGGCGAGCTTCGCTCGTGTGCTCTCTTCTCTCGCGAGGCGGGCCTGCGACTGTTCGAGTGCCCATGCCGCCTCCTCGCGGGCGACCACCATCACGCCGTCGTCGTCGGCACAGATCACGTCGCCTGGGTTGACGACCTGTTCCCCGATCCGGATCGGCACGTTCACCGAACCCGGGGTGTTCTTCACGGTTCCCTGGATACCCACGTGCTGGGACCAGACCGGAAAGCCCATCGCCCGCAGGTCGGCGGTGTCGCGCACGCCGGCGTCGATCACGAGCCCACGAACGCCACGGACCATCAGCGAGGTGGCGAGGAGGTCGCCGAACATGCCGTGGCTGGACGGGGCCGTGTTGGCGACCACCAGGACGTCGCCGTCCTGGCACTGCTCGACGGCGGCATGGATCATACCGTTGTCGCCGGGATGGCTGAGGACCGTGACCGCCGTACCCGCCACCTTGACCCCCTGCTGGATGGGCGTGATGTGGGCGCCGAGGTACCCGCGCCGACCGATGGCCTCGTGCACCGTGGCGGTGCCGACGGGAGCGAGCTGATCGACGATGTCGAGCGGCGCCCGTTCGATGTTGCGCACCACCACGTGGCGGGGACCGTGCTGGTTGGTCATCTCAAGCTCCCAGTCGCGGATAGACCCGCCGGATATTGGCGTCGTAGATCGCCGACCGCTCGTCGTCGGACAACGCTGCGCCATCCACGTACTTGCGGGTGTCGTCGTAGTAGTCGCCGGTCTCCGGGTTGACCCCGCGCACCGCGCCGACCATCTCGGAGGCGAAGAGCACGTTGCCGATCGGCACCACGTCGACGAGCAGGTCGATCCCGGGCTGGTGGTAGACGCAGGTGTCGAACCAGATGTGGTCGAGGAGGTGCCCGAAGTCCCACCCCTGGTCCTGGGCCATGCCGACGAACCGGCCCCAGTGGTACGGAATCGCACCGCCGCCATGGGGAATCACCCACCGCAGTCCGGGGAAGTCCTTCATGAACCCTGACGTCAACGCCTGCACGAACGCGGTGGTGTCGGCGCCCAGGTAGTGGGAGCCGGTCGTCCAGAAGTGCTCATTGCACGATGTGGAGACGTGGATCATTCCGGGGACGTCGAGCTCCTGCATCTTCTCCCACAGCGGCCACCAGTACCGCTCCCAGAGGGGCGGCCCGTTCCAGTAACCACCGGAAGGATCGGGGTTGACGTTGCAGCCGATGAACCCCATCTCGGAGACACAACGTTCGAGCTCGCGTACCGAGCTGTCGATGGCGACGCCCGGCGACTGGGGGAGCTGGCAGACCGGCGCGAAGTTGTCGGGGAAGAGATCGCACACCCGCCGGATCAGCTCGTTCTGATGCTCGGTCCAGAAGCGGGAGGTGTGCTCGTTGCCGATGTGGTGACCCATCCAGCTCGCCCGCGGCGAGAAGATCGTGAGATCGGTGCCGCGCTCGCGCTGGAGGCGGAGTTGGTTCGCCTCGATGCTCTCGCGAATGGCGTCGTCGGAGACGACGATCTCCCCCTTCTCGCCGACATGGAGCGGGTCGGCCTCGACCGCGGCCTTCTGGGCGTCGCGCCACTCCCCGACCGGCGGCGGTGTCGTGGTGTAGTGACCGTGGCAGTCGATGATCAAGAGCTCGCTCCCTCAGTCCGTGATCCCGCTGGCTCCGACATAGCGGGTTGGCCGCACCCGCACGAGCAGCTCGTCAGGGTCGGCATTGCGGCGGCCGAACTCGGCGGCCCGTTCGTCGCCCACGAAGCGCCGGCAGGTCTCGGTGGCCCAGTGCAACATGGCGTCGGGGTCGTCGTCGTAGGTGGCGGTGGACGCTTCGCCGTCGATGCGGGCGAAGTCGAAGGGCATCTCCATGGTGTCGACGCAGATCGACACCCTCGGATCGCGGGCGATGCAGCGGGCCTTGAGACTCTGGCGACCCATGACGAAGACGAGGTCGCCGGTGGTGTCGTCGAAGTCGAACCAGATCGGGACGACGTGCGGCGAGCCGTCCTTGCGGGTGACCGCGAGCTTGCCCGTGCGCGAGCCGTCGCGCATGAACGCGACGACCTCGTCCGGAGTCATGGGAGTCATCGACGGCTTGCCTGTTCGCGAGGGATCACTCCCACAGATTGTCGACAATCCTGTCGACAGTCAACCGGCAGAGCCGGATCAGCAGCGCGCCGTCACGAGATGGGCCGCGCCGCCGAGGCTCACCGAAGAACCCTCAGGGAGCGCCGCCGCCACGACCTCGACGAGTTGGACGGACTCCGCTTCGTCGAGCGCGTCGACCAGCGGTCCGGTCGGGAGGACGCTCAGCAGGAAGCGGGCGGTGGTCTCGGCGTCCGCATCGATGGTGATCTCCCGCTCGCAGGACTCGATGACGACATCGGTGAATCCGGATCCTCGGAGGAGCCCGCTCAGCGAAGCCGGGTCGGCCAGCGAGAACGGTCCGGGCGAACCCGGCGGAGGCGGCGGTGGGAGTTCGACCATCGACCCTGCGGCCTGAAGCGGGCGGTGGACCCACTCATTGCGGTCGGGGGACTGCCACACCACCATCGCCAGCACGCCGTCCGATGAAAGCGACGATGCCAGGTGGGCGAACGCCGCGGCGGGATCCGGGAAGAACATGGTGCCGAATCGCGAAGCGATCAGATCGACCGGTCGACCGGCGTCGTACGCACCGCCGTCGGCCGCGACGAAGTCGAGCCCCGGTCGGTCGTGATTGGTTCGGGCGTGGGCGATCAGCGGCTCGCTGATGTCGAGCCCGATGACCCGGCCGTCGGGGCCGACCCGAGCCGCGAGCTCAGAGGAGGTCTCGCCGGTGCCACACCCGAGGTCGATGACGGTCGAGCCCGCGACGTCACCGGCCGCCTCCATGACCGCCGAGCCGAACGGGGTGAGCATCCGGTCGAGTCCGCGATGGAACGCGAGCCAGCGTGCCCCCATGGCCCCGTTCCATGCCGCGGCCTGATCTGCGGCGTTGGGATCGGCGACCCCACCCGGTTCAGCCATCTCGAGCCTCAGTCCTCCCGGTCGAGAACGAAGTCAAAATCGCAAGTCCCGCCGGTCATGTCGACGACGAGCGAATCGCGCACGCCGAAGACCGCGTCGGAGTCGAGGTACTCGCTCTCGGAGTCGAAGAGGTGCGTGATGATCGACTTGTAGCCGGGCGCTGACACGACGAAGTGGGTGTGCCCGGGTCGCCAGTTGTGCCGGCCGTTGTCGAACAGGAGTGCACCGGCCGGGCCGTCGCCGGGAATCGGGTAGGCGACGGGTCGAACGGCCTGGATCTCGTACCGACCGTCGTCGCCGGTGGTGTAGATGCCACGCATGTTCATCGGGGTCTGGCCCTCGTCCTGGACGTCGTACATGCCGTGGGACGCCGTCTGCCAGACGTCGAGCTCGGCACCCTCGATCGGGTTGCCGTCCGCGTCGAGGACCCGGCCGGTCAGCACCACCAGCTGATCGTTCTCACCGGCGTCGATCACGATCGACTCCCCCATTTCCCGTCGGGGCGCACCGTCGACGTGGAACGGTCCGAACACCGTCGGTTCGGTTGCCCGCTCGGAGCCCTGCTGGTTGATCATCTCGACCAACATCGAGACGCCGAGTGTGTCGGACAACAGGATGAACTCCTGACGCTTGTCATCGCAGAGGTGTCCGATCGCGGTCAGGGTCTGGATGCCGGTGAACCACTCCTCACGGGTGAGCTGCACCTCCTCCACGAACGCGTGAAGGTGACGGATGGCAGCGGTGGTGATCTCCGCGAGACGGGCGTTCGGTGAGTCGTCGTAGCGACTCAGCACCTCGTCGAGGTGTTCTTTGGGGGTGATGTTGGCCATTGCGGCCTCCTTCGATGGGTTGGACATTCGGTCCGGGAGAACACTGGGTCCGGGAGAGATGGGTCAGATGGCCTCGACCACCAGCGCGATGCCTTGGCCGACGCCGATGCACATCGTGGCCATGCCGTAGCCGCCGCCCCGGCGCTTCAGTTCGTGGACGAGGGTGGTGGTGATGCGAGCGCCGGAACCGCCGATGGGGTGGCCGAGGGCGATGGCTCCGCCGTTGGGGTTGACGATCGAGCGGTCTAGATCGGGCCACTCCATCAGACAAGCAAGGGACTGGGCGGCGAACGCCTCGTTGAGTTCAACGACACCCAGGTCACTCCAGCCGATGCCAGCTCGTCGCAGAGCGACCTCGGCCGCCTCGACCGGCCCGATGCCGAACAGATGCGGATCGACGCCGGACACCGCTCGACTGACGACTCTGGCCAACGGCTCGCGTCCGGTCCGCTCGAGCCCGGCCTCCGACGCGAGGAGCAGGCAGGCGGCACCGTCGTTCATCGGCGACGAATTGCCGGCGGTCACCGAACCATCAGCGCGGAAGACCGGCTTCAGCCGGGCCAGCGAATCGGCGCTCGAGTCCGGGCGGACACACTCGTCCGCATCGAGATCGACGCCGTCGACCGGGACCACCTCGTCATCGAACCGGCCGGCAGCCCACGCCGCGGCGGCCTTCTGGTGGGACCGAACCGCGAATGCGTCCTGGACCGGACGACCGATGTCGTACTTCTCCGCCAGGATCTCGGCGCCCTCGCCGAGCGCCACCGTCCACTGGTCCGGGAGGCGAGGGTTGACCAGGCGCCACCCGAGAGTGGTGGAGTGCATCTGTTGGTGGCCCCGCTCGAACGGCTTGTCGGGCTTGGGCACGACCCACGGCGCCCGGGTCATCGATTCGACTCCCCCGGCCAGGCACAGGTCAGCATCGCCGACCGCGATCTCCCGGGATGCTCCGACGACAGACTCGAGCCCCGACCCGCAGAGCCGGTTCGAGGTCACACCAGGGACGGAGGCGGGGACCCCGGCCAGGAGGGAGGCCATCCGGGCGACGTTGCGGTTCTCCTCGCCGGCGCCGTTGCCGTTGCCGAAGTGGACATCGTCGATCTCGGCCGGGTCGAGCTCCGGGGTCCGCGACAGCAGCGCAGAGATCACGCCGGCGGCCAGGTCGTCGGGCCGGATACCCGCGAGCGCGCCGCCGATCTTCCCGATCGGGGTGCGCACGGCGTCGATGATGTAGACGGATTCGGTCATGGTGTCTCCTGGTGGCCTGCCGAAGGCACCAGTCTGCGACGAACCGGGAAGAACTGGAGTGGCCGCCACTGTTGGAGCAGTCCGTAGAGGCCCTTCGGCGCGAGAATCGCCATCGCCGCGGCGATCGCCCCGAGGATGATGAAGCGCCAATTCTCGGCATCGGCGAGCTGTTCGTCGATGAACCAGAAGACGAGCACGCCGAGGATGGGACCGGTCGTCGAGCCGACGCCGCCGATGACCACGATGAAGATCACGAGCGCCGTCCATCGCAACACGCTGAACCCCGACCCGGCCGTCGTCGAGGTGGTGTTCAGCAGGATCACCGCGCCGGTGCAGCCGGTCCAGAAGGCCGCGAGGATCCAGATCTTCAGCTGGGTCTTGGTGACCTCGACCCCGAGGCCGCGAGCACCGGCCGCGTTGTCGCGAACGGCACGCAGGGCCAGGCCCATCCGGCTCCGCAGGACGAACATCACGATGAGGGTGCCGCCGACCGCGAGGACGAGGGCGAGCCAGTAGGTGACATCGGTGCGGGTGTCGAGGGAGTAGCCGCCCAACGACTCGCGGGTGAGGGCGCGCACGTCGCCGCCTCGGAGATCGCTGCTCTCGGTGGTGAGGAGACGGAACACCTCGGCCACCACCCACGTGCCGATCGCGAAATAGCCACCCTGGAGTCGGAAGGCGAACAAGGCCACGGGAATCGAGAGGGCGGCGGCGACGACCCCGGCCAGGAGAACGGAGAGGTACGGGTCGATTCCGACGACCTCCGCCAGCTGCAGCAGGGAGTAGATGCCCGCCCCGACGAACATCTGTTGACCGACCGAGATGAGTCCGGCGAAACCGGCCAGCAGGTTCCACATCTGGGCCAGCGCGAGGTAGTACAGCACGACAACCAGCGGGGTCTGGAGGCTGCCGTCGCCGTCCCACCAGGGAAGGGTGACGAGAACGACGACGAGGAGTGCAAATCCGACAAGCCCCGCGGTGGACTCCGGTGTGGTGCGGCTGATCCGGTAGCCGTGCTCGCTCATGACCGACTCCTCGCACCGAGCAGGCCAGTCGGCCGGAAGGCCAGCACGGCCAGGAAGATCAAGTGACCGAACAGGGGGCCCGACAGGAAGTCGAACTCGACGTCGATTTGGTTGCCCACCGTTTGGGCCACGCCGAGGATCACGCCACCCAGGAGGGTGCCCCAGAGTGAGCCAAGGCCGCCGATGACGACCGCCTCGAATCCGAAGATGAGTTGGGCCGGCCCGTCGGTCGGTCCAAAGGTCTGGCGGATCCCGAGGAAGACGCCCGCCAGGGCGACGGTGGAGAACGCGATCGCCATCACCACCGCGTAGATGTTGCGGTCGTTGATGCCCATGAGCCGCGCGGTCGACGGGTCGTCCGACGTCGCCCGGAACGCTCGACCCATGCGCGTACGCGACAAGAAGAGCTGCATCCCGACGAGGACGACCACCGCCACCGCAAGCACGAGGACCGGGAACCAACCCACGGCGATGTCGTCGGTGAGTTCGATGCTCTTGGTCTCGATCGAGCCGGCGTCGAGACCCTGGGAGTCCGCCGAGTACCGCTCGAGCAGAGCGTTCTGGATGACGACACCGAGTCCGAACGTGACCAGGATCGACGGGAGCGGATCGTCGCCGATCGTGCGATTGAAGGCGAATCGCTGGAGGCAGTAGCCGATCGTGGCCATCACCGGAACGACCACGAAGAGGCTGAGGAAGGGGTTGATGTCGAGGGTGGCCGTGGTGGACACCGCGAGGAAGGCACCGAGGATCGCGAGGTCGCCGTGGGCGAGATTCACGAACCGCATCACCCCGAAGGCCAGCGAGAGCCCGGTGGCGAACAGGGCGAAGAGGCCTCCGAGCAGGAGTCCTTGGACGATCGCGTTGACCCAGGTCACGAGTCCCCTCCGTTCGCGGTCGCGGTGTCCAGGCCGAAGTAGGCGGCGGTGATCTGGTCTCGTTCCAGCGACTCGGGTGTGCCTTCGAGCGACACCCGGCCCTCGAGGAAGCAGGCCACCCGGTCGGCCACCGAGAGAGCGAGACCGATGTCCTGCTCGACAACCAGGGCGGTGGTGCCGCTGTCGATGACCGCGGGAAGTGCCTCGTAGACCTGCTTCACGACGACCGGCGCGAGTCCGAGCGACAGCTCATCGAGGAGGATCAGACGTGGATTGGCCATGAGGGCCCGGCCGATGGCGACCGCCTGCTTCTCTCCACCCGACAAGACGTCGGAGGGCCGGTCGAGCAGCCGTTCCAGGAGTGGGAACGCCGCTACGATCCGGTCGATCGTCCACGGGCCGGGACGACCAGCGTGCGCACCGATGAGGAGGTTCTCGCGCACACTGAGGCTCGGGAACAGGAGTCGCCCCTCCGGCACCATGGCGATACCAGCGACAACCCGACGGTGCGCCGGGATCGGGATCAGATCCTCGCCCGCGAACCGGATGGCGCCCGACCAGGCCGGTACCAGACCGGCGAGCGTGCGCAGGAGGGTGGTCTTGCCGGCCCCGTTTGCGCCGATGATGGCGAGGGTCTCTCCTTCGTCGACGCGCACGTCGATGTCGAACAGGGCCTGGAAGTCCCCATACCCGGCCGTGAGATTCTCGACCTCGAGCAAGGCACTCATTGCGGCTCGACTCCGAGGTAGATCTCCTGCACCTGGCGGCTGTTCATGACCTCGTCCGGGTCGCCCTCGGCGATCTTGCGACCGAAGCTCATGGCCATGATCCGGTCGACGACCGCAAGGAGGGCGTGGACGATGTGTTCGATCCAGACGAGGGTGATGCCGTCGGCGTGGATCGACTGGATGGTGCCAACTAGCTCGTGGACCTCACCCTCGGTCAGGCCGCCGGCGATCTCGTCGAGCAGGAGGATGTCGGGCTGGGTGGCCAGTGCCCGGGCGAGCTCGAGCCGCTTGCGCTTGAGCAGCGGCAGAGCCCCGGCCGCGAGGTTGGCATCCCCGATCAGTCCGGTCCGCTCCAGCGCGCTGACCACGACCGGAACGGCGTGGGCCTCGCTCAGAAGGTGACGGCCGCCGAAGCAGGCGCCGATCAACACGTTCTCGAACACGGTCATCGCTTCGAATGGCCGCGGGATCTGGGCGGTCCTCGAGATCCCCGAACGACAGCGGCGCTCAGGAGAGTGGGCGGTGATGTCGTCTCCCCGGTACCGGACCACACCCTCGTCGGGGGTGAGGTCACCCGCGATGAGATTCAGCATGGTGGTCTTGCCGGCACCGTTCGGGCCGACGATGCCGAGTGCATCGCCGGCCTCCACGGACACGAAGAGCTCGTCGATCACCTTCACTCCGAAGGATTTCGACAGGCCTTGGATCTCGAGGAGCGCGGACATCGGTCAAACCCTCAGGCGATGAGGGTGACCTCGGCGTCGACGGCCACGCTGGGTAGGCCGGTGTTGACGTTGATGGCCAGTTCGAGCGGGTAGGTCTCACCGGCCACCCACTGGCCGGCAACCAGCGGCGTCTTGGCGACGTGGGGAACGGGCCCGGCGCCGAAGTTGATGTTGCCGACCACGGTGTCGAGGTTGGTGGCCCCGATCGCGTCGAGCAGCGCCGTCTTGTCGTTGGAGCCGGCGCGGGTGGCGGCGTCGATCGCCACTTCGAAGAGGGCGTGAGCGAAGCCGAGCGGCTGGGTCCACTGCTGCCCGGTCTCGGATTCGAACGCGGCAGCAAGGTCGGCTGCCGACTGGTCGGTGAGGCTGGAGGTGAACGGGTGACGGTTCGTCCACCACACCTCGGAGGTGAGGCCCTCGCCCTTCGGGTAGGTCTCCACCGCCGACGGGAACAGCAGCGCCTTGGCCATCGTGATCACGGGCGGGTTGAAGTCTTGCTGAAGTGCTTGGGCCTGGAAGGTGGCGAACACCGGCGGGGGCACCACGCCCGACACGATCTGGACACCCGCGTCCTTGAACTGGCTGATGATGGCGCTGTAGTCCTGGGTACCCAGATCGAACCGGCCCGCATCGACCACCGTGAACCCGGCCGCCTCGAGCGCCGGTGGGAAGCCGACGTTGGGATCGCTCCAGGCGTTGCCGTCGGGGTCGTTCGGCCACATCCCGCCGACGACCTTCTCGGCACCTGACTGCTCCCAGAGTTCGATGAAGTTGGCGATGACGTCTTCGAGTCCCCAGAAGAGGTGGTAGTTGAAGTCAGAGGCCACCGGGGGTTCCGGGAAGTCGGGCCCGAGGCCGCCGCCGGTGCCGAGGTAATGGGCTTGCCACGGGGCGATGCTGGTGATGCACGGCACCTCGCCGAGGTCGCAGGCCGCGGCCACCGGAACCGAGATGTCGGGCGTGCCGGCGGCGAGGATGATGTCGACGCCTTCGCTGATGAGCTCCTGGGTGACCTCGCCGGCGCGGGCCGGGTCGGACTCGGCGTCCTTGTCGACGATCTCGACGTCGGCGCCCAACGCTGCAGCCATGGCACCGAGCACGAACGCGTCGGCCTCGCCGAACGGGGCGAGCGGGCCGGTCCGGGGGGTGACGTAGCCGATCTTGACCGACGGTCCGTCGCTGCTCGATCCGGTGTCATCGGCGGAACTCGACGTGTCGTCGCCCGAGTCGCTGTCGCTCGAGCCCGAGTCGCTCCCGCCGTCGTCACCACACGCAGCGGCCAGGAGGCCGCCGCCAGCAAGCGCAGCGGCACCGAAGCCGAGGAATCGGCGGCGGCTCGTCACATTGAGTTCGAGGTCTTCGTGTTCATTCATGTTGGGGTGTCCCTCCGTGTTGCGGCGCTTCACGCCGGTCTCCGCCCGTGGAAGGCGTCGTCGAGCATCTGCCGGATGCCGTCCTCCTCGGGAGGCCGCACGTTGGCGGCCGCATCGATCACGACCCGTCGGGTCGCCTCTCCCAAGCCATCAGCGGGCATGCCGATCGCTTCGAGACTGGTTGGCGCGCCGATCCCGGCCGCCAGGTCGAACAGGGCGCCAGGAGCCTCGGCAGCGGTCGTGCCGAGGGCGTCACCGATCCGGGCCATCAGCTCCGGGATCGTGGGCGCGTTGTAGGCCAGCGCGTGGCCCAGCACCACGGCGTTCATGTCGCCGTGGTTCAGGTTGAACATGCCGCCGAGCACATGGCAGGTCTTGTGGTGCAGGGCGGTGCCACCGGTGGCGAGGGCGACGCCGGCGAGATAGGCGCCGTAGAGGGCCTCGGTTCGTGCATCGAGGCTCGACGGATCCGCACACACCTTGGGCAGCGCGTCGGCCAGTGCCCGGATCGACTCGAGGGCCATCGCGGAGATGACCGGGTTGGCGCCGGGGCCGTAGAGCGCCTCGACCGAGTGGGCGAGCGCGTTCATCCCCGACGGCCCGGCGATCTCGGGTGGGAGGCTGAGCGTGAGTTCGGGGTCGTACACCACGACGGCGGGCTTGACCCTCGGATCCCTGCCAGTCTGCTTGTGGTCGCCGTCGGTGCGGCCCCAGATGGTGGTCATCTCCGAGCCGGCGTAGGTGGTCGGAACCGACACGACCGGCACGTCGGTCTCGAGTGCGATGGCCTTGCCGAAGCCCGTCGCCGATCCACCGCCGATCGTGATGACCACATCAGCATCGACCGCCCGGGTCAGCTCGACCGCCGAGGCCGCCTTCGGCGCGGGGACGTGCTGGACGACGTCGCGGAAGCGGCCGACGACCCGATCGCCCAGTGCGCTCGAGAGCTCGGCGGCGATGGAGTCTTCGAAACCGCCGGCCACGACGAGGGCCCGGCTGGTGCCGAGTGCATCGAGCTCCTCGGGCAGGCGGCTCCTACTCCCGGCGCCGAACACGACCC
>CAYFLT010000008.1:43777-90356 GCA_964344055.1 uncultured Candidatus Nemicrothrix sp.
ACGCCCCGGCCGGGGATGGCGTCGTAGGTGAAAGCGATGGTGCTCACGCGGCCTCCAGCGAGCGGAGGACGGACAGCTCCTGTTCGGACGGGGGCGGCGTGGTGTCGACGACGGCGGCGACCTTCAGGTCCCAGCCGGTGGCCGCGCGGACCTCCTCGACTGTCACGCCCGGGTGGACGCTCACGAGTTCGAGCTCCTTGGTGGACGGGTCCGGTCGCAACAGGCCCAGATCGGTGATGACGACCGTCGGGCCCCGTCCGCGAAGACCGAGGGAGTGCCGGTGGGAGCCCCCGTCGCCATGGCCGACCGAGGTGACGAAGTCGACCTGCTCGACGAACGCCCGCGTGGAATGGCGGAGGGTGATGATCACTTCACCGCAGCTGGCGGCGATCTCCGGCGCACCGCCGGCGCCCGGGAGCCGCACGGTGGGATAGTCGTAGTCGCCGACCACCGTGGTGTTGATGTTGGCGAACCGGTCCAGCTGGGCGGCACCGAGGAAGCCGACGTCGATCCGACCCGCCTGGAGCCAGTAGCTGAAGATCTCGGGAACCCCGATGACCGCATCGGCGCCGTCGGAGAGCACGCCATCACCGATCGATGCGGGAAGGTGCTCGGGTTTCGACCCGATACAACCGGACTCGTAGATCAACACCGAGTCGGGTGCGTGCATGCGACGGGCGAGGTTCGCGGCGGTGCTCGGAAGCCCGATGCCGACGAAGCAGACCGCCCCATCGGTCAGTGCCCCCGCCGCGGCGACGGTCATCATCTCGTCGGCGGTGTAGGTGGTACTCATGCCTCCACCTCGGCGGTCACTCCGGACAGCCAATCGGCGAAGGCGTCGCGGTCGCGGCTGATGGCGTCCCACTCGGCGTACCGCCCGTTGTCCCGGTCGCTGTAGCCGTCGGCGTAGGACGGATGGGCACCCCCCGGCACGACGCACACCGCGTCGATGACCCAGGCCGGCAACACATTGCCGTTCACCTGCGGTTCGAACTCGTCGACCACTTCCTCGACGGTGATCACCGCCCGCTGGCTGGCGAGCACACATTCCTTCTGGACGCCCGAGATCCCCCAGAGCATCACGTTGCCGTGCCGGTCGGCCTGCTGGGCGTGGATGATGCCGACGTCGGGATTCAGCCCGGGCACCGCGGTCAGCGCTTCACCGGTGAACGGGCAGTCGACGGTGGCGATCGTCTTGGTGTGCTCGGCCAGGCTGGTGCCGACGTAGCCGCGGAGCACGCCGAACGGCAGGCCGGAGGCGCCGGCCCTCCACCGCTCTGCCATCCCTGCGTGGCTGTGCTCTTCGAGTTCGAGCGGATGGGGCCACCCGTTCTCGACGGCGTCACGCATGCGGTGCAGTGAGCCGACGCCGGGATTGCCGCCCCACGAGAAGATCAGCTTGCGGGCACATCCCGCGCCGATCATCTGGTCGTAGATCATGTCCGGCGTCATCCGCACGAGTGTGAGATCGCGCCGCTGCTGCCGGATGATCTCGTGGCCCGCCGCGAACGGGATCAGGTGGGTGAACCCCTCGAGCGCGACGACGTCGCCGTCGTGCACGTGGCGCTCGATCGCGTCGTCCAGCGAAAGGAAGTCGCTCATGCTTCGCGCGGGTACCAGGCCGGGATCCGGGCGTCGACGTTGATCCACACCGACTTGGCCTCGGTGTAGTCGTGCATGGCCTCGAAACCCATTTCGCGGCCGTAACCGGACTTGCCGACGCCCCCGAAGGGCGAGCCGGGGTTGACTCGCTTGTAGCTGTTGACCCACACCATCCCGGAGCGGAACGAGGCAGCCACCTTGTGGGCCCGGCTGAGGTCCGAGGTCCAGAGGCCTCCACCGAGGCCGTACTCGGTGCTGTTGATCAGCTCGACGGCTTCGGCGTCGTCGGTGAAGGTGCCGATGGTGACGAAGGGTCCGAAGACCTCCTCCTGACACACCCGGTCGGTCGGCTGGGCCCGAACCACGGTCGGCTCGATGTAGCAGCCGTCGGCGAGGGCGGGGTCGTCGGGCTCCTTGCCCCCGGTGAGCACCTCGCCGCCTTCGTCCTGGGCCACCTTCACGTACGAGAGCACACGGTCGCGGTGCTCGGGGGAAGTGAGCGGCCCCATCTCCGTGCCGGCGGCGAGCGGGTCACCGAGCTTGATGGAACCGGCGAGTGCGACGAACCGCTCGATGAACTCATCCGCGATCGCCTCATGGAGCAGGATCCGACTACCCGCGATGCAGGCCTGACCCTGGTTGTGGAAGATGGCGAAGGCCGACCCGCCGACCGCGGCAGGCAGATTGGCGTCCTCGAACACCACGTTGGCGCCCTTGCCGCCCAGCTCGAGCTGGACCCGCTTGAGGTTGTCGGCCGATGCCCGCACGATCGATTGCCCGGTGGCGGTGGAACCGGTGAACGACACCTTCGCGATGTCGGGGTGTTCGGCGATGCGGGCTCCCGCGGTGTGGCCGTAGCCGGGCAACACGTTCACGACACCGGGCGGGAAGCCGACCTCGTCGACCAACTCGCAGAGCCGCAAGGTCGACAGCGGCACGAGCTCGGAGGGCTTCATCACCACGGTGTTGCCCGCCGCCAGGGCCGGGCCGAGCTTCCACGAGGTGAACATGATCGGGAAGTTCCAGGGCACGATCTGCCCGACCACACCCACCGGTTCGCGGGTGACGTAGTTCAGGAACCCCTGCTCGACCGGCGGCACCGTGCCCTGGTACTTGTCGGCCATGCCGCCGAAGTACCGGTAGGTCACCGCAGTGCGGGGCACGTCGAGCACGGTCGTGTCCTTCAGTGGGTGTCCGGTGTCGAGTGACTCGAGCCGGGCCAGTTCCTCCGCGTTGGCTTCGATGGCGTCGGCCAGCTTCAGCAGGAGCCGACCACGATCCATGGCCGGCATGGCCGACCACGCACCGAAGGCCGCCTGGGCGGCCTCGACCGCACGATCCACATCGGCTTCACGGGCCTCGGCGACCGAGGCCAGCACCGAGCCGTCGTGGGGGTTGTGGACGTCGATGGTGGTGCCGGCATCGGCGGCGACGAATTCGCCGCCGATGAACAGCTTGTCCTGGGTGGTCATGGTCGAGACGGTCTCGTTCGACTAGAAGTCGACGGGGTTGACCGATGCCTTGCCGGCGGCGATGAGCTCGGGGACCCGGTTGGAGCCGTTCTCCCAG
Organism: uncultured Candidatus Nemicrothrix sp.; assembly: GCA_964344055.1. Classification (GTDB taxonomy): domain Bacteria; phylum Actinomycetota; class Acidimicrobiia; order Acidimicrobiales; family Aldehydirespiratoraceae; genus OFTM10. The sequence goes on from CAYFLT010000008.1 coordinate 46,949, forward strand.
ACGAGGAGCATCGAGCGCTTCGGCGAGTAGCCCTGGTGGCGGATGTCGGCGGGCATGGCGGCGACGTCGCCCGCCTTCATGATCACGCGAGCCCGCTTGGCGCCGGTGTCGCGGTCCTCGACGTCCCACTGGATCTCGTCGGTGAACTGGACGAACCACTCGACCCGATCGTTGCCGTGGATCACCGGGAGGATGTACTCCTCGGTGGTCGGGCAGTAGAGGCTCTCCTTGCAGGCCGACACCACCGACGGGTTCCAGGTCACGTCCGACCGGGACAGGTAGGCGAACAGGTTGAACGCCGCGACCTCACCTTCGTAGCCGGGCTCCACCTCGACCTTCGGCTCGTCCTGAGGCACGTCGAGGAAGGCGCGGTTGACCGGGAAGCCGTCGGCGTCGCTGCGGATCTGCTCGTCGCCGGGCACGCCGACCATCCGGTCGGCCACGACCCGGTGACGGGTGATCGCGTCCTCGTTCGAGCCGTGGGCGGGGCCGAACGCGCTGCCGGTCTCCATAGGGGCGGCGAAGGGGTCGTAGCCCTCGTTCGTCCAGTCCGACAGCATGGCGACGAAGCACGCCATGAGGTCGTCGTGGGGGAAGTTCTCGTTGTAGTCGAGCTCGGCCTTGCGGTAGGCGTCGTTGAACCGCCCGGCGAACATGTCGACGTTGCCGTAGTGGTTCATCGTTCCGAAGACGGAGTCGAAGTTCACGATGCCGTAGAAGAAGCCCCAGGCGACGTCGCGTTGGGTGCAGCGGAGGAACAGGTCGACATCCATCTGGTGGTTGCCGGTGGGCCACTCGATGGTGGCGAAGTACTCGTCCCGGCTGAAGGTGAAGCCCCCGATCGAGAAGCTCTTGTAGCCGGAGGCGTTCGGGGCGGTTTCGGTCATGGTCATGGTTTCGTTCTCTCTCGGCTCGATCAGACGGTCTGGCAGATGTCGTTCCACTTGAAGACCGTGTCGGGGCCCTCGATGGTCTGGAGGAGGACGACGGCGACGCCGACGCTGTGGAAGCGGTAGGCCTTGCCCGCGGGGAGCATGGCCATGTGGCCTTGGCCGGCGGTGATGGTGCCCATGCGGTTGCCGGCAGGCTCACCGTCGAGGCCGATGGAACCCCAGGCGTCGGGGTCGACGAGCTGCTCGTCGGATTCGAGGAGCTCCACCCGCAGCTCGCCGTCCATGCAGAGGGCGAACTCGTCGTGGGGGGTGGCGCGCCACTCGCTGGTGCCCTCGGCACGGATCGTCTCGAGGACGTACTCCATGTTCTTGCCGACGGCGACCTTCTCGTAGGGCGCCGAGTTCTCGGCGACCTCGAACATGTTCGAGAAGGCGTAGGCCTTCGGATCGTCGCTGATCGGCTCGACCCGGCCCTTCTCGTAGTTGTCGAGCGAACCGAAGACGGTCGTGTACTCGCTCATCGCTGGCTCTCCTTGCTGGCGTGCTTGCTCATCGGGCTTCCTCCGGATTTCCGGTTGCCGATCTCCGTTCTTCGTTGTACGCTATGCGCACATCTAGTCCGGATAGAGAACACCTTACGGAAGAGTGGAACCCTCGTCAAGGCGCGAGGATGGAGAAATGTCAGAAACCGTCGGCGTCGAGCCGGAACTGAACCGAGACAAGGACTTCGTGCAATCCCTCGAGCGGGGACTCGCGGTGATCCAGTCGTTCTCCACCGAGACGCCGCGCCAGACGCTCTCCGACGTCGCCCGCAGCACAGGACTCACCCGGGCCACCGCGCGCCGGCTGCTGCTCACCCTCAAGGAGCTCGGCTACATCCGTGGCGACAACAAGCACTTCGAGCTCACCCCGCGGGTGCTCGACATCGCCTACTCGTTCATCACGTCGCTCAACGTCAACGACATCGCCCAGCCGTACATGGAGCGCTTCAGTGAGGAAGTCCATGAGGCGTCGTCGATCGCGGTGCTCGACGACACCGAGATCGTCTACATCGCCCGGATCCCGGCGAAGCGGATCATGACGGTGGCGATCGCCCTCGGCTCCCGCTTCCCCGCCTACCAGACCTCACTCGGGCGGGTGCTCCTCGCCGAGCTCGCCGACGACGACGTCGTCGACATCTTCGAGCGCAGCGATCACTCACTCGCCACCGACCGCACGGTGCAGACCAGCGATGAACTGCTGGAGTGCCTGGCCGGTGTCCGTCAACAGGGCTGGGCCATGGTCGACCAGGAACTGGAGATCGGCGTACGTTCGGTGTCCGCGCCGATCCGCGACGCCGACGGTGCCGCCGTTGCGTCGATCAACGTCTCCACCCATGCAGGACGCACCGATCTCGAAGCGGTGACCGAGGAGTTCCTGCCCCGACTGCTCGAGACCGCCGATCAGATCAACGCGGCGCTCGCGATGCGCTGACCCGTGAGTGCCGAGACCGCCACCGGAGATGCTCTCGCCGAGCGGATCATCCGGCTCGGGCGTTCTCTCCAATCCCGCGGCGTCGACGTTGCGCTGGCCGAGATGATCGATGCCAGCCGCGCCGCCACGTTCGTCGACATCGGCTCGCGAGCAGAACTCCGGGTGGCGCTCAAGACGACGATGGTCAAGAACCCGATCCACTTCGAGACCTTCGACGCCGCCTTCGATCGCCTCTTCCCGCCCCGCAAGGCCGATCCCGCGAGCCGAACAACGCAATCATCGGGCCCGGCAGTCGACCCGGTCAGCCGACTCGTCGAAGGCGACGACCTGGTCGGCCTGGCCACCGACCTGGTCGAGGAGCACGGGGGCCTCGACGGGGAGCAACGCGGCGAACGTCACCACATGCACCGCGTCTACCGAGCTGCCGACCTCGCTCGGCTCATGACCGAAGCACGCAAGCGGGATCCCGACCTGTCCGTCGATGAGATCCGGGCCCGGCTCGACGAGCTGAAGAAGCTGATCGCCGCGGACATCCGCGGGCAGCTCGGCGAGACCGACCCGGCCCAGATCGATGGCGACATCGAGGACGTCGAGTTTCTCCATGCGTCCCAGAACGAGCTCGAGCGGATACGCGCCGCCATCAAGCCGTTGGCCCGCAAACTCGCCTCGCGACTGGCGCGGCGCCGCCAGCAGCGCACATCCGGTCGGGTCAACCTACGGCGCACCGCTCGCCGCTCACTCTCGACGGGCGGCGTCCCGATCGACGTCGCCACCGATCGACCGCGTGCGCACCGCCCCGACCTGTGGGTGCTGTGCGACATCAGCGGCTCGGTGGCCGAGTTCTCCCTGTTCACCCTGAGCCTGATGGCGGCTCTCTCCGCCGAACTCCGCAAGACCCGATCGTTCGTCTTCATCGACGCGATCGACGAGATCACCCAGCTCCTCGATTGGACCGATCACGGCATCGAACCGTGGCAGATCATGCGCAACACGAACGTGATCGGGGTCGACGGCCACTCCGACTACGGAGCCGTCCTGGAGCAGTGGTGGGACGAGGTCGGTCAGCGCGAGCTCCGCCCGACCTCCACGGTGATCATCACCGGCGACGCCCGCAACAACCATCGAGCCACCGGAGTGCGCACCCTCGGAGAGATCGCCGATCGGGCTCGTCGGGTCTACTGGCTCAATCCGGAACCGACCGACGAGTGGGATACGGAGGACTCGATCATGAAGACCTACGCCGAGCACTGCCATGAGGTGTTCGAGGTCCGGGACCTCCGGCATCTTGCCGCCTGTGTGGAGCAGATCCTGTGAGGAACCGCTCGGGGTGGGAGACTCGCCTGACCAGGAGGGACGGATGCAGACACAGGTCGTGATCGTCGGAGCCGGGCCGGCCGGGATGCTGCTGTCGCGCATCCTCGACCGGGCCGGAATCGACCACGTGGTGCTCGAGCGGCAGACCCGCGAGTACGTGCTGGCCCGCATCCGGGCCGGCATCCTCGAGTGGAGCGCGGTCGAGGTGATCCGTGCCGCGGGAGTCGGCGAACGGATGGACCGCGAGGGCGACCCCCACGATCGGATCAACATCGCCTGGGCCGGCGAACACCTCCTCCCGATCGAGCTGGCAGACCTGTCCGGTCGCCAGGTGATGGCCTACGGGCAGACCGAGCTGCAGCACGACCTCTACGAGGCCGCCGACGCAGCCGGGTCGACGGTGGTCTTCGAGGCCGAGGACGTGCAGCTCCACGAGGTCACCACCGACAGTCCGGCGGTGACTTACCGCCACAACGGGATCGACGAACGGATCGACTGCCGGTTCATCGCCGGCTGCGACGGCTTTCACGGCGTCAGCCGGGCGACGATTCCCGAGGGGGTACGCCAGGAGTTCGAGCGGGTCTACCCGTTCGGCTGGCTCGGCATCCTCTCGGAGACCCCGCCCCTCCCCCACCTCGTCTACGCCAACCACCAGCGCGGGTTCGCCCTCTGCAGCACCCGCAACCCGATGCTCAGCCGCTACTACGTGCAGTGCCCGCTCGAGGACACCATCGACGACTGGTCCGACGACCGCTTCTGGTCCGAGCTGTTCGCCCGGCTCCCTCCCGATGTCTCCGCCAGGATCCAGACCGGTCCGTCGATCGAGAAGTCGATCGCCCCGCTCCGCAGCTTCGTGGCTGAACCGATGCGCCACGGCAACCTCTTCCTCGCCGGCGACGCCGCCCACATCGTGCCGCCCACCGGCGCCAAGGGACTCAACCTCGCGGTGTCCGACGTCCACCTCCTCTCCCAGGGGCTCATCGCCCACTTCACCGACGGCGACTCCGCCCGCCTCGACCGCTATTCGGACGAGGCCCTCACCCGGGTCTGGAACGCGGTGCGGTTCAGCTGGTCGATGACCACCCTGCTCCACCGCTTCCCCGAGATGACCGATTTCGATCAGCGCATCCAGGAACGCGAGCTCGAGTACCTCGCCCGGTCCGCGGCCGCCCAGACCTCGCTGGCGGAGCAGTACGTCGGGCTCCCGTTCGACGACTGACCCCTGATGGCAAGCGAAGCGAAGCAGATCATCGAGGCGCTCGAGATGGAGCCCCACCCGGAGGGCGGCTGGTTCGTCGAGACCTGGCGCCAGGCAACCGACGGCACGGACCGGGCGAGCGGGACGGCCATCTACTTCCTGCTGCAGGCCGGGAAGGGCTCGCACTGGCACCGGGTCGACAGCACCGAGATCTGGCACTACTACGCCGGCCACCCACTTCGCCTCGACACCGCCGCCGACGACCGTGGCCCGGTCGACCACCGCATCCTCGGCCCTGACATCGAGGCCGGCCAGCGCCCCCAGCTGATCGTGGAGGAAGGCCACTGGCAATCGGCCGAGTCGCTGGGCGAGTTCACCCTCGTCGGCTGCACCGTCTCACCGGGCTTCGAGTTCGACGGCTTCGAGCTGGCGCCGCCCGGGTGGGCCCCCGGCACCTGAACCTGGCCAAGAGGTCGACGACCGAGACGCTCCGCTCGATGGCGGAACGCGTCCAGTCGATCGAACGGGCGATGACCGTACTCACGGCGTTCAGTGCCGACGCCGGCGCCGGACTGCTACTGCTCGAGAACGCCTGACGACCCGAAGGCGGCCGTGTCCAGGTCGTCGCAGACCATCACATCGCCTTCGAACCCACCGGCGCGGATGTCGTCGACAAAGCGCTGCTTGTCCGCCTCACTGCGCGGCGGCGGGGCGAGATGGGTGAGCATCAACAGCCCCGGCTCGGCCCGCTTCACCATCTCGCCGAGGGCAACGGTGTCGGAGTGATAGTCGCCGATCACCCGAGCTGTGGGGTCGTTGGCGCGCTCCACGAAGTCGTCGACCCGGAAGGCCTCGTGCACGAGGACATCGCTGCCGGCGGCGAAGTCCTCGACTTCGTCACACACCCGGGTGTCGCCCGAGACCACGACAACCCCATCGGGCGTCTCGATCCGGTAGGCCACCGCAGGATCGACGGGATGATGGTGGACGGTGCGCGCGAGGACCCTGACGCCACCGCCCGTCCACACCTCCTGCGGTTCCGGCGTGGGGTCGAACGAGGCGATCTCCGGTGCCGGGTACGCCCGGTGAGTGTGACGAATGCGGACGGCGAGGTCCTCGTCGTAGGGCTCCAGCATGCGTTCGAGGAACCGCACACACGGGCCCGCGGGAGCGACGAACGAGAGATCGGTCGAAACCGGCCGGTTGACCCAAGCCGTCATCACCAGATCGACGACACCGGTCAGGTGGTCGCTGTGGTGGTGGGTGAGGAACACCGCATCGAGGTCAGCGGGGTTGCGTCCGGCCTCGGCGAGGCGCAGTGCGGTGGCACGTCCGGCGTCGAACTGGAGCGCCACGCCCTCGTACTCGACGAGCGTGCCGGCGCCGGCGCGGCCGGCCTCGATCGGGGGTAGACCCGTCCCGGTGATGGTGACTGTGGTGGTCATCGGGAGAATCGTCTCACAACTCTGCTTCACCGAGTCACGGAGATCAGAACCGGCCACGAGCTGTCCGTCGGCCGGGAAGCACCCGAACCATCTAGGAAATCGTGGGCCGACACGGCTTCGCTCGCCTACAGCGCTCCCTCGCGCAAGGTGGTACCGACGATCGCCTCGATCAGATCGAAGCTCGACTCGGCGCTGACGTCTTCGAAGTAGACGGTGCCCGGCCAGGGCGGCTCCCGCGACTCGTAGCCGTTGCCTGCGATCGAGTGGGCCACCGTCTTGATCGCCTCGACGTGTTGTCCGGTCATCTCGGCGGTCGCCCGGCGTGCCTCCTCCAGATCACCGGCGCCGTGGCGGTCGACCTGGGTGGCGCCGATGCCCATGAACAGGGGCACGTTCTGCTCGATGGCGTTGGTGACGTAGAGCGCCGGGTCGACCCGATCGTCGGCCAGCCGGATGACGTAGCCCGTGTTGACCCGGTTCTTCGCCGCGAACAGATCCGCCAGGCTCGTGCCCGTCTCGTCTCCGCCATTCGTTCCGTTCCGCCGCCGGGACCCGGGCCGGTTCCGCCGCCCGGCCTGGGTGACGTAGTCGCCGCGGTAGTTGGCGTCGTAGACCCGACTCGCCCACGGGTTGCGATCCTTCAACCGGAGGATGGACCGGATGGCCACATCGGTGCAGTTCTCGGGCCCGATGAAGAAGGGCGAGCCGGACGCGTCGGACAGTTCGACCCAGCCGTCGGGATGCTGGGCGAAGAAGTGATCCATCCAGGGCTGGAGCACGGTGTCGGCGAGCCGGTCGAGGAAGCGATGCACGAACTCCGGCTCGTGGGTCAGCGCGTTGATCAGGTGCTCCTGACCGAAGATGTCGGCGGCCAGGCTGTAGGGCGCCGCCAGGTGGAGGACCGGTTGGTTGCCGGTGAGCTGCCGGTAGAACGCCACGGTCTCGTCGAGCAGCACCGGGATCTCACCGGTGAGATCGATCGGGGGCAGGTCCTGCCAGTTGTCGGCGTCGACCAGCATGTCGCCCGGATCGGTGCCCGGTGAGAACCGATCGGAGTAGATCATCGGCTGACCGAGGGCCTCGGCCGTGAGGGCGTAGACCGGCCAGCTCAGGTAGAGCTTGTTCATCCCGAGCAGCCGGAGCGAGGTCATCACCGAACGCACGTAGCGGGGCGGGTCACCCTTGTAGAACTCCGCCGCGGTTACGCCGAACAGGTCGAACATTACCCCGAGCGGGAGCAGGTCGATCGAGCCGGAGACGTGGGCGTGATCGATTGGTGCGGGAATCGTGAAGTCGGCGTCGAACCCTCCCTCGGCTCCCGCCTGCAGCACCGCGGCCAACTCGTCTCGGGCAGCGGTTTCCCCGGCCTGCCATCCGGCGAAGAGGCGAAGCCCGCCCGGGAAGTCGGGGAGGGCCGGCGGGTCAGCGGCCATCGGGCACCGCACCGGATCCCTGATCGGAGAGCCCAAGGGGGACGGCGACGGTGGCCGCGCCAGTCACGAACCGCACCCGATCACCCCGGTAGAGGTCGGTGCCGTAGTCGACCGGACGGCCCCGGTCGTCGAACGCCAGTCGTCGCTCGAGCATGGCCGGTGCGCCCGGGGTTCCCCCCAGCCACTGGGCCTCGATCTCGCTGAGCGCCACCGCCTCCAGGCTCTGGCGGGCATAGGCGACCTCGATCCCGTACTCGGTGCGCATGATCTCGTAGACCGACCGGGCCGCCACGTCGTAGGACTCGAACTCCGGCACCAGCTCGGCGGGGAGCGAGAAGGTCTCGACCATCACGGGCTGGCCGTTGACGGTGCGGAGGCGATGACACCGGTAGATCTCACCGTCGCCGGTCAGCTCCAGCTCCTTGGCCACCGCGGGTGAGGCGACGGTCCGCTCGAGGCTCAGGGTGGTCGAACCAGCGGTGGACCCGAGCTCTCGGACCCGTTCGGTGAAGTGGAAGAACTCCGACGCACCGCGCTCGAGGCGGGGCTGGCGGACGAACGTGCCCGATCCCTGCACCCGTTCGACCAGGCCCCGGCGCTCCAGTACGTCGAGTGCCTGGCGGAGGGTCCGGCGGTTGACGCCGAACTCCTCGGCGAGCGCCCGCTCGGTGGCCATCCGCTCCCCCGGCGCCGGGTCACCGTGTTCGATGCGCTCGATCAGTGTGTCGACGATCTGCAGATAGAGAGGAACCCTCGGCGGGCTCACCCCGCACCGTCGCGGGTCTGGAGCGATTCGAGCAGGGGCCGGAACACGACGAGATCGGGGATCGACACGCCGGCGAGCTTGCCCCGTTCGTCCTCGTAGCGACGGAGCAGCACCGCGTCTTTCGCGTGCGGGCCGGCGATGAAGCGGTCGGCCTCGTCGTCGCTCATCGGGCCGCCCTGCTTCTCGAGGGTGTACTGCGACGCCGGCGACAGGGTGTCGTGATAGTCGGGTTCCACGGCGCAGAGGTAGCGCTTGGCGTCAACGTGGAGCCGCACCGGCTCGGACACGTCAGGACCGAACCGCTCGGCCACCCAGTCGCCGCCGAGGTCGCCGTGGGAGTGGATGCCGAAGTCGTCGTCGGGTTCATCGAGGAAGTGTCCGACGTCGTGCAGCAGGCAAGCGGCCACGAGTGCGTCGGACTCGCCCTGCTCGGCCGCGGCCGCCGCGGTCAGGAGGCAGTGCTCGGCAATGGTGATCTTCTCGCCGTAGTTCTGCCGGCCCCGGTCGGCCATCAGCTCGGCCAGTTCGTCGACCACGTTCATCGTGACTCCTCCAACACTCGGATCCTGGATCGCAGGGAGTCCTTGTCGGCGTAGCAGCCCTGAAGGTGGCGGTGCCCCTGGGTGTAGGCCGAGCGGCCGTGAAGCACCCGCTGATTGTCGAAGATCATCAGCTGGCCCGGCTCGAGCCGGAACTCGATCAGGGCGGCTGGGTTGTGGAGCGACTCGCCGAGCAGGCGATAGGCGTCGTAGAAGGCGGCCATCACATCGGTGTCCATGTCGAACGCCTGCACCGACCGGCAGTTGTAGCGGACACCCGCGATCTCGCCTCCGGCGTCGAGTTCGATGAGCGGCACGTTCGTCTCGAGGTCGGCCGCCCCCCGCTCGACGAAACGGAACCGCACCGGCTGGGTGGTGAGCAGCTCGAACGCATCCGGATCGTCGCGCCGAATCCGGTCGGCGACGGCGAAGCCGTCGCACAGCTGGTTCTCACCGCCGTCGGTCTCGTTGACCAGGCAATGCAGGAGCTGGAGCCCCGGCACCGGATCCCGATACGGATTGTCGGTGTGCATCCCGATCTCGAGGCTGGTGAAGGCCAGGTTGGCGGGATCCGGCTCGACTCGGACGTCGAAGATCGTGCCGTAGTTGGTCTCACGGGCGTACCCGAAGAGGTCGACCACCTCGAGGATGGAGCCGGGCGGGGTGGGGACGTTCTCGACCAGCCCGAACCCGAGGTCGCGCACCCCGACCAGCCAACGATGGAGCGCCGCGGAGTCGGTACCGAGCTGCTCGAAGTCGGCGAACTCGAGTCGCTCCTGCATCTCGCGACCCCAGAGCGACCGGGTGGCGGTCGGCGCCGAATGTCCGTTGCCGCGGAGCCACTGCTCCGGAAAGGTCTCTCGGAGGCCTTCTGGCTCGAACGCCACCGTCACCTGATCCGGCTCGGCGGCAGCCCCGGCGATCGACACCGGCGCCATGAGGTTGATGTCGAAGGTCCGCTGGCCACCGTCCTGATGACGACCACTGGTGATGTTGTCGCGGAGCCAGGCTCCGAGATAGCGGCCACTCGTGCCATCGGTGTACTCGACATCGAGCCACGTCTCGTCGTGGCGGACTGCAGCAATGCTCATGCGCATGAGGGTACACCAATTCAGTTATTGGTATACACCAGAACCTCTCGTGGTCAGAGATTGTCGACAATCTTGTCGACAGGGGCGATACTGACGGCGCACCCCACCTCAGGAGTTCGCAGTGGGCCTCGACAAGCCGTACGCCGACATACCGGGCACCACCATCTTCGACGCCGACCAGGCCCGGAAGGGGTACTGGCTGAACCAGTTCTGCATGTCGCTGATGGACGCCGAGAACCGAAACCGGTTCCTCGCCGACGAGCGTGTCTATCTCGACGAATGGCCCATGACCGAGGCGCAGAAGAAGGGTGTGCTCGACCGCGACCTCAACGGGTTGATCAGCCTCGGCGGCAACGTCTACATGCTGGCCAAGATCGGTGCCTCGGAGGGACTCACGTATCTCGAGATCGTGTCGTCGATGACGGACATGACCACCGAGGAGTACCGGGAAATGATGATGTCGGGCGGCCGGTCGATCGAGGGGAACCGCTACACCCACGAATGGGAGTCCGGCTCGTGAGCGCCCGGGTCTCCGCGAGCGTCTACACCTCACACGTGCCGGCGATCGGCGCGGCGATGGATCAGGGCAACACCGACAGCCCGTACTGGCAGCCTCTCTTCGCCGGCTACGAGGCGTCCCGAGCCTGGATGGCCAACAACACGCCCGACGCGATCGTGCTCGTCTACAACGACCACGGCAACGCGTTCGGACTCGACCTGATCCCCACCTTCACGATCGGGCTCGCCGCCGAGTTCCCGGTCGCCGACGAGGGCTGGGGGCCGCGGCCGGTGCCGGTCGTTCCCGGCCACCCGGACCTTGCCGCCCACATCGCCCAACTGGTGATCCAGCAGGACTTCGACCTCACCATCGCCCACGAGCTCCAGGTCGACCACGGACTCACCGTCCCCCTGTCGCTGATGTTCGGCCAACCCGACGCCTGGCCCTGCCCGGTCATCCCGTTGGCTGTCAACGTCGTGCAGTACCCGGTGCCGTCGGGACGACGCTGCCTCGAGCTAGGCACGGCGATCCGGCGGGCGATCGAACAGTTCGACGACGACCTCGACATCCAGGTCTGGGGCACCGGCGGCATGAGCCACCAGCTCCAGGGTCCGCGGGCCGGGCTCATCAACGCCGAGTGGGACAATGCCTTCCTCGACCGGCTCGTCGCCGACCCCGAGGGTCTCGCCGGCATGCCCCACGTCGACTACGTGCGCGAGGCCGGTTCGGAAGGCATCGAGCTCGTGATGTGGCTCGTCGGCCGGGGCGCAATGGCCGACCTCGCAGGCGGCGATGCTCCCGAGGAGGTCCATCGCTTCTACCACGTGGCCGCCAGCAACACGGCCGTCGGTCACCTCGTGCTGTCGAACTAGCCTCCTTCCATGTCCGACGAGTCGACACCGCCCACGCTCGGTCTCCGTCACGCGGTGCTGTGGGTGACCGATCCGAGGGTGTCGGCCGAGTTCTACGCGAAGGCGCTCGGCCTGGCGGTGAAGGTCGACGGCGAGAACGCGGTGTTCATGGCGTCGCCGGCCAGCGCCACCGACCACGACCTCGGGCTCTTCCGGGCACCCGTGCAACAACAGCCGGATGCGCGCCAGATCGGTCTCTACCACCTGGCCTGGGAGGTCGGCACGCTCGCCGAGTTGGAGGCAGCCAGGTTGCGTCTGACCGAGATGGGCGCCCTGGTCGGGGAGAACAACCACGGCATGAGCCGCAGCCTCTATTGCCAGGACCCCGACGGGCTCGAGTTCGAGATCATGTGGGAGGTGCCCGAGGAGCTGCTCGGCAACGACGAGCCGCACAACCTCCCACTCGACTTCGACGCCGACTTCGATCGCTTCGGTGCCCACTCGCCCGGACGGGGCGCCTCCTGAGCACCACCGACATCATCGTCGTCACCCTGCTGACCGCCGCCGGCGCGTCGGTGCAGGGTTCGCTCGGAATCGGACTGACCCTGGTGGCCGGACCGGCGCTGATCTCGATCGACTCGGGCTTCGCACCCGGCCCGCTGCTGCTCGTCGGGCAGGTGATCAGCTGCCGCCACGTCCTGGCCGAGCGCCATCACGTCGACGTGGGCACCTTCCGCCGCTGCCTCATCGGCCTGCCCATAGGGCTGGTGGCCGGCCTGACGGTGCTCGAGCTGGTGAGCGAGCAGACCCTCGCAATCGTCATCGGCCTGCTGACCGCGTCCGCGGCGGTCGGCCTCCTGGCCGGGATGCGGGTGCGGCGCTCCTCCCCGGTCGATGTCGCCACCGGCGCAGCCACCTCCTTCGGCAGCGTCACCGCCGGCCTTCCCGGCCCGCCGATCGCGATCGGGTTCAGCGAGATGTCGCCGCGTGAAATGCGGGGAACCGCGTCCGCCTTCATCCTCACCCAGGCGATCATCGGCTGGCTCGGCCTGGTGGTCACCGGCAACTTCGCGGGCCGGGAGGTCGAGCTCAGTGCTTGGCTGCTCCCGGGCGTGGTGCTCGGGATGGTCCTTGCCCGCTTCCTCCGCCCGCTGGTGGACCGGAACTGGTTCCGTCCCGCGATCCTCGTCATCGCGCTCGCGGGCGGGGTCGCCCTGGTGATCAAACAGTTGGTCTGATCGGAATCACCTGGGCAGCGCTCAGCCGAGCACCACCTCGTCGAGGTCCTGGGCCACGATCAATTCGCCCTCGAAGCCGCCGCCCCGGATGTCGTCCACATACACCTGGTGTTCCTCGGGGGTGGTCGGTGCCGGAATGAGATGGGTCAACACGAGCGTGCCCACGCCGAGCTCGGCCGCCTGGCGACCGATCAGCCGGGTGTCGGCGTGGTAGTCGAGGATGAACTGCAGATGCGGGGGCCGGCGCTCGATGACCTCGAATCGCATCGCCTCGTACACGAGCACGTCGACGCCGTCAGCCAGCTCGGCCATCTCGTCGCACACCAATGTGTCGCCGGAGATCGCGATCGACCCGTCCGGCGTGTCGACCCGGAACCCCACCGCGGGATGCACCGGCTCGTGGCGGACCTGGCCGGCACTGACGATCACCTCGCCGTGACGCCACACCTCGGTCGGGTGATCCGGGAGGTCGAAGGCGACGATCTCGAGCTCCGGGTCGTCGGTGCGCCGCGCGTGCTCCTTGCGAACGGCCAGATCGTGTCGCCACGCGTGGAGCATCTCGCGCACGAAGTCCTCGGCCGGACCGGCCGGGACGACGATCGGAAGGGGCTTCAGGATCTCACCCCGTGCCATCACCCAGCGGGTGAGAACGACGTCCTGCAGCGCCGTCAGGTGATCACTGTGGTGGTGCGTCACGAAGACGGCATCGACGTTGGCGAAGAACAGCCCGGCCCCGGCGAGCCGTTGCACGGTCGACCGGCCCGCGTCGAACTGCAGGGCGGTGACGACGTGGGAATCAGGCTCCCGGTAGCGGACCAGCGCACCCGGTCCGGCCCTATCCGGATCGGGGACGGGACAGCCCGTGCCCGTGATGGTGAGTGTGGTGGTCATGGCGTTCCCGTTCGCCCTCCCGACGCGCCGTTCAGCCGTACGCGCCGACGACGTCGGCCATGAACCGCTCGAAGAACTCCTGCCGCTGGGCCGCATCCGAGCCCAGGTTGAAGCCCGGGACGATGACCTCGTCGAAGCCGAGTTCGGCGTACTCGCCGATCGTGTCGACGATCTGATCCGGCGATCCCGCGATGGAGCGCGTGCCCATCGGGCCGCTCAGGATCTGGTCCCGTTGGGCATCGTCATCGGTGAAGAAGACCAGCGCCTGCACCGATCGGTGCTTCTGCTCCGGATCGACGCCGACCTTCGCGCACGCGGTCTCGAAGGTCTCCACGGCGCCGGCTGCCATCTCAGGGGCGCCCCACGTGTTCCACTCCTGAGCGTGACGGGCGGTGATCCTGCACATACGCGGGCCCCCGGTGCCGACCAGGATCGGCAGCGTGGCCTGCACCGGCTTCGGGTCACACGGCGCGTGGGTGAACGTGTAGTAGGTGCCGTCGAAGCTGGTGTCGTCCTCATCCAGCAGGGAGCGGACGATCTGGATGGACTCCTCGAACCGGTCGACCCGCTCCTTGGGCGGCTCGAGGGCGATGCCGTAGGCCTTGTGCTCGTTGATCTGCCAGCCGGCCCCGAGCCCGAGCACCATGCGGCCGTTCGACACGTGGTCGATCGTGGCCGCCCGGTTGGCCAGGAGCGCTGGATGGTGGACCGACGTCGGCGACACGAGCGGGCCGATGCGGATCGACTCGGTGACCGCGGCGACCGCGGGAAGCACGCCCCAGACCTCGTGGGTGTCGCCCTCCGCGAACTCCTCGGTGCCGGTGTTGGGCATGTAGTGGTCGGCGTACCAGAACCCGTAGTAGCCGAGCCGGTCGGCGAGGCGGGCGAGGTCGAGCACCTCGTCGATCGGATCACTGGGCGCGGGCCATACCGAGAATCTCATGGCGGGCACCCTAACCGCGGGGCTCCTAGGGAGCAGGAAGGTCGTCCAGGCCCTCGAGGTCCGGATCGGCCGCGGGTTCGTAGTCGTCGCCGATCGAATCGAGTTCGGCCGCCCGCTGCTCCAGCGCGGCCTGCATGCGTTCACTCGCCTCGCTGACGTCCGGTCCCGCAGCGAAGCCCTCCGCACCGAGATCGAAGAGGTCGGATGGAGGCCCTGATCCGGGAGCGGAGTCGTAGGCGTCGTCGTACCCGTCGAGTATCGCCTCCAGATCCGCGGCACCCTGCCCACCGAGCACCGATCCCTCGGAAAGGTCGGCACCCGCCAGCGCCTGCTCGAGCGAGGTGAGCGCGGTGAGCGCATCCCGGTACGAGGCGGCCAATTCGTCGAGGTCGGCGCCGTGGTTCCTCCGGATCTCCTCCATCAGGTCCTGGGCCCGCCAGGTGAACTTCGTGCGCTGATACTGGGCGAACGGCGACGTGAACCACTGCCACATCTGACCCGCACCCCAGCCGAGGCTGCCCCAGAATCCCGCATCGTCGAGCCCGCCGGTCATCCCGAACTCGTCGACGAAGTCACCGAGGCCGACCGACGTCCCGATCGGGCCCATCGCATCCGTGATGCTGTAGGCACCCGGAGGTCCGGCGGGCTGTTCCCCTCCGCCGCTGGGTGCGGGATCCGACATGGTTCCCCAGGCGCCCGACAGGAACCCACCCACGCCCACCATGCGTGCGTAGAGCTCAGGGTCGAGGAGATCGAGCGGATTGCGCACGGCTCCGTTCTCGTCGAACTGCATCTCGTGCAGCAGTTCGTACTGCTCCCTCAACCGGTCCTTCAGTTCTCGCAGGACGGCTCTGATCATCTCGAGCTGGGCGAGCTTCTGGCGGATGTGCGCATGCTTCTCACCAAGCTGATCGAGGTGGTCCCCTTTCCAGTTGCCGCTCACGACGCACCGCCCGCCCCGGCCGCGGCCTTGAGGCGGATCGCCGCGAGCGGGCCGAGCGCGTCGGCCGCCGCGGCTCCGTCACCACCGAGCCGGGCGAGGGTCCGCAGCAACTCGACGTCGCCGGCAGGGAAGGGGAACGAGACACCATCCGGGCCGAGCAGCATCCCGCCCTGAAGCTGACTCCAGATCCCTGGGATGGTGGCGAGCCGTCCGAGCAGTTCGACGGTCGGGTCCGCAGCAGGCTGTCGGTGCGCCACTGCAGCTCGTGCATCCTCCATGACCGCCCCGACGGCATCGACCAAGGAGACGGGAAGCGGAGTCCAGCCTCGGCGAACTGCGAGCAGCTCGACGATCTCACCGACCGCGAGATCCTCGGGGACCGCCGCCCGCGCCGCGATCCACAGGTCGAGATCGACCCCCACCCTCGACGCCTCTGCCCACAGGTCGGGAGCTTCCGCGGCGGTAGCCGGCCCGTGGCGGAGGAAACGGGCGACGCGGTGTTCGGCGGCGGTGAGGGGCCGCCGGTCGATCACCCAGTCGGCTTCGCTCCGCGAGACCGTGAGAACCACCGGGTCCGGCCCGGCGAGCACATCGGCCGAGACGACCTCGTAGCCGCCTTCGTTCGGATCCTGACCCGCGTCCAGGATCGCTCGAACCAACCGCAACTGCCGGTCGGTGTAGCGGCGGGCGATCATCTGCCCACCTGGTTCGACCGTTCCGATGGCCGACACGAGCCGGGCCATCCACCCCGGATCGCGACTCGCCTGCCGAAGCACCTCCATGTCCGAACCCGAGACGACCTGGGGCTCATGGCGGCCACCGCTCGTCCGCTCCACAGCGGCGACGAGCCGGTCGAACGGCGAAGCCACCTCGGCGGGAAGGCCGATCCCTCCACGCCGTCGGGCCACCTTGCGGGCCAGAGCCGGACCCGCCTCGGCCCAGCCTCCGTCGAAGTGCGCCACCCATTCCTCCGGGGTCGAGCCGAGGGTCGCGCAGAGGCGATCAAGCGCAACGGCCACCGTTTCGGCCCAGGTGGTCATGGCCCACTCCTGAACTCGCCGGCGTCGAAGTCGAAGTCGGACTCGAAATCGGGATCAGGATTGTCCTCGTGGGCGAAGCCACCGGCCGCGGCAGCCGCCTGTGCCTCCTCGACTTCAGCATCCGAGACCGCCCGGATGAGCCAGCCATGTGACCGGGCGTGGTCCACGAAGTCGACCGGGAGCCCGATGCCGTGGCGGCGAACCAGCTGGCCGAGTTCGGCAGGCCAGGCGTACTCGCCGTCGGTGAGGACGCCCCGCATCACCGGCAGGTACGTATCAGGATCGAACGGATCTACGCCGGGCGACCCGATCGCCATCACTTCACGGCCTTGATCGAGATAGGTGGCCAGCGCTTCACGTTCGGTACCGGCCGGCGGCGCGTCCCGCACCGAACCGGAACGACCGCCCAACTCGTTGAAGAAGCCGACGAGTTCGGTCATGGCCGCATCACGTCCTCCCACTTCTGCCACGACTTCCCGTAGTCCTTGCTGACATAGCGAAGCGTGCCTGCCGGGTCGAACGCCATGAAGTAGCCATCGGCCTCGTGCAGCAATCGTGGTGGCGCACCACCCCGGCCCCAGTGGACCTGGAGCTCCTTGGTCGGCGCCACCACCCAGGTCCTCAGCTCCTTGGCCAGCTTTCCTGCCGAACCGTTGACCGCAGAGTTGCACGTGACGAGTTGTACGACCTGCCCCTCCCGCCAACCACCCCGCCGCACGTGTTGGGCATAGGTGGCAACGTCCATCGGGATCCAGGCTCCGTCGGCGTTGCGGATCATCCCAAAGCCGCCCCCCAACCGTGCTCGACTCCCATGGATGGCCGCGACGTACGCCCCCTTCACATGCGGCTTGTAGACGTACTGCAGGAAGAACTTCTGACGATTGGCCCGATTGACCCGGGCGGCGGCCGTTCCGGCGGTCGCCCAGTGGAGGTCCATGAGGACGTTGTCGCCGACCGCGAAGGCATCGATCAGTTCGTCCGCGAGTTCATCCCCAGCCTTCGCCGCACCGCGCGCACCGACCACGGTGCCACCCCAGGATCTGGCCTTCCGGCCTGACGATGCTGCCATCCGGCCGGTGGCGCTCCAACGGTGCCAGGGGACGTACTTGGCCGTATTCACCGCCTTGCTGCCCTGATACGCGAGCCCGACTCCACCGAATGCGATCGAGGCGATCGCGAACGCGATGTCCTGCTTGTAGGCGATGTCTTGCACCTCCGCCCACTCCCGCAACATCCCCTGGAGTTCCGTGGAGCCGGAAACCATCTTGTGGAAGGCCTCCCGGAATCGTTCCGTCGCCCGTTCGTAGTCGCCGAAGGCCTTGGTGGCCGGCCCGAGGGCGGAATCGACCGCCTCGGCGATCTTGTCCTGCACCCGCTGCTCGCTCTGCTCGAGCTGCGACCACGCCGAGTCAGCCGCTTCCGCGGTGGACGTGCCGCCGCTAACCGTCGGCGAACCAAGCGCGGCGAACGCGTCGAGGAAGGCATTGCCGGCGTCCTCTTGCCACGTGGGTGGGTCGGGTTCGGCTGAGCTGATGACAGTGGAGTCGGTCGTGTCCTCGGTCTCGCGTCGGCCGCGTGCCACCGCCACGGTGACGGCCACCGCAACACCGCCGATCACCACCCAGAGAACGGGCGAGCTGCCGTCGCCGCCATCGGACGCAGGCGTGGTGTCGACGCTCGAAGAGTCGTCGCCTGCCGTGCCCGCGGTCGACCCGGACTCCCCAGAACTCTCCTCCCCGGCGGAGCTCGACGGAGACGAGCCTTCGAGGTTGATGAGGAAGGTGCCCTCGATGATGCAGTCGGGATCGTCGCTGCCATCGGCCTGGCGGAGCTCCGCTCGGTAGGTGCCGTCAGCCATGTCGAGCGTGATGACATCTCGCGACCCGTCGGGGTAGGACTGCTCGGTCACCACCGTGTCACCGTCGCGGGTCACCGACCGCCAGCGTGACGAGCGCACGTCGAACATGCTCCCGCCCGAGGCGGTCAACGCCGCGTACGCGACGGTGACACCCACATCGCAGTGCACCCCGGCAGGGCGGAAATAGCCCTCACCCCGATACAGAAGGTCGCGTTGCTGCCCTTCCCCGTCGTCGACTGCCGAGGCCGCCGGGATGATCTGGATGGAATCCTGGTCGGCCAAGAAGTCGATTCGATCAGGAAGGCCGTCATACGGATTCGGGACCAGGCCGACGGTTTCGATCGGCGTGAATTCGGAAGGAACGACGGCACCATCGGATCCGGAGGCATAGAACAGCGGCTCGGTGAGCGAGTCATCGACGTTGCGCAGCGCCGACAGGAAGAGAACGAGATCGTCGCGGACCAACGCGACCGTGCCGAGCGGACCCCACGGTCGAACGCGGCCGTTGTTCATCCGATTCGAGGTGACCCATGGGTCTCCACCGATCAGACACGACAGCTGGATCAGCCGTCCGGTGCGCTCGGCGATGGCCGCGTGGGTCCCGGGGTAGGACTGACCGAGCGCCTCGACGGTGAAGGGGTCGTTGTCCGAGGTGACCGACATACTCGGCCACGCCCGACCAACGAACTGGGGGGAGGCGCAGCTCGTGTCGAACGGCTGGGCGAGCCGGACACCCCACACGACGGTCGGCGCCTCGACGGCCACGATCGGGCCCTCGACCGGGCCGCCGGCATCGAACGCCTCCCAGCCGGAGAAGACCGCGCTGACGTCGGACGAGTCGAGCGATGTCGTGCCCTCCGCCAGCTCGGCGAGCTCGGGCGCCAGGGGCGGTATCGAGAAGATGTTGGCGAACCCAGGGCCCATCTGCTCGATCAGCCAGGTGAGTTCACCCGGACCACCCGTGGTGCCGTAAGGCTCGACTCCGAGTTCGTTGTCGATGAAGGTCCAGTCGGTGGCCAGGTTCACCACGAACTGGAAGCGATCGACGATCGGCCCGCCGGAGCCGTCCGGAAAGGTGAGTTCGGCCGGACTGCTCCCTTCGACGATGTCGCCGATCACCGACTCGAGCGGCGCGTGATCCGGCGGCTCTTCGAGTCCGAGGCTGGCGAAGGCCGGCGCAGCCGCCAGGAGGAGGCTCCCGACAGATCCGATTCCCAACACCGTTCGTCGCATTCATCCCACCCAGAGCGCGACCCTAGATCACGTCACTCACCGGCGCACGTGCCCGTGAGCAGGCCGCCCGACCGCTCGATCAGCGCCCGATTCGGGCTCGCGCGGCAACCGGCGATTCGGCCTGTTCACCCCGCGCCACCGCGGCCTTGCGGTCGAGCTTGACCGGCACACCCTGGTTGTCGCCCGCCGGAAGCACGTCCGGGGGATAGAGCGCCACCTTCTGCTTGTCGGCGATGCGGCCGCCGTCCATGTCGAGCTCGCGGGCGTTGGTGCCCTTCTCGGGCTGGAGGGTGCGCCCGTCCTTCCACTCGAGATCCCACCACCACCTCTTGACCGGGTTGATCGACCCGTTGCCGACCCGATCGTCGAGTGTGGCGATAAACCGTCGGGTGAACGGCAACTTGATGGCCGCCCAGAGGAAGAGCCGCTCACTGAGCACGCCCTCGATGTTGAACGGGCACGTCTTCATGCACCGGCCGCACGCCGCACCCCGCATGTTGCCGAGTCGGTATTTCGTGCACTTCTCGACATCGGGCTTCCACGTCTCGTAGCCGTTGAACATGATCTTGTCGCCGAACGGAATCGCCCCGCACGGGCACTCACGGGCGCACTTGGTGCACTTCTGGCAGAAGTCCTGCAGGCCGAAGTCGATCTTCTTGTCCGGGGTGAGCGGCATGTCGGTGGTCATCACCACCGACTTGAAGCGCGGGCCGACATAGGGGTTGAGGACGAGCTCTCCAATCCTGCTCATCTCCCCGAGGCCGGCCTCGAGCACGAGCGGGATGTGGAGCACCTCGGAGGACCGGTTGGTGTGGGATCGGGCCGGATAACCGAGCGAGCGGATGTGGTCGGCCATGATCCCGGCGATCTGAGCCCCCCGCATATAGGCCCGCATCGACTGGGCACCGCTGACCCAGTCGTCGCCGCTGGCCCCTTCCATCGTCTCGTAGCCCTGGTCGAGGAGGATGACCACCGCGTTCTGATGGTCGGGCTCGATCACCGTGCCGTCGCCCCGGTGCGAGTACCAGGCGTGGGTCGGCACCCTGCACACGCCCACCATGTCGCCGCCGAGGTGTTGGGCGAGCGCCTTGAGCGCGTCCGCGTTGCGGTCGGGATCATCGGTGCCAGGCGCCGGTTCCGCGGCGACGTCGCCGTCCTGATGCGGCACCATCTCGGCGATCTGTTGGACGTAGGACTGGGCCTGCGGTGTCTTGAAGGCGAAGACCTTCACGTCGTTCTGGAACTTCGGGCCCATGTCGCCATGGGCGGCACGTGGGAATCCGCCGGCTCGCACCGGCACCCGCTGGATCTCCTCGGGGATGACCAGGGTGGTCGGTTCGTCGACCCGTTTGATCCTCTCCATCGGGTAGCGGCCCATGTGGAGCGGACGATGGTCGCCGTTGAGTCGAGCGATGCCGGCGCGGGTGCCACCCCGGCCCAGGAGCCAGCCGAGGCCACGGGTGGAGCGCAGGGCGGCGGGGAGATTGCGCGGCGCAAGGGGTGCGTCGGCGGCGAGCTCGAGGCCGGTCGACACCACCGACAAGGCGAACCCGGTCCTCAGATAGGGGGCCCGCCGTTCGCCACGGCGGGATTCGATCAGCCCGCACTGGAGCGCCACCCGGTCGATGTCGAGCTCGGCCTCGGTCGGCGTGTGAGCGGTGGCGTCGAACCCGAGCCGGCGGATGTAGCTGGCGGTGATCACCGCGAGCTCGGCGGCCCGCAGGTCAGCGTTGACCTGACGGGTGCCGTCGATCCAGTCGTCGCCGGGCTGGGGCTTGCGGTGGGCGCGGGTGTGGGCGACGAGCGTGACGATCGCGTACTGGTGGCCGGGGTCTTGACCAGTCCAGGCGTCGCTCGGGATGAGGCCACACCCGACCATGTCCGCGTCGAGGAAGTAAAGGCCGGCCTTGAGGTTCGCAGCCCGCTCGGCCAGATCGTCGGGGATTGGGGCAGGAGGAGACACCTCACCGCGACGCTGGGCATCGAAGAGGTCCGCGTAGATCCGGTATGCGTGGGTGGTCGCGTGCGGACCGGCGAAGCGGGCCTCCGCGAGCCGTTCGCCATCGAGCCGGCGCGGTTCGGCTGCGGGGTCGGCGAGTCGGGGCAGCCGCTCCAGCGGCTAGGGCCCGAGATGGACGGGTCGCTTCCGATGGGAGAACAACTTCACCGGCGGTTCCTCGCGGTCGGCCTGTCAGCCATGCTTGCCGGCTTCCCAGCCGGCTGCCGCGAGCGTGGTCTCGCCGAAGGCCGCTGGACTCGCCTCCAAGCTGGTGGCCATGGTGTCGTTCCAGCGGTTGAGGTAGCCGAACAGGGCGATGACCGCGACGATCGCCGCGATCTGCCGATCGTCGTAGTGCTCGCGGCAGGCGGTGAAGTCGTCGTCCGTCGCGGCGTTGGGCGTCTGGCCGGCGTGGAAGGCGAGTCGGAGTGCAGCCCGCTCCGCCGGGTCGAAGTGCTCGCTCGTCTCGAACTCCCAGATGGCGGCGAGCTTGTCGGCCGGCACGCCGAGCCGCTCCGCCTTCTGACCGGTATGGGCCTGGCAATAGCGGCAGCCGGCGGCCGCGCTCGCTGCCATCGCGACCATCTGCTTGAGCCCGTTGTCGATGACGTCGTTGAACAGCACCGTGCCGGCGAGCGCCTGGAAGCTCGGCAGCAGGCCCGGTACCCGGGCCATCGTGAACATCGAGTTGGGCACGAACCCCATCACCGACTCGACGATCACGAACACTTCTTCGAACTCGACGAGATCCTCCCGAGCCAACGGTTCCACCCGAGCCATCGATCCCCCTTCCGCGAAGTGCCCGCGACCGTAGCCGTTGCATTCGGGGTCTGGCCCCGTTGCTTCTCGGGCCTCGAGGTCAAACGGGTGCCTGTCCCCTCGTTTGACCTTGGTCGGGGGCGCGCGAGTACCGTCGCTCGGATGCAGATGACCGGCGGCCAGGCCGCAGTCCGCTCCCTCCTCGCCCATGGCGTCACCGACCTGTTCGGCCTTCCCGGCGTACAGCTCGACTGGTTCTACAACGCCATCTACGACGAGGGTCAACCCTTCAACGTCTACACGACCCGTCACGAACAAGGTGCCGCCTACATGGCGCTCGGCTATGCCGCCACGTCCGGCCGGGTCGGCGTGATGTCGGTGGTGCCCGGGCCCGGGTTGTTGAACGCGGCCTCCGGCATCGCCACTGGCTACGGCCTGTCAGTGCCGCTGCTGTGCCTGGTCGGGCAGGTGCCGGTCCGTCACATCGACCAGGGGCGGGGCCAGCTCCACGAGATCGTCGACCAACCATCGATCACTAAGAACATCACCAAGTGGCAAGCGCGGGCGTCGGTCGCCGGTGAGGTCGAACCGCTCATCGGTGAGGCGTTTCGCCAGATGGCCACCGGCGATCCGCGCCCGACGATGGTCGAGCTGCCGATCGACGTCCTGGGGATGCGAGACGACATCGAGGTCGCGGCGCCACTCACGGTCGAACAGCCGACGCCGTCGAGCGACGACATCGGTCGAGCCGCGGCCCTGATCGCCGCGGCCGAGCGCCCCATGTTGGTCGTCGGTGGTGGCGCGCTCGACGCCGGCGAGCACGTCCAGGCGCTGGCCCACCGAATCGGCGCACCGGTGATGACCCATCGCACCGGCCGGGGGACCATCCCAGATGACGACCCGCTGACCGTCAGCATCCGGCAGGGCTACCACGTCTGGTCCGACATCGACCTCGTCATCTGCGTCGGCACCCGCGGCCAAGCCGTCCTTGACTGGGGTACCGACGATGGGCTCCGCCAGATCTGGATCAACCCCGACCCGGACGCCGCCGAACGGATGGGCGGGGCCGACGTCCACCTCGCCACCCGCGCCGAGGAAGCCCTGCCCCTGCTGCTCGATGCCATCGACGCTGGCGGGGAGGCGAGGGCGGAGGGCTGGGCCGATCTCGACGGAATCCGCGCCGACGAGCAGACCGAGCTCGCGTCGCTCCAGCCCCAGCTCGCCTACATCGACTCACTCCAGCGATCCCTGGACGAGCACGACATCATCGTCAGTGACTTCACCCAGGTCGGCTACGTCCTGTACACGGCGTACAACGTGCGCCACCCGCGGACGCTGGTCCACCCCGGTTACCAGGGCACGCTCGGCTACGGGCTGCCGACCGCGCTCGGGGCGAAGGTCGCCAATCCGGACCGTCGGGTGGTGGCCGTGGTCGGCGACGGCGGGTTCATGTTCTCGGCCACCGAGCTGGCAACCGCGGTCCACTACGGCATCGACGTGGTCACGATCGTGTTCGACAACGCCGGTTTCGGCAACGTGCGACTGATGCAGCGCGAGATGTACGACGGCCGGGTCCACGCCACCGACCTCACCAACCCGGACTTCGTGGCGATGGCCCAGTCGTTCGGCGCCCACGCGGTGCGAACCGACGGCCGACCGGAGTCGCTCGATGCGGCGCTCGACGAGGCCTTCGCCGCTCCCGGCCCCAGCCTGGTCGTCGTCCCCATGGACGAATGGCCCAGCCCCTGGGGCCACTTCCGGAGAAACCGCATCCGCGGCTGAGTTGTTTCGGGTGCCAGGCACCCGAAACACGTTGACTCGCCGAGTTGTTTCGCTGGTGCCTGGCACCAGCGAAACAACTTCTCTTACCGGGGGCTTGATCGGGGTTCGTAGAACTCGGGGGACCGTTTGAGGAGGTCCCCCGAATGCCCACCCCCAGAGTCCTTCTTGCTCTTGTCCCATTCACCTTCTTCGCCGCTGCATGTGGCGGGAGCGACGGCGACGGCAACTCGCTGGGTGTCGCCAGCCTCGAAGACGTCGCCGGTGCCGCCGAAACCGACGAACCGACCGGCGATGGAGGCGACGACTCCGGGAGCAGCCCGGAGGACGCGGCGCTCGAGTTCTCCCAGTGCATGCGCGACGAGGGGCTCGACTTTCCGGACATCGGCGTCGACGCCGAAGGCAACCCCGACATCCGTGACGCATTCGAGACGGCCGGATTCACACCACGCGACGACGCCTTCAGAGACGCCATGCAAGCGTGTGGCGAGATCCTCCAGGGGGTGGGGTTCGGTGGTGGCGGGCGAGCCCAGCTCAACGACAACACAGAGTTCCAGGACGCACTCGTCGAGTTCTCCGGCTGTGTGCGTGACCAGGGCTTCGATGTCGGTGACCTGCAGTTCGGCGGCGGTCCCGGCGGCGGCGCGGGCGAGCCACCGGTCGACGGCGAACCGCCCGAGCGTGGGCAGGGCCAAGGCGAAGGCGGCTTCGGCGACCGCAACACCCGCCTCGCGCAGGGCCTCGGACTCGATCCTGAGGATCCCGACGTCACCACCGCGATCGATGAGTGCGCCTCGGTCATCGACACCGCCCTTGCCGACCTCGGAGTCGAGGAACCCGGGGGCCGACCGTGACCGACGTCGACACCCGTCCCCCCACCGCGCCTCCCACCCCGCTCGACCCCTACGCCGACTTCGAGCTACCGAAACGGCGGCGCTGGCCCCATGTCCTCCTCGGCCTCGCCGTCGGTGTGGGCGGCACGATCCTCATCCAGACCACGCTCGACGAGCGCGACTCAGGGCCAACGGCCGACGCAGCGGTCGAGGTCCAGCTGGCCACCGCCCCCGTGGAGGTCCGCGACCTGATCGAGGAAGTCGAATGGGTCGCCGACCTCACGTACGGCGATTCCGTCGCCATCACGGTGCCCTCCGACGGCACCATCACCGCAACGCCGACCGTCGGGACGATCTTGCGTCGGGGCGATGTGGTCCTCGAAATCGACGAAGAGCCGGTCATCGCCCTCTACGGAACCGTCCCCAATTGGCGTGACCTCAGTAAGGGAGACGAGGGCCCCGACGTCCGCCAACTCGAGACGAACCTCGTCGCGCTCGGCTACGACCCCGACGGCGACGTGACCATCGACGATGAGTTCACATCGCGCACCGAGGACATGGTCGAGCGGTGGCAGGCGGACCTCGGGTTGGACGAGACCGGCGAGGTCACCACCGCCGACTTCGTGGTGGTCGAGGGGCCGGTGGCCGTGACGAGTGCACCCCGGGTCGGTGATGCCGCCCGTTCTGGCACTGAAATCGCCACCGTGTCGGCGCGCGCCCAGACCGCCACGGTCGTCGGCGACGTGCTCGGCGAAGTGACCGCTGTTGCGGAGGTCGGCGCAGCGGTGGTCGACGGCACGGTCCTCTACGTCGCCGACGGCGTGTCCGTGGTCGCGACCACCGACCCCGCCATCCTCGTCGCCGACGAGGCCGACGCCCCGACTGCCGAGGAGCCGGAAACCCACGCCTACCTTCTCGTCGAGCCAGGCCTCCAGGTCACCGCCCGGCTGATCGAACCAGGCGAAGCGATTTCCGTCAGCCGACCAGTCCTCGAGCTCTCGCGCCAGACCCTATCGGTGACAGTCCCCGTGGCCCTCGACTCGGTGAGCGACTGGACGGTGGAGCAGGAGGTCCTCGTCGAACTCCCTGATGGGACCGACGCCGCGGCTGTGGTGGTCGAGGTGGGGGACGTCGCCGAGAGCGCCAACCCGCAGGCCGACCCCACGATCGACGTCATCATCGAGTTCGCGGAACTCGTCGACGACGATCTGCCAGCGTCGGAGGTCACCGTGGTGGTCGCCGGTGACGCCGTGTACGCCGCGATGGTCGTGCCGACCCGAGCGCTCGTGAGCCTCGTTGAAGGAGGCTTCGCGGTCGAGAAGGTGCTCGACGACGGCGACACGGTCCTCGTCGCCGTCGAGACCGGAACCTTCGATGACGGCGTGGTCGAGGTGACCTCCGGACAGCTCGAACCGGGCGACGAGCTGGTGGTGCCACAGTGAGCCGCACGGAGCAAAGCCCGAAGGCGACCCAACCAACCACGAGCCGCACGGAGCAAAGCCCGAAGGCGACCCAACCAACCGCGAGCCGCACGGAGCAAAGCCCGGCGCTCGAGCTGAACGGCATCGTGAAGGAGTACCCGGGCACGCCGCCGGTCGCGGCGCTCGCCGGCGTCGATCTCCGCATCGACCACGGCGAACTCGCGGCGATCGTCGGGCCGTCCGGATCGGGCAAGTCCACGATGCTCCACGTCATGGGCACCCTGGATCGCCCCACTCGCGGATCGGTGTTGGTGGACGGTCGGGACCTGTCACGACTCGGTGACCGACGGCTGTCGGCAGTCCGCTCGCGGCTCATCGGATTCGTCTTCCAGCAGTTCTTCCTCATCGACGGCATGTCCGCGCTCGACAACGTGGCGAACGGTCTCCTCTACTCGGGAACGCCGCCTCGCCTGCGTAACCAGCGGGCGGCGGCCGCGCTGGCGCGGGTCGGGCTCGCCCATCGGATCATGCACCTGCCGAACCAGCTGTCGGGCGGCGAGCGCCAGCGGGTGGCCATCGCCCGGGCCGTCGTCCACGAACCCGCGATCGTGCTGGCCGACGAGCCGACGGGCAACCTCGACAGCCGGTCGAGCGAGTCGATCCTCGGGCTGCTGCACGAGTTGAACGAGCAGGGCACGACCATCGTGGTGATCACCCACGACCACGACGTCGCCGAGTCGCTTCCCCGCCAGATCGCCGTCCGCGACGGTCGCATCGAGCGGGACACGGCCGTTCCGGTGATCGCGAGCGCCCGATGAGTGAGAAGCTCCCGCCGTCCCGCCTCCGCTTCGGCGACGTGCTCGGTGTCGGCAGCAGCGGTCTGCGGACGCGCAAGATGCGCACCGCCCTTTCCGCACTCGGCGTCACCATCGGCATCGCCGCGATGGTCGGCGTCTTGGGTCTCTCCGAGAGCAGCCGAGCCGACCTCCGCAACCAGATCGAGGCACTCGGGACCAACCTGCTCACCGTCACCCCCGGGACCGGCTTCGGCGCGGGCGACGGCGTACTCCCGGAAGAGTCCGTGGCGAAGATCTCTCGCATCGGCCCGGTGGAACAAGTGGCAGATGTGGTCGAACTCGACGTGAACGTCCTCCGCAACGATCTGGTCAACCAGAACCAGACGGGCGGGATCACCGTCGCAGCCGCCGACCTCGACCTGCTCGACACGCTCAACGGGTCGGTTGCGGAAGGTGCTTGGCTCAACGAGGCGTCAGCCGAGTTCACGAACGTCGTGCTCGGCTCGGTCTCGGCCGAGCGACTCGGGATCACCGAGGTGGACGACGGTCCGCAGGTCTTCCTCGGTGACGAATGGTTCACCGTCGTCGGAATCCTCGAGCCGTTCCCGCTCGCAGCGGACCTCGACCGCTCAGCCCTCGTCGGCCACCGTGTCGCCGAGACGCTCTTCGAGGCCGAGCTCAACCCGAGCATCATCTACCTCCGCACCCCGGCGGACACACTCGACGACGTGCGAGGCGTGCTGTCGGCCACCGTCGATCCGGCCGAGCCCGAGGAGGTGTCGGTCTCCCGCCCGAGCGACATCCTCGAGGCCGAGGAGGCAGCCGACAGCGCGTTCACCAACCTGTTCCTCGGCCTCGGCGCGGTGGCGCTACTGGTCGGGGGGATCGGAATCGCCAACGTGATGGTCATCGCGGTGATCGAACGCCGCAACGAGATCGGTCTTCGCCGGGCCCTGGGTGGCACACGCGCCCACATCCGTCGCCAGTTCCTGACCGAGGCGCTCATGCTGTCGTCGCTCGGTGGGCTGACCGGAGTCGCCCTCGGCGCGGCGGTCACTGCCGGCTACGCGAACGTCCAGAACTGGGAGGTCGTCGTCCCGCCCGAGGCGGCAGTCGGCGGGTTCGCCGCGGCCGTCGTCATCGGCGCGGTCGCCGGGCTGTATCCCGCCATGCGAGCGGCGCGCCTCGCCCCGACCGACGCATTGAGGGCCGCATGACCACTCGGACGACTGCTCCTTTCGAGCAGACCATCACCGCTGCGACCAATGGATCGGCCCCGGTTCCCGCAGGGCCGCCCCAGCCGCGGCGCCGCCGCGCCCGCTGGGCTGCCCTCGTGGGCGCCGGACTGACGGTTGCCCTCTTGGCCTTCGTGTACGACCCTCGCAATCTCTTCGAGCCGGACGGAACCGAACCGGAAGCCGTGTTGCGGGAGACGAGCGTCGTGACCGTCACCTCACTCACCGAACGCCACGACGTCGACGGCACGATCGGCTTCGCCGAGAGCACCACCCTCACACGGCGGTCCGACGCTGCTTCCTCTGCTGCTGCGGCCGGGCCGGGTGCATCGACCGCCACCTCTTCATCGCCGGCGTCCACCGTCACCCAGCTCGTCGCGGCCGGGAGCGACGTCGGCCAGGGCGATGTCTTGTGGCGCGTCGGCCTCGAGCCGACCGTCGCGCTGATCGGTACCGAACCCGCATATCGGACCCTCGATCGTGACACCGAAGGTCCCGACGTCGAGCAGCTCGAGTCCAGCCTGGTCGCGCTCGGCTTCGATCCGGACGGCACCGTCACCGTCGACGAAGCGTTCACCGCCAACACCGAGGCGATGGTCGAACGCTGGCAGGATGCGCTCGGCGCTGAGGTCACCGGCGAGGTCGCGCTCACGAGCGTCGTGTACATCGATGCCCCATCGCGGATCGGCGCGGTCCACGTGGCCGTTGGCGACGCCGTCCAGGACGGCTCGGCAATGCTCGACCTCACCGCTCGTCAACGTGAGCTTCGCTTCACGGTTCCCGCTGCGGAACGGGAGACACTGACGATCGGCGCGACCGTGGTGGCCCAGCTCCCCGACCGGACCACGGTGAGCGCCACCGTGGAGTCGATGACGATCAACGAGACCGGCGGTGCGACCGTCAGCGCAACCCTCGATGAAGATCTCATCGCCGGCATCGACAGCGTGCCGGTCACCATCTCCTGGTCGGAGACTCTCGGCGATGACTTGTTGACCGTGCCGGCTGCGGCCGTGTACCGCACCGATTCGGGTCAGTACTGGGTGGAGGTTCGCAACCCTGACGGCACCGAACAAGCGGTGCCAGTGGAGGTGATCACCACCAGCGATGGTCTCGTCGCCATCTCCGGCCCCGTCGCCAGAGGCGACCAGGTCATCACCCCCTGAGTTGTTTCGGGTGCCTGGCACCCGAAACAACTACTCCGAGGTGGGGCTACCGCTGAAGTCTGGTGCTCGCTTCTCCTGGTGGGAGGCGAGGCCTTCGCCGACGTCAGGGCCCTCGAAGCCGATGAACTCATAGGCGAGTGAGGCATCAAACGCCGGCTCGAGCATTCGGTAGGCGTGGTTGAGCGTCCGTTTGGTCCAGCGGAGTGCCTGCTGGGCACCGTTCGAGAGCTCGGTGGCGATCTCCAGTGCCTCGGCCAGCACCGCGTCGGGTCCGTCGCTGTCGTCCACGCACACCGACACGAGACCGATCCGCTCCGCCTCGGCGCCCGACAGGTCACGGCAGGTCAGCAGGTAGTACTTCGCCTTCGCCATGCCGCACAGCATCGGCCAGCAGATGGCGGCATGGTCACCCGCGGCCACACCGAGGCGGGTGTGACCGTCGATGATCCGAGCGTTCGCGCCGACGACCGACACGTCGCTCAGCAATCCCGCGACCAGACCGGCCCCGACCGCCGGGCCCCACATCGCCGACACGATCGGCTTGGAACAGTTGATGACGTTGAGGACGATGTCCCGCGCTTCACGAATCACCTGGAGCTTGAACCCGTAGTCGTTGCGGATCCCCTCGATCATCTCGAAGCTGCCGCCCGACGAGAAGCCACGGCCCGCTCCGGTCAGGAGCGCGACCTTCACCTCGGAGTCCCTGTCGATCGTCAACCACACGTCGGCCAACTGTTGATGCATGTCGGGACTCACTGAGTTGAGCCCGGGGCCCTCCAACGTGATCTGCAGGACCCCTTCGGCCGGCTTCGAGAAGGTGAGATCGGGAAAGGCGTGTTCGTAGCGATCGATCATGGCCGGAGCGTAGGTCTCGGCCCTTCTCGATGCCGATTCCGACCTACAGTTCGGGCATGAGCAGCACCCGTGGGAACCCCTCATGAGCATCGTGATCTCGGGCGGTTCGGTGGTCTCAACCAGCGGCGCCACGCCGGGCGAGGTCGTGATCGACGGCGAGACGATCGCCGCGGTACTCGACCCTTCGTCGGACCTCGCCGCCGCGGCGAGCACGAGCGCCGAACGAATCGTCGACGCCACCGGCTGCTACGTCATCCCCGGCGGGGTCGACGTCCACACTCACCTACAGCTGCCGATGTCACCCGAGGCGACCTCGTCGGACTCCTTCGAAACCGGGACCGCGGCCGCCGCGTGGGGCGGGACCACGACCATCATCGACTTCATCGGCCAGATGAAGGGCATGCACGTCCGTGATGCAGTCGAGGAACGTCACGCCGAGGCCGACGGCCAGTGCGCCATCGACTACGGCTTCCACCTCTCGATGGGCGACGTCAACGAGTTGTCCCTGAAGGAGATGGGTGCAGTCGTCGACGAAGGCGTCACCAGCTTCAAGTACTTCATGGCCTATCCCGGCGCCTACTACTCCGATGATGGCCAGCTGATCCGGGCCATGCACAAGGCCGCCGATCTAGGGGCCCTCGTGATGATGCACGCCGAGAACGGCATCGCCATCGACGTCCTCCGTGACTGGGCCGCCGAGCGGGGCGACACCGACCCGGTTTGGCACGGCCGCACCCGTCCGTCCCGGCTCGAAGGAGAGGCGGTCCACCGGGCTGCGGCACTCGCTGAGATCACCGAGGCGCCGCTCTACATCGTCCATCTCACATCCGCGGATGCCCTTGAGCAGGTGGCCTGGGCCCGGGACCGGGGTCAGAACGTGTTCGCCGAGACCTGTCCGCAGTACCTGTACCTGACGATCGACGAGCACCTCGACCGGCCGGGTCTCGACGGTCTACGAGCAATCTGTTCACCCCCACTCCGTCACGCCCACAACCACGACTCGCTGTGGCAGGGCCTTCGGCGCGACGACCTCGCCGTCGTCTCCACCGACCACTGTCCGTTCTGCGACAACGAGAAGCTGCTCGGCGTCGACGACTTCCGTGTCACTCCCAACGGTCTGGGAGCGATCGAGCACCGGATGGACCTCCTGCACACCGGCGTGGTGACGGGTGAGCTGGGCCTCGCCCGCTGGGTCGAGACGTGCGCAACCACCCCGGCTCGCCTGTTCGGCATGTACCCGCAAAAGGGTGTGATCGCGCCCGGGTCCGACGCCGACGTCGTTGTCTACGACCCCAACGCCACCCACGTACTCGGGGCCGACTCACACCACATGAACATCGACAACTCGGTCTGGGAGGGCGTCGCGGTCACCGGCCAGGTTCGAACCGTGCTGTCCCGAGGATCGTTCGTGATCGACGACCGCACCTATGTCGGACGCGCGGGTCACGGTCGGTTCATGCCGCGCGGCCTGAGCGATCTGCTGGTCTGAACGACACCTGCCGACATGTTGCTACCGGCCAGACTCCACGACGGGATCCGCTCGGGCGACGTCACCGTCGCATTCCGTCGCTGGAAGCGACCGACCGTGAAGGCGGGCGGCACGCTCACGACCGCCGTGGGGGAGCTCGCCATCGACGCGGTCGATGCGATCAGCGTCCGCGACATCACCTCCGAAGACGCCCGTGCTTCCGGCGCGGCCTCGATCGATGATCTACTCCACGAGCTCAGACCCGGCGAGGATCGGGTGCTCTACCGAATCCGCTTCCGGCGTCTCGGCGAGGACCCTCGAATCGCGCTTCGCGAATCCGCCGAGCTGACCGACGACGACCGCGCGGGGATCACCGCCCGACTCGACCGCTGGGACAACTCCAGTCCCAGCGGGCCATGGACCCGGCCGGTTCTCGATGTGATCCGGCGACGCCCCGAGGTCGTCTCGACCGAACTTGCCGCCGAACTCGGCATGGAGCGCCCGAAGTTCAAGACCCGTGTTCGCCAGCTCAAGTCGCTCGGGCTGACCGAGAGCCTCGACCGCGGCTATCGGTTGTCGCCGCGAGGAGTCAGCTATCTCACCGGAGATTGATCCGAGGAGACGGCGGGACGCAACGCGGAGAGATGTTTCGGGTGCCTGGCACCAGCGAAACAACTCAGCGATTGAGGAGCTTGCGGAGCAGGCCACCCTTGGGTTCGCGGGCGCAGCTGCAGCGGTCGGCTTCGGGGACGTCGCTGAGCACCTGCTCGACGTGGGCGCCACAGCCCGCCCAGCTCGGCTTTCCGCAACGACGACAGGTGGTCCGACGGCACATGGCCGGCAGGGTATCGGCGGATACCGGACTCTCGGGGTCAGCCGCCGGGCCGAACCGCGTCGGCCGGGTCGAGTCGCGCCGCCCTGATCGCCGGGTAGAGGCCGGCCAGCGCACCCAGCGCGAGCGCCGCGGCGATGCCGGCCCCGAGCGCTTCGAGCGGTATGTCGATCCTCCACTCCTGGCGGGTGGCGTAGCCGTAGGTGACCGCCGCGCCGAGCCCGGCTCCGAGCATCCCGCCGATCGTCGCGAGCAGGGCTGACTCCAGTACGAACTGGGAGGCGATGTGGGAACGAGTGGCACCGAGCGCGCGCCGAAGTCCGATCTCACCCCGCCGCTCTAGCACCGAGATGATCATCACGTTGGCGATCCCGACACCACCGACCACGAGCGCCACCGCGCCGAGGCCGAGCAGGAGGTTCTGGAGATTCTCGTCCACCCGGGCGCGGGCCTCGAGGGCATCGGACGGACGCGACACCGAGACCTCGTTCGGGTCGGCCGGGTTGACCGTCCTGGGAAGCACACCGCGTACTGCCTCGACTTGTTCGGGCGCGGCGCGCAGGAGGATCGACGTGGGGTGGAGCTCGGCGCCGAGGAAATCGGTCGCCGCCACGTTGCCGACGAGCGCGGCGCGGTCGATGTCCGGGTTCAGCGGGAGCGGGTCGAGGATGCCGATCACTGCAAACGTTCGATCTGCGATCTGCACGGTTGGCGCGCCGTCCAGATCGTCGATGCCGAGCCGATCAGCGGCCACTGCACCGAGTACAACGGTCGGTACGGCGGCGGTCGCCGGTTCGAGGAATCGCCCGTGGGCAACCTCGCCCTCCAACGTGTCGAGGAGATCGACTTCAGTGGCGAAGACGTCGATGCCGTTGCGATCGTCGGTGAACTGGTTCCGTTGAATGCCGGTGTCGAGCCTCGCCATAGCCGCAGCCGAGGTGACCGGCCCGACCCGGCGAACCATCGCCGGAGCAGACTCCGGGAGGTTCGCCCCTTCTCCGAAGATGGTGGTACCCCCCTGCACCTGCAGGAGGTTGGTGCCGAGGCTGTCAATCTCCGCGATGAGATCGGCCTTGCTGGACGCCGAGATCCCGAGCACGCCGATCATCGACGCGATCCCGATCGCGATCCCGATGGCGGTGAGCAGGGTGCGGCCCTTCCGGCTGCGGAGGCCATGCGTGCCGGTGACGACCGCGTCAGCGGCTCGAAGCCGCGACCTCCACCCACGGCGCCGTCGGAAGCCGGGCCTCACGAATCCCTCCCCGGACCGGTGGGGCCCGACAGGCCGTCGTCGGTCTCGACCGCGCCGTCCCGCATGCTGATGCGCCGCGGGAAGGTCGCCGCCAGGTCACGGTCGTGAGTGATCACGAGGATTGTGGACCCTTCCTCGTTGAGCTTGCGGAGGAGTCCGACGATCTCGTCGGACGTCTGGCTGTCGAGGTTCCCGGTCGGCTCGTCGGCCAGAACGATGGCGGGGTCGGACACGATCGCGCGGGCGATCGCCACCCGCTGCCGTTCACCGCCCGAGAGCTTGCTCGCCGAGTGACCGACCCGATGACCCAGCCCGACCCGCTCGAGTGCCTCGGTGGCGAGTTGGCGACGTCGTTTCGGCCGAACCCCTTGATACAGCAACCCGGTGGCGACGTTCGCCAGCGCCGTGAGGTTCTCCATCAGGTGGAACTGCTGGAACACGAAACCGATCCGGCGGGCCCGAAGCCCGGCAAGTGCTGCATCCGACATCGACTCCACCTCGACCCCTTCGATCACGAGACGTCCGGAATCGGGTCGATCGAGGGTTCCGACCAGGTTGAGCAGGGTGGACTTCCCGGATCCCGACGGGCCGACGATCGCCACGAGCTCGCCGGCCTGCACCTCGACCGTGGCCCGATCGACCGCGCGAACCGGTGGGTTCCCGGGGTACTCCTTCACCACATCGACGAGCTCCAGGACGGTCATGTCGGGACCACCACGAGATCGCCTTCGGAAAGGTCGGCGGTGATCTCCGCCCGTCCGTCGAGGACCTCACCGACCTCGACACCGACCAGCCGGGTGGCACCCTCCCCATCGGAGATCTCGACAGCGAAACCTCCCTCGGCGAGCGCCAGCAGGGCGCCGACCGGCACCAGGAGGACATCCTCGACGATGACCCGGGTGGCCGTGACGGTCGCCGTCGTGACGGCGCCGTCGAGCGCCTGTTCGAGGCCGATCGTGGTGCGCCAGACCCGTTGACCGCCGGTGTCGACCTGCTTCTGGTCGACCACCATGCCGGCGAGGGTCGTGCCGTCAGCCAGCTCGACCTCGACCGTCGACCCCTCCGGAAGGGCACTGCGGTCGCGGTTGGACGTGTCGACCAGCACCGACGCGTCGGCCTGGGCGAGCTCGAGACCGGAGAACCGGTCGCCGACGCGCAGTTCACGGTTGATCCGAATCGGTTCGGGGACGAAGACCAACTGGGTGCTGTCGATCCGACCGGTCCTCGGCCGTCCTTTCGACTCCTGCCAATCTTTCACCGCGATCTCGGTGG
Organism: uncultured Candidatus Nemicrothrix sp.; assembly: GCA_964344055.1. Taxonomy (GTDB): domain Bacteria; phylum Actinomycetota; class Acidimicrobiia; order Acidimicrobiales; family Aldehydirespiratoraceae; genus OFTM10. The sequence continues at coordinate 82,262 of CAYFLT010000008.1, forward strand.
CCGTGCCGAACTCACCATCCGCCTCGAGCTTCCCGTCGGCATCGAAATCGTTCGCGAGCAGGAACTGCTGGAGCTGCTCGACATCCGTGCCGGTCTGAAGGCCGAGCCGCGTCCCTGCCTCGTCGCGCTCCCACGTGGCGACCTTCCGCAGTTCCCGGTAGAGCGGCATGTCGCCGACTACCAGCACGAGCGGGCGGTCGTCGATCCAGACGATCGTCTCACCATCGCCGACCACCGTTCCCACCGGATGGCTCCCGGTGACCATGCCCGTGGCGTCGCTGGTCAGCATCCACGGATCACCGAAGCTCACCGTGGCGCTGAACTCCCGTTCGGAGCTGAGCGAGCCCCGGGTGACCGAGGCGAACTCGAGGACCGGCACGACGCTCTCCTCCACGGCCTCCGCCCCCTTCGTCTCCGACCCCGGAATCCAGCCCGTACCGGCGGCGGCGATCGTCGCGGTCGCCGCGAGACCCACCAGCAGAATCCCCGAGGCGAAAGCTCGGTGCCTACTCATCGGGGCTCTCCGGCTCGATCAGCTCGTCGAGCTCGGCGAACACGTGGTCACACTCCTGGGCAGCCTCCTCGAAAGCCCCGAAGTCGAATGACGCATCATCGAACGACAGCTCGCCGGTCTGCGGATCGACCTCCGCATCGCCCTCGATCTCGATGACCATCCCGCCCGACCCACCGAACTCCGGCATCTCGATGCCCTGCTCTTCCATGCAGTCGGCGAAGGCCAGTTGGGCATCGTCGAAGAGCGCCTGCTGTTCCGGGGTGAGATCGAAGCCGAGCCCGATGTTGGCGAGGTGGCCTTCACATGCCGTGTTGGCCTCCTCGAACTCCGCGAAGTCGAAGTCGTCGACATCGAAGCCGCTCACCTGCGGGTCGACCTCCTCGACGATCACTTCCCCGTCGACGTCGATACCACCGTCGCCGCCACCGATGACGACGCCGCCGCCCATGTCGAACCCGGCCTCGGTCATGCACACGTCGAAGAGGGCGAAGGCTTCCTCCGGATCGTCGGGCGCCTCGACCTCGGATCCGCCGCCACCGGATCCGGAGCCGTCCTCGGCTACTCCGTCGTCGTCGGTCGAGTCATCGGACCCGTCCGACAAGGTGGCGATGCCCGGAGCCTCGTCCTCGGCGGAGGACCCGCAGGCGGTCGCGACGAGGACCAGGGCCAACCCACCGATCCACAGGCGGGCGAGTGAGGGGATTCGGGACATCGGTTCTCCTTCGGACAGGTCTCTGTGGCAGCGACTCTGGCCGGGCCGAATGAGACGGAGATGAGAGAGCATGAGAGCGTTCTCAGGAAGCGGACGACCTCTCATCTGGTTCTCATGAAGCACCCCGATACTGAGCGGGTGCGGATCCTGCTCATCGAGGACAACCCAACGCTGGCCGTCGCAGTCGAGCGGGGCCTCCGGGCCGAGGGGTTCGACGTCGACTCCTGTCCCGACGGCCTCGACGGGCTTTGGCGAGCCCGAGAGTTCAGCTACGACGCCATCGTGCTCGACGTCATGCTCCCGGGAATGAACGGCTTCGAGATCTGCGCCACCCTCCGCGGAGAGTCCGTCATCACACCGATCCTCATGCTCACGGCGAAGGACGGTGACTTCGACATCGCCGAAGGGCTCGATCTCGGTGCCGACGACTACCTCACCAAGCCGTTCAGCTTCGTCGTGCTCCTCGCCCGGATCCGCGCCCTGATCCGACGCCAGCTCCCCGCCGCCCGCTCCACGATCGAGGTCGGCGACCTCCGGATCGACACCACCGGCCATCACTGCACCGTGGGGAACACACCCGTCGACCTGACCGCCCGCGAGTACGCACTCCTCGCAACGCTGGCCCGCTCCGCCGGACAACCTCTCACCCGAGGACAACTCGTCGACCACGTCTGGGGAGTGGATCACGTCGGCGAATCAAACATCGTGGACGTCTACGTGGGCTACCTGCGCAAGAAGCTCCGCGACGTCACCGCCCAATCCTTCATCGAGACGGTCAGGGGCGTCGGCTATCGGATGGTGGCCCGATGACGCACCGGCTCGGTCTTCGGGCCCGGCTCACGATCGGGGTCACCACGGTGTTCGCCGCAACACTGATCGTCTCCACCCTGGTGGTGTTCGACGTGGTGGAAGACCGCCTCGTCGACGACACCAGGGCCAGCGCCGAGGCGGTCCTGGCCAGCTATCTCGACGCCATCTACGGGGGGGTGGCCACCATCGGTGTGATCGATCCCGACGACACCACCCGCTTCTTCTACCTTGACGAGAACGGACGGGAGGTCAGCGAGGAGACCTACTTCGAGACGCTGGCGATGGGGTTCGAGTTCGACCCCGACGTGATCTTCGCCGACATCGCCGTCGAATCGCCGCCGGAGTGGCTCGACCCCGATGACCTTCCCGAAGGATTCTTGGTCGGAGGAGGCGTGATCAGCGGCCCGTTCGAAGCGGCCAACGGTGTCGAAATCGACCCTGAGACCGGGGAGCTCCTGTTACCGGACGGCGACCGGGTCGCCATCGTGTTCGGGCCGGTTCCCGACGGTGCCCCCCGGTCGATCGACCGCGGCGACGGTGTCGTCGCGGTGGCCCAGACCCTCCGCTTCCCGGATGGCGTGGCATTCGACGTCGGGGTCTCGAGCCCCCTCCAGCCGGTCTCCGACAGCCTCGACACGATCCGCAACCTCCTGTGGATCGCCGTGCCACTCCTCATCGCCGCCACGGCGGTGGTCGCCTGGCTGGCCACCAGCCGAGCCCTACGACCGGTCCACGCCATCAGCGACCGCGCCCGCGCGATCTCCGCGGCCAACATCGGTGACAGGGTGCCGGCGCCGGCGGCGCGCGACGAGATCCACGAACTCGCCACCACCGTCAACGCCATGCTCGAGCGCCTCCACGAGGCCCAGGAGCGCCACCGGCGACTCGTCGCCGACGCTTCTCACGAGCTGCGGAGCCCGGTGGCGGCCAGCCGGGCCCAGCTCGAGGTGGCGCTGGCCGGACCCGGCGACACCGACTGGGAGTCCATGGCGAGGGCGGTGCTCGCCGAACAGGAGCGTCTGTCCACCCTCGTCGACGACCTGCTCGCACTCACCCGGCTCGAAGATGCCGGGACCGGGCCGGTGGGGCCGGTCGATCTGGACGAGTTGGTCCTCCGGGAGGCCGCTCGCCACGGCGGGTCCGTACACGCACGGGTCGATGCCGCCGTGAGGCTCAGCGGTGACGCCACCCTGCTGACCCGGGCGATCCGGAATCTCGTCGACAACGGGGTGCGCCACGCCGATGAACGAGTCGAGGTCGTCCTCGCGGTTTGTGACGATTCGGCCATCCTGACCGTCGACGACGACGGCCGAGGTGTCGATCCCTCCCATCGCGAGTCGATCTTCGACCGATTCACCCGACTCGACGAGAGCCGCAGCCGCGACGTTGGCGGCGCCGGCCTCGGCCTCGCGATCGTCCGCGAGACGGCTCGGGCCCATGGGGGCGACGTGGCCGTCGGCGATGCACCACTGGGTGGGGCCCGCTTCACCCTCACCCTGCCACTCGATTCCGCCTTCGCCCGGTAGAACGAGCCCGGGTAGAACTGGCCCGGGTAGAACTGAACCCCTGGTGGGCCGGCCTCGGGAGAACCGGCAAAGAACGGCAGCACACGACAGCCACTAAAAGTGGCAGAGGGGCTGTCGTACGGCACAATGGGTGATCTAGGCGAGAAGGGCGAGCGAGATGTCGAAGAGCAAGGCCGAACGGAGACAACACAACCTGTCGGTGTTCGCCAAGGACTTCGATCGGATCACCGACAGCATCGAGACGGTCGTGAAGGGCAAGCGCGAAGTGATCCGCCTGGCCCTCACGTGCATGCTGGCCGACGGTCACCTCCTCATCGAGGACGTTCCCGGCGTGGGCAAGACCTCGCTGGCCCGCGCCCTGGCCGAGACCATCGAGGGCACACTCCAGCGAATCCAGTTCACCCCTGACCTCCTGCCCACCGACGTCACCGGTGTGCAGATCTGGAATCGAGGCACCAACAAGTTCGAGTTCCACGAGGGTGCGGTGTTCGCCAACATCGTCGTGGCCGACGAGATCAACCGGGCATCGCCGAAGACTCAGTCGGCGCTCCTCGAGGTGATGGAGGAACATCAGGTCACCGTCGACGGCGCACCGCGGCCCGTCCCAGAACCCTTCCTGGTGATCGCCACCCAAAACCCGATCGAGCTCGACGGCACCTACGAGTTGCCCGAGGCCCAGCTCGACCGCTTCCTCATGCGGGTCAAGGTCGGCTACCCGAACCCCGACGCCGAGATGGACATCATCGACGACCACGAGAAGCGCTGGGACCGCACGCCGCTCCCGCCGATCCTCGACCCGGAGCGTTTCTCGCGGCTCACCCGCGTGGCGGATCGGGTCCACGTCGGTCCCCCCGTCAAGCAGTACATCGTCGCCCTGGCCAACGCCACCCGGCAGCGGGCCGACGTACGGATCGGGGTCAGCCCCCGCGGCTCGATCGCCCTCGCCTCGGCCTCCCGCGCCGCCGCCGCGAGCCTCGGCCGGGACTACGTCACTCCTGCCGATGTCCGTCGCATGGCTCCGCACGTGCTTCCCCACCGACTGGTCATGGCGCCCGAAGCCGAACTCCAAGGGATCACCGGCGACGAGGTGATCAAGGAGATCATCGAACTGATCCCGGTCAACGAGACCGAGCGCGAGTGACGTGACCACCGCAGGCCGTTTCACCCTTCTCGCCGGGGTGGGTCTGGCCGCGCTCGGGGCGTTCAGTGACTACGCCGCACTCGTGTCGATGGGCGCAACGCTCGTCATCGCCGTCGTGGTCGCGGTGATCCTCGCGGGCCGTCGCGCCGACCTCACCAGCTCCCGTGTCGTCCGACCCGCCCGGGTGACCGCGGGGGACGATGCCGCCAGCTCGTTGACGATCACCAACCGGAGCCGCCGCCGGACCGGTCCGAGCGTGGTCTACGAGCAGGTCGACGGGGAGCCGATTCCGATCGACCTCCCGTCGCTGGAGCCCGATGAATCCGTCACGGTCGAGCACTCCCTCCCGACCGATCGGCGCGGCGTGTTCGCAATCGGGCCGTTGATCGTCCACCGGAGCGATCCGATCGGGCTCGCCCGCCGAGGGGATCCTCGGGCCGAGGTCGACGAGCTCATCGTCCACCCCTACGTCCACGTGGTCTCGCCGTTCCCGGCCGGGTTCCGGCGTGACCTCGAGGGACTGCCGTCGGGCGAAGCCGCAGCCGGAGGCATCACCTTCTCGAACTTGCGCGAGTACGTGCCGGGGGACGACCTCCGGCTCGTCCACTGGCGGTCCTCGGCCCATGTCGGTGACCTGATGGTCCGCCACAACGTCGACGCCAACCGACCCCGCACGAGCGTGATTCTCGACGTCACCGAGGGCATGTACGACGAGTCCTCGTTCGAGGACGCCGTGCGATCGGCAGCCAGCGTCATCGTGGCGGCGATGGCCCGACGGTTCCCCTTCACCCTGCGCACGACCGACGGGAACTCGATCGACGACCGATCGCCGCGCATCGGCGTCATGGACTTCCTGGCCGGAATCACCCGCACCGAAAACCCATCTCTCGATCTCGGCAGGGCCGCCTTCGAGACCAGCCGCGATTCCGGCGGAATCAGCTGCGCCACGATCACCGGGCGCGCCGGAGTCGACGTCCTGCGGAGCCTCGCGCCGATTCGGCATCGATTCGACATGCTCACGATGGTCCGGATGGGCGCCGGATCGCAGGCCGAGGTCCACGAACTGACCGGGGCGGTGCTCATCAACGCTCCAACGAGCGCCGATTTCGCCGACGCCTGGAACCGCAGGATGAAGCGATGACGCTCCGTCCCGCTCCCGCCACCGTCGTGGCGATCATCACAACCGTCGCGGCGGCGATGATCCCCCTTCGAGAGATCCTGCCCGGCTCGGCCTGGATGTATCAGATCGCGATCGGCCTGGTCATGGCAGCACTGGTCGCGGTGGTCATCGAATCGAGTTGGCCCGGAGCCCCTCTGGGGGCGGTGGCCGGCATCACCGCGTTGGGCGCGGTGATCTGGCAGGTGGTGGTGGTCAGCGACCGATTCCGAACCGACCCATTCACCACCGATCCCTGGGACGAGCTCGGTCGTGGGGTCTTCGACGGGTGGAACGCGCTCCTCGACGACCAAGTCCCGATCAGCGACCCCCGAAGCGCGGAGATCTTCGTGGGAATGCTCGCCTGGGCCCTCACCGCCGCCGCGATCCATGTTGCGGCCCGGCGCCACAACGCGATCGCCGCGATGGCCGGCGCCGGCGCGATCCTGTGGCTCACCGTGGCCGCGTCGCTCCCGGCCGGAGCCACCGCTGCCGTCGCCGGCACGATCGTCGGCTGCATGGCGCTGTTGCTGGTCGCCACCATGACCAACCGCTCGAGCCACAGCTGGCGGGCTAGTCGAGTCCTCTCCCTGCTGGGAGTGGTTGCCCTGTCCGGAATCGGTGCCACCGCCGTAGGCGTGGCCGCCCCGTCCACCCGGACCGAGCCCTTCGATCCCCGCACCGACCGCGGCACCGCGGTCGTCGACATGGAAGTGCCGGACCTCCTCTCGGAACTGACGACCAGAACCGACGACGGCGCCGTCGCCTTCACCGTTCGCAGCCAGACCGGCGACCCGCTCCCGGAACTTCGGCTGCGGGTCCAGGTCTACGACGTGCACGACGGGGAGCGATGGCTGCCGGTGAGCGACTACCGCACCGTCGTGTCGGTGCCGGCCCCCGAGGAGCTCTCGCCCGGTGAGGTGATCACCCTCATCATCACCCAAGGAACGACTGACGGGCCGCTCTTCGCCCTTCCCGATCAGGTGATCACCACCGACCTGACCAACGTGAACTGGAGTGCCTCCTCCCAGACTGCTCTGTCCACTCGTCGGCGGGGGAGCTACACGGTCACCGGAGTGATCATCGACCGGACCGGGCTGGAGGGCCTCGGATCCGGACGGGAGGAAGTCGATCCGAGCTTCATCGACTTCCCGGCACAACTCCCGGACACGATCCGGCAAACGGCCCAGGCCGTGGCGGCCAACTCGGTCGACGCGATCAGCGCAGTCGAGGCGCTCTCGGCGTTCACCCACAGCCTCGGCCGGACCGATCAGGTGCCGCCCGGTCACTCTCTCGGCCGCTTGCGCGACGACCTTGCCGCAGCAGAGCCGACCGGGCCCGAGCAGCTCGCCTCACTGCACGCACTCATGGCCCGCACCCTCGGCTACCCCGCCAGGGTGGTGGCCGGCTATCCCGTTGCCGGGCCGGACATTCCCGCCAACAGTCTCCGAGTGTGGACCGAGGTCGCCTTCCCTGGAGTCGGTTGGGTGGCGTTCGATCCGGTGCCCGACAGCGCGGATCTGAGTACGGATCTCACGACGGAGTCGACCACCACGACCACCATCGCCGAGGAGAGCACCGCCGTTCAGGCCCAGGTGATCCCCCGTGAGCTCGATGCCGGTGAGGGCCCGAATCAGGCCATTCTCGACGAAGAGGCGAACAACACCTGGCGCAACATCGGGATCGGGCTGGTGGTGCTCGTCATCATCGCCCACCTCGGGGTCTGGACGCTGCGGGAGTGGCGTCGACGGCGCCGCCGCCGCCACGACGACGCCGACGTCCGGATCCTCGGGGCGTGGGCCGAGATGGTCGATCGGCTACGGGAGAGCGGCGCACCGATCGCGCGGACGACCACGATCGACGATGTCGTCTTCATGGCCGAGCAGATGGACGACGATCTCGGCGAGGCGGTCGGGGACCTCGCTGATCTCGCCGCCCAGGCGATGCACGGGCCGTACCGGAGCAGCCCGCGCCGCGCCGATCGGGCATGGGGGCATCTCGCCGATGCCGAGGATGCGCTCTTCCAGGTGCGGGGCCGCCGGGCACGGCTCTCCCGCCTCTTCGACCCGAGGGTGATTCGTCATCACGCCCCCGAACCGCCCGAGAGTCGCCGGGGGGGCCACCGCACGGAGGCGCTCAAGCGGCAGCGAAGCTCCTGAGACCGGGCTACGGGTTGACCGTCACCACGACCGAACCGGTGCCGGTCTGCCCATAGGCATCGGTCACCCGCACCCAC
>CAYFLT010000009.1:0-8987 GCA_964344055.1 uncultured Candidatus Nemicrothrix sp.
CGAGCTTGTCGCTGTCGACCTGGTTCTTCGGACAGCCGAGTGTCTCGAGAAAGTATGTCGACGGCTGGTCCGGCATCCCGGCAGCCTAGGGCCGCCCGCCGCGAGCCCCGGTCCGGCCTGGTGGGGTCGTCAGCCGAACCAGGCCGAGGCGGTGTCGGCGGCCTCTCCGCCGGAGAGGACGACGACGGCCACCACCCACAAGAAGAACAGGATGAATCCCTTGCGTCGGTCGACCTGCCCACCGATCACCATGAACACCCAGCTCACGATCACGATCGTGACCATCAGGATCGAGCCGGTCTCGGCGAGACGGGTGTCGAGGACCGGGCCAGGACCGACCAGACCCATGATGCCGCCGACCGCGAGGCTGTTGAACACGTTCGAGCCGAGCAGGTTGCCGATCAGGAGCTCGGTCTCCCCCTGCCGGGCCGCCTGAACACTCGTCACGAGCTCGGGCGCCGAGGTGCCGAGCGCGACCAGAGTGAAACCGACGAAACCACCCGAGAGGTCCAGCGCTTCCGCCACGCGGCCCGAACCCTCCACGATGAACCAGGCGGACACCACCACGAACGTGAGCCCACCGAGGGCGCGGATCACTTCGCGGCTCCGGTGGAGCGGGTCGTCCCCGATCATCTCCTCGACGTCCTCGCCGAGCGGGTCGTCCGACCGCGCCGACTTCAGCGTGATCGCGAGCACCGTGACGATCAGCACGGCCAACAGTCCGCCCTCCCACCGCTCGATGTCGCCCTGCAGCAACGCCGCGAACACAAGCACCGACAGGACCGAGATGGGCGCCTCCCGCCGGAGCGTGGTGGACGCCACCGGCACCACCGTGACCGCGGTGGCCGCGGCCAGCACCAGCGAGATGTTGGCCACGTTGCTGCCGACGATGTTGCCGACACCGATGTCGAGGTCACCACGTCCCGCGGCGATGCCAGAGACCACCATCTCCGGCGCGCTGGTGCCGAAGCCGATCAGCACGGCACCCACCACGATGGGGGACACCCGGTAGAGGACGGCCAGCCGGGCCGCACCCTTCACGAACTGATCGGCCGCGAGAGTGAGGACGCCCAGGCCGGCGAGGGCGAAGATCAGGCCGACAGTCATCGGGCGACGAACCTAGCGGGGTTCAGCCTCCACCCCGACGGGCCTCGAGTTCCTCGGGCGACAGCAGGACCTCGCGTGCCTTGGATCCAGTCGACGGGCCGACAACTCCAGCTTCTTCGAGGAGGTCCATGATGCGACCGGCTCGAGCGAAGCCGACTCGGAGCTTCCGCTGGAGCATCGACGTCGACCCCAGCTGGGTCTGGACTACCAGCTCCATCGCCTGCCCCAGGAGCTCGTCGCCGTCGTCTTCGACCGGTGGAGCCTCGGTGATCGCGCTCAGGCTGGGAGGCGTGTTGGTGATGCCACCCGCGCCCGGCACCGGCGAGGGTGACGGCACGGCACCGACACCGGCCGAGCCGCCGCCGTCGGTCGGGTCGTCGGCTCCGACGCTCTCGTCGGCAGTGAACTCGGGGGCTTGGTCCCGCCAATGCTTGACGATCGCTCGCACCTCGGATTCCTCGACCCAACACCCCTGCACACGGTGCGGCGTCGAGGACGACGGCCCGAGCAGCAAGAGGTCGCCCTTGCCGACCAGCCGTTCTGCGCCCGGCTGGTCGAGGATGACCCGCGAGTCGGTGAGGCTCGACACCGCGAACGCCAAGCGAGCCGGGATGTTGGCCTTGATGACGCCGGTGATGACATTGACCGATGGCCGCTGGGTGGCGATCACGAGATGTATGCCGACCGCACGGGCCATCTGGGCGATCCGGGCGATGGAGTCCTCCACGTCGCGGGCCGCCACCATCATGAGGTCGGCGAGCTCGTCGACCACGACGATCATGAAGGGCAGACGCTGGTACTGCAGCGGCTCCCCCTTCTCGTCGATCTCCCCGAGTCCGACCTCGATGCTTCCGGCATCGACCGCGTTGTTGTACCCCGTGATGTCGCGGAAGCCGACCTTGTGGAGGAGGTCGTAACGCCGCTCCATCTCCCGCACCGCCCACGCCAGAGCGTTGGCCGCCTGGCGGGGATCGGTGACCGGGGCGGTCAGCAGATGCGGCGCCTTGTCGTACTGCCCCATCTCGACCCGCTTTGGGTCGATGAGGATCATCCGGACCTGCTCGGGCGTCGATCGCATGAGGATCGAGGTGAGGAGGCTGTTCAGGCACGACGACTTGCCCGCGCCGGTGGCGCCCGCGATCAGGACGTGCGGCATCGTGGCGAGGTTCATCATCATGTTGCGACCGTTGATGTCGCGTCCGATGGCGACCTCCAACGGATGCCCGGCGCGCTTCGCCTCCTTCGAGGCGAGGATGTCGCCGATCGCGATCACCTGGCGATCGGTGTTGGGGACCTCCACGCCGATGGCTCGACGACCCGGAATCGGGGCGAGGATTCGCACATCGGGTGACGCCATCGCGTAGGCGATGTCCTTGCGGAGACTCTCCAGCTTCGAGACCTTCACGCCTTCGCCCAGCTCCAGGACGTAGCGGGTCACGGTGGGTCCGACGACCGGTTCGAGGAGGGTGGTCGGGACCCCGAACTGGTCCAATGTCGCCTGGAGCAGCCGGCCCCGCTCGGCGACCACCGTCCGGTCGACTTCTTGGGCCTGCGAGCGCGAAAGCATCGACATCGGCGGGAGCTTCCACTTGCCACTCGAGCTCGGGAGGCTGAGCGACTGCTGCTCGGCGTCTTGGACCGGCTCGGCGGTGGCCTTCTTGCGTGGTGCGCGCTTCGGCTTCGGCGCCGACGCCACCTCTACCGTGTCGTCGACGTCGTCATCGGCATCGGCGTCCTGGTCGAACGGCGCCGCGGGGTCACGAAGGTCGATCACCCCGTCGCTCGGCGTGGCGGTGGGATCGGCGAACAGGGCGCGGACGGCCCGGCCGCACAGGGTGGGGATCGGGCGCAGGATCCGGCCGAACACCCCGCCAACCGCTCGAGCCGACGAGCCGGTGAGGACGATGACGCCCACCAGGCCGAGGGCGATCAGGATGAGGATGCTCCCCGCGGTGGCGGCGAGTGTGTGAAGCGGTCCTCCGACCGCCATGCCGAGCACGCCGCCGGCGGCGCCGATCTCGCTGATCGGATCATCGACGCCCGGTCGGCCTCGCCCGACGTGGAGGAGGGCGGTGAGGGCAACCAGCACGAGCGTTCCACCGACTGCCGCCCGGGCGATGCGTTCCAGATCGTCCTCTTCGACGTCGGAACCACGGATCAACATCACGCCGACCGCGATCAGCGCGAGTGGCACCACCGCCCGTATCAGACCGACGCCGAGGGCGAGGCCGTCGTCGATCACCTCACCGATGAAGCCTCCGGTGCTGAGCCACACCGCGGCGGCGGAAAGGAGCCCGGCCAAGACGGCGCCGACCCCCCACAGGTCGGCCTGGTGCGCCGACAGCACCGAGCCGACGGCCTGGCGGGACGCGGACGGCTTCCGGGCGGCCGCCTTCTTGGCGCCGGTCTTCTTCGCAGGGGTCTTTTTCGAGCGCGCTCTGGTGGCCACAGTGAAAACGACGCTACCCGAGCCCACCCCCGCCCTCGTGGCACCCACGAGCGACCCGCTAGCTGTAGCCGACCGTCAACAGGGCTTCGAGATCGGCCAGAACGCGCCGAAACTCCTTCGGCATCAGCCCGTGCATCGCATCGACCTCCACCCGATTCGCAGGGTCGCTCTTCGGTGCGATGTACACGAAGGTGCTTTTGATGACGCCGAGGTCATCGAGGTGCTTCTGGCGGAGCTGTGGCGCCCAGCGGGCCTGCCTACCCACGTGGAGGATGGCCTCGTTGACCGGAACGGCGTGCGAACGGTGCCGATTGACGATGTAGAGCTCGTCGTCCATCAAGTAGAGGCCGGCCCGCTTGCGCCTCCGGACGTACAGCGTGACGACCACGGCGGCCGCCATCAGCAACACCACTGTGATCACCGACGGCGCGATGACCACCGGAGCGACGAAGGCAGCCAAGCCCACGATCGGCGCCATGTAGACCCTGAGGAGCGACTCCTCGGTGATCACCCGCGGTTCCACGCCCCCACGCTAGATGAGCGAAATCCGCTGGCGGCGGCAGCTCTCGCTCGGTGAGACAGAGCGGGCGGGGCGGGGTGTCTCAGCCCTCGCGGATCACGGGGACGATCATCGGCCGGCGGCGGGTGCGATCGTTCACGGTGCGACCGGCCGCCCGGCGGGCGATCTGGCCAAGCCGTTCGAGGTCGATGTCCGGGTCCTCGAGCGCCGTCATGAGGTCCTGTTCGACCGCGTCGGCCACGGCCGTCTCGTGGGCCACCAACGCCGGCTGTTCGACCCAACCTCGTGAAACGACGTCCGGACCGGCGAGGATCTCGCCCCGTTCCATGTCGACATGGACCACGACGGTGACGAATCCGTTGTCGCCGAGCGTGCGCCGCTCCCCGAGCACCATGTTCCCGAGATCGCCGACCGTGCCGTCGACGTAGAGATGGTCTCCCCCGATCGAGCCGAGGTGTTCGATCCCCTCGTCGGAAAGGGTGATCTGGTCGCCGTCCTCACACAGGACGACGCGGTCATCGTCCATCCCCATCCCGCGCGCCAACTCGGCGTGGGCGACGAGATGGGCGTATTCGCCGTGCACCGGTACGAACCACTCGGGCACCGCCACCGAGTGCAGGGTCTGAAGCTCCTGCTGCTTGCCATGACCGCTGGTGTGCACGTCGACCTGTCCACTGTGGAACACCCTGGCACCATGGCGGGCCAGGCCGTTGCGCACCGCGGCCACCGCGGCTTCGTTGCCGGGGATCGGATGCGACGAGAAGACGACCGTGTCGTTGTCGTCGAGCTGGATCCACTTGCTCAGACCGTTCGCCATCATCGTGAGTGCCGCCCGGGGTTCCCCCTGGGAACCCGTGCAGACGATGAGGAGACGCCGGGGATCGAGGTCGTCGATGTCCTCGATGTCACGAATCGACGCGTCGGGGATCCGGAGCAGGCCGACATCTCTGGCGAGCTTCACGTTGCGCCGCATCGACAACCCCAGGGTGACCATCACCCGACCGGTCTCCACCGCCGCGTCGGCGATCTGCTGGAGACGGTGGATGTGGCTCGCGAACGAGGCGACGATCACTCGCCGTCCCTCCTCGCCACGAACGAGCGACGACAGGACCCGTCCGACCTCGCGCTCCGAACGGGACGAACCCGGGGAGTCGGCATTCGTCGAGTCGGCCAGCATCAGCCGGATCCCCGGGTCATTGGCCAGGGCACCGATGCGGGACAGATCAGTGCGGCGGCCGTCCACCGGGGTGAGGTCGAGCTTGAAGTCGCTCGAGTGGAGGATCACTCCCTGTGGGGTGTGGAAGGCAGTGATGTTGCCCGACGGGATCGAGTGGGTCACGGGAAGGAATTCGCAGTCGAACGGGCCGACGTCCAGTCGGTCACCGTCGTTGATCGTGCGGAGTTCCGCCTTGTCGCGGAGACCGGCCTCGTTCAGCTTGTGATCGATCATTCCGAGCGTGAACGGCGAGCCGTAGATCGGCAGCGACACGTGCTCGAGAAGATGCGGGAGCGCGCCGATGTGGTCCTCGTGAGCGTGGGTGGCGATGCAGGCCTCGACCCGATCGGCGTTCTCGAACAGCCAGCTCAGGTCGGGCAGTACCGAGTCGACACCCGGCAGGTCGTCGCCACCGAACATCTGTCCACAGTCGAGCACGACGATCCGGCCCTCGGTCTCGATGGCCGCACAGTTGCGGCCGATCTCACCCAGGCCGCCGAGAAAGGTGATGGTGACGGGAGCGGCCACCTCAGGCCCGACCGAGACCCGCGAGCACCGCCTTCGCCTCCGCCTCGAGCCATTCGGGCTCCGGTCCCATCGGGAGACGACAAGCGCCGGCCGGAAGGCCGAGCACCCGCATCATGGCCTTGGACGGCACCGGGTTCGGCGCCTCGTCACCCGTCTCGAACTCATAGCTCGGAATCAGCTTCCGGTTGATGGCGGTGGCCCGGGCCACGTCGCCGCTGAAGAACGCGTTCATCATGTCGCGGGTCTCGTTGCCCACCCAGTGGGTGGCGACGCCGATGGTGCCGACGGCGCCCACCGCGAGGAGCGGCAAGGTGAGCCCGTCGTCGCCGCTGTACACCTCGGTGCCTTCGGGAGCCAGGGACAGCAGCCGAGAGGTCTCGCCGGGACTGCCGGCGGCGTCCTTGATGGCGATGATGTTCTCGACGTTCTCGAGCAGGTCGAGCAGGGTCTCGGTGTCGATCTTGCGACCGGTCCGGCCCGGGATGTCGTAGACGATCACCGGGAGGTCGGTGGCTTCGGCGCACACCCGGAAGTTCTCGTAGAGCCCGGCCTGGCTGGGCCGGTTGTAGTAGCCGGCGACATGGAGGAGCCCGGCCGCGCCGACCTCGGCAGCCCGCTCGGAGTTGTGGACCGCGATCTTCGTGTCATTGCTACCGGCACCGGCCACGACCGGGACCTCGACCGCCTCCACGACCGCCTCGATCAGGTCGATCTGTTCGTCCTGGGTCAGCGTGGGACTCTCGCCGGTGGTACCAGCGATCACCAGTCCGTCGTTGCCGCCTTCGGTGGTGAGCCACTTGGCCAGCTTCTGGGCCCCGTCGAGGTCGAGGGGTCCGTCATCGGCGAAGGGCGTGATCATCGCGGTCATCACCCGGCCGAACGTGGCTGTGGCTGGCGTAGTCATGGGTCAATGGTGCCACGCTTCGCGGTCGATGCCGACCCGATTCGCGCCGCATTCACGTCATTGTTCGCCCGCGCGATCCCGGCCGATCGTGGCAAGAAGGTGCTCGTGGAGTTCGAACCAGACGCTGTGGACGGAATCCAGAGAGGGTGAGTCGACCCAGGCCGGATCGTCGCCCGCCGCCCTGAGGGCCGACTCGAACCGCCGACCATAGGACCCGAACCGTGACCGGATCCCGGCCAGCGCGTGGAGCACGGGTGCCAGTTCGGTCACCAGCGATGCGAGCACTCCCACACCGACCCGACCCTCCTGCCATGCGACGCATACCGCGAGAAAGCGGCGGTTGAGCGGAAGGAACGCCTCATATGCCGTGACGAGGTCGGCCCGCCCGGCCGAATCGGTGTCGGAGCCGAGCAGGGCGGCGAGTTCGGCCTCACCAGCCGGGGTCAACGAGTGCCGGCCCTCGTCACCTCGAACCCGGATCTGGCCTTCTGCCGCCGCCATCGCCAAGGCCGACGACACATCGACTGCCGCGTCCCCGGCCAAGTCGGCCACCGTGGCCCGCACCGCCTCCACATCCCCTCGACTCCTCAGCCGTACCGCCAGGAGGGTCAAGAGGTGGAGATCACTCACTGCTGACCGAGCCGGCGTCGAAGGATCAAGCCGTAGACGACGATCGTGCCGAACGAGAAGAAGAACCATTGGAACGCATAGGACAGGTGCGGACCATCGTCGAGCACGGGCGGGGGCACGGGCACCGGCAGATCACCGGTCGCAGGCGTTTGCGACTCGAGCTGGACCCACAGGTCGACGACCTCGAGGCCGGTGGCTTCCTCGACGGTGGCGAGGTCCATACGACTCACTTCGGCGTAGTCCTCGGTGCCGGTCCCGAGCCGCCCGCCGCCGACCGAGTCGAACACCCGCCCGACCACGGTCACCGTGCCGCTGGGTGTGTCGACCGCTCTCTGATCGTCACCCGCCACCCAAAGCCGGGGGACCCAGCCTCTGGCGACCACCACCAGCCGACCGTCAGCGAGCTCGAGGGGCGTCGCGAGCCAGCTGCCGGCCTGGGTGTTGAAGGTGCGGTTGGCCACCAGGAAGCTGTCCTGGGCGCGATAGGTCCCCTCAACGGTCGCCGCGGTGTGGTCCGGCGGATCGACCACGGCCTCGAGCAGGGACTCGATCGGTTGTTGCGCCGCCGCCGCCTGTACGGCGTCGTTGTCGGCGCGCCGCTCGTCGAGGCGATCGAGCTGCCAGAACCCGAGGTTGACCATGACGACCACCATCGCCAGGACGAACAGATGCGACAGGACCCACTTGGGGGTGACCAGGCTGCGCACCGATCAGAGGCCGAGGTAGGAATCGAGCCCGATGGTGAGACCCGGGTGCTCGGCCACCTGCTTCACCCCGACGAGAACTCCCGGCATGAAGGAGGTGCGGTCGACGGTGTCGTGGCGGATGGTGAGCGTCTGGCCGGTGGTGCCGAGGATGACCTCCTGGTTCGCCACTGCGCCTCGCATCCGGACCGAGTGCACGCGGATGCCGCCCGGTCCGAGACCACCGCGGGCGCCCTCGTAGACCTCGTGGCGAGTCGGGTCGTCGCCCCATTCGTTCGACGCCGCCGCCATGCGTTCCGCGGTGTGGGTGGCGGTGCCGGAAGGGGCGTCGACCTTGTTGTCGTGGTGGAACTCGATGATCTCGGTGGTGTCGAAGTGGGGCGCAGCGAGCTCGGCCATGCGGATCATCAGCACGGCGCCGATCGCGAAGTTGGGCGCGATCAAGGCATTGCTCGAGGTGAACGACGCCCGGAACTCGGCGAGATCCTCCTCGGAGAAGCCGGTGGTCCCCACCACCGCGTGGATGCCGTTCGCGGCGGCGAACCGGAGCGTTTCCCGGGCGGCGTCGAGCACGGTGAAATCGACGACCACGTCGGCACCGGCGTCGGTGAGACCGTCGAGCGAATCGTCCAGATCGATCTCGGCGACGAGCTCGGTGTCAGGGTCGCCAGTCACCGCACGACACACCTCCTGCCCCATCCGACCTGCTGCACCGACCACTCCGACTCGGATCATGTCCGCAGGCTAGTGCCGTGATCGGCAACGTTTGGGTGGGTGCTGCGAGTGCGGATCGAGCACGCGTCGTGGCGGCCTGACTACAGTCCCGCCCATGACCTTGGCTGCCATCAACGACACGTCCTACCGCATCGTCTTGTTCCTCCACATCCTCTCGGCGATGGTGGCGTTCGCTCCCGCGTTCGTACACCCCG
>CAYFLT010000009.1:8997-17349 GCA_964344055.1 uncultured Candidatus Nemicrothrix sp.
CCGTGCTGAGCAACCAGATGAAGGCCGACGACAACCCCGCTCGGCCGGGGATCTTCGGCTACATGGTCACCAACGCCATGCGGATCTACGGCACCGCTCTGGTGATCACCGGCCTGCTCGGGTTCGGGGTGGCGGGGATGTCCGACAAGGTGTGGGAGATGTCGCAGGGGTGGCTGATCACGGCCATCATCATCTGGATCGCAATGAACGGCATCCTCCACGCGGGCATCCGCCCGGCCGAGGCTGCGATCGCGGGTGGCAAGAGCACCGACGCCGACGAGCAGAAGCTGGCCCTGTCGGGCATCGCGATCACGCTGCTGTTGTTGGTGCAGCTCTACCTGATGATCTGGAAGCCGGGGCTCTAGCCCACCATCTCGACCAGGTCCGGAAGGGTCGGCTCGAGCACCCCACCGTCGCTGATTCGCAGGACGCCGGCGCGACGCAGTTCGGCGAAGTCCTCGCCGAGCTTCGACCCGCCGCCGAATGCGGTGCTGTCACCCAGGCGGATGCGTAGATCCTCATGACTGCCCGGTTCGGCCACGATCGAGCGGAAATACCGACGAGCATCCGGTGACAACGCCTCGACGGCAGAGGCGTAGGCCGATGCCGATACGGGCGTGAGATCGATGATCTCGATCAGCTCCGCGCCAGCCGACGACGCTGCGGCGAACGACGGATGCACCGAGGAGCTCGCGACGACGAACACCGGCGCACCTCCCCGTTGGAGCCATCCCAGGAGCGTCAGCAGGCGATCGGCGTCGGGCTCACCGGGATCGAGGTCGGCGATCTCCGCGAACATCACCGGACCCGGAACGTCGGCCAATTCTCGGGTGACGCGATTCAGCGCGGTTGCCGCCGGAGTGCCGGGCTCGTCGAGCAGGGCCGCCGCTTCGCGAAGGGCGCGTAGGCCCGGGCGGGCCTGGAGCCAGATCTCGATTCCCGTCGAGAGGGTCCGTCGCCAGTCGTCGAGCACCTGGCCGGGTTGATAGGTGACAGCCCCACCGAACCAGTCCGGTGGCACCACCGGGTGACAGCGGCGGATCGCGTCATTCACCGTGGCAGCCGGTCCGCAAACCACGAGCGGCTGGGGCGGCGCTCCGGACGACACTTCCCGAACGCGGTCGGTGACGATCCGCACCAGATTCTCACCCTTGGCGTTGCCGCCGCCGGTGGAACTCGAACCCGCTTCTTCGGCCATGACGCGCAGAGGACTCTCGCACGGGCACCGTGCCCGCGCCTCGACCCTCGGCCCAATCGTAGGCCCAATCGGGGCCTGCTGGGCCGCATGACTCAATTTCGAACTCGCCCTCATATGCCTCTGATCACTGCCGACGTAGCGACCGAGGAGGAATCAGATGATTCGCAATCGCTCTATCCGCACGAAGCTCGCCCTGCTCGTGCTCGCCCCTGTGCTCGTCATGCTCGTTCTCGGTGCCGGCGTCGTGCAACCGGCCCTCGACGAGGTGAACGACGCCGACCGTTCATCCGCCATCGCCGACGTGGTGCTGGCCTCCATGGAGTACCGCGACACCGTGGAGCACGAGCGCTTCACGACGCTCGAGCATCTCCAGACCGGTGAAGCCGAAGGCGCTCTCGCGACGAACCGGGCCGAAACGGACATCGAGCGTGGTCTCCTCCTCCAGACCATCGAGTCCTCCGGACTCGCCGGCGATGCCGAGGTCGGCCCTCTCCTCACCGGGCTCATCGCATCGGCGGAGGGTCTCGTTCCCTTGCGCGAGGGCATCGACAGCGGTTCGGTCCCCGACAGCATCGCCGCCGACGAGGGATTCCAGGATCTCCTCGCCGTCCAGCAGGACTTCAACCGTGTCCTGCGGACCGCGGGTGACGCCGAGCTCGTGCGTCGTGGTGACGCGATCACCGCCTACTACGACGCTGAAGAGGCGCTCTCGGACCTCGGTGGATTCATCGGCGCCCGGCTCGACGGCAGCTTCGACGCCGCCTCCATCCGCGACGCCTACGCCCTGGAGGAGATCGAGGAACTCGAGTTCGACCGGTTCAAGGTCATCGGCGAGCCCTCTGAGGTCGCGCTTCTCATCGAGGCACTCGAGTCCGACGCCCACGAGACGTTCGAGGGCTACCTCGACGACGTCGTCGACAACGGCAACGACGCTTCGACCACGCCGCAGCAGTGGTTCCCCGCCACCCGGGAGATGTTCGACACGGCGAACGCGGTGGAGGACATCGTGTTCGACCGGTTCGTGGAACGTGCCGTCGAAGAGCACGACGCAGCCCAGAGTCGAGCCCTCGTCTTCGGTGCGGGTTCCGCCGGCGTGGCCCTGATCGCCATCATCGCCGCCTTCCTCCTCGGTCGATCGCTCGCCCGCCGAGTCCGTCGCCTCTCCGAGGAAGCCCACGACGCGGCCGTCGAGCGCCTTCCCGAGGTGCTCGCCTCGGTGACCGATGCCGATGCGGCCACCATCGGTGAGAAGCTCCCCGGCATCACATCGGACGGCCGCGACGAGATCGGCGAGCTGGCCGAGTCGTTCAACACGGTGCTTCGTACCGCGGTCGAGACCTCGGTGGATCACGTGCAGAAGCGGGCCTCCACGATGACCTCGATTCTCCTCAGCCTCGGTCGCCGCAACCAGGCCCTGATCGATCGCCAGCTGGGAATCCTCGACGACCTCGAATCACGGGTCGAGGACCCGTCGACGCTCGAGGGCCTGTTCCGGATCGACCACATGTTGACCCGCCTGCGGCGCAACTCCGAGAACCTCCTCGTGTTGGCCTCCGAGCGTCCGGCCCGACAGTGGAGCGAACCGGTCGCCCTGCTCGACGTGGTCCGTGGTGCCACGTCGGAGGTCGAGAACCTGGAGCGGGTCGACATCGACCTCGAGGGCTCCTCCGGCCGCATGGTGGCCGGATCCCACGCGGTGGACCTCTCCCACGTGCTCGCCGAGCTCATCGACAACGCCTTGTCCTACTCGCCACCCACCGCCCCGGTGGCCGTGCGGGCCACCGAAGCAAAGGGCCTGGTCCGGGTGTGGGTCATCGACCGTGGCGTCGGGATGTCCGACACAGAAATCACCGAAGCCAACCAGCGCATCGCCGAGCCGCCGAACATCGCCGAGGTCGTCGCGGACCAGGTCGGCTTCCAGGTGCTCGGTCGCCTCAGCCGACGTCTGGGTGTGGCTGTGACGATCCACGCGAACCCAGGCGGCGGGCTCGCTGCGAGCATCGACCTGCCCGCCGACGCGTTCGCCCGAGCCGACGAGACCGCACCGCCGACCACGGCTCCCCCGGTCGTGGAGACGTTCGAGACCACCGAGCCGGCACCCGCTCCCACCCCGGAGCCAGTCATCGAGCCCGTGGTGGACCCGACCGACCCCTCGGTCGAATACCTCAGCCGACCCGCCATCTTCGGTGAGCAACCCACGACCCCCGCGTCGGCCGAGCCGACGTTCGTCGAGGCCATCACCCCGAACGAGATCGTGGATCCGACCCCGGTCGAGCCGGCGCCGCAGACGATGCAGGCGCCGATCGAGACGTCGGGACCGGAGGCTCCGGGCTTCCGCAAGCGGGTGCCCGGGCAGGCCATCGCCGAGACCCCTCACGGCTCCGAGCTCGGTGGAGACGTCTCGTTCCAGCGCCTTCCCGACCCTGCGGCTCCGGAGGTCGTCGAGACCGAGGATCCCTTCACCCAGGCCGAACGTCGCCGCGCCGCACTCTCCGGTCTCCAGGCCGGCGTCGCCCGCGGCCGCGACCCGTTGACCATCCACGATCCGGACAATCCGGACGTCGCGGACCAGCCGTTCTGATCGCACCGACCTCATCAGGGAGTACCCATGGAATCCACTGTTGTCAGCACCGACGCGGCCAACTTCAACTGGCTGGTCGAGAACTTCGTCGAGAACATCCCCGGGGTCGTCGACAGCGCGGTCGTCAGCTCTGACGGCCTCCTGGTCGCCATGTCGAAGGGCATCGGTCGCGCCGGAGGCGATCAGCTCGCAGCGGTCACGTCGGGGCTCACCTCGATGACCGGCGGTGCGGCCCGCTGTTTCGGCGGTGGCGATGTCACCCAGATCGTCGTGGAGCTGGTCCAGGGCTACATGATGTTCATGTCCATCCAGGACGGTTCGGCGCTGGCCGTGCTCGCCCAGAAGGACGCCGACGTCGGCCTCATCGGCTACGAGATGACCATGCTCGCGAAGCGGATGGGATCGGTCATCACCCCCGCCCTGATCGACGAACTCCACAACGCCCTGCCCACCACGTGAGGCTGATGTGACCGATCGATCCGACACCGACTTCGAGGAGCAGCCGGCGCGATTCGTGCGCCAGTTCGCGCTCACTCGCGGCCGGGCCGTTTCGACCGAGAACCTCGCCCTCGACACCCTCGTCGAGACGGTGGTCGGTGCGACCCCCAGCCGCCCGCTCGATCCCGAACACAACCAGATCCTCGATCTGGCCCGATCGACGATCTCGATCGCCGAACTCAGCGCCCACGTAGGCGTCCACCTCGGCATCGCCCGCGTTCTCGTCGGCGACCTCGTCGCCGGCGGCCTGGTGGCCGTCGGAGTGTCGGACAACACCGACGAAGGCCCCTCTCTCGAATCACTGGAGATGTTGCTTCATGACCTCATCGAGTACTGAAAGCCCCGTCCGCCCCCAGGCAGTGACGAAGCGGTCCCAGAAGATCCTCGTGGCCGGCGGCTTCGCGGTCGGCAAGACGACCTTCGTCGGCACCATCTCCGAGATCACGCCCCTGTCGACCGAAGCACCCATGACGGCCCGGTCGGTCGGCGTCGACGATGCCGGCGCAGTGACGTCGAAGACCACCACGACCGTGGCGATGGACTTCGGACGCATCACCCTGTCCGAGCAGACGATCCTCTATCTGTTCGGCACGCCTGGTCAGGACCGCTTCTGGTACATGTGGGATGAGCTCGCTGAGGGGGCGGTCGGCGCCGTCGTCCTCGTCGACACCCGCCGCCTGAGCGACTGTTTCGCGGCGCTGGACTACTTCGAGCAACGCGGCCTTCCCTACGTGGTGGCAGTCAACATGTTCGACGGTGTGCTGTCGCATCAGCCCGAAGAGGTCCGCGATGCGCTCAGCATCGCACCCCAGGTTCCGATCGTGACCTGCGACGCCCGTGACCTCACCCAGGCCAAGGAAGTCCTCGTCGAGGTCGTCCGCCTGGCCATCAGCCGCCGCGCCGAAGCCTGACCCACTCCGCGCTCAGGTCTGGGGTCCGACGACTGAGCGAGCCCGAGGCCCGTTCAGGATCTCGCCGAGCACCCGCTGCACGTCGTCGCCGGTGACCTGGCGTACGGCGTCGAGATACTCGTCGACGCCCACCACACGGTCACGGACGAGGACGTTCGTGGCGAGCCGCGCCATCCGGCTGCCCGTGTCCTCGAGACCGAGCACCGTGGCGCCCTCGAAGCCACCCCGGGCGACCTCGAGTTCCCGTTCGCCCGGGCCGTGCTGGACGAGGTCGTCCAACTGCTCGTCGATCACCGACGCGAGCTGGGGAAGCCGCTCAGGAGTTGTGGCCGCATACACCGACATGGTGCCGCTGTCGGCGTAGGCGCCGACCGACGAGAACACCGTGTAGCTGAGGCCACGCTTCTCGCGGACCTCCTGGAACAAGCGGCTCGACCATCCCCCACCGAGGAGCTGGCTGGCCACGGCCAGCGCATAGCGGTCGTCGCTGTGCTGTGACGGCGCCCGCCAACCCTGGGCGAGATGGCTCTGTTCGATCGGCCGCCCGGTGAACATCTCGGTACGGACGTCGTGTTCAGGGGCGACACGATCCGGCCGCCGGCCCGGTTCGAGCCCGGAGAGGGAGTCGTCCACCCGTGCGACGACCTCGTCGTGGTCGATGGGGCCGACCACGGAGACGACCAGGTTCGCCCGCCGGTACCACTGATCGTGGAACTCACGGATCTGGGAAGCGGAGACGGATCGAACCGATTCCTGGCTGCCGAGCACCTCCCACCCGAGCGGGTGCTGCGGAAAGAGGCTCTCGGCCAGCACGCCGTGGACGACGTCGTCGGGGGTGTCGGCGCTCCACGCGAGCTCTTCGAGGATCACCTGACGTACGGCTTCGACTTCGTCGTCGCTGAACCCCGGGTCGACGAGCACGTCGAGGAGGGTGTCGAGTCCGAAGTCGATGTCCCAGGCCGGTACGCGAGCGTGAAAGGCCGTGTATTCCTTCGACGTGAAAGCGTTGAGGTCACCGCCGACCGCGTCGATGCCCTCGGCGATCTCTCGCGCTCCACGCGTGGAGCTGCCCTTGAACAGCAGATGCTCGAGGAAATGTGAGACGCCGGCGACTTCGGCTGGTTCGTCGCGGTTGCCCACGCCGACCCAGGCCCCGATCGCGACCGAGCGCGACGAAGGCACGGTTTCGGTGACGACACGCAGTCCGCCGTCGAGGCGGCTGACCCGGATGGTGTCGGACTCGACCGACGAGTCCGACACCATGCCGGTCAGATCACGGAGTTTCACCGGCGGCCGCGGCCCCCACGGCCACGACCTCGGCCACCGCCCCGGCGGGGCGCTTCGGGACCGAGATCGCCGAATTCCTCGGACAGTTCCTCGTCGAAGGCGGCTTCGAAGCTGACCGACTCACGGTCACCCCCGGCGTCCGGAGCGTCGGCGTCCGAATCGGATTCGGAGTCGGATCCACGGCTGTCGGAACGACCACCGGAACCGGAGTCGTCCCCTGCCGGCTTGAGGCTGATCTTGCCGTTCGGGTCGACGTCCTCGACCACGACATCGATCTCCTGTCCGAGTTCGAGCACGTCCTCCACCTTGTCGATGCGCTTGCCGCCCCCGATCTTGGAGATGTGGAGCAGGCCGTCGCGGCCGGGAAGGATGTTGACGAACGCACCGAACTTGGTGATGTTCACCACGCGACCCTTGTAGGTCTCGCCCACGCCCGCGGTGGGCGGATCGAGGATCAGCTGGATCTGGCGCTCGGCCTCGGACACCGCACCGCTGTCGGTGCTGGCGATCGCCACAACGCCGACCATGCCGTCGTCGTCGACGGAGATGTCGGCGCCGGTCTCCTGCTGGATCGAGTTGATGACCTTGCCCTTGGGGCCGATGACCTCACCGATCTTGTCGATCGGGATCTCGAACGACACGATCTTCGGCGCGGTGTCGCGGACCTCTTCACGGGGCTCCGCGATGGCCTCGGCCATGATGTCGAGGATGTCGAGACGGGCCTCACGAGCCTGCGACAGGGCACTGGCCAGAACGTTGGCCGGGATACCGGAGATCTTGGTGTCGAGCTGCAGGGCCGTGACGAAGTCGGTGGTGCCGGCGACCTTGAAGTCCATGTCGCCGAACGCGTCCTCCGCACCGAGGATGTCGGTGAGGGTGACGTACATGCCCTCGGCGTGGACCAGGCCCATCGCGATACCTGCGACCGGTGCCTTGATCGGCACACCAGCGTCCATCAGGGACAGGGTGGAACCACACACCGAACCCATGGAGCTCGAGCCGTTGGAGGCCATGACCTCGGACACGGTGCGGACGGTGTACGGCCAGTCCTCGAAGCTCGGCACGACGGGGAACACGGCCCGCTCGGCGAGCGCACCGTGGCCGATCTCGCGGCGCTTCGGGCCCCGCATGAAGCCGGTCTCGCCGGTGGAGAACGGCGGGAAGTTGTAGTGGTGGAAGTAGCGCTTCTTCTCGGTGGGCGAGAGGTCGTCGATCATCATGTCGCTGCGGCCCATGCCGAGCGTGGTGATGTTGAGGACCTGGGTCTCGCCGCGCTGGAAGAGGCCCGATCCGTGCGAGGTGGGGATGACGCCGACCTCGGCGGTGACCTTGCGCAGCTCGTCGGTCTTGCGACCGTCGATGCGGATGCCTTCCTCGACGATGCGCTTGCGCACGACCGCCTTGGTGACCGAACGGATCGCGTTCTTGATCTGCTTGACCGCGTCAGCGTTCGCCCCACCGTCGGGACCTGGGAACTGGCCCTCGAGTTCGGCGACGATGGCGGCACTCAGCTCACCCTCGGCGTCCTGACGCTCGGTCTTGTCGGCGATCTTCTGGGTCTCGGCGATCCGATCGGTGCCAGCCGACTGCACGGCGGCGAGGATCTCGTCGGTGTAGTCGATGCTCACCGGCGGATCCATCTTCTCGATGGGGCCGGCCGCGTCGATCGCCTGCTGCTGCAGCTCGATCATCTCGCGGATCCACACCTTGCAGGCCTCGAGGCCGCCGGCGAGAACGTCCTCGTCGACCTTGGGGGTGCCGCCCTCGTAGAGGTTCCATGAGTTGGCGGTACCGCCGGCCTCGACCATCATCACCGCGACGTCGTCGTCGGCGAGGCGGCCGGCCACCACCATCTCGAAGGCCGACTCATCGGACTC
>CAYFLT010000009.1:17451-64523 GCA_964344055.1 uncultured Candidatus Nemicrothrix sp.
GGGAGCCATTCGCCCTCGGGCGACCAGCTCATGCGCACGGCGCCGATGGGGCCGTCGAACGGGATCGGCGACAGGCAAAGGGCCAGCGATGCGGCGTTGAGCGCCAGCACGTCGTAGGGGTTCTCCTGGTCGGCGCCGAGCACGGTGCCGACCACATGGACCTCGTTGCGGTACCCGTCCGGGAAGGCGGGCCGCAGGGGACGGTCGATCAGGCGGCAGGTGAGGATCGCCTGCTCGCCGGCGCGGGCCTCGCGCCGGAAGAACGAACCGGGAATCTTGCCCGCCGCGTACATCCGCTCCTCGATGTCGACGGTGAGCGGGAAGAAGTCGGCGCCTTCACGGGCCGACTTCGCGCCGGTGGCGGTGACGAGGACAACGGTGTCGCCGATGCTCGCCGTGACGGAGCCGCCGGCGAGAGGGGCGAACTTGCCGATCTCGAAGGTGGCTTCCTTGCCTTCACCGCGCGTGAACGCGCCGGTGAATGACGAAGTGTCAGTCATGGTCATGGTTTTCGTAACTCTCTTCGAGTGCACGACAGCCAGTTCCCAGTCGAGTGGTGCGGAACGGAGTTCCGAACCACTCGACTAGCACCAACTTGTCGTGCGACTCACTTTTCGCTGGACGTGTTCCAGCTACTGGGATCGTCGGGCTCGACGGACGAAACGCCCGGCAAACCGAAAAGGAGCGGCCCCGAGGGACCGCTCCGACATCTTGTCAGTGACGCAGACCGAGGTGTGCGATCACTGCACGGTACCGCTCGACGTCATTCTCTCGGACGTAGTCCAGGAGACGACGGCGCCGGCCCACCAGCATCAACAGGCCTCGCCGGCTGTGATGGTCCTTCTTGTGGACCTTCAGATGCTCGGTGAGGTGGCTGATGCGCTCGGAGAGGAGAGCGATCTGGATCTCGGGGGATCCGGTGTCGGTCTCGGGGAGGTCGAATGCCTTCGCCATCTCGGCGATGGTGTCGGCCTTGGGGCGCAGATTGGTAGCCATAGCGTTCTTGTACTTTCTGATGGGTATTGGACCCGGCCGCACATCCCGTGATGGCACGCAGACAGCAGCGGTCATCCCGATTTCGGGATCCATTAAGGCTAGCGGCTAGCCGAACAGATCCATCTCCCACCCGCCCTCGGGGTCCAGGAGCCGGATCACGAGCGGTCGCTCGACGCCGTCGGCCAGATCGGTGACAACACAGGCGATCTCACGCCTCGGCTCGATGACGACCACCGGGGCCTCGCCTCGCACGAGTGCGACAACCCCGAGGTCATCGGACAGGCGCTCCCCCGCCGCCACCGCCACCTCGGTGAGATCGAGGAGGGGTGCGTCCGTCACGACATCGGCCAACACGTCGTCGTCCTCGCCGGGCGACAACTCGACTTGAAACTCGACTCGAACGCCGTCGATGGCACCCGTGCACGTCACCGTCTGCGGCTCGACAGGGAGCGGATCGGGACAATCGACGGCCTCGACTATCGCAGGCAGCATCCAATCCGCGATGGAGACCTCCAGGGCGGCGACGTCGATCTCCGGATCCTCGGCGCAGCCGGCGGCGAGCAGGGTCGCCGCGAGCACGGCAAGGGTCAGACGGCGAGCCACAGGACCAGGCCGGCTTGACCGAAGTGGTACGTGACGTGCACCAGCACCCTCCCGCCCGGGGCCGGGGCGACGAAGCGGTTCCAGCCCAAGAGCGCGTCGGATGCGAGGAACAACGAGCCACCGACCGCGGCCACGATGACTCCGGTGCCGGCCGCCAGCACCGTCATCGCACTCAAGACGGCGATGTAGACGCTGACCGCGACTGTGGTGAGTCGCCCGTGTTTTCGAACCGCTGTCAGCAGTTCCGGCACCGCCCCGAGCCCGATCGCCACCACGAGGATCGCTCCCGCCACGGCCGGACCGACCGACGCGAACGGCGCGAGGGCGACGATGTAGAGGCAGTGGGCCACCAGGAAGGCGAGCAGCCCGGCCTCGAACCGGGCGTCGGGCGTCATCAGCACCACATCGCCGACCAGCGAGGCGCCGAGCGCGGCGATGAAGATGCCACGGGTGACGTTGTCTCCCGTCTCGATTTCGAGGGCGGCCCCGATCAGGGCGATCATCACCATCGGTTTGGCGATGAACTCCACGCCGAGGCGGTCCTTCGCGACGGACCACCAGTCGACCATCGCTGCCAGACCGGCCACGCCGAAGAGGACGTAGACGGATCCGGTCATGAGCGATGGGTCAGATCTCGACAGCCAGCGCGTCGTCGAAGGAGACGCCGTCCTGGATCATCGTCTTGTACTGCATGACATGTCTCGGCCGGTTGAAACCGAGCACACCGACGAGCTTGCCGGCGCGTCCGTAGAGGGCAGCGAAGCGACGGTCCTCGAGCGAGCCGGTGACGATGCGGACGTCGTCGTCGGGGCGGACCCGACCGGCGAGCTGGATCTTCCGGTCGTACTGGTCGGACCAGAACCACGGAACCGGTGTGAACGGGGTGGCGTCGGCATCGTCGGCGAGCAGACGGCGGGCAGCATGGCCGCCCTGTTCGATCGCGTTGTCCCAGTGCTCGACCCGCATCACCTCGTCGAAGCGCTGGTTGGGCCAGCGAGCGACGTCACCCGCGGCCGTGACGCCCGGTGCCGCCTGACACGTGGCGTCGCAGATCACGCCGTTGTCGACCTCGAGGCCGCTGCCATCGAGCCATTCGGTGTTCGGGATCACGCCGATGCCGACGACCACGACGTCGGCATCGATGACCGATCCGTCCGACAGCGTCACCCGCTCGACCCGGTCACCGCCCTCGATCGCCTCGACACCGACGCCGGTCCGGAGATCGACGCCTTCGTCGCGGTGGACGGCGGCACACACGTTGCCCATGTCCTCGCCCAGCACCCGGCCGAGCGGAGTGGGCAGGGCTTCGATCATCGAGACTTCCAGCCCCCGGCCTCGTGCAGTGGCGGCGACCTCGGCGCCGATGAATCCGGCACCGACCACCACGACCCGCTGCGGTCCGGCGTCGAAGTCGGCCCGGAGAGCCAGTGCGTCGTCGAGACTTCGGAGGACGTGGACGCCCCCGAGAGCATCGGTGCCTGGCAGCGAGCGGCACCTCGCTCCGGTGGCAATGAGCATCCCGTCGACGACCTCGGCGCGACCGTCGTCGGTGGTCAGCGTTCGCGTATCGAGATCGAAGCCCGTGGCCCGAACGCCGGGCCGGAAGTCGAGGCCGAGATCCTCGAACCGCTCGGGCTTGGTGAGCGCGATCCGGTCCGGTTCCCAATCGCCGGACAGGATCTGCTTGGAGAGCGGTGGGCGGTCATACGGCGCATGGGGTTCGTCCCCGATCAACACGATGGGCGCGTCGAAACCGTCGCGACGCAGAGCCTCCGCGGCGCGGATGCCGGCGAGTGACGCGCCGACGATGTGGATCGAGCTGCGGTTCACCGGTCGTCACCTCCGGCCACGAATGGCCGCCCCTCGTCAACGTCCGGCAAGTATCAGCCTTCGATGGAGATGGCCTGCTTGGGACAGCGCTGCACGCATTCCTCCACACGGGCGCGATCGTCGTCGCCCGGCTCCTCGTTGAGGACGTAGAGGAAGTCGTCGTCGCGGACCTCGAAGAGGTCGGGGGCGATCTGCATGCAGATGGCGTTGCTCTCGCAGAGATCGAAGTCGACCACGATCTTCATGGGGTTCACCTTTCGGGTGTTGGCGCCGGGGGCGCAGACATCATGCCAAATCGTTCGGGTCCGCGAGAACCGGAGCGGCTAGCGGGTGGCCGGGACCTGTTCGAACCGGGCGTCGGCCGGTGGCTCCTCGGGGACCAGCACGCGGTACGCGATCTGCAGGCGGCGATAGCCCCGGGCCGGAATCCAATTCGGTTGCTCGGGGTCGTGCTCGGAGACCACGACGGTGACCGAGCCGTCGCCGGCCGGTTCGGCGCTCGCGCTGGTGACCGACGCGGGCACCACCCGGTGCTCGACCGACTCCAGCCACGGTGTCATCAATGACACCGACCAGAACCGGCAGGGCGGTGGTGTGAACGTCACGCGTACTTCGTCACCAGGGTCGAGGATCGCCCGGCGTCCCTGGTAGGCGATTCCTTCGGCCGGATAGAACTGGGAGACCAGTCCGGGCGGGAACTGGCGAGGCTCGGCCGGTGGGGGCGCTGCGCCATCCGGGAGGAGCATGAGGTCGTCGAGGGCGACATCCGCGCGGATCTGGGCGGCGATCCAATCGGTCGCCGCCGCCACGCCCTGCCCGAACGCTGTCGCGTCGATCGGTCCGTCCGGCGTGTGGCCGTCGGTGCGCTGCACCACGACCGATCCACTCTCGACTGCCTCCGGCTCGGCGAAGTAGTGGCGCACCATGACCCAAAACGACTCGTCGTCGAGGCGAAGCGCGGACCGATCTCCGAGGCCGACATGCGCACCGACCTCGACGACGTAGACGTCCCCGGTGGTGGTGAGGTCGGCGTCGATCACCGACGAGACGATCCGTACCGGCGCGCCGGGATGCTCACGCCCGTAGACGAGTGCGCCGACGTACAGCGCGTCGCCGGGATCGATTTCGAGGCGGTAGGTGTGGGCGGCCGATACCGGGATGGTCGTGTAGCACGTGTCCGGACTGTCGCCCAGGAACTTGCGGGTGGGGCTCATCCAGACCGTGGGGAGGGGGCGAGCTGGATCGGCCCGTTCCACGTGGAGGTCGAGCGAGGCTGAAACGAGGCGGAGGAGGTGGCGGTGCGCATCGGCCTCCTCGGCCGGGGTGTCGAACGGCCCGAGTGCGTCGACCGCCTCGGTGAGGGTCTGGAACAGCCGGCGCATGACGTGGTCGGTCACGGGCGCACCGTAGCTCGATGGATCGGGCGCGCTGGAGTTTCTGGATTTTCCTGTTGTTTGGTGTTGCGATACGAACACCTGTTCGTCTAGATTGGAAACATGTTTCCGGCGGCTCGGCACGAACTCGACTCGTTGACCATCAGCGGGCTGTCGCGTGCGAATCTCGAATTCGTGTTCGAGCAGCTGTCGTCGTTGGAGTCGGCGGTATCCGAACGGCGTCTGTCGGTCATGGCCGCGCTCGATGATCTCGACGACGGTGGTTTGGATTCCGCCGGGGTCGCGCGCTCCAAGGGCAAGTCGTCGGCTCGGCGGGCCAAGAAATCGGCCAAGACGGCCCGCAAGCTCAAGAAGATGCCCAAGACCCGCGAGAAGCTCGCGAAGGGCGAGATCAGCGAAGAACACGCCGACTCCGCCGCCGACGCGGCCGAGCGGGTCGGCGACGCCGAGCGGGCCGACGACGAGCTGTCGACACAGGCCGATTGTCCCGCCGACATGTTCGAGGAACGGGCCAGGGAGTGGGCTTCTGAGAACGAGCCCGATGATGAAGCCGAGGACCGGGCCGCGCGTCGGAAGGCGAACCGCCGCTTGAAGATCTTCGACGGAGATGACGACATGGTCGTCATCTCCGGCCAAGCCCACCCCGAGATCGGCGCCCAGCTCGCCGCCGCCATCGAAGAAGAGTACGACCGGCTCTGGCGAGCCGACGGCGGACGGGACGGAGACCCCCTCTCGGTGCGCACACCCGAACAACGCCGCCTCGACGCCTTGGCCAACCTCATCCTTCGCCACGGCGAGAGTGCCGCTCCAGGCTCACACCCGAAGTACCAGGGCCTCGTCCTGGTACCCCTGGCCCGCTACCTCGAACCCCACGACGCAGCCGCCGACCCAGTCACCATGACCGGCGGCGGAGCGCTCCCACCATCAGTGATCGAACGCATGCTCTGCGATGCCGAACTCGCCGCGTTGATCGTCGACACCGACGGCACCCCGCTGTGGCTCGGCCGCAACCACCGCACCGCATCGATCCACCAATGGAAAGCCCTCATCGCCCGCGACCGCGGCTGCGTCATCTGCGGCGCCGCACCCTTCCACTGCCAAGCCCACCACATCGTCTGGTGGGAACACCAAGGCACCAGCGACATCGACAACCTCGTACTCCTCTGCACCCACCACCACCATCAACTCCACGACCACAACCACCAACTCGTACAGAAGGCCGGCAAGTGGCGACTCATCCCCAGAGCCGGACCATCTCGTCGGGGCTCGAACCGACCGAAACGGACCAAGCCCCGAGGTCAGCCAGAGGCGAAACCGCGGGCCAGCCCCGCCCAGCCACAGGCGGCCTGAGCGGTGCCTGCGGGAGAAGCGTCAGGGCTCGATGACGATGCGCCAGCGGTCGCGGATTGCCGCGTCGACTTCGGCAGGGAGGTGATCCGGATGACCGAACGCCATGATGGCGTCCACGTGTTCGCGGGCCACCGCGAGTGCGTCCTTGGCACCGGCGTCCACCCAGTTGTCAGGGGTCTCCCGGTCGGCGATGTCGGGATAGAGGTACTCGCTCTGCATCAGCTGGAGCGTTTGATCGGACCCGAGGAAGTGGCCGGCACCGTGCACCACGTCCTTGATCACGTCGACCGAGAGGCTCTGCTCGTTGACCTCGATGCCCCGGACCGTACGGTTGATCGATCCGAGCATGTCGTTGTCGATCACGATGGCCTCGAGGGAGCAGGCCAGCAGGCTGCCGAGCATTCCGGCCGACTCGTAGACGAGGTTCGCTCCCGCGTGACCGGCCAGGGCCACATTGAGGCTCTTCTCGTAGCCGGCCTGGTTGTCGGGCACTTTCGAGTCGGCCATCCCGGCGGCCACGCCCGACGGAAGGCCGAGCCAGTTCGCGGCCTGGGCGGCGGCTGCGTTGAGCACACCCTCCTCGCCGGAGCCGCCGCTCATTGCCCCGGTCCGGAGGTCCGAGACGAAGGGCCACAGTCCCATCACGCACGGGTGACCGGGCCGCATGAGGTTCACCGAGGTCAGACCGGCGAGGCACTCGGCCAGCGCCTGGGCGAGCGAGCCGGCCAACGCCGCCGGCGATGTCGCCCCTGCCTGCCCGGCCGAGAGGAGGTTGATCGGCATGCCGGTCTCCACCTGGGCCACGATGCAGTTGGCCGACTCCTCGGCGAAGCGCAGGGGAGGAACCACGAACGTGTTGTTGGCCACCACGTAGGGGCGCTTGCGGTACTCCCCCTCCCCGCCGAGGGCCATGTCGAACATCTCGACCGCCTCGTAGACGTGGTCTCGCTCGAAGAAGGAGGTTCCGGCCGGCTTGGTGGTACCCGCCGTCACGGCGTAGGCGGTGTTGAGATCGAGCTCACGCGAGTCTTCGAGATCCCGCGCCACCACCGTGCGCACGTAGAAGTGGATGTTGTCGAGCTGCTCCACCAGACGGGCGCAGTCGTAGACGTCCTGGGCCGTGCTGTGGCGGAAGGTGTTGGTGATCGGGTCGTGCATCAACACGGCGGCGCCGGCCGTGCCGAAGTGAACCCGGTCGCCACCGATGGTGATCGACTTGTCGTCGTCGAACCCGTGCCACACCCATTCCTTGGCCGCGGTCTCGATCGCACGCTCCACGACGCCTTTCGGGTACCGGAGGCGGCCGTGTTCGTCCACGTGACCGCCGGCATCGGTCACGACTTCGACGAACTCCGGCACCGGCGAACCCATCCCGACGTCCTCGAGTAGCTCGAGCGCCGCGCCGTAGACCTGCTGGAGATCCCCCTCGCTGAGGGGCTGATACCTGCCGCCGGAGAGGCCGGGCCGCACTGGCCGGGTGTCGGCCGCCAGCGGCGCCTGCCGGGCGGCCACCCGGCCGGCTCGGCCGCCGGAACGTCGGCGGCGGGGCCCGTCACCCGCGTCTTCGAGCTTCTGGGGATCGAGCACCGTGATCTCCCGCTAGGCGCGCAGGGCCTCGTTGGCCGGGTCGTAGGCGGCATCGGCCAGCACCGTGGCGGTCCGGTTCTCGCCGAGCATCTCGAGCTCGAAGGTCGACCCGGGCGCCTCGTACTCCGGCGCCACGTAGACGAACGCCAGGCTCTTGCCGACCGAATGACCCCACGCACCGCTGGTGGCGATGCCCATCACCTTCCCGTCGTGGCCGTAGGCGGGTTCGTTCCCCCGCACATCACTCTTGGACGCGTCCACCTCGCAATAGACGAGCACCATCGACAGCGGATCGGCCTGATCCCGGCGAGCGACCGTGGCGGCCTTGCCGACGAAGTCGCCATCGAAGTCGACGAACCGCTCGATGCGGGCCTCGATCGGGGTGATCTCGGTGGTGAGCTCATTCCCCCACGCCTTGTAGGCCTTCTCGACGCGCATCACGTTCATCGCGTACGAACCGAAGT
The DNA here is from genome assembly GCA_964344055.1 of uncultured Candidatus Nemicrothrix sp. GTDB lineage: Bacteria > Actinomycetota > Acidimicrobiia > Acidimicrobiales > Aldehydirespiratoraceae > OFTM10. The sequence goes on from CAYFLT010000009.1 coordinate 25,676, forward strand.
GCACCATCCCGTGCGGCTCGCCGGCCGCCACGATCGCGTCGTAGGCCCCCTGCATACGGTCGATCGGAAGGTGGAGTTCCCAGCCGAGTTCGCCGACGTAGGAGACCCGCAGCGCCTTGCACGGCACGCCGGCCACATCGATTTCCTGGGCGGTCAGCCAGCGGAACGACTCGCTCGTGAGGTCGGCGTCGGTCAGGCCCGACAGCACGTCACGAGCCCGGGGACCGGTGACGGCAAGGATGCCGTTGGCGTCGGTCACGTTGGAGACCGTCACGTCCTCCCCGTCGAGGATGTGGTCGTTGAGCCAGTCCTCGTCATGGGTGGTGCCCATGATCGCCGAGTTGAGGTAGAAGCGATCATCGCCGAAACGGGTGATGGTCATCTCACACTCGATCCCACCGAGCTCGGTGAGCATGTGCACAAGACGGATGCCGCCGACCTTCCCAGGGATCTTGTTGGCCGACACCCGGTCGAGCAGGGCGGCCGCGTCGGGTCCGGTCACCTCGAACTTGGCGAAGGCGGTGAGATCGGCGATGCCCACCCTCTCGCGCGTGCCGCGCACCTCCTCACCCACGATGTCGAACGCATTGGAACGCAGGAAGGTGTGTCGCTCGGGCTCGCCGTAGTACTGGGGCCGCTCCCAGCCGTACACCTCTTCCCACTGGGCGCCCTCGGCGTCGAGGGAGTCGTAGAGCGGGTTGACCTTCTGCTTGCGGGCCGCCGGATGGTGCTCGCCGGGCGGCCGGGTGGCGTACATGAGGTGGTATTCCTCGATCGCCTTGTCGACCGCGAACACACTCTGGGGGCCGGTGTGATCACCGAAGCGGCGGGGGTCCATCCCCCGCACGTTGATCTCGGTCTGCCCGTGCACCATCCACTGGGCGAGGTACTTGCCGGCGCCAGGGCCCTGTGTGATGCCGATCGAGGCGCCGCTGCAGTGCCAGTAGTTCCGCACACCCGGCGCCGGGCCCATCAAGTAGCCAGAGTCGGGGGTGTGGGTGATCGGGCCCGACACCACCTTCTTGATGCCGGCGTTCTCCCACGACGGCACCCGGTCCAGCGAGTCCATGAGGCAATCGGCGATCGCGTCCATGTCGGGCGGCGTGAGGTAGAAGTCGAGATTCCAGTCGATGCCGTCCACGCCGTAGGTCTGGGCACCAGAGGTCTCGTACGGGCCGATCAGGATGCCGTCGATCTCGCGGCGGTAGTAGGAGGACGACCGGGGATCACGGGTGACCGGCGGCTCGAAGTCCAGGGCCATCATCGATTCGAGCGGCTCGGTGATGATGTATTGGTGGATCACCGACACGATCGGCACGTCGAGGCCGATCATCGCCCCGATCTGGGGGGCGTAGTGGCCGGCTGCGTTCACCACGTGCTCGCAGGTGATGGTGCCTTTCTCGGTGGCGATCTCCCAGGTGCCGTCGGCCTTCTGGTGCATGTCGATCACCCGGTTGTGCCGCTGGATCTCGCAGCCCAGCTGGCGGGCCCCCTTCGCCATCGCGTTCGTGCAACCGGTGGGGTCGGTCCAACCGTCGTTGGGGGTGTAGAAGCCGGTCTGGACATCGTCGATGTTCTCGAAGAGCGGGTTGAGCTCCTTGATCTCCTTCGGGGAGATGATGTGGCTCTCGATCCCCATCTGATTCAACTGGGCGTGTACCTGCCGGTGCCACAGGACGTCTTCGTCGCTGATCGCGAAACGGATTGCGCCACAACCGTGCCAGCCTGCGGAGAGGCCGGTCTCCTCCTCGATCTTCGGGTAGAGCGCAACCGCTTCCTCGTGCACCTTGGCCATGTTGAGATCGCCGATGAAGTTGGGCACCAGGCCGGCCGCATGCCAGGTGGAACCCGATGTCAGCTCACCCTTCTCGACGAGGATCGTGTCGGTCCACCCCTCGTGGGCGAGGTAGTAGAGCAGCCCGACCCCCATGGCCCCGCCGCCGATGATGACGCAGCGCGCGTTCGTTCTCATGAGTCTCTCCCCCATCTGGACTGGAGCCGTTCCATTCTGTGGAACGTTTCGATCAGTGGCTGCTAGTCTAGCGCTCAATATGCAGACGATCGACCGGGCCTTCGCAGTTCTTCACGCCCTCAGCGACCACGCGGGGACCTCCACGCTCGGCGACATCGCCCGGGTGACCGGCCTCCCGAAGAGCACGGTGCATCGTCTCCTCGCAGCACTCGAGAATCAGGCGGCAGTGCAGTCCATCGGCGGAAGGTGGGCGCTCGGCCCGGGCCTCGCGACCCTCACCCACCAGGCTTCACCGGTCAGCGCACTTCGCGAGCTGGCCCGACCCCATCTGCTCGAGTTGGCCGACGACATCGGAGAGAACGCCTCCCTCGCCATCCCCGACGGCGACAGTGCCCTCTACATCGACACGGCCACAGTCGAAGGCGCAGTCAACGTCCAAGACTGGACCGGCGAGCGGATCCCCTATCACGCCGCCGCGGCCGGCCTCGCGCTCATGTCGACCTGGGCGGACGAGGAGATCAGTGACTATGCATCCGGTGACCTCGCCGTCCTCACCGAGAAGACCGTCACGAACGCGGGGGATCTCTGCGAGCGGGCCGCCCGAACCCGCGCCGAGCGGGTGGTGTGGACTCCCCAGGAGTTCTCCGAGGACGTGAACGGTGTCGGTGCGGCGATCATCGGCCCGGACGGACGCGCCATCGGCGCGATCAACGTCTACGGGCCGGTCTTCCGGTTCCCGGCCGACCGGTCTCGGGAGTCGATCGAGGCGATCCTCATCGACGCGTGCGCACGGATCGGCTCACGACTCGGCTGAGACTCACCCCGGCGACCAGAACCCGATGTCGGTTTCGGCCACCGACCAGGCCTCCCCACCGTGGACCGGCTGCACCATCACGTGGTCCACCCCATCGATTCGGGACGGCAACACCACGGCCTCACCGTCGGGCGACCACAGCCGCGGTGTCTCCACGTACTGCCAGGAGAAGAACAGGTAGTTCTGGATGAACGTGGCACTCGGCTGGAAGGCGCCGATCACCTCGAGTTCGTCCTCGGCGAAGATCGCCACCTCGAACTCGGCGTCCGCGATCTGGATCAACAGCAGCTCCGAGCCGTCCGGACTCCACTCGGCCCAGACCGTGGCACGGTGGTTTACGGGGGTCCGTTCACCGCTCTCGAGATCGATCAGTTCGGTGGTCGCGGTCGGCGATTGGACGCGCGGATCGAATGAGACGGTGATCGGCCCACCATCGCCGGCACGATCAGAGTGGGCAACCAGTGCTCGCGAGCCATCGGCCGCGACCGCGATGCCCACCCCCGCACCCGTCTCTCCGAGGTCGACACGATCCCCGGTGTCGACGTCGAGTCGAATCAGGCGTCCTCCACCATCGGCCGCATCCACCACGAGCGCCTCCCGGGTCCCGGGGATCCAGGCGGGGGCGAGGAAGACCTGACCCAACAACCCGAGCGACCGGACCGACGTGAAGCCGTCGACCTCGGTCACCAGGGCGACCTCGGTGTTGGCGTGAAGCAGGAGATCGTCACCGTCAGGCTCCCACGCGAGGTAGAGGCTGCCGCTGTCGATCGCATGCTCGTTGGCGAGCGTCCCGTCCGCGGTGAGGATGTCGAGCGAGGTGCCGTTGGGCCCAGGCCCGAGCGCCGCGATCCGGCTGCCATCCGCGCTCCATGAGTAGAAGAAGTAGGGCCGCCGGGCGACCGTGCGGGTCAGCTCACCACCGTCCGCCGGAACCACAGTCACCTCCGGACCGTCGGTGAGGGAGAGGGCCGTGGCGACCAGCCGCGATCCGTCTCGGGACCATGTCGGCTGGGTCACGACGTGCTCGGTGAGCTCAGACCTCAGCCGGTTCGTAGTGACCGGATCCACGAGGCCCAGTCCACTGCTTCCACCGACGGCGACGAGCCCCGCGAGTTCGTCCGGCGTGGACTCCGGGTCGTCGCCGGTCTCGGCGGCGGTGGTCGTGGTGGCGGGGGCCGTCGACGAGGTCGCGGAGTCGGCGGCGTCCGTTGCCTGAGCGCGTGAGTCATCGTCGGCCGGCGAGGTCCCGCTCGAGCAGGCGGTGGCGACGACCACGACGATGGTCGCCACCACCCACCACTTCAGCCTCCGGGCCATCGGAGCGACCGTAGCCCGGCCCGAAGGGTTGTGACCTCGGACCCTCCCGTTCCTCCCCGCCCGCCGTGACCATGGGACCATGAACGGGATCGTCGTCGCGAGGATCCGCGGCATCGAGGTGCGGGTGAATTGGAGCGTCCTCATCATCGGCGCGCTCCTGGCGTGGTCCCTCGCCGACACGATCCTGCCCGAGGCCAGCGAGAGTCACAGCGACGCCGAGTACTGGACCGCCGGAATCCTGGCCACCGTGGCGTTCTTCGGCGGTCTGCTGGCCCACGAGATGGGCCACTCGCTGGTGGCGCTCAACGAGGGCGTGTCGGTGAAGACCATCACCCTGTGGCTGTTCGGCGGCGTGGCCCAACTCGAACGGTCTCCCGAATCGCCCGGCAGCGCCCTGCGGATCGCGGCGGCCGGACCCGCCGTCAGCGCCGCGATGCGATCCTCTTGTTTGCCGCCGTGAGCACGCCGTCAGCGCCGCGATCGGAATTGTCGCGCTCGCGACAGCTGCCCTGTTCACCGGGCTCATCGGCGCCACCCTGGAGTGGTATGGCGTCATCAACCTGATCCTCGCCGTGTTCAACCTCCTGCCGGCGTTCCCGATGGACGGCGGCCGGATCTACCAGGCCTGGCTGTGGCGCAACACGGGCGACGAGCACGAAGCCACCCGCCGCGCCGCCCAGGTCGGCCACTCCCTCGGCGGGGGCATGGTGGCCTTCGGGATCATGATGGTGGTGCTCTGGGGGGCTGGCGGCGGCCTTTGGCTGGTGATGATCGGCTGGTTCATCCGCGAGGCCGCCCGGGCCGAACTCCAGCACTCCACGATCGAACGACCGCTCCGCACGATCCCGGTCGCCGACGTCATGTCCCCCGACCCGATCTGCGTGGGCGCGGAGACCACGCTGGCCGACTTCGTGACCGGAGCAATGCACCGCGGCCGCCATGCGGCGTACCCGGTCACCCGCGGTGGGAAGGTCGTCGGACTCGTCAGTCTCGCCCAGATCCAGCAGCAGCCGTTCGACGAGCGGCCGGCGATCACCGTCGCCGACATCGCCACACCGGTCGAGGAGTTGGTCCTCATCGAAATCAATGCCGGAGTGAGTGAGCTGCTCACCGCACTCGGCGCCCGTCAGGAGCGCCGGGCCCTGGTCATGGACCAGGGCGAACTCGTCGGCATCGTCGCCCCCAGCGATGTCACCCGGCTCCTTGCTGTCCTGGAGCTGATGGCCGACACCAGCGTCGAGCCTCGCCACGGAGGCCTCGACCCGATCAAGGGAGACCCGACATGTTCCACGAAGTGATCGTGCCGCTCGACGGCTCGGAGGAGTCTGCTCGGGCTCTGCGACCGGCGAGTGCTGTCGCGCACTACCTCGCCGTGCCGATGCGTGTGGTGGCCTACTTCATCCCCACCCGCGACGGCCAGGAGTTGACCGATGTGGTGTGCGCGCAGGTCAGCACGATCGGTGAAGTGGAACGGACGATCGAGATCGAACCGATGAACCGGCCCGTCGAGGAGGAATTGATCGACCTCCTGGCCGATCATCCGAACGCACTCGTGGTGATGAGCACACACGGCTACGGCCGGAGCGCGGCCCTGATCGGAAGTGTGGCCAACGAGCTGCTGGCGCAGACCGGGTCACCGGTTCTGCTGGTCGGACCCCAGTGCGACATCGGCCGGTTTCGCCTCCATGGTGAGATGATCGTGGCGGCCGACGGCACGGGCTACAGCGACGCGGTTCTGCATCTGGCCGCCGACGCGTGCCGGACGTTCGACTTCGAGCCGTCGGTCGTGAATGTGCTCGACCCGTCGACGACCCGTTCGCTGGAGCGGGCCCGGGCCGGTCAGGGTGGCTACGACGTACCGCCGGATTCGGCGATGGCCCACCGGCTGGCCGCCGATCTGGGTGCCGAGTTGGGCATCGCCGACATCGACTACCGGGTGCTGCACGACCGGGACGCGGGCCGGGCGATCGTCAAGCGGGCCCACGACACCGACGCCACGGTGATCACGATGGCCACCCACGCCCGCTCGGGAATCAGCCGGTTGACGAAGGGCAGCGTCACCGCCGACGTGATCGGCCATGCGCCCTGCCCCGTCCTCGCCGTCGCGCCCTAGCCGGCCACCAACGGGGAGGACAGATTTCGGGGCCAGGTGCAGAGCCTGGCCTAGTTGATCACATGTGGACGCGCTGGTTCTGGGGGTCGTACCAGCTGCGGATCGAGGTCGAGACCGGCACCCGCCGGCCGCCGATGTTGATCTCCCACGAGCCGGCATCGAGCCAGTCCTTCGTGATCGCCTCGTCATGTTCCACATAGCCCATGGCGCAGCAGCGATCCTGGGTGGCGCTCCACATCGACGACGAGGTGCGACCCACCACAGCCCCGTCGCGATACAGCGGCTCGTCGTGGTAGCTCAACAGCTCGGGGTCCTCGATCCGGAACTGGATCAGCCGCTTGGTGCGGGGTTGCTCCCGCTGCGCCTCGAGCGCCTCCCGGCCGATGAAGTCGGCGTCCTTGTCCCATGCGATCGCGAACCCCAGCCCTGCCTCGAGTGGAGTGTCCTCGTCGGTGATGTCGTGACCCCAGTGCCGCATGCCGGCCTCGAGCCGCAGCGAGTTCATCGCGTGATAGCCCGCGTGGACGAGACCATGTGACGAGCCGGCCTCGACGATGGCGTCGTACACGGCGACCGAGTCGTCGTTCGCGATGTAGAGCTCCCACCCGAGTTCGCCCACGTAGCTGACCCTCAAGGCAGTCACATCGTGGCCGGCCACGTCGATCCGCTGGGACGTGCCGAACGGGAAGGCCTCGTTGGTGAGCTCGGCGTCGGTCAACTGCGAGAGCACCGTGCGGGCTTCGGGGCCCATCAACCCGAGCATCCCCATGCGGTGGGTGATGTTGGTGATGTCGACCCGGGTCTCGCGAGCCGCGCGCCGTAGCCAGGTCCAGTCCCGCATCTCGGAACCGGCCGAGGTCACCACGAAAAAGGAGTTCTCACCCGTGCGAGTGACGGTGAGATCGGCCTCGATCCCTCCCTTGTCGTTGCACCACTGGGTGTAGACCGCCTTGCCGATCGGCGCGTCGATCTCGGCCACGCTCACCCGGTTCATCAGGTCGAGTGCCTGGGGGCCCTTCACGACGAACTTGGCGAATGAGGTCTGGTCGAAGAGTCCCACGGCCTCACGGGTGCCGATGCACTCGGCAACCATGTTGTCGTGCCAGTTCTGCTTCCCGTAGGAGTACTCGTACTCTCGGGCCTGACCCTCGTTGGCGTACCAGTTGGGCCGCTCCCAGCCGGCGGTCTCACCGAACACGGCGCCGGCGGCATCGATGCGTTCGTGGAGCGGTGACAGGCGGATGCCCCGGGCACTCTCGTACTGGCGGAACGGCCAGTGCATGGCGTAGAGCAGACCCAAGCTCTCCGACACCCGCTCTTCGAGATAGCCCTCGTCGGCCTGGAACCGTTGGGCCCGCCGGATGTCGACCGAGTTGAGGTCCATCGGCGGATGCTTGTCGGCGATCCAGTCGGCCAGGGCCCAACCCACCCCTCCGGCGGACTGGATGCCGACCGAATTGAAACCGGCCGCGATGTAGCAACCGTCGACCTCTGGCGCCTCGCCCATGTAGTACACGCCGTCGGGGGTGAAGGCCTCGGGCCCGTTGAAGAAGAGTTGGAGGCCGCACTCCCCGAGCGCGGGCACCCGGTGGATGGCCCGCTCGAAGATCGGCCCCACGTGCTCCCAGTCCTCCGGGAGGGTGCCGAAGGAGAAGTCGCGAGGGATCTGGTCCATCCGCCAGACCTTGCCCCGCGGCTCGAAGAAGCCGGCCATGATCTTGCCGGTCTCCTCCTTGAAGTAGGTGTAGTTGCCCGGGTCGCGCAGGGTGGGGGTGCCGATCTCCATGCCTTCCATCGGCTCGGTCACGATGTAGAAGTGCTCGCACGCCTGGAGGGGCACGTTCACACCGATCTGGCCGGCGAGGTGGCGGGTCCACATGCCGGTGGCCAGAACGACGATCTCGGTCTCGATCTCGCCCTGTTCGGTGACCACTCCTGTGACCTGCCCGTTCACCGCCTTCAGCTGGGTGACCGAGACACCCTCGATGACCGTGGCGCCGCGGGCCTTGGCGCCCTTTGCCAGCGCCATCGTGGTGTCGACCGGAGAGGTCTGACCGTCGCGAGGGATGTAGAGCGCGCCGACCAGGTCGTCGGTGCGCATGAGAGGCCACAGCTCGGTCGCCTCGTCGAGATCGACGACCCGGGTCTCGACTCCCACGCCCTCGGCCATGGTGGCGCCACGGAGGATCTCCTCCCATCGCTCTTCGTTGTCCGCCACCGAGATCGAACCGGGAGTGCGATAGCCGGTGGCCTGGCCGGTCTCGTCCTCGAGCTCCTCGAACAGGCGCGCCGAGTAGGTGGCGAGCTTGGTCAGCGAATGGGTCGACTTCAGCTGGGAGACCAGCCCCGCCGCGTGCCAGGTGGTCCCACAGGTGAGGGTGCCCTGCTCGAGCACGACCACATCGGTGATGCCGCGCCGGGTGAGGTGGTACGCGATGGAGCAGCCGACGATGCCGCCCCCGATCACCACCGCCTGGGCGCGATCCGGCAAGTTCTTGTTCGACATCTGGCGGATGTTAGTTCCTCTAACCACGACTGTGAACCGCTCAGTGGATGATTCCACAGAGTGGAACGGTTGGGTCAGGGGATGAGTGCGGCCAGCTTGTCGAGGATCGGGAGCAGCTTCTCCGCCGGAGCCGGCGGAAGCCCGAAGACGGCACGATCCAGGCCGCCATCGGCCAGCCGCGCGAGCTCAGATGCGTCGGGCGGTGCCAGGTACATCGAGACCTCGATCTCGTCGCGGGAGCGGCCGGCCTTCTCGCACTCGGCCTCGAGGGTGGGGATCTCGTCGAGGATGTCGCCGTCGCGCCCACCGATCGGGATCCAGCCATTCCCGTACCGGGCCGCACGACGGGCGCCGTGAGGAGCGCCCCCACCCACATGGATCGGCGGGTGGGGGCGCTGGACCGGCTTGGGGCTCTGGTGGATCGGCTCGAAATCGACCAGCTCCCCGTGGTACTCCGCCGGCTCGTTCGCCCAGATCGCCTTCATGGCCTCGATCCGCTCCCGCATGAGCTTCCAGCGGCGGGCCGGGTCCGTGCCGTGGTTGCCCATCTCCTCGAGGTTCCAGCCTCCGCCGATGCCGAAGAGGAACCGACCATTCGACACCTGGTCGAGGCTGGCGACCTCTTTCGCGGTGTGGATCGGGTCCCGCTGGACCACGAGGCAGATACCCGTGGCGACCTTGAGCGTCGTGGTCGTCGCCGCCATCGCAGTGAGCGCCACGAACGGATCGAGGGTGTCGTAGTACATCTGCGGGAGATCGGCGCCGCCCGGCCACGGCGATTGACGACTCGCGGGGATGTGGGAGTGCTCGGCCACCCAGATCGACTCGAATCCACGCTCCTCGAGCGCGGGACCCAGCTCGGCTGGGGGCATCGCGTAGGCCGTCGGGAAAATGGTGACGCCGTACTTCATGACCGGCTCCTCACGCCGCGGTGTCCGCGGTCTCGGCCACCTTTTCGCTGACCACGCGGCTGGAGCCGCCCGGCTTCATCGAGACGCCGTAGAGGCAGTCGGCGGCTTCCATCGTCCGCTTCTGGTGGCTCACCAACAGGAGCTGGGCGTCGGCCCGGAACTCCTCGACCAGCGACAGGAAGCGGTGCAGGTTGACATCGTCGAGCGCGGCCTCGACCTCGTCCATCACGTAGAAGGGCGACGGGCGGCTGCGGAACACGGCGAACAGGAAGGCGAGGGCAGTGAGCGTTCGTTCACCACCGGAGAGCAGCGACAGCTTCCGGACGTTCTTGCCCGACGGCTTGGCGCTGATCTCGATCCCGGTGTTGAGGAGATCCTCGGGCGTGGTGAGCGCGATCGACCCCTGGCCGCCCGGGAAGAGGGTCTCGAACAGCTCGGTGAAGTTGACCGAGACGTCTGCGAACGCCGCCGCGAACACCGAGACGATCTCCTCGTCGATCGAGGCGATCACCTTCGACAGCTCGCGCCGGGTGGCCCGGATGTCGTCGAGTTGACCCTGCAGGAAGGTGTGGCGCTCCTGGAACGACTGGTACTCCTCGAGTGCCAACGGGTTGACCGGGCCCATGATGTCGAGCTCGGACTCGAGCTGCTCCACTCGGCGCGCTGGCGCGATGCCGTCGAGCAGTTCGGGGCAAGGTGCGGAGACGGCGACGTCGGGCGCCAGGTCGTGGTCGGCTCGGAGCCGATCGACGGTGTTCTGCATGCGAGTCCGGAGCTCGGCCTCCTCGACTTCGGCCTTGGCCGAGGCCGAGCGCATGGCTTCGAGCTTCTTCTCGGCTTCGCTGCGGGAACGTCGCAGATCGTCGAGCCGCCGAGCGATCGCCTGCGCCGCCTCGGACTGGCGACGCCGGCGCTCCCTGACGTCGCCGAGGCGGTGATCCACGATCGACGCACGGGCGCCGACTGCCTCGGCGAGGCGTTCCAGCACGGCCGCTCGCCGCTCCAGATCGACGCGCTGCTCTTCGGCTGCGGCCCGCTGATCGGCGTCACGTTCGAGGCGCTCGTCCAGCTCGGCGAGTCTGGTCTGCAGCGAGGTGTGGCGCTCCTCGAGACCCGCGCTCCGGACCTCGACATCGGAACGCAGCGAGCCCACGACCGACGCCCGCTCTTCGATGTCGGCCCGGGCATCGGCGAGGCGCCGGCCCTTCTCCAGCGACTCTTCCTCGTCGGCCTCGAGGCCCGGAAGCTGGGACTCGAGTTCCTCGACTCGTGCGGATTCCCGTTCGAGTCGGGTGGACAGCTCGTCGAAGCGGCTCTGGAGCGCGTCCGCCTCCGTCACGACGTCGCGGCGGTCGGCTTCGGTCCGCTGAAGGGCGTCGGCTGCCGCCGTGAGACCCGAGTCGATGGCATCGAGCCGCTCGGCCAGTTCCGTTGCACGCGCGGCTCGGCTCCGCAGGTCGCGGCGGCACTCGGTGGTGGCGTCGGCAGCCCGCACACAGCGGACCCGGGTGGCCTCGACCTTCTCCTCGGCCTCGGCCAGCGCCGCGCCGGTGGCGCCCGTGCTGCCACCGCCGATCCGCCAACCGGCGGGGCCAAATCGGTCGCCGTGACGGGTGACCACCACCGCGTCGGGACGTGCGATGGCGGTGTCGGCGGCTGCAGACCAATCCCCGTCGACCACCTGGATGTCGCCGATGAGAACGTCGAGCAGTTCGTCGACCCCGGCGGCGGTACCGCGGACGTGATCGCGGACTCGGGGCCCGGTTGCCGGCGGCCGACTCGGTCGGGCTGCGCCCAGGGCGAGAACCGCGCCGGCCGCATCGCCGGCGTGGAGTTCTCCCAGCGCCTGGCGAGCCGTCCCGGGACTGTCGACCACTACGGCGCCCAGCGCCTCACCCGCTGCGGCCTCGAACGCCGCTTCCCAGCCCGCCTCCACCGCCACGAGGTCGAGCAGGGTGCCGAGCACTCCCTCCACCTCGGCCAATCGGGCCGCGCCGGAGCGGGCCCTGGCTTCGTCGAGGGCTAGAGTGAGCGCCTCGGCTCGAGCCACCCACCGGTGGTGTTCGGCCTCTTCGTCGGCCTGGGAAGCCTGGAGCTCCGTGAGCTGTTGCTCTCCCTCGTGACGCGACGTCTCCGCCGCTTCATGGGCCGCAACCAGGGGCTCCTCCTCGTCGTGGAGCGCCCCGAGGTCTGCACGGCGCTGGGCGGCGTCGGCCTCCAGGGTCTGCCGACGTCGATCGAGTTCGGTCAGGCGAGCCTGAAGCCGACCCGACTCGCTCGAGCCACGCTCGATGGCAGCTCGTAGCGCGCCCAGTTCACCGCGCACCTCCGCCGCTTGGCCTGAGGGGACCGGGACGCCATCGCCCCATTCCTCCCGGAATGCCACCCGGTCCGCCGCCAGCACCGCCTCCTCCCGAGCCAGGCGTTCGACGTCGGGAGCCAGCACCTCGAGCTCCTCGACCACAGCTGCGAGATCCGTGCGAACCCGCGCCGCTTCCGCCTCGAGGTTTGCGATCACCGCGCGATCGGCGAACGCCGAGCGATCCCGCTCGACCCCGCGCTGTCGCTCGGTCATCACCGCGGCGAGGCCGCGGCCCCGCTCCCGCATCGACTCCAGACGCACGAGGGTGTCGCCGAGGTCGTCGCCGCCGTGCTCCGCGAGCTGGCGTTCGTCCGCTCCGACCTCACGGTCGAGCCGGTCGAGGTCGTGGCGGGTGACCCGCTCCTGTTCGACCCGCGACGAGCGGAACTCGGCGTTGGTGTGGAGCCGGGCCCGGAGATCGGCGATCTCTCGACCCGCGAGGTGGATGCGGAGCCCAGTGAGCTCTTCGATGAGGTCCCCGTGGCGCCGGGCCGCCTCGGCCTGCTTCTCCAGGGGCCGGAGCTGGCGCCGGACCTCACGCATGAGATCCTTCACCCGGGTGAGGTCACCGTCGGTGGCGGTGAGCCGCCGCTCGGCACGGTCCTTGCGCTTGCGGAACTTCAGCACGCCGGCCGCTTCTTCGATGATCGCCCGGCGCTCCTCCGGGCGGGCGTTGAGGACCGCGTCGATCTGTCCCTGGGACACGATCACGTGCTGCTGACGCCCGACCCCGCCGTCGGAGAGCAGCTCGGTGATGTCGAGCAGGCGGCACGGGACGCCGTTGATGGCGTACTCGGAGTCGCCACTCCGGAACAGGGTGCGGGTGATCTTCACCTCGCTGAACTCGACCGGGAGGGTGCGGGAGTGGTTGTCGATCGTGAGGGACACCTCGGCTCGCCCGAGCGCGGGCTTGGCCGCCGTGCCGGCGAAGATGACGTCGTCCATCTTCCCGGACCGGACTGCGCTTGGTGCCTGGGCACCGAGTACCCACGCGATGGCGTCGACGACGTTGGACTTGCCCGACCCGTTGGGGCCGACCACGACGGTGACGCCGGGCTCGAGGTCGATCGACGAAGCGTCGGCGAACGACTTGAAGCCCTTCAGCGTGAGATTCTTCAGATGCATCGGGTCGAACCTAGCAACCTGAATTACATCCGTGTAGTCCCCCGCCTGTGGATTCGCTGTGGAAAGTCCGCGTCAGACCTGGGTTTCGCAGAAGTACGTCCAGGCGCCACCGAACTTCACCCGCTGGATGGGGAGACGGCTGCGCCCGCTCAGCTGACCCTGCTTGCCCCACACCTCGAGGTGGTCGGCGAACTCACCCGGCACGCCGAACGGGTCCACGAATTCGCGCTCGGGGACCGATGTGCCGCGGTACTTGATGGCGTCGTGGAGTTTGCCGACCAGCGCCCGGTGCAGTCGGCGGATCTCCTGGCTCGAGAGGGAGTCGCTGATCCGGTCGTAGCGCAGGCCGGCCTCGTAGAGGATCTCGTCGGCGTAGATGTTGCCGATACCGACGACGAAGGAGGGGTCCGTCAGAAGGGTCTTCAGCTTGACCTGGCGCTGGAGCAGGGCGCGCCCGAACGCGGTCCAGGAAACCGGTTCGTCGACCGGATCCAGGCCGTAGTCGTCGAGCTCGGGAAGCTCGTCCGCCAGCGCTTCGGAATCGACGACGAACATCTCTGCGGTGCCGTCGGGGTCGACCAACCGCAGCTGGCCGTGCTGGGTGAACGTGATGATCACCTCTGTGTCGGCCTCGACGGCGTCCTTGTTGGCGTTGCGCCGGAGTGAGCCTGACGAGCCGAGGTCGACCACCAGCGTGGAGTCGCCGTCGAGAACGATCGTGATGTAGAGGCCCTGTCGCTCAACCGAGACGATCTTCATGTCGTCGAGTTGGGCGGTGAACGCCTTGCGGTTCTTGTAGCGACTCAGCACCTTCATGCTCGTGGCATCGGCGATCTTCACCTTCTTGCCGACCAGGTCGCGGTCGAGCTCACGCCTGACCGTCTCGACTTCCGGTAGCTCGAACATCAGTTGGCTCCATCCTCGGCCGATCGAGCGTCGCACGCGGCACGTGCCGCCCTCTGCTCGGCCTCCTTCTTCGAAGTTCCCTCGCCCGAACCCATCGGGCGTCCACCCACCTCGACCACCGCGTGGAAGCGCTTGTGATGATCGGGGCCGCTCTCGGTCAGGGTGTAGACGGGCGGCTGATGCCCGTTTTGAGCGGCGATCTCCTGGAGGCGGGTCTTGTAGTCGGTCTGACCCGGCCGCTCCGCCGCCTCGTCGATTCGGTCCTCGAGGAGGCTGACGATCAGCGATCGAGCCGGATCGAGACCACCATCGAGATAGATCGCACCGATCACCGCCTCCACGGCGTCGGCCAGGATCGACCCCTTGTCCCTGCCGCCCGAGACGTCCTCACCTCGGCCGAGGCGGAGTCCTCGGCCCAGTCCGAGCACCCGTCCGATGTCGGCAAGGGTTCCCGAACTCACGACCGCGGCCCTCGTCTTCGCGAGCTGCCCTTCCGGGAGGTCGGGGAAACGGGCGAAGACGTAATCGGTGACCACGAGGCCGAGTACCGCATCGCCGAGGAACTCGAGTCGCTCGTTCGACGGCTCGCCGGGATGCTCCGCACACCACGAGCGGTGGGTGAGGGCGCGTTCGAGAAGCCCGGGATCGTCGAACCGGTACCCGAGCCGATCCTCCAGCGAGATCGAGTCCTCCAGGGAGGTCGAGGCGGATGCGGAAGCCAGGGGTCAGCCCAGCTTGGCCACGACGTAGTCGACCGCGTCGCGGACGGTCCGCAGATCCTCGAGATCCTCGTCCTCGATCCGGAATCCGACGGCACGCTCGGCGAGCTCTTCCTCGATGCCCTCGACGAGTTCGATCAGCGCCAGGCTGTCCGCGTCGAGATCATCGGCGAACGCATCGCCTTCTTTGATGTCGGCCGGCTCGATCTCGAGAATCTCCGCCAGACGGTCCTTCACCAGGGCGAGCACCTCGTCGCGGCCGATTGGACCTTGCTCAACGTGGGTTTCTGCAGGCACGGGCAACCTCTCACTGTCGTCAGAACGCCGAAAAGGGCACGAGAACGAGCGAACCCTACCCGCAGTTGTCGCTTGCGCGCTTGTGAACGGCGATCAGACCGCTGCAGCCGCGGTGAGGTGGTCCACCATCCCCACTTCGACCATCTCCGAGGCGACGCGTATGGCGTTCACCATCGCTCCGGCCGAGCTCGAACCGTGGGAGATCACGCAGACACCCTTCACCCCCAGCAGCAAGGCGCCGCCCACGCTGTCGGGGTGGAGTTCGGTGACCATCTCATCGAGCGCCGGACCGAGGGTGGCGCCGGCCGCTCGGGTCGCGTCGTCGGTGTCGATGGCCACGAGAAGGCGGGTGATGAGCGCCTTCATGGCCCCTTCGAGCGTCTTGAGCGTGACGTTGCCGGTGAATCCGTCGGTGACGATGACGTCGACTTCGGGCGTCATCACGTCGCGACCCTCGACATTGCCGATCCATTCAGAGCCGGTGGCTGCTGCCCAGGCCGGATCACGCAGGACGTCGAATGACTCCTTGACGAACGGACTCCCCTTGCCGGCCTCTTCGCCGATCGAGAGCAGACCCACCTTCGGGGTCTCGATACCGAAGCGGTCCCGGGCGTAGACGGCTCCCATGCGGGCGAACTCGACCAACCACTCGGGACGGCACTCGGCGTTCGCGCCGGCATCGAGAAGGGTGGTGGGCGTGCTCCCGGGAACGGGGATCGGTGTGGCGATGGCCGGTCGGTTGATGCCCTTGATTCGTCCCATTCGCAGGAGGGCCGAGGCCATCGTGGCTCCGGTGTTGCCCGCCGACACCATGGCCGAGGCTTTCCCGTCGCGGACCGCCTCTGCGGCCCGCACGAGCGAGGAGTCCTTCATCCGGCGCACGCTGGTGCCCGGTTCGGCGTCCATCGCGATGACCTCGGAAGCCTCGATGATCGGCAGGTCGCCGGTGTCGCCCATCTCGCCGGGACGGCCGACGAGTACGACCGGGACACCGAGTTCCTCGGTGGCACGCCGCGCGCCGGCGACGATCTCGCCAGGCGCGTTGTCGCCACCCATTGCATCGACCGCGATGGGCAGCATCAGTTCAGACCCTCACCACGGTGGCGGAGCCGGGACACAGGATCAGTCGACCTCGATGGCCTGACGACCGGCGTACCAGCCGCAGTTGCCACACGCTCGGTGGGGGCGCTTCGCCGCACTGCAACGAGGGCAGGTGCTCCGCGCCGTACTGCCCACCCGCCACGCCGACGCCTTGCGGCTCCGGCTCTTGGACTTCGACATCTTCTTCTTCGGGACGGCCATTGCGCAGTTCCTGTTCGAGGGGGCCCGTTCGGCTGATTCCAGACCCGGATGGGCGATCTTCGGGGTCGGCGACGGCCGACACGACCACTGAAGGCTAGCGACCACGCGCTCGTTTCACTCTTCGAACGTCAGCTCGTCGAGCACCGCCCAGCGAGGATCTCGCTTCGGTTCAGGATCCAGTTTCTCGTCCTCGTCGGCGTCCTCGAGCGCGGCCCCCGTGGGGAAACGATCCGGCTCCGGACCGGCACAGTCGTCACTACACAGAGGCGACACCGGCAGTGCCAGGAGCGCCGCCTCCCGCAGCATGGCCGTGAGATCGATCCGCTCGTCCTCGATCGGCCACGTCTCGCCCTCGGTCGGATCCGTCTCGTAGATCTCGTGCACCTCGGCGACCAACGGAAGGTCGACCTCCTCGAGACAGCGGCGACACGGACTGCGCGACGTCCCCGACACGCGACCGGTCACCACCACCCCTTCGGTGGCCGCCTCGACGACCAGGTCGACATCGATGCGACCGTCGGCCAGCGACATCTCCCCGACCTGGGTGTCGGCGAGGACGAGTTGGGCGGTGACCGGGCGACGGGTGCCGGTGTGACGGCGCAGCTCGACGAGGTCGACGACGAGCCGGTCCGGGCCGCTCACCCCTGGTCCTGGTCGAAGAAGTCGTCGGGGTCCGGCGGCCCGGCGTCTTCGGTGGGGGCGACATCCTCACGCTCGGCCCCTTGGAGTCGGGCACGACCGGAGGCAACGGTGCGCATCGTGCGTTCCAGCACGATCTCCATCGCACCGAGCTTCTGATCGCACCAGTCCTCGGTCTCGAGCTTGAGGCGGCGGGCTTCGTCCTCGGCCTCGGACACGACCCGGCGGGCCCGATCCTCCGCGGCCTTCACGAGTTCGGTGCGCTGCACCATCTGCTCCGCACGGGCCCGCGATTTGGCGATGATC
The DNA here is from genome assembly GCA_964344055.1 of uncultured Candidatus Nemicrothrix sp. Taxonomy (GTDB): domain Bacteria; phylum Actinomycetota; class Acidimicrobiia; order Acidimicrobiales; family Aldehydirespiratoraceae; genus OFTM10. The sequence goes on from CAYFLT010000009.1 coordinate 42,965, forward strand.
TGATCGCCTTCCTGCTGCACCCGCGCCAGGAAATCGTCGCGCTCCTTCAACAACCAGCGCGCCGCTCGGAGCTCCTCGGGCAGGCCCTGGGCCGCGGCCTGGAGAACTGCGAGGAGCTCTTCCTTGTTGATCATCGACGACGCCGACAGCGGCATCGGTCGAGCGGCTTCGACCACCTCGATGGCCTGGCGCAACAACGACTCGGCCTGAGGCGCGCGGTACTCCGGCGGAGCCCCCTCGGGCGGCGGCCCCGCGGCCGGGTCGGTCACGCGAAGTGTTCCTTTATCCGCCGGGCCACCGGCTCGGGCACCATCGAGGAGACGTCGCCGCCGAACTGGGCGATCTCCCGGATGAACTTCGAGGCGAGGAACGAGCTCTTGGACGCGGAGGGGATGAAGAGGGTGTGGACGCCGGACACGGCGTTGTTCATCTGAGCCATCTGGAGCTCGTTCTCGAAGTCCGAGACCGCTCGCAGGCCCTTGATGATGAAGTCGGCACCGATCTCCTGGGCGAGGTCCACCACCAGCGAGGAGAACATCGTGACCGACACGTTCGGGAGGTGGGCGACACTCTCGTTGAGCATGTCCTCACGATCCCCGAGGCCAAAGGTGCCACCTCCCTTCTGGGGATTGCGCATCGCTGCCACGACCACCTCGTCGAACAGCGACGAGGCCGTCTCGATGATCTCGATGTGCCCATTGTGAACGGGATCGAAAGAACCGGGATAGAGGACGCGCGTCACGGTGTGGGACTCCCCGTGGTCGATGGTGCGTGGGCGACCGTCACCACGGTACTCCCGTAGTGCTTCACTCGGTGGGTCCGCCAGTCAGGAGGGAGCTCGATCTCGCGGTCCGATTCGATGATGACGACGGCGTCGTGGAGGCCGCTCAGCACGTCATCCCACGCCTCGAAGCCGTACGGCGGGTCGAGCAGCACGAGGTCGTAGGAGCCGGAACCGGAGAGATGTGCGGCCGCGTCGGACGAAACGACGGTGGCCTGATCGGCGAAGTCGAGCGTCGACAGGTTGGTGCGGATGGCGTCGAGGGCGGCCCGGTCCTGCTCCACGAACGTGGCGTGTGCCGCCCCCCGGCTGAGCGCCTCGATGCCGAGCGCACCCGAGCCGGCGAAGAGGTCGAGAACCCGAGCGTCGTCGATGGCATCCATCGAGAACAACGAGTTGAAGATCGCTTCGCGGACCCGATCGCTCGTCGGGCGGGTCCGTTCCCCCTCGGGAACCACCAGCTTTCGGCCGCCGGCCGTCCCGGCCACAACACGCATCCCGCCAGTGTGGCGCAAAGACGGTACGGTCACGCCGTGGCCATCCCCGAAACGATCACATGTGTCGATTGCGGCGGAGAATGTGGCCGTATCAGCTACGAACCGGACGAAGGCTGGGAACCCGGCGACATCGTCGCCTTCCGCTGCCGCGACTGCCTCGACCGCTGGGACGTCGAACTCACCGAAGACGACCTCGAGTAGGTCAAACGCTGGGGGACAGGCACCCGTTTGACCCCAGCCAGCCGACCCCAACCACCTGCGGGTCAAACGCTGGGGGACAGGCACCCGTTTGACCCCAGCCAGCCGACCCCAACCACCTGCGGGTCAAACGGGTGCCTGTCCCCCCCCCTTTCCCCGGCGGGGTCGGTCCGGTCAGACGAGCCGGCCAGTGCGGTTCTGCGGCGTCGTCCGCAGCGACAGTTCTGCGGCGTCGTCCGCAGCGACAATTCTGCGGCTCCGCCCGCAGCGACAATTCTGCGGCTCCGCCCGCAGCGACAATTCCGCGGGCGCAGTCCGCAGCGACAATTCAGTCCTTGAGGAGGTAGTCGGCGTCGTCGTCGCCGAGGACGATCTCGAGTTCGTCGGCGAGGTCGCGATGGAGTTCGAGCTCGGGGTCGGCGTCGATGATCTCGAACGCGATCTCGCGGGCCTTGGCCACCCACTCCTTGTCACGCCGCAGGCTGGCGAGCTTCAGGTCGTTGCGGCCCTTCTGGCGCTCGCCCATGATCGTGCCCTCGCCGCGGAGTTCGAGATCGACCTCCGCCAGCTCGAACCCGTCGGTGGTTGCCACCAGCGCCTCGAGCCGGGCCTCGCCGTCGCCTGTGGTCGGATCGCCGACGATGTAGCACCGACTCGCGTGCGTGCCGCGGCCGACCCGACCCCGGAGCTGGTGGAGCTGGGCGATCCCGAAGCGGTCGGCATCGAGCACGACCATCACGGTGGCGTTGGGTACGTCGACTCCGACCTCGATCACCGTGGTGGCGACCAACACGTCGAGCCGGCCGTTTCGGAACAGGCTCATCGTCGCCTCCTTTTCGGCCGGGGTCACCCGTCCATGGAGGAGACCCAGCCGCAACCCCTCGAGCTCACCGGTGCTCAGCTCGGTGAACGTGTCCTCGGCCGATCGCACGTCGAGCGCTTCGGACTCGTCGATCAGCGGGCACACCACGTACGCCTGACGACCGTCGGCGACCGCGTCGCGCACGGACTGCCACACGGTGGCCTCGTCCTCCTCACCGCGAGCCCAGATCGTCTCGATCGGAGTACGACCGGGCGGGAGTTCGTCGAGCACGCTGACGTCGAGGTCGCCATAGACGGTCATCGCCGCGGTGCGTGGGATCGGCGTGGCCGTCATCACCAGGACGTCCGGGGCGGCGGTGGCGTCGCCCTTGTCCCGCAATGCGGCCCGCTGCTCGACCCCGAAGCGGTGCTGCTCGTCGATCACCACGACACCGAGGGAGTGATATTCGACCTTCTCCTGGATCAGCGCGTGGGTGCCGATCACGATGTCGACCCGGCCCTGCACGAGGTCGGCGAGGATCTTCCGACGCTCGGCCGCCCCCACCCGGTTGGTCAGAAGCTCGACCCGAAGGGGTCGATCTCCCATCAATGTGGTCGGGTCCGGCACCGACAGGTCCCCGAGCATCTCGGTCACGCCGTAGTGATGCTGCTCCGCGAGCACCTCGGTGGGGGCCATGAGCGCGCCCTGGAACCCGCCCTGGACGGCGACCAGAAGGCTGTTGACGGCCACGAGGGTCTTGCCCGAACCCACGTCGCCCTGGAGGAGCCGGTGCATCGGCCGGGGGATCTCCAGGTCGGCCTCGATCTCGGCGATCGCCCGTCGCTGGGCACCGGTGAGGGGGAACGGCAGCCGCTCGTGGAAGCGTTCGATCAGCTCGCCCCGTACCTGGTGCGCCAGCCCTGCCGTCTCCCGCTCGATGCGACGTTTCCGTCGAACCAGTTCGAGCTGCACACGGAGGAGTTCGTCGAAGACGAGACGGCGCCGCGACTCGCTCATCTCGTTCATCGAGTCCGGAACATGGATGCCCCTCAGCGCCGCCTCCCGAGTGACGAAATCGAACCGGTCGAGTACCGCCTCCGGCACCGGGTCGGCGATTCCGCGCGGTCCGGCGCGGCCGAGTGCTTCTTCGACGAAGGTGGCGACGTCCCACGTCAGCAGGCCCACCTTCTCGGACTGGGGGTAGACGGGGACGATCCGGCCGGTGCGGTCACCGACGAGGTCCACCACCGGACTCGTCATCTGACGGCTCCCGCGGTACATGTCGACCTTGCCGTGGACCAGAACGCTCATCCCCTCCTTGAGCTGCTTGGCCCGCCACGCCTGGTTGAAGAAGGCGAGCGTGAGGGTGCCGGTACCGTCCCCGAGCACCACGTTGGTGAGCGTGCGGCGGCCGCGCAACGGCCGGCTCGTGACCTTCCGGACTTCCCCGAGCACCGTCGCCTCCTCGCCCGGCAGGAGCTCTTCGATCGACGCTTGGCGAGTGCGGTCGAGATAGCGCCGCGGGTAGTGCTGTAGGAGATCGAGGACGGTGTGGATCTCGTGGGCGGCCAGTGCCGCACCCTTCTTCTCCCCCACCCCCCGCAGTCGCTGTACGGGCAGCGCGTCGAGGTCCCGGAACGTGAGCGGAGGGTCGCCCACCGGCACGTCGGCCTACTCCAGCCCGAAGTAGTACGGGTAAAGCGGTTGGCCGCCGTCGTGCACCTCGACCTCGACGTCGGGATGGTTCGCCTCGAGCCACTCACAGATGGCCGCAGTGGCATCGTCGTCGGCATCCTCGCCGGCGATGACGGTGAGCAGTTCGTGGTCGTCGCCCAGGATCGCCGCGAGGAGCGCGGTGGCGGCGTCGGCCATCGTGGTCTGCACGGCGGCAATCCCGGAGCGGGCGATGCCGATCCAGTCGCCTTCCGAGATGGGGCCGACGTCGGAGGTCGAATCCCGCACTGCTTGAGTGACCTCTCCCGCCACCACGGTTGCGGCCGTTTCGGTCATGGCCGCGGCGTTTCGCTCCGCGGACGCCTGCGGGTCGTAGGCCATCAGGCTGGCGATGCCTTCGGCGATACCCCGCGTGGGCACGACCCGCACGGTGCGGCTCGTCTGGGAGTCGACCTGCTCAGCCACCGGAATGATGTTCTTGTTGTTGGGCAGGATCACCACTTCGGGGGCCGGGACCGTTTCGACCGCACTGACCAGATCGGCGGTGGACGGATTCATCGACTGACCACCGGTGACCACGGCGTGGACACCCATGGACCGCAGGATCGAGACCACGCCCGCTCCGACACCCACGGCGACGACGGCGGTAGGCACCGGATCGCCGACCGGCTCGGGCAGGCCCTGCGCCTCACGCACCCACGCCTGCTCCTCGAGCTCTTCGAGAAGGTCGGTGACCCGGATCTTGTGGGGACGGCCGACGGCGATTCCACACTCGATGGCCGCGCCGATGTCGTCGCAGTGGATGTGGCAGTTGAAGATGCCGTCGCCGCCGACCACCACGATCGAGTCGCCGACGTCGGCCCAGGCGGACTTGAAGCCGTCGATGGAATCGTCGGGCGCGTCGAGGAGAAACATCACCTCGTAGCGGAGATCGGCGATCGATGGCTCGTGATCGTCGCCTTCGGGGCGCAGCGGCTCGACGGGAGGAGCGGATACGGTCGGCTCGGGCATGGCACGGCCGTCGACGACGTGGAGGAGAGCGTCGAGGAACAGCAGGAATCCAGCCCCGCCGGCGTCGACGACACCTGCGTCGGCGAGAACCTGGAGCAACGTCGGCGTGCGCTCCAGGGATGCGCCGCCCTCGGCGCGAGCCGCTTCGAGCACTCCGAGGAGGTCGGCATCACCGGCGGCGGCTTCGACCGCGGCCACGCTCGACTCGCGCACGACGGTGAGGATCGTGCCCTCGACGGGGTTGCCGACTGCTCCGTATGCGCCCTTGGCCGCCGCGGCGAGTGCTCCCGCGAACAGGTCACCGTCGATGGCCGGCTGTTCCTGTATCACGCCGACGAAGCCCCGGAGGATCTGCGACATGATCACGCCGCTGTTCCCGCGGGCACCCATGAGTGAGCCGTGCGCGATCGCCTTGCACACCGATCCGAGGTCGTCGTCGGTTCCGTCGAGTTCATCGACCACCGATCCCAGCGTCAGCGACATGTTCGTGCCGGTGTCGCCATCTGGCACCGGATACACGTTGAGGTTGTTGATCGCCTCACGGTGGTCGATCAGCGCGTCGCGGAACGTGGTGATCGCGGCCCGGAGGGTCGCCGCATCGAGGACATTCACTGGCACGGCGACGGATGGTACCGGCCCGACGTCGTCGGCGTGACCTCGGTGGAGATAGGGTTCGGGCCCATGCAGGGCGTCATCAAGAGCTACGACCCGGCTTCCGGCGACGGAGTCCTGGTCAACGAAGCCGACCTCACCGAGATCGACCTCGCCGATGGTGCGCTCGATGGCTCGGTCTTTCGCATGCTGCGGCAGGGCCAGCGGGTCCAGTTCGACCTCGACGACACGGGCCGCGCCACCTCCCTCCGCCTCGGCTCCGAGGTGGACATGCACACCCCCGACGTCTAGGGGTTTTCTGGACGCCAGCGCGCGCCTACCGCGCGCTCACGTCCACAGAATCGAGGGCTTGGCGGATTTTTCCCGCCACATCGCCGGGGACGCGAAGGTCTTCCTTGGTAAACCGAAGCACCAGCCAGCCGTCGAGTACCAACGTGTTCTGGCGCTGTCGGTCTCGGGCGAACTGTTCGGGTGCCGTGTGGGCTGCGAAACCGTCATATTCGATCGCGATCTTCTCCGTCGGGTACGCGAGATCCAAGCGGTATTGCCTCCCTTGCGCCACGATCGGGAGCTGCACGGCCGGCATCGGTAGCCGACGTGCTCGGCAGATCTCGAGGATGGCGACTTCGGGGCCCGACTCCGCCTCCGCCGCGCTCTCCGGCAGGACTTCGAGAGCCTCGTCGACTGCACCAACACCGTTGCGTCCTTGCCGTCCGACCCGTTCGCGGAACTGCACCAACGCGGGCACCGTGATCAGACCGGTGGCGACCGCATGTCGGATCATCCGGCCGACCTCGCTGGCCGGGAACACCAACCCAGCATCACAGAGCGAGCGCACAGGACTCGTGACGGGAATCCCCCCGACCCAGGTTCGGTCACACGGCTCCAGGTCCACCGAGCGATGAACGATCACTCCATCGAGCCGCGGCCGCCGAGACAGGCGCACCGTGATCTCGACTTCCTCGTCGACTGATCGAAGACCCCAGAGCCTCAGGGCAGAACGGTGACTCGCAACAGCCGCTGGAAGAGTTGACCAGCAAGCAGCGAGCAGCTGTTGCTCCCACGTCGGCGACGACCCGAGGATCGCGAACACGCCCGGGTGGACTCGGTGCAGAATGCCGTGATCGACGAGCGTGAGGATCTGTCTTCGACTGAGCCCGTTTCGCTGGAGTTGGACACCGCCGGCCTCGTCGTCGAGCGACAGCGAGAATCACGAGAGCTACGGTCGCGACATGGCGGATCTCACCTGGCGAGTCAAGAAGCACCGTGCGTCCGATCTACGCGAGGGCGAGGAGTATCTGAAGTCGATCGTGGGCCAGCCTCCGGGCTCGAAGGCGCGGGCGGTCACCACTGCGGCCGAAGGGCACTTCGTCAGGCCAGAGCGCACCCACCTCAGCGAATGGGACAAGTCCGGCAAGGCCGTGGCGGCCCACAACGCGTCGATCGACGACCCCCTCGTCGACCGAGTACCGACGCAGAACGTCTATGTCACACTGACGAACCAGCGGATGACGGTGCACACCGCGAACCTCCTGGGCAAGCCGAAGGATCTCGTCGCCGAGTTCTCCCACGACGAGATCGCCGACGTGCTCTACAAGAAGCTGCCGGTCGACCCCGGTGAGGTCTATGTGGTGTTCAGCGACGAGTCGGTCCTGAACCTCGACATGCAGACTCGACAGGATCCTGACGCCCTGCTCGCCGCCTGGGACTCACTCGCCGACAGTTGACGATCCAGCCCTCAAAGTTCTCTGGACGGATACGCGCGCCCAGCGCGCGCTGACGTCCAGAAAAGTTCGATCCGAGGTTCTGTGGACGCTCACGCGCGGGGAACGCGCGCTGACGTCCAGAAAAAGCCGGGGAGGGCTAGAGGTTGACGATCGGGCAGAGGAGGGTTCGCTCTACTCCGGTGATGTTGCCGACGGCATTGACGACGACCGAGCCGAGCTCGTCCATCGTGTCGGCCTGGGCGCGCGCGATCACGTCGTAGGGGCCAACGGCCACCTCGGCCGTGATGACCGATTCGAGGTCACCGGCGGCTCGCGCCACCTCGGCTGCGGTTCCGACTTCGGCCTGGATGAGAATGTAGGCAGTGACACCCACGAGACGACCTCCCGTCATCTCTAGGAACGATACGCCGTATCACGAGGATTCGTGAACCGAGACCGCCTCGGTCCGATGGCCGCAAACTAGGGTCGATGAATCGGGGGCGGCTCACGTCACGGTCGCTGCTGCCGATCCGCGAGACGACCGCAACGCGGGGAGAACCCCAAATGAGCACCGCCGCCGAAGCTGCCAGTCAGCTCGAGGAGGCCTTCGGCCTCACCGGAGTCGAACTCCGCCACGGACTCGGTCAGGACGAACTCTTCCATCAGGCCATCGCCAACGATCGTGGCCAGGTCGAACCCGACGGACCCTCCGATGCGCAGAAGGCGTTCCCGACCGCCCTCGGTGTCGACGGGCCACTCGTGTACTTCTCGGATCCGACGTGTACCGGCCGTCCGGTCCAGGACACCTTCTGCGTCGACCGTCCCGCGACCACCGATCGGGTCTGGTGGAAGAACGGGTTCTCGAAGTTCGACGCCGCGAAGTTCGACGACCTGCTCCCTCGGGTCATCGCCCATCTCAACGAACGCAAGCGGCACCTCTACGTGACCGACGTGTTCTGCGGCTGGGACCCCGAGTTCGCCGAGCCGTACCGGTTCGTCGGCGAGTACGCCACCCATGCGTACTTCTGCAACATCATGTTCCCGCAGGACGTCCGAGACGACAGCGACCGGGCCGAGCACGGCTGGACGCTCATCAACGTTCCGTCCTTCGAGTGCGACCCCGACCGAGACGGTACCCGCTCCAAGCGCGCCGTGATCGTCGACATCGAGAACCGGGTCGGCCTCGTGCTCGGGAAGGCCGACTACTGCGGCGTCAACAAGAAGACGATGTTCACCATCATGAACTTCGTACTGCCCGAGAAGGGGCAGCTGTCGATGCACTGCTCGGCCAACGTCGGCGCCGACGGCACGTCCGCGATCCTCTTCGGCCTTTCCGGTACCGGCAAGACCACGCTGTCGGCCGATCCCGACCGTGAGCTCATCGGCGACGACGAGCACGTCTGGACCGACGCGGGTATCGCCAACCTCGAGGACGGCTGCTACGCCAAGCTGATCGATCTCGACAAGAAGGCCGAGCCGGTCATCGCCGCGGCCATGTCGATGAAGGGCACGCTCATCGAGAACGTGCCGCCCCTGCCCGGCAAGGCGATCGAGGACACCGATCCTCAGGAGTTCGATCTCACCGACGGTTCGATCACCGAGAACACCCGCTTCGCCTACCCGCTGAGCACCAACCCGGTCGTGGCCGAGGGTGCCCGCGGCCCGCACCCCGACACGATCGTCCTGCTCACCGCCGACGCATTCGGCGTGCTGCCTCCGGTCTCCGTCCTCGACGAGGAGGAGACGATGTATCACTTCGTGATGGGCTTCACGTCGAGGCTGGCGGGAACAGAGGTCGGCGTGACCGAGCCGGAGCCGAGCTTCTCGTCCTGCTTCGGCGCACCCTTCATGTCCCAGAAGGCATCGGTGTATGCGGAGCTGTTGGCGAGGCGGATGGCGGAGAACAAGACCCGCTGCATCCTGCTCAACACGGGTTGGAGTGGCGGCCCATATGGCAAGGGCGAGCGCATGTCGTTGAAGGCGACGCGGGCCCTGCTCAACGGTGCCCTCAACGGCGATCTGGATTCGGTGGAGCTGGAGAAGCACCCGATCCTCGGTCTGAAGATGCCGACCAGCTGCCCGGAGGTCGACAACGAGATCCTCAACCCACGCGACACGTGGGAGGATCCCGATGCCTACGACGAGGCGGCCACCCGCCTGCGCGACATGTTCCGCGAGAACTACGAGAAGCAGGGTTACGCCACACTCGGCATCACCAACGCCATGTGACGAGGCCCTCGGGCCGAGGAACCCGGGAGAATGTGACGAGGCCCTCGGGCCGAGGAACCCGCATGAGCTGCGCGATGTCTGGTCGCAACTTCACACCGCGTGGCCAGTCGTCGCAGACCGAGCACTGTCAGTGAGATCTGACCTATTGTCGTGGATCTTCAGGCCGCGGTGGGCGCGGTCGGCTGTGAACCATAGGGAGTGGGCAAATGGAGAGAATCTCACGTGGATTCATCGCGATGATCGCGGCAGCTTTGCTGCTTGGAGCGTGCGGTGACGACGGGGGAGGCGGCAGATCACTCGATGATCTCGTCGACAACATGGAAGAAGAGCTCGAGATCGATCGCGAGACCGCCCAGTGTGTGGTGGACGGGATGGTCGACGAGATGGGTGAAGACCGGCTCCGCGAGATCAGTGAGACGGACGGGGAGCCGACCGACGAGGAGGGCTTCGCCCTCATCGGGATCATGATCGACTGCGGCGTCGAGTGAGCTGAGCCGGCCTCGGGGTCCCGACTTCTGCCGACCCGCATCGGAGATCAGCCGAGAAAGACGCTGCGGATCCCGAGGCCCATCAACCAAAGGCTGCCGAGCCCGTAGAGCAGGTACGGTCGGTCGCGCATCTCGTTGCGGTAGGCGAAGATCAGCCCGACGCTCGCGAACGCAGCGAAGCCGTACAGCATGTGCTGGTCGTTCTGGATGTCCTCGCGCATCACGATGGCGACGCCGAGGAAGACCTGGATGAGGACGGTGACCTCGGCGGCGATGACCAGGAACCAGCCGGCCCGTTGGCGGAGCTGCTCCCATTGATGTGCGCCCAGCGCCCAGACGCCGGCCAGCCCGTTCAGTGCGATGAAGAACCAGGCGTTGACCTGGTGGAGGTCGCGGATCATGGGCGGATGGTGGCCGTGTGGCGTCGCGCCGTGGGGCTCACGAGCCCTCGCGCGCCACTTCGACCTCGTAGGTCCAGAGCTCGGCGGTGATGGGCAGCGGTGCCGGTGCCTCGTCACCGGTCGCCAGCGCCTCCCGGTGCCCGTCGCGGAACTGCTGGGACTGGGTCCAGGCGGTGAACGACTCCTCGTCGCGCCAGCGGGTGACGACGAGCCAGGTCTCCCGCTCGTCGGTCGGCCGCAGCAGCTCGAACCCCTCGAATCCGTCCATCCCGTCGACCGCGCCGGCGCGGGCTGCGAAGCGTTTGGCGACCTCGTCACCGAGGTCGCCGGGGACGGTGATGGCGTTGATCTTGATGACGGAGCTCATCGCGACATTTTCTCGTTTCCGTTGTCGATTCCAACCCGTCCCGTTCGTCGTCCTGACGACAAGCAACCACGAGGGAGACTCGAACGATGACCAAGTACGTACTGGCCTACCACGGCGGCGACGGCATGCCCGAGACCGAGGAGGCCATGGCTGAGCTCATGAGCGCCTGGGAGAACTGGTTCACGGGGATGGGCGTCGCTGTCGTCGACGGTGGCAACCCGATCAGTGCGACCAGGACCATCAACCCCGACGGCTCGGTGGTCGACGGCGGCGGTACCAACCCGCTCACGGGCTACAGCCTGATCCAGGCCGACTCGCTCGACGCCGCAGTGGCGTTGGCCAGAGGTTGCCCGGTGCTCGCCGGCAACGGGACCGTCGAGGTGGCCGAAGCCATCGACATGTGAGAAAGCGGGCCCGTCTCCGGTGTGTCAGTCCGCGGCGAACCCCGCGTAGAACTCGGTCTCGTAGGGTTCGCCGGCCCGGCCGGCGCCCCGGTGGATGAACCACTCCGTGCCGAAGGCCTTGGCGAAGGCTTCGTCGGGAAGTTGGAGAAAGAACGACTCGGGGGTGATCTGGCTCTTGTGGGCGGCCATGGCCGCCCGCTTGCGGTCGATGACCGGGGTGACGTCGACCGCGTGGGTGATGAGCGCAGCAGGCGTGCCCATCTCGGTGTCGCGGATCTCCTCACGCTCACGCTCGACTTCTTCCTCGTCGAGGCCCATCTCCTCGAACGCGGGGTCGTCGGCCAGCGCCTGCATCGCGTCGCGGTTCATCGTGGCCTCGTAGACCTCGGCCACTCCTGCGATCTCGGCGGCCCGGACCCCCACCCGGTGGACCTGGATGTGGTCGGGGTGGCCATAGTTCCCGATCTCGTCGTACACAGTGAGGATGTCGGCGGACTCCTCGGCGAGGATCGACGCGAGACGTGTAGCGGCTTCCTCGACGTTGGCCTGCCAGAACGCCTCGGGGTGGTGGTTCGTGTTGGTGTCGACCATCCCGGAATCGCGGTAGCCGAGGAATTCGACCCGGTCACAGCCGATGATTCTCGCCGCATCGACGAGCTCGGCCGCACGCACGTCGGCCAGAGAGGAGCCGTCGGGGATGTGCTCGTCGTCGGCTTCTCCGACCGCTCCGTCGGTGGCGCACACCAGCACGATCCGGTGGCCGAGGTCGGCCCCTTCGATCATGACTCCAGCGGTGGCGATGGCCTCGTCGTCGGGGTGGGCGTGGAAGAAGACGGCCGTGGCCATCTCAGGCGACCGCTCCCGATTCGCGCAGTGCGGTGATCTCGTCGGTGCCGCAGCCGAGGTCGGCGAGGATCTCGTCGGTGTGTTGGCCGGCGTGGGACGGCGGCCGCTCGATGGTGGCCTCGGTGCGGCTGAAGCGGGGAGCCGGGCCGGGCTGCTTGATGCCCGCGACCTCGACGAACGTGCCACGGGCGACGTTGTGGGGGTGCTCCCGCGCTTCGTCGACGTTGAGCACGGGCGCGAAGCAGACGTCGGACCCTTCGATGAGTTCGCACCATTCGTCGCGGGTCCTCGTCTTGAAGATCGCCGCGATCTCCTCCTTGAACGCGGGCCAGTCCGCTCGACTCATCTGCTGATCCCACTTGGCGTCGTCGAGTCCGAGCTTCTCGCGCAGCTCGGCGTAGAACTGGGGCTCGATCGAGCCGATCGAGACGTACTTGCCGTCACTGGTCTCGTAGACGTCGTAGAAGTGGGCGCCGGTGTCAAGCATGTTGGTGCCGCGCTCGAGGTTCCAGATGCCCATCGCTCGGAAGCCGTGGATGAAGGTCATGAGCGAGGCTGCGCCGTCGACCATCGCGGCGTCGACGACCTGCCCCTGCCCGGACGAGCGGGCTTCGAGGATGGCGCACACCATGCCGAAGGCGAGGTACATGCCGCCGCCGCCGAAGTCGCCGACCATGTTGATCGGCGGCACCGGCGCCTCACCCTTACGGCCGAACGCATCGAGCGCGCCGGCGAGCGAGATGTAGTTGATGTCGTGACCGGCGGTGTGGGCATAGGGACCGTCCTGCCCCCATCCGGTCATCCGTCCGTAGGCGAGCCGCGGGTTGCGGGCGAGGCAGTCGTCGGGGCCGACTCCGAGCCGTTCGGTGACGCCGGGGCGGAATCCTTCGATGAGACCGTCGGCGGTCTCGACGAGGCGCATGACCATCTCGACGCCCTCCGGTGACTTCAAGTCGACGCCGATCGAACGCCGGCCACGATCCATGACGTTCGCCGGTGGCACGTTGGGATCACCGCCTCGCACCGCGCCGGCCCGGTCGACGCGGATCACGTCGGCGCCCATGTCGGCCAGCATCATGGCGCAGAAGGGGCCGGGCCCGATGCCGGCCAGCTCGATGATTCGGACACCACTCAGTGGACCCATTCGGGGGATGCTCCTCGGTCTCGACGGACACCGGAGGGTAGCGCCGGTCCCCGATGCGAGGGGAATGGAGGTGCGACGGGGGTCGGACCCCCGTCACGCCTCAGTCGAAGGTGCGGGCAGTGAGGGCGGTGACGGCCTCGATCAGGGCCGGCCACATCTGGTACACGAAGTCGTGGGACATGCCCGGGATCTCGAGGAACTCCGCTCCAGGGATCAGCTCGGCGGTGCGGCGGCCTGCCGCGATCGGAATGAGCGAGTCGTTCTCGCCGTGCACCACGAGCGCAGGGACGTCGAGCTGGGCCAGTGCCTCGACGCGACTGCCGCTCCGGCCAACCGCCGCGTACTGCCGCAGGCCGCCGCCGGGAACCCACGCCCGGTCGTACAGCGCGGTGAAATAGGCCCGCATCTGGTCTTCGTCGAACCACTCGGGGTTGGACCAGAGCGGCCGAACGCGCAGGTCCGACTCCACCTGCTCCTCCGGCGTGCCTGCGGGCGGCAGCAGCAGCGCCTCGACCACCTCGGGCGCCACGTCGTCGAGCGCCCGGGGTTCACTGGCCGACGCCAGTGACACGAGCGCCCGCACCCGCTCCGGGTGCCGGATGGCGGTGACCTGGGCGATCATCCCCCCAAGCGACAGCCCGAGCACCACCGCGGTGTCGACCCCTGCCGCATCGAGCACGGCGATGGCATCGTCGGACATGTCCTCGAGCGTGTACTCGACATCGTCGGTCGCCGACGACAGGCCGGTGTCGCGGTTGTCCATCCGGATGACGTGGAACCCGCGGTCGACAAGCGCCTCGCAGAAGTCCTCGGGGTACACGAGGAGCTGGTTGCCCATGCCGGGCAGCAGGATGATGACCGGGTCCTCGGCTGGACCGAAGGTCTCGTAGTAGAGCTCGACCGATCCGTTCGTCGCGACGGCCACGTTCATCCGCCGTAGTTCATGCCGGTGTCGCGCAGCACGAGAGGCGTGGACTCGGCGTCGCGCACCCCTGCGTTGATCACCTCGGCGACGAAGACCGTGTGGTCGCCGCGATCGACAGTGTCGGTGACCCGGCACTCGAACCAGTACGGCGTGGCCGTGATGAGTGGTGATCCGGTGACCGGGGCCGGCTCGAACTCCTGTCCGTTGATGGTGGACCCGTCGACCTCGGTCGAGCGGAAGAACGCTTTGCCGATGTCGAGCTGGTCGGCGGCGAGCACGTTGACGGCGAACTCGCCCGTACGCCCGATGATCGACGCGGCGCCCGAGTCCGCCTTCACCCCAGCCATCACGAGCGGCGGATCGAAGCTGGCCTGTGACAGCCAGTTCGTGCCCCCGGCGGCGTAGTCGGTGCCGTCGGTGGCGGTGAGGACATGGAGGCCGTAGTTGATGGCCCGGAGCGCGAGTTTCTTGTCTTGTGGATCCACGCCGGGATGGTATCGCCGCCGGTGTGGCCGCCTCCAAGACACTCCCTCACCACCACTCACCGGGCGGGCCCGGCCGTCCCACTACATTCGGCCCGATGAAGATCCTCGACCGTCGGTTCGCCAAGCTGTCGACCCAGCAGCTACACGACATCCTGCGGCTCCGCGTCGACGTCTTCGTGGTCGAACAGGAGTGCCCGTATCCCGAGCTCGACGGGCGCGATACCGAGGACGGCACCCGCCACATCTGGATCGAGGACGACCTCGGCGTGCGGGCCTACGTCCGGGTGCTCGACGACGGCGAGGCGCAGCGAATCGGCCGGGTCGTCACCCGCATGGACGCGCGCTCGGGTGGTCTCGCCGCGGCACTGGTCCATCACGTGATCGAGACCTCCGACGCTCCGTGGGTGCTCGACGCCCAGACCTACTTGGTGGGTTGGTACCTCGATCACGGCTTCGAGGTGGACGGTGAGGAGTTCGTCGAGGACGGAATCCCCCACGTCCCGATGCGCCGGGACGGCTGACGGCCCTCACTCAATCGCCTTCGTTGGACCTGAGTGGCTCGGGGATGTAGTCGCCGTGCGCATCGAGCAGCGCGTCCACCACATGCCAGATCTGATCGAGATCGAGCTCCGCTGCGGTGTGCGGGTCGAGCATGGCGGCGTGGTAGACGTGCGCTCGTCGACCGGTCTTGAGCGCCTCGACGGTCAGCTCCTGCACCCCGACATTCGTCCGGATGAGCGCGGCGAGGTGGGCGGGCAACGGCCCGACCGCCGCCGGCATGACTCCGTTCGCGTCGACGGTGGCCGGCACTTCGACGGTGCAGCCGCGAGGGAGATTGTCGATCAGACCGTGGTTGGGGACGTTCACGTAGACGGTGCGCCGTCGATCGGCTTCGATCGAATGGATGATCTGTGGCGCGAACTCGAGGCTTCTGGAAACGGCCACGGTCTGGTCAGGTGCCTCGAGGCGAGATCGGATGCTGTCCCAGTCGGCGATCTGGACCTGGCATCGCCGTACGTACTCACGGATCGGGATCCGGTACCGCTCGATGAGGTCCGGGCGGTCCCGCTTGATGAAGTACGGCGTGTACTCGGCGAAGTGTTCGCTCGACTCCGCGACGAAGTAGCCGAGTCGGCGGAGCATCTCGTACCGCACCGCGTCGGACAGGTCCCAGGGCCGGCGGAGTGGCGCATCGGCCGGATGCCGATGGAGCGTCTTCAGTTCGGGATAGAGGTCCCGACCCTCGTGTTCGAGCCTGAGGTAGAACGCCATGTGGTTGATCCCGGCGGCGACATAGTCGAGGTCGTCGTATGGGATCCCGAGATCCCGGGCCAGATCGGCAGCCGTCGCCGGGATGCTGTGACAGAGGCCGTAGGCGGTCACATTCGCCAGCTCGGCGAGCCCCCACATGTTGATGGCCATGGGGTTGGCGTAGTTGAGCAGGATGGCGTCCGGGCAGCTCCGGCGCATCTCGGCGGCGACCTCGAGCAAGGCGGGAACGGTCCGCAGGCCTCGCATGATCCCACCCAACCCGAGGGTGTCGGCAATGGTCTGTTGCAGACCGAACGACTCGGGGATGTCGAAGTCGACGAGCGTGGCGGGTTCGAAGCCGCCGATCTGGAACATGGTGACGACGTGGTCCGCGCCGTCGAGCGCCCGGGGAAGCTCCGTCGTCGACGTCACGTTCGCCGCTGCGCCGTGCCCTTCGATGATGCGACGGGACACGAGGTCCGATGTTGCGAGGCGAGCGGAGTCGATGTCGTGCAGCCGGAACTCGACTTCGTCACGGAGGTCGTCGAAGCTGCAGAGGTCGTTGACGAGCTTGCGGGTGAAGACCGTGCTCCCGGCCCCGACGAGCGCCACCACCGGCATCGCTTCGACCTCCCCGAGCCGTCCCGGCTCCTCGCGAGCTCCCGAGGCGCGAAAGTATCCCGGCGGCACCTCGTCCCGCGGCATCGACGGAGCACCTCATGAGAGCGATCGGGCGAGCCATCGCCACCCACCGAGAACACTGGGGCGAGCCGACCCTGGTGGTCCGGGCGCCGGGCCGGGTGAACCTGATCGGAGAACACACCGACTACAACGACGGCTTCGTGCTCCCGATGGCGCTGCCGTTCGACACGGTCGTCGCGGTGTCGACCACCGACACTGCGAGACGGATCGAGGTGCGCTCGGAGGGGTACGGCGTCACCGGATTCAGTGCGACAAGAGCGGCTGAGGGTGGCTCGGACTGGTCGCTCCATCTTCGAGCCGTCGTCCAGCTGCTTTCCGATGCTGGAATCGTGACCGACGGCTGGCGGGCCACGATCGCGTCAGACGTACCCACCGGCGCGGGCCTGTCGTCATCCGCGGCAGTCCAAGTGGCCACCGCGCGAGCCGTACTCGCACTCACCGACAACGAGTGGGCGCCGACCGCGGTCGCCCGGCTCTGCCGGCGGGCCGACAACGAGATCGTGGGAATCCCCAGCGGCATCATGGACCAGCTCATCTCCGCCGCCGCGGTCGATGCTCACGCGACCCTCATCGACTGTCGCTCACTCGAGCTCACGACGCACCCGGTGCCGACCGGCTGCAGCGTGGTGGTGATGGACACCGGGTCGCGGCGAGAGCTCGTCGGTTCCGAATACGCGGATCGACAGCGCGAGTGCGCCCGTGCCGCCGCACTACTCGGCGTTGGTTCCCTGCGAGAGATCGACAGTGTCGAAAGCCTCGCGAAGGCCGGCTCGGTCGAGATGCGGCGGGCCCGTCACGTCGTGTCGGAAAACCGGCGAACACTCGATGCGGCCGACGCGCTCGACCTCGGAGACGCCGCCCGGGTCGGACGCCTCATGGTGGAGAGCCACGTCAGCCTGCGCGACGACTACGAGGTATCGGGTCCCGAACTCGATGCAATCGTCGAGGCCGCCCTCGCGTCGACCGGCTGTCTCGGCGCTCGAATGACCGGGGGTGGGTTCGCCGGCTGCGCGGTCGCGCTGGTCGAGACCGCCGAGGTGGACGGCTTCGAGGCGACCGTCAGTTCGAAGTACCGAGCGGCAACCGGGCTGGAGGCGACTCTCTGGGTGTGTCGACCGGCGGCCGGTGCCGAGGTCGTGAGGGCCGACTGATCAGCGGTGGAGCCGGCTCACCCTGTCGGGATCGATCCGCAGCGTTGCCGATGAGCCGGGTTCGAGCCACTCGCCGAGCACGAACCGGAGATCGTCACCGTCGACGGTGGTCACCACCGTGTCGTACGTGCCGGCCCGGAAGCGGGCCCGGACGACGGTGACCGTGAGCTCGCCCGACTCGTCCACGGTGGCCGCATCGGCGCGGATCATCCGTGCCCCGTCGCCGTCTTCGATGATGTTGGTGTGGCCGAGGAAGCGGGCCACGACCCGATCGACGGGGCGGATCCAGACGTCGTCGGGAGGTCCCACCCGCCGGACCGCGCCGTCGATCATCACCGCCAGCCGATCCCCCACCGCGAACGCCTCGTCGTGATCGTGGGTGACATGGATCGCGGCCGTTCCCGCGGCCCGGAGGAGGTCGGGCAGCTCGTCGACCAACCGATCGCGCAGACGGCGATCCAGCGACCCCAACGGTTCGTCGAGAAGGAGCACTCGCGGCCACGGCGCGAGCGAGCGGGCGAGCGCCACCCGCTGAGCCTCCCCGCCCGACAGGGTGGCCACCGCCCGGCGTTCGAAGCCGCTCAGCCCCACGAGATCGAGCAGCTCCCCCACCCGCCGGTCCCGATCCCCCGGTTCGACGCGCTGCATGCGGAGGCCGAAGGCGATGTTGTCGCCGACATCGCGATGCGGAAACAGTGCGTGATCCTGGAACATGAGGCCGATCCCCCGCTCGTGGGGTGCCACATCGGCCAGGTTTCGTCCGTCAAGCACCATGGTCCCGGCCGCGAGCGGTTCGAGCCCGGCGACGGCCCGCAGGAGGGTCGACTTCCCGCAACCACTCGGCCCGAGCAGCACCACCGTCTCGTCAGCCTCGACGTCGAGCGACACGTCGTCGACCGCGGTCGTCGATCCGTAGCGGACGGTCACACCGTCGAGGGTGAGCATCAGAGACCCCCCTCGGTGGAGCCGCGGAACGCCTCGATCAGCAGCACCGACGCGGCAACCATCGCCATGAGCACCACCGCGAGCGCCATGGCCTGACCGCGGAGCAACTCGCCTGGGGTGCCGAGGAGCCGGAAGATCGCGACCGGTGCGGTGAGGTTCTCGGGCCGGCGTGGGATGAAGGAGGTGGCGCCGAACTCGCCGAGCGAGACGGCGAACGCGAAGGCTGCGCCCACCACCAGCCCGCGACCGCCGATGGGGAGATCGATCTCGCGCCGAACCCTTCGCGGCGACGCCCCCAGCATCGACGCAGCCTCTCTGACCCGTCGGTCGATACCCCGCAGGACCGGCACCATCGTGCGTACCACGAACGGCACGCCGACCAGCGCGTGGGCGACGGGCACGATCCACCACGAGGTCCGCAGGTCGAGCGGAGGCTCGTCGAGCGCGATGAGGATGCCGAACCCGATCGTCACCGCGGACGTTCCGAGCGGCAGCGTGAGCCCGAGGTCGAACACCCGCCCGATCCCGCGCCGGCCGTGGACCACCACCAACGCCGCGAGGGTGCCGACGAGGACGGCGATGGCCGTCGCCACCACCGCGAACACCAGCGAGTTCCAGATCGCGATCGTCGCAGGGGCCGGCAGCTGGCGAACCCGCTCGCCGAGGGCTCGGTAGTGGTTGAAGCCATATCCGTCGCCGACTGCGAGCGATCGTTCGACCAGGACCGCAATCGGCGTGCCGAGCAAGGCCACCATCACGGCGCCGTTCAGAAGCACCCACTGCCGGCGGGTCGAGCCCGACGGGCTCCGAACCAGGCGACCGGTGACGGCACGGCGCCGTTCGAGGCGGGTGGCGACGATCACGAGGGCGACCACGGCCACCAGTTGGACGAGCGCCAGCGCCGCGGCAGTCGTGAGATCGGACCGGGTGACGGCATAGCGGTAGATCTCGGTCTCGATCGTCGCCCGCCGAGGCCCGCCCAGGATGAGGACGACACCGAAAGAGGTGAACGAGAACAGGAAGACGATGGCGGCGGCCGCGCTGATCGCCGGGCGAAGGCGCGGGAGGGTGACCTCCCACCACGTGCGGAGCCGGCCGGCGCCGAGCAGCCGGGCCTGGTCCTCCAACCGGCCGTCGAGCCCGGCCCAGAAGGCACCCACCGTACGGACCACCACCGCGTAGTTGAAGAACACGTGGGCGAGCAGGATCGCCCACACGGTGTGCCGGAGGCGCATGTCACCACCGTCGAGTCCGAATCGATCGAACACGCCCTCGAAGGCGCCGGCGACGACGACCGTCGGGAGAACGAACGGCACGGTCACGATGGCCCGCAAGAACCGCTGCTGGCGCTGGTTCAGCCTGGCCAGGACTCCGGCGGCTGGGAGCCCGACCACGAGCGTGAGCAGGGTCGACACCGCGGCCTGCCAGAAGGTGAACCAGACGACCTCACGTTGTCGGGCCGAGGTGGCGAGCTCGCCGAGTGCGTCCCAGCCCTCGCCTCCGAGTCCACGAGCGAGAATCGAGGCGACCGGATACAGGAAGAACACCGCAAGGAACGCTGCGGGGACAGCGAGTGCCACCCATCCCGCGAGCGATCCGGCGAGGCGGCGCATCAGCCCAAGACGATCTCGACCCAGCGGTCGACCCATTCGTCCCGGTTGGCCTCGATCTCGGCCGGGTCGAGCATGTGGGGATCGTCAGCGAGCTGAGCATGTTCCACGAACTCGGGCGGCAGGGTGGCAGATTCGGTTGCGGGGAACACGAACATGCTGAGCGGCACGTCGTTCTGGAAGACGGGGGTGAGCATGAAGTCGATGAACGCGCCGGCCGCGGCCGTCTTCTCGGTGCCGCTGAGGATCCCCGCGAACTCGATCTGACGGAAGCAGGAGTCGAGCAGCACACCGGTGGGCGGGGTGTCGATCGGTTCGGCCGCGAAGATCACCTCGGCAGGTGGGCTCGACGCGTAGGACACCACGAGGGAGCGCTCGCCGCCACCGGCCACGAACTCGCCGTAGTACGCATCCTCCCAGCCGGCAGTGACCGTCACGCCGTTGTCGACCAGATCGGTCCAGTACTGCTCCCAGTCGTCTGTGCCGGCGATGGTCGCGAGCAGGAAGGCGAGGCCGGGCGAGGAGGTCTCGGGGCTCTGGACGACGAGATGGTCGGCGTAGGCCGGGTCGGTGAGCTCCTCGAGGCTGGTCGGAGCCGCGGCCGGGAGTGCGTCGATCCAGTAGTTGACGCACACGTCGCCGAAGTCGATCGGGGTGACGCGGCCCGCCGGGTCGAGGTCGAGGCCATCGATGATGTCGTCGGCGTTGACCGAGGTGTACGGCTCGAACAGATCAGCGTCGAGGGCCCGTTGCAGGAAGGTGTTGTCGACGCCGAACATCACATCCGCGAGCGGATTGCCGGCGGTGAGGATGGCTTCGCTGATCATCTGGCCGGTGTCACCCGACGACAGGAGCTGGACGGTCACGCCGGTGTCGGTCGTGAAGGCCTCGAGCGTGGCGTCGGAGATGGCGAAGCTGTCGTGGGTCATGACCGTGATGGTCTGCCCTTCGATGTCGACGGCGGCCGTGTCCTCGCCGTCGGGCGCCGGGTCGGAGTCGGCGGGCTCCGTGGCGTCGTCGCCGCAGGATGCGCTCACGAGCGCGAAGAGCAGGGCGAGGATGATGATTCGGTGGGCGTGGCGCATGGCTTCCTCCGCTGGCATTACCCAGATCAGGTTCCGACGGGTCGCCGACGCGGATGGTCGACCTCTCAGCCCGGCTGCCCCGAGCTCCCCGGTTCTTCAGTTGCGGGCGCCAGCCTACTCTGGTGCGAGGGCGCTCGGAAGGGCCGACCGGCGGCCCCAGACCAGGCGCAGCGCCAGGACGAGCACCACCTCGGCGGCGAGCACCAGGCCGGCGATCGTCACAACTGGGTTGCCGAGGTCGGTGC
>CAYFLT010000009.1:64533-74600 GCA_964344055.1 uncultured Candidatus Nemicrothrix sp.
TCAGCCCGTGGGCGGTGGCGAGAACGAGCAGTGGTGCGCTGAGCGCGTGCAGCGCCCGCCAACTGCGCAGCGGAATCCGTCCCCGTAGCCACGAGGTGGTCTGGACGACGGCGAGGAGCCAGAGCGCCAACACGCCGAGCGCCGATCCGGTGTCCTCGTAGTCGGAAGCGAACGGCACCAGCAGCTCACCCACGGTGAGGTCGACGAAGTCGTCCAGGTAGAGCGCGACGACGTGGACCGCGGTGAGTGTCACGGTCAGCCAGCCCAGGTGACGATGGAGGTCGAGCAGCCAGGCGGGCGACGGCCGTCGCTCGAGCACCCGGCTCGACAGCAGGAGTCCCCACAGGACGGCCACCGCCAACAGGGCCCATGCCACCAGTCCCGAGGCCCGGGTGATGTACCAGGTGAGCTCAGCCGGCATTCCGCCACCTTCGGGCTGCCGCGTCGGCGAGCCAGCCCTCATCAGCGAGGAAGGCGTCCGGTCGACCGACGGTGGTGAGCGTGCCGTCGGCCTCGACGAGCCAGGCGGCGACACCGAGAGGGCGCAGAAGGTCGACGGCGTCGCCGAGCGGTGCGATCGACGCCGCGGTGGCCAGCATCTCCGCGCCGGCCGCGGTGCGGGCGACGATGAGCGCGACACGGGCGGACCGGGGTGGGCGACTGCGCGACGGGTCGATGAGGTGATCTGCTCGCCCGGTCGGTCCGGACATCGCAATGCCGGCCTCCTGCACTCGGAGCAGCGCGGGCCTTGCTTCGCTCGGCCCGCTCACCTCGATCTCGACGGGCACCGTGGATCGGACCCGGACGTCGCCGCCGATGCTCGCTACGGCGGTCGCGGCACCGGCATCACCAATGAGTATCTCCGTCACCAGGTCCGCAGTCCGCCCTTTTGCGACCGCACCGAGATCGAGACGGGTGCCCGGGTCGGTGTGGACGAAACCCGTCGTCTCGTGAGCGACGAACGGTGAGCCGTCGAGCGTCGGGTCGAACCAGCCGTCGGTGACGGTGCGACCTTCGAGGGTCAGGGCGAGGAGTGCCGCGGTTCGTCGATCGACCACGACCGGGCCCCGGGCTCGGTTGATGATCGAGATTGCGCTGGTCTCGACGAATCGGGACCAGCGTGCTTCGAGGTCCGCCACCAGCGCCAAGGCCCGGTCGACTCGATCCCTGTCGACGTTGGCGGCGATCGCGGCGGTCGAGCCCATCGCCGGCGCCTCGCTCCAGACCAGGTCGACAACGTCAGGAGGCACGTCAAGAGACACGGACCCTCACTCTCGGAGGGACACGAACCAGCGGTTCATCGACCTGCGCCTCCACGGGTTCGGCCGCGGTCATCTCCGCGAGGGCCACCTCCCCGACCGCGCTGGCGAGCGCTCCGGCGACCCGACCCGTGTCGTCCTCATGGTCGGCCGACCCCGCCGCGGCCATGGACACGACAGTCCCGACGGTGACCGCTGCGGTCACCGATGTGGCGACATACCTTGCGCGACGAGATCCCATGGTCTCGAGATGACCAGACGAAGGTGAGGAAACGGTGAAGAACGAGACAACGGGGCCGGGGCCACGTGTCTCAGTGGGACAGGTGGCCCCGCCCCGCCTGTCCCACTACGCGACTGCAGCGAGGGCGTCGACCAGGCGATCGATCTGTTCGTCGGTGGCGACAAGCGGCGGGCAGAACGCGAGCGAGTCGGCGAGAGGACGAACGATCACGCCCTCACCCAGAGCTGCGTCGCGCACCCCGTACGGGGTCTGGTCCTCGCGAGTGAGGAGGGCGTAGACGAAGCCGTCGCCCCGGAGCCCGGCGTAGAGGCCGTCGTCGACCAGGGTCTGCAGCCCGGCACTCAGCCGCTTGCCGAGATGCTTCGCTCGATCGAGCAGGCCGTCGCGCTCGGTGATGTTGATGCACGCCAACCCGGCCGCACAGGCGGCATTGTGGCCCGAGTAGGTGTAGCCGTGGCGCAGCAGCCAGTCGTCATCGGCCTCGAGCGGATCGCGAACCCGCTGGCCGACGATCACGCCACTCAACGGCATGTAGCCGGAGCTGACCGCCTTGGCGAAGGTGATCATGTCGGGGCGGACACCATAGAAGTCGGCACCGAACCACTCACCGAGCCGGCCGTAGCCGCAGATCACCTCATCGGAGATCATGTACGCACCGTGCTCGTCGCAGAGGCGTCGGATGCCCTCGAGGTACCCGGGCGGAGGCGGGATCACACCGCCGGCCCCCTGCAGCGGCTCGGACAGGACGGCCGCCACCTGATCGCCCTTCTCGGCGAAGACCTTCGCCATGTGCTCGATGTCGTCGTTGGGCACGACGATGTGGTGCTGCAGCAGGTCGCCGAAGCCCTCCCGGTTCGGCTGGATGCCCTGGGATGAGGTGCCGCCGTAGTTGGTGCCGTGGTAGCCGGCGGTGCGGGAGATGACGATCTGCTTCTCCGGATGCCCGGCCCGCTGCTGGGCGGCCCGGGCGATCTTGAGCGCCGTGTCGATTGCTTCGGAGCCGCTCTGGCCGAGGAACACCCGACCGTTCTCGACCGGCGAGATGCCCGAGATCCGGTCGGCCAGCTCCTCGGCCTGGTCGTTCGCGAACGGGTCGAACACGTGGTAGGCGTGGATCTTCTGGAGCTGATTGCTGATGGCGTCGATGACTTCCTGGTTGCCGTACCCGAGGTTCGCGAACCACAGCGCCGACATGCCGTCGATGTAGTCGTTGCCCTTGTCGTCGGTGATCACCGCACCCTTACCGGAGACGATGTTGAGGAAGTCGCCGTGGGCCTTGGGCGGCGGGGTGAACGGATGAATCAGGGCGGAAGTCATGGCGAGAGTCTGACCTTCTTGCGTTGGGGATGCCAGTACCTGTTTAATGTGGGTTGTGACCCAGATTAGCTCAGGAGCGCCGAGTTGAACACCCCGGACGCCAACGTCGTACTCACCATCCCCGAGCCCGAACGGACTGAACTGAAGGAGAAGCCGTTTCCCTCGATCGTGGAGGGCTTCGTCGTGGTGGAGATGGACATCGCGCCGGTGTGCAACGAGGCCCGGATCTTTCGCGACCACCAGTTCGAATGGCACGACAGCCCCGAGCATCTGGGCCACGAAGGCGTCGGAACAGTCGTCGAGACCCGACCCGGCTCCCGCTTCTCCGCGGGCGAGCGGGTGATCGTGTGGCAGGGCAACCCGTGCCAGGAGTGCTTCGTCTGCACCACCGGGCTGTCCCCCACCCACTGCCTCGGGATCCCGTACGAGGGATTCGACGACGGCATGGCGCCCCAGGACGTCACTGCCGGCCTCCTCGGCATCGAGAGGGTGAACGGCTCGGCATCCGGCGGCTTCGCCATGGCCCGGTATCGCATCGCACCCGAGCACATGATCACGGTGCTCCCCGACGATCTGTCCTTCCACCACGCGGCCGCCGGCAACTGCACGCTCGGCCCGTCCTACTCGCTCGCCGAGACCGTCGGGATCTCCGCCGGCGACGTGGTGTTGGTCGGCGGCATCGGCTTCATCGGTCTCGGCGCCATCGCCAATGCCCTGTACCGCAATGCGACGGTGGTCGTCCTCGGCCGCAACGAGGCCCGCATGGACATCTGCCGCGATCTCGGGGTCCACGCCGTCATCGACCCGGACGACGACGACTGGATCGACCAGCTCCACGCCCTGACCGGCGACCGGCGTGGCGCCGACGTGGCGTTCGAGTGCTCGGGTGCGCCGTACTACCTCGATCGGTGCTTCGCCGGGGTTCGCCGGTACGGATCGGTCGTCTCACTCGGCCACAACGGCTCCCAGCCGTACTCGCTGAGCATCCTCAACGACATCATGGACCGGGCGATCAGCTGGACGGGTGCCCACGACGTCCGCTTCCGCGACCGGTCCGGGCTCATCCGGATGATGGGCGACACCGAGACCCAACGCCGGATCGACCGATTCGTCACCCACACGTTCCCCATGTCGCAGGCGCAAGACGCCTTCGAGATCGGTCTCGGCAAGGAGTGCGGAAAGATCTACCTCCGTCCCCAGGAGTGAGACACCGGGTCCCGTCCCCTTTTGTATCAAGGGGTCTGATCCCGGTCGCTTCTTCCGGGTCTGCGGCACTCTCCGCAGCTACCAAAGGTCAAACGGGTGCCTGTCCCCCAGCGTTTGACCTCAGATGATCTTGGCTTCTTCGAGGGCGGCGGCGTAGCGGTTGGCGGCCGCGGTGACGACCTCCATGGCGCCCTCGGCGGTGAGGTCGGTGTGGGCCACCACCTGCACGGCGATCGCCCAACCGGCGGCGAGGGCGTCGGGGAAGCTTCCTCGCATGACCGCGACATGTCCGGCGTTCACACCGTTCGCGGCGAGTCGGTCGAGATAGTGGTCGAGCAGCTCGCCGATCCGGCCCGCCCGTTCCTCCTCGCGCACGCTCATCCCGATGAGGTAGGCCACGTCGACCACTGCCCGCCGGCGGCGCACCGTCTCCCAGTCGATCACCACGATCTCGTCGGCGTCGAAGAAGACGTTCTCCACCCGAATGTCGCCGTGGGTGAGCGTGACCGGATCACGATCGAGCCGTTCGACCAGCGCCGGGTAGATCTCGCCGTACCCCCTCGTCCACTCCACCAGCGATCCCCGTACCACGCCGACAAGCCGGTCCGCCGCCCGCCCGGCGCCTTCGATCACATTGTCGGTGAAGCCCGTGTTCGCCATCTCCGGCTCCACCCAGACAGGGATCCCGCGACCGTTCCAGAAGTGGGCGTGGAAGTCGGCCATGGCGTCGAGCACACGGACCGCATCGTCGACCGGACAGCCGTCGATGTCGCTGATGTGCCGCAGCGGCGAGAGGTCTTCCATCACCTCGATGAAGACCCGATCGTCGAAGTCGTAGTGCGCCAGCCACACCCGCGGGACCCTCAGCGGCGCGTCCTCGGCCAACTCGTTGTAGAAGCGGACCTCGCCCTTGTAGGCGCCCTCGGCCCAGAGAATCGCGGCCACGTCGGGATCGGGGCTGGGGAGCTTGACGGTGACCGATCCCGGCCGATCACCGTCGCCGTCACCCTTGTAGGTGAGTCGGCACCGGACCGCCTCACCGAAGAAGCTCTGGCCCAGCGGCTCGATCGTGATGTCGGCGACAGGCGCGCCGAGCACCTCGGAGAAGAACTCGGGACCGAGCTCCTCCTTGGTGCGCGGCAGCCCGCCGGCCATCAACCCTGGTTCTCGAAGATGGCCGAGAGGAAGTGGGCCATGATCCACGAGGTGGTGCGGGGCGACGCGATTCCCTGCAGACCGGTCATCTCGACGATGTCGAAACACCGCACGTTGCCCATGCTCGCCACCACCTCGAGGGCGGCCCGAAGGGGCCGGTAGGCGATGCCGAACGGTTCGGGAAGGGTCGTGGCGGGCACGAGCCCGGCGTCGAAGACGTCGGTGTCGATCGAGACGTAGAGGTTCTCGGATTCCGGCATCACCTCGCGGATGACCTCGGGGCCCTCCTCGACCAGCCGCTTGGCGGTGATGATGTTGACGCCGCGCTCCCGCATGGCGTCGTGGTTCGACTTGGTGACGTTGCGAAGCCCGATCGCGGTGATGTTGCGGATCCACGGCATCTCCGAGAGACGGCGCACGTTCGAGCCATGGGTGACCCGGGAACCGTTCACGACGTCGGTGAAGTCGGCGTGGGCATCGAAATGGACGAGGTCGACCTGGCCCAGGCTCTCGAGACCTCGACCGACCGCGATGCTGATCGAGTGATCACCACCGACACCGGCCACCACCTTGGTCCGGCCGACGAGCTGGTCGACCACCGAGGTGATCGTGTTGAACGTCTCGACGGTGGACCCGCCCGAGATGGCGATGTCGCCGACGTCGGCCATGGTGACACCTTCGAGGTAGGTCTTCTCCTCTTCGATGTCGTACCAGCCGGCACAGCGGGTGCCGAGGGGCGGCGGGCTCTCGAAGTAGCCGCCCTCGTAGAAGAACACCGGCTGGCCCCGCACCGTCGACGCACCGGCCGACGAGCCGCTGCGGGTGTAGGGGAAACCGGTGCCGGCGTCGTAGGGGATGCCGAGCATCGCCACGTCGACGTCGAGCGTGCTGATGTCCTCGGCCATCGGGGCCCGGAAGAAGGTCTGCACCGGCAGCATCAGCTGGTGGTCGGCCGGGCTGGGGGCCAGGGGGCTGTGCATCTCGTCGCTCACGACGCCTGTCCTTTCGGGGATTGTTCGACTCTCACGCTCATTCGATTCTCACGCTGGTTCGATTCTCACACGGACGCGGTGCCGTCACGGCCGACGATCTCAACCAGGCACGCTGTGATGGCGTCGCGGGCTGCGCTCACCGCCTCGGTGGTGCCGGCCATGTAGACGCGGCCGGCCGCGCCGATCATCCGGACGTCGACCAGGGTGACGTCGGGGGCCACCCGTTCGGCCTCGTTGGCCACCACCCCGGCGAGCAGGGCCGGCGTCATCTCGTAGACCAGCAGGGACTGGCCCGGCACGATCATCGACGCTTCCCGGGACCGGTTGATGATCACCGCGTGCTGGTCGGTGATGTCCTCGATCACGTCGGAGAAGAGGATGGTCGGCGTCAGCTGGTCCGTCGGACTGGCACCGATGCCGTCGAGGATGGCCTGGCCCGCGGCCGCGATGTCTTCTCGGTTCCCGGAGTGCAGCTCGAGCACACCGAACTGGCGCTCCACCATCAGCAACCCCACCTCGATGTCGGGGACGGATCGCAGGGCGAGGTCGCTGACCCGCTCGATGGCGAGTCCGGGGGCCACCTCGACGATGAGCGCGTGCTGTCCGACGTAGGGCGGATAGCCCCGGGCGCGGGTGGGCGACCCGAGATAGGCCGCGAACTGGGGCTGGATGTCGGCCAGCTCCAGGTAGACGCGTAGCTCGGTTTCGGTGGCTGCGGCGGCGGTCACCGGACCGCTACGCCTCGATGGTGAAGTCGGCCGCGAGGTCGGCGTGGGGCCGCGGGATGACGTGGACCGAGACCAGCTCACCGATCTCGGCGGCCAGCTGGGCCCCGGCGTCGGTGGCGGCCTTCACCGCGCCCACTTCGCCACGGACCACGACGGCCACGAGGCCCGATCCGGTTTCCTTGGTGTCGACGACCTTCACGGCCGCGGCCTTCAGCATGGCGTCGGCGGCCGACAGCGCCGGGGCGTAGCCCCGGGTTTCGAGAATGCCGACTGCCTGGTTGGACATCGTCATGATGCTTCCTTTCCGTCGTCATCGATTGATCCGATGATGAGTGCGTCGATCGGGGGCATGCGGTCCATGCCGAGCCAGGCGGCCGCTCCCGATCCGGTGGCGATGAGGACTCGTTCCCCCACCGCCGATTGGAGGACGTCGACGGCCACGAACTTGGCGCCGTCGTCGCTCTCCACTTCGAGGAGGGCACCCTTGGGCAGCCCGTCCACACATTTGGTCATCCAGATGGACCCGATCACGGTTGCCTGGATCATGGTTCCTCCCGTTCGATGGTGACGCCGATCTCGCGGGCCCGGTCCCGGGCCAGCGGAGTGATGACGACCTTGGGTCCGACCACCAGCCGGCCACCCGCTCGGGCAGCGGCCATGATCGAGGATTCGGTGACGGCGCCGCTGGCGATGCGGATGCCATCGGGCGGCGGCGCCGACACAGGTGCCGAGGCAACAGCGGGCGCGGCCGGAGGCGGCGTCGCCACAGCGGTGGGCGTTGCGGGTGCGGCGGCCTCGCGTACACGACTGTCGACCGCCTCGCGGAGCATCTCGCGCACGAGCGCGCGGAGCTCCTCGCGAGGGATGGGCAGCTCGCTCATGCCAAGCTCCGCAGGGAGCGGTCGGCGTGGTCGGCGGCGGTGCGCACATCGAGCTCGGAGCCGGACAAGTACAGCCGGCCCGAGGCGCCCATCATCCGGCACTCGACCAGCTTGGTGTTGGCCGACTTCTCGGCCTCGTTGGCGGCGAGGATGGCGTAGGCGGCGGGCCGCATCTCCATGACGAAGAGGGTCTCGCCGGGAAGAACCATCGAGCCGTTGCGGCTGCGGTTGATGAGGAAGGCGTGCTGGCGGTCGATCCCGGCCACCACGTGGGCGGCCAGCACCTCCGGCGCCATGGCGTCGGTCTCCTTGGCACCCATTGCGTCGAGCACGGCGCCGGACGCGGCCCGCACCTGATCGGCGGAGCGTCCGTGGATCTCGAGGTAGCCGAACTGGCGCTCGACCACCAGGATCCCGGCGTCGACCTCGGCGTCCTTGAGGGCGATCGAGGTGAGCGGTTCGATGTCGAGGCCCGGCGCCACCTCGATGACCTGAGCGGCCATCCCCGATCGGGGCGGTCGACCCCGGATCCAGGTGGCGAGGTGACACATGGTCTGGGGCTGGAGCTGGTCGATGAATATGTTCGATCGGAGTTCGCCCACGTCAGCCTCGCACCAGGTCCTGGATCTCTTCGAGGATGAGCCGGCGGATCTCGGCTCGCAGGTCGTCCTCGCTGCCGGTCGGAGCCGCCGGCGCGGCGGGAGCCTCTCGGCGCTCCCAGGGATCGATCGTCGAGAAGTCGGGGAAGTCGCCCGCATCGTTCGCGTACGCGGCGCGGGTCCACGTGACCAGATGGTCGGGTCTGAGGTTCTCCCCCAGCGAGCTCTTGCCGTAGAAGCCGGTGCCGATCGTCATGCTCGGCGCGAGGGCGGTGTCGAACCCGCCGGCACCGGCGGAGTTGCCGACATTGACCGACACCCGCAGGGCCGGAACGGCGGCAGCGAGCCGCACGACCGTGGTGGGGTCGGCGGAGTGGACGGCAGCGGAGTGGCCCGCGCCCGTGACTCGCAGCAAGGACACGGCCGTCCGGATCCCCCGGTCGGCCGAGGCCACTCGGGTGAACCCGAGCACCGGGCAGAGCTTCTCGTGGGTGAGCACTTCCTCGGGGACCACCAGCGGGTAGGGCGTGACGAGCACTCGGGTGGTGCGGGCCACCCGCACGCCGGCCCGCTCGGCCACCCAGGCCGCACTCTTGCCGACGGTCTCGGCGTTGTAGGCGCCATCCGGGTAGAGGTACTGGCGGATCCGCTCGGTCTCGTCCTCGTCGCAGACGTGGGCACCGGCGCGGGTCATCGCCGCGAGGAGACGGTCGGCGATCGCCTCCTCGGCCACCACGGTGGACTCGGCGGTGCACTGGACCGCGTGGTCGAACGCCACACTGTCGACGATCTGGGCGGCCGCTCGCTCGACATCCGCCGTGCGATCGACGAGGACCGGACAGTTTCCGGGCCCGACGCCGATGGCGGGGTTGCCCGAGCGGTAGGCGGCCCGGACCACGGCGCCGCCACCGGTGGCCACCACGACGTCGGTGTTCTCGTCGCTCATGAGCGCCTCGATGAGCGGCACACTCGGCTCTTCGACGACCTGGATGACGCCGTCGGGAGCACCCGCGGCCTCGGCGGCCTCGGCCATGATCCGGGCGGTGTGAACGCACACGCCCTTCGCAGCCGGATGGGGGCTGAGGACCACGGCGTTGCGAGTCATCAGGGCGAGGATGATCTTGAAGGTGACAGTGGAGACAGCCTGGGTGGACGGCGTGAGCCCGAAGATCACACCGGCCGGTTGGGGGATCTCCACGATCTTGGACTCGGCGTCGATCCGGGGACTGACCAGGTCGGCGTCGAGGTAGAAGTCGACGATGCCGCGGGTGCCCATCTGGTTCTTGACGACCTTGTCGGCGGTGACCCCGAATCCGGTCTCGGCGAACTCCTCGTGGGCGAGTTCCTCGGCCCGCACGAAGGCGGCGTCGGTGGCGGCGGTGACGATGCGGGCGACGGCGGCCTGGTCGTAGGTCGAGAACTCGCTGACCGCCCAGCGGGCCCGGCGCATCATCATCGATGCCCGTCGCACGGCGGAGTCGATCGGCTTGCTCACGATCGACCTCCCCGGTCGGCGCGGGCCGCTGCCTTGCCGGCCGTGATGCCGGCATCGAGCCGCTCGAGGATCTCGTCGCACAGCTCCGGGCTGAGCAG
Source organism: uncultured Candidatus Nemicrothrix sp. (assembly GCA_964344055.1). Lineage (GTDB taxonomy): Bacteria > Actinomycetota > Acidimicrobiia > Acidimicrobiales > Aldehydirespiratoraceae > OFTM10. The sequence continues at coordinate 74,505 of CAYFLT010000009.1, forward strand.
CAGGCCCGGCTTGAACTGCATCACCGGATTGTCGAGGGCCGCGAAGATCGCCCAGATGCCGTTCTCGAAGCAGCCCCGCATCACGTGGTGGCCACC
>CAYFLT010000009.1:74610-74927 GCA_964344055.1 uncultured Candidatus Nemicrothrix sp.
GTCCTGGCGGATCTCCACGAAGAAGTCGTCGTGGATCTTCGCCAGCTCCCGGACGCCGTCGCCGAGCCGGCGGGCGATGTGGTCGACCATGGAGCGGACTTCGGGCCGCTGGGTGATCTCGAGCACCTTGAGCCCGACGATCGCGCCGAGCTCGGCGCCGCCCATGGTGGATACGTGCGAGAAGCCGTCGACGTCGAGCCAGCCGGCGGCCCGTTCGTTGAGCAGGGTGGCGGCGATCGGGTAGATGCCACCGCAGATCCCCTTGCCCGTGACGATGATGGCATCGGTTCGGGTGCGCGCGGCGCTCGCGGGGAGGG
>CAYFLT010000009.1:74937-81110 GCA_964344055.1 uncultured Candidatus Nemicrothrix sp.
CCGTGACGATGATGTCGGGATCGACGCCGTGCTTGGTGACCGCCCACAGCTCGCCGGTGCGCATGAGGCCGGTCTGGACCTCGTCGGCGATGTAGAGCGAACCGAACTCCTCACAGGCGGCCTTGACCGCGGCCAGGTAGCCGGGCGCGGGCATGCGGAAGCCGTAGGTGGCGGGGATGGTCTCGATGATCACCGCGGCGATGTCGCCCCCGGCGAGGGTCTGGCGCATGGCGTCGGCGTCGTTGAACGGCACGGTGACGAACTCGTCGGGGCGGTCGGCGAGGAAGGGCTCGGAGAAGCGTTCGTTCCCGGCGGCCACCGCCAGACCCGTGTGGCCGTGGTAGGCGCCGACCACCGACACGATCTTGCGCCGCTTGGTGGCCCAGCGGGCCGACTTGAGGGCGATGTCGATCGCCTCGCCGCCGCCGGAGGCGGAAAGTGGTGGTTGCCGAGGTCGAAGCGTTCCATCGCCGCTTCGAGGGTCTCGATCACTTCGGGATTGCGGTGACCGAGGTTGAAGACGCCGCCGTTTAGATGCAGGTCGATGAAGCGGCGACCGTCGAGGTCCCAGATGAAATAGCCGTCGCGACGGTCGAGCACGAGATCGATCCCGGACTCGTCCCAGAACTCCGTCTTGGCCGGGTTCCAGTACTCGGCGGACCGGTCGAAGAGGTCCTGGCGCGAGTCGTAGCTGAAGAAGCCGAAGTCGAGCGTCGAGGCGTCGGAGGCGGGACCTGGTCCGGACATCAGGGGCGAATTCTGCACGAAGTGCAAACATATGTCAAGTGCAACAGTTCACCGGGTCAGGTTTCTGCACACCATGTGCCACACTGAGCCGATGGCCACCGTGGACGACGACATCGACGTCGACGACACACCTCCGGCGCCCACCCGGTCGGTGCCCGCTCCCGACGAGGTGAAGGAGCTCGGGCGACGGGAAGCAAACAAGCGGGCCACCCGCCGAGCGCTCGGCGAAGCCGCGATCCGTCTCTTCCTCGAGCAGGGATTTGCGACCACCACCATCGACGAGATCGCCGACCTCGCGTCGGTGAGCCGGCGCACCTTCTTCCACTACTTCCCCACCAAGGAGGCCGCAGCGTTCCCGGACCACGACACCCAGGTCGCGGACGTGCGCGAGGGTCTGGAGGCCTCCGACGAGTCCGGATCCGCCGCGGTCGCGGCCGCTGTCATCACCGCTGGGGTCGCCGAAATGGTCGACTCGAAGGCCTACGTCAGGCAGCGGTACGCGCTCCTCATGGAGATCCCCGAGATCCGCGACCAGGACATGCGCGACGACCTCGACTACGAGGACGTGCTCGCCGAGTACCTGTCGAGCGGGCCGATGTCCGGCTTCGAGGCCCGGTCCACCGCAGCCCAGATCGTCGGCACCATGCGCGCCGCGCTCACCGAGTGGGCCACCGACTCCGACTTCGACCCCGTGGCCGCGTTGAACAACAGCTGGGATCGCCTCGGCTACCTCGGACGCTGAGCTAGAAGTTCGCCGTCTTGACGATGCCGCCGTCGACCCGGACGTTGGCACCGGTGGTGAAGCTCGCAGCCGGGCTGGCGAGGAAGGCGACGGTGCGGGCGATCTCCTCGGGCGTGCCCATCCGGCCCAGCGCCGGCAGACCCTCGACGAAGCCGAACATGTCGGGGTCCTCGGCCTTGATCTCGTCCCAGATGCCGCCCTCGAAGTAGACGGGTCCAGGTGACACGCAGTTCACCCGCACTCCCTCCGGTCCGCCCGCCTCGGCGAGCTGGCCGGTGAGGCTCACCATGGCCGCCTTCATCGCTCCGTAAGCCGCTTCTTCGGGAGGGATCTGGGTCATCACGTTCGACGTGCTCGACACGAAGACGATCGACCCGGCTCCCGAGTCCGAGAGTGCCGGCATCACCTGTCCGGCGCCGCGTACGCAGTGCATGAGGTCGATCTCGAACGCCGCTCTCCACTGGGCCTCGGTGTCTCCACCCGGGCTCAGGGCCACGTTGCCGACGAAGACATCGAGGCCACCCAGCCGGTCGATGGCCCGAGTGAGCCAGGCCCGGTACGACTCGTCCTGGCCGACGTCGCAGGCCTCGCCCCATGCCGAGGAGCCGAGCTCGGTGACCGCGGCGTCGACGGCCTCCTGGCTCCGGGAGCAGATGGCCACCGACGCGCCCTCTGCCACGAGTTGGCGGGCGATGGCGAGGCCGATGCCCCGCGTCGCTCCGGTGACGATGGCGCGCTTTCCAGCGAGTCCGAGGTCCATTGCTTTGTCTCCAGGTCCTTGGTGAGATCGGTCAGAGCAGCCCGAGGGCCGGCACTTCGAGGTGCTGCTTGAGTTGGGTGAGGAAGCGACCGGCGCCTCCCCCGTCGATGATTCGGTGGTCGAAGGTGGCGGACAGGGTCATGGTGGGCACCGAGACCGGAATGCCGTCGCGGAGCTGGACGACGGGCCGGACCGCGCCGAATCCGATGATCGTGCTGGTGCCCATCGGGAGGATCGGGGTGCCCTTCTCGATCCCCACCGCACCCACGTTGTTGACCGTGCAGGTGGCGCCGGCGAGTTCGCTCGGGGCGATGGTCCGCTCCCGGGCTGCCGTGGCGAGGCGAACGATCTCGGCCGCGATCTCGCCGACCGATCTGCTCCCGGCCTCGGTCAGCACCGGGACCATGAGACCGTCTGGCGTGTCGACCGCGACGCCGATGTCGTAGCGGTCGAAGAAGACGACCTCGTCGCCGTCGAGCCGGGCGTTCGCCACCGGGTTCTCGCGGAGGACGGGGATGAGCAGGGCGGTCAACAGGGCGTCGATCGGAACCGGGCCGTCGAGCCGCTCTTTCAGGGCCGAGCGCGTGGCGAGGAGGCCCGATGCGTCGACGTCGACCATGGAGGTGAACTGGGGGATCGTCTGCACCGACTCGGTGAGGTGCTTGGCGATGGAGCGCCGCATGGCGGAGAGCCGTTCGCGCCGCTCGCCGGCGCCGGCGGCCGAGCGCTGGTCGAGATCGGCCAGGGTGATCGAACCCCGGGGTCCGGTGCCGGCGACCGAGCGGAGGTCGATGTCGGCCTCACGGGCGGCCCGGCGGACCTTCGGCATGGCCAGCACCGATCCATCGGCCACGGCGTCGGCCGCTCCCACGGCTACGGCAACGGTGGTCGATCCTGTGGCGGCCGCTTCGACGTCGGATCGGGTGATCCGCCCACCATGGCCGGTGCCGGCCAGCGCCGAGAGATCGACCGACAGCTCTTCGGCCAGCCGGCGCACGACCGGAGAGAGCACCACCGAACCGGCCGCGCCTGCGTCAGGCACCGGCTGGAGGTCGAGGACCGGCTCGGGCGACGAGGTCGACGGTGTTGCCGCCGGCTGCTCCGGCACGACCTCACCTGGCTCGCCGACCACGATCAGCGGAGACCCGACCTCGATCGTGGCGCCGACGTCACCCCCGAGCTGGAGCACGTTGCCCGCGAACGGCGTGGTCATCTCGACCACCGACTTGTCGGTCTCGATCGAACAGATCGTCTGATCGAGCGCCACCTCGTCGCCGACCGCCACGAACCACTCGACGATCTCGCCCTCGACCATCGTGTCGCCGACGGCGGGAAGGTTGAACGTCTGCGCCATCAGCACGCCCCCGTCGGCGCCACGGCAGCGGGGAAGGGGCCCCGCTGCAACGCGATGAGCCCGTCAGGGCGAAGAGCCGAAAGAACCGTGTCGCCGACGGCGGGAAGGTTGAACGTCTGCGCCATATCAGCCTCGGAGGGCTCGGCGGATGCCGGCGGCTATGCGTTGGTCGGTGATCATCGAGAACGGCTCGAGCTTGGTGGGACCCCAGAACACGTCCATGTGCCCGACTCGCACCGGCGACGTCTCGAGGAAGTAGGCGCCTCGCTCCGCGACGGTGGCGGCGATCTCGGCGCCGAATCCACCGGTGAGGTGGGTCTCGTGAGCAATGACGAGTCGGCCGGTCTTCTCGACGCTGGCGAGCACGGTCTCGACGTCCCACGGATAGAGCGAGCGCAGATCGATCACCTCGGCGGACACGCCCTCGTCAGCCAGGGCGGCCGCGGCCTTCACCGCCTGATGGACCGGGGGACCCCACGTCACCACCGTGACGTCGGTGCCCTCCCGGCGGATCGCGGCCCGGCCGATCGGGATCGCGTAGGCGGTACAGCGGGATCGGCTCCATGAAGACGACCGGGTCGGGGCTCGTGAGTGCCGACTCCATCAGCCCCTTGGCGTCGTACGGGGTCGAGGGATACACCACGACCAGGCCCGGCGAGTGGATGAAGTAGGTCTCGGGCGAGTCGGTGTGGAACTCGTAGTTGCCGAGGTTCGTGCCCACCGGCAGGCGCACGACGACCGGCGAGGTGAGGTGCCCGCGGTAGCGCCAGCGGATGCGTCCGACGTGGCCGATCACCTGGTCGAACGCGGGATAGACGAAGCCCGCGAACTCCATCTCGGCCACCGGACGGAGTCCGGCCATGGCCATACCGACCGCGGTCCCGACGATGCCCGTCTCACAGAGCGGCGTGTCGATCACCCGGCCCTCACCGAAGGTGTCGAGCATCCCCTCGGTGACCCGGAAGACACCGCCCTCGAGGGCGACGTCCTCGCCGAGCACGACGAGCGAGTCGTCGCGCTCGAACGCGGAGGTCATGGCGAGGTTGAGGGCCTGGGTCATGTCCATCCGCGCGGTCGGCCCGGTCGGCTCCGGTTCGGGCCCGACCTCCCACAACTCGTCCGAGGCGAAGTCGGTGAGCGTCTCGCCCATGTCCTCCTGTTCGCGATGGAGCTGGTCGGCGAGGATCGCCGGGACCCGATTGAAGAGGTGCCGCGGCGAGTAATCGCGGGTGACGCCGGGCCGGGCCTCGAGCTCGGCCACGCACTCCTCGATCCGCTCCGACAGCGACGCCCGCAGGGCTTCCTCCTCGGACTGGGCCCACAAGCCCTTGTGCTCGAGGAACGTGCGGGTACGGATGATCGGGTCGAGCTCTCGCCACCGCGCCTCCTCCTCGGAGGTGCGGTACACCGGCGCGCCGTCGTAGGTGGAGTGCGGCGAGTACCGGTAGGTGTGCATCTCGATGAGGGTCGGCCCCTCCCCCGCGGCCGCACGCTCCCGCGCCTCGAGGGTGGCGTCGTACATGGCGAGCGGATCCATCCCGTCCACCCGGATGCCCGGGAAGCCGTAGGCCTCGGCCTTCTGGGCGATGGTGGCGGCCGCGGTCTGCTTGTCGATCGTGGTCGACTGGGCCACCTGGTTGTTCTGGCAGAGGAAGATCGTCGGGGTCTTCCACACTCCGGCGAAGTTCATCGCGGCGTGGAAGTCGGATTCGCTGGTGGCTCCGTCGCCGAACACCACCATCGAGACGGTGTCGTTGCCCTTGAGCCGCTCGGCATAACCGAACCCGACCGCGTGTGGGAGGTGGGTACCGATGGTGGCGTTGAGGCGGGTGATGTTGAATCCGTTGACGTCCCAGATGTCGTCGTCGTCGGGGATGCCGAGCCAGAACCCGGTGGCGCTGAGGAGGTCCATACCGCGGGCGATCCACAGACCGAGCTCCCGATAGGCGGTGAAGATCCAGTCGGCGGGCCGCAGCGCGAGGGCGGCACCGACGTGGGCCTCCTGTCCGCTCGACTGGTAGTAGGCCGGCATCCGGCCCTGGCGCTGGAGATTCAGTAGCTTCTCGTCGACCATTCGGGTCGAGAGGAGCTTGCGGTAGACGTCGACGAGCTGATCGTCGTCGAGGGCCGGTGGCGCGTCGACGAGCTGACCGTGCGGGTCGAGGATCTGGCGCATCGGAACCTGAGGCGGGGCCGAATCGAGCATCACGTGACTTCCCGGTAGCGAATTCCTTGCCAGAACCCATTCTGGCCATCAGTTTCCTGATCATGACCCTTCACAACAAAGAAATCAACTGTTAGATTCCGGGCATGACTGTGCCACGCCCCGCCAATCCCTTCTCCATCGAAGGCTGCAACACGGTGATCGTGGGCGGTACCGCCGGAATCGGCTACGCCGTTGCCCAGCACTTTCGGGCCCACGGCGCCGAGGTGGTCATCACCGGGCGAAGGGCCGCCGACGAGCTGGCCGAGGCCATCGGCGCCACTGCGGTGGCGATGGATGTGGCCGACTCAGCCTCGGTCGAGGCCGGCTTCGCGGCGATCGCGGAAGTGATGCCCCGGATCGACTG
>CAYFLT010000010.1:0-1661 GCA_964344055.1 uncultured Candidatus Nemicrothrix sp.
ATCTATTCGACTCCACCGCCGCCCGGGCGCGATGCGCTGAGGGCGCTGGAGCAGATCAACCCGATCTTCAACCCCGACGTCATCCACGTCGGCGGCGGCAACGCCAAGCGGCTCGAGCCGGACGACTTGCCCGAGAACGTGCGCCTGTTCGTCAACGTCCAGGGCATGACCGGGGGCGTGCGACTGTGGCAGGCCGAGTCCGCGCCGGGCGATTCCCCGCATGAAGAGCGCCACCCGTTCGCGGCCCAGTATCGGATGCCGGGCGGCGCGCCGATCGGCACCACCGTCGCTCCAGGCCACGACGTCCTCGGCCAGCACGTCGTGGAGCCCATCGAGGTCACCCCGGAAGGCGGCCGACAGGAAGGAGTCGACCAGGCGACGCTGCTCGTCGGGCCCCGGATCGAACCGGACCGGGCGGTCGGGACCGAGCCGTTCCTTCGCTCGATGCACGATCTGGCGACACGCCACCTCGCTGCGGTCGACGACTTCGGCGACTTCTGAGTAGTCCGCAGAGAAGACCTCCCGGAGCAGGAAGGCCGCCCGCTCCACCGGGTCGAGGCGCTCCAGCATCGTGAGGAAGGCGAGCGACAACGATTCGGCGAGCGCCGTGTGGTCCGCCGGGTCGTCGTCGGCCACCACCAACGGCTCGGGCAGCCACGGCCCGACATACGCCTCACGCCGGTGCTGTGCGGAACGCAGCCGATCGATCGCGAGGCGGCTCACCACGGTGGTCAGCCACGCGCGAGGGTTCCGAACCGAAGACCGGTCGGCGCCGCTCCACCGCAGCCACGCCTCCTGCACGAGATCCTCGGCCTCGGCCACGCTCCCCAGCATCCGGTACGCCACCCCGAAGAGGTGGTGACGGTGCTGTTCGAACTCCTCGGTCACCGAGTCGATCATCCCACCAACTCCCCGACCTGCGCCGCCGCGGCCGCCGCTGATCGACCGCTCGCCGTCGCCGCATCGGCGAGCAACCCCTCGGGCCCCACCCAGTCGCCGGCCACGAACACCCGCCGATGACCCGGCACGGAGGGACCGGGGCGCCCGGCGAGGCCGCCCCGCGCCGCCCGCGGCTGGTCGAACGCCGCGGTGAGCCGGCGCCGGAAGCCGACGTGGACCGCAGCCTCCCGCCAGCCGGGTCGAATCCGGTCGAGGAGTTCCTCACAGTCGACCCGGTCGGCCTCGGCGTCGAGTGGTTCTTCGGGATGGTGGTACCGCATGACGTGAACGAGGCTGCCGTCGGTAGGGGCGAGGGCCGCAATCGGTGCGTGGACCGAGAGATAGAGCGGACGGTCGATTCCGAGTGCGAAGGTGGGAAACGGCCCCCACGGTTCGGCGAGTCCCACGTCGAACGAGGCGACCGTGCAGGGGCGAGCCTCCGATGCCCACCGCGTGACCTCCGCCGGCGGGTACCGCAGCATCGATGCGAGACCGGCCGGGCCACCCGCAGCCACCACCACAGCGGAGGCGGTGATCTCACCATCCGTCGAGCGCACGTGGACGTGGTCGCCGAGTTCCTCGACGGAGGCCACCTTCGTCCCGGCCCGGATCTCGACCTGGCGCTTTGGGGCGGCCATCACCAGCGAATCGACGATCGACTGCCAGCCCCCGTCGACGTAGAGCACCGGGGTGTTCACCGCGTCGCGGAGCTGGGCGAGGGC
>CAYFLT010000010.1:1671-19645 GCA_964344055.1 uncultured Candidatus Nemicrothrix sp.
ATCGTTGCCGTAGGTGGCGAGGCGCAGCAGCGCCAAGCCCAGCCGCCCCGCTCGCCCCTCGCCGAAGATCCGTCGCACCGCGTCCGCAACCGTCTCTTCCGCTGCGCCGTCGACGTCGAGTCGGTCGAGGCCGGCGAAGAACTTCGCGAACCTGAGCCGATCCCCGGCGATGTGTGGACTGCGCAACAGCGAGGCCGGCCCGGAGGGAAGGGGACCGACGCAGTCCGCGTCGACGCCCACTCCGGCCCGGGCGTCCGGCAGGCCGCCGGACGGCTCTACTCCGTGTTCGGTCAGGAAGTGCCACGCCGGCCCCGAACGGTAGAGCGCGTGTGCGCCCTCGTTGAGCAGGAAGCCAGCTTCGGACGACGATCGGGCCCGCCCTCCCAACGAGCGTCGCGCCTCGAGCACCATCACCCGGGCGCCGCGGTCCGCCGCCTCGATCGCCGCGACGAACCCACCCAGCCCACCGCCGACGATGAGGACATCCACTTCCGGTCGACTCGACATCACCACTCCTTTGGCTTGCTCCTGCCCCCTCCGACGAGACAGCGATGCGGCCTGTGACAGGCCAACCTGCAGAAGGTTGGGGATGTGCGGGCCGGATCGAGGCGACAGCCGGCGATCGAGGGCGTGGCCTAGCCTTGGCGGATGGCGGCAGCACGGACCCGGTTCCCCGACATCAGCCCGACGGCGTGGGAGCACCCGGCCGATCGAGCCGCACTGCAGGCCCTGCGCCGGATCCCCGCGTTCGACCTGGTGCTGCGGAAACTCGTCGGCATGTTCGGCGAACGTTCGATCCGGCTCTCGTTCAAGGCCAACGCGGTTCGGGTCACCGAGCACCAGTACCCGTGGGTCCACGAGCGGCTGCTGCGGGTGTGCGACACGTTCGGCATCGAGACGCCGCCGGAGCTGTACATCAGCCAGACCCCGCTGGTGAATGCGGGCGCGGTCGGCCTGGACGAGCCGTTCATCGTCCTGAACTCGTCCACGCTCGAGTTGCTCGACCGCGACCAGGTCGAGTCGGTGATCGGGCACGAGGTCGGCCACATCCTCAGCGGCCATGCCGTCTACCGGACGATGCTGTTCATCCTGCTGCGGTTTGCGCTCACCCGCTACCCACTCGCCGGCGTGGCGGTGCGGCCGGTGCTCTACGGGTTGCTCGAGTGGAGCCGGAAGGCCGAGCTCTCCTGCGATCGGGCCGGCCTGCTCGCCACCCAGGACCCGGACGTGGTCATGAGTGCGCTCATGCGGATCGCCGGCGGGTCCCGGGGCGAGGAACTCGACCTCGACGAGTTCATCGCCCAGTCCGACGAATACCGCGGCGACGACGAGTCGGGCGGGAGCATCCTCGACGGGATCTACAAGATGTTGTCCGCCCTCGGCACGACCCACCCGTTCGCGGTGGTGCGGGTGGCCGAACTCCGCGACTGGATCGACAGTGGCGAGTACGACCGGATCCTCGCGGGCCAGTACCGCACGGCCGAAGACGACGCCGAGACGCCCTACGTCGAGGACGTCGGTGACGCAGCCGCCGGCTACAGCGCCGCGGCGAGACGGATCTACGACCGCGTCGGCGAACAGGTCGGTGCGGTGACGTCACGGATCGCCGGCGGTTGGCGCGACGAGGCCGACCGGGAGTCGACCGACGAAGAGTGAGCGGCCCTCGCGCCACCGACTAGGTTGCGGCGCATGGCTGTCACCGACACCCCCACCCCTTCGGGCGGCTCCTCGGGTACCGGCCCGGGCAAGGGCAAGCCGCGCTGGTCGTACCAGTGGAAGGAACTCCACGAGGAGGTCATCACCAGTGGACTCTGTACGGGGTGCGCGGGCTGTGTGATCAGCTGCCCTCACGACGTGATCGGTTACGAGCACGAACCCGGCGCCTATCGCCCATTCCACCTCGAGGACGAACTCGGCGCCGACGACTGCGTCCACGGCCAGAAGGGATGCACGTCGTGCACCCGGGCGTGTCCCCGGTTCCGGATGTGGGAACCCGAGGCCGACATGCACCTGCACGGGCGGGAACGAGAGGCCGACGAGGTGGCCGGGATGTACTCCGACATCCTGCTCACCCGGGCCAGCGACGACTTCGTCTACGAGACCGGACAGGACGGCGGTCTGGTGTCGGCGATCCTCATCTGGTGCCTCGAGAACGACATCGTCGACGGCGCCCTCACCAGCGGAGTGGAGACCCTTCCGAACGGTGAGCCGGGATGGAAGGCATTCCCGATAGTGGCCACCAACCGGGACGAAGTCCTTCGGGGCGCGGGGAGCCGCTACACGTACTCGGCCAACACCATGGCGTTCGACGAGGCCAAGGAGAAGGGCCTCGACCGGCTCGCTCTGGTCGGCATGAGCTGCCAGACCTCGGTGGCGCCGGTGATGTGGCATCGCAAGATCGGCAAGGTCTCCAAGCCGTTCAAGCTCAACATCGGGCTCTTGTGTTCCAAGTCGTTCGACGACGCGCTCTTCGACGAGCTGTTCGAGGTCAAGTACGGCCTGCAGCGCGAGAACATCGCCAAGATGAACATCAAAGGCGTGTTCCAGATCTGGACCAAGGACGGCGGCTACCACGAGATCAACCTCAAGGAATGTCACGCCTGGACCCGCGAGGGCTGCAACCACTGCCCCGACTTCGCGGCAGAGCATGCCGACATCTCGACCGGGGGGATCGGCAACGAGACCGACTGGACGCTGACCATCGTGCGCACGGAGCTGGGTCGAGCGGTGATCGATGCGATGGTGCGAGACGGAGCCATCGAGACCCGACCCGGCGATGACGACCCGGGCGCCATCGCGCTGATGCACCGCCTGGCCGCCAACAGCCGCAAGCGCTGGCCCCAGTGGGCGGCGGCGCCGGTGCGGGTGGGAATAGATCAGTAGTTCACGAGTTGAGGATCGGCATGGACCTTGAGTTTTGGGTAGACCCCATTTGACCGTGGTGCTGGGTGACGGCCCGTTGGGTCGTCGACGAAGTGCAGCCTGCCCGTGATCTGAACATCACATGGCAGCCCATCAGCCTGCTGTTCAAGAACGAACCGCCCGAGGATTCGCCGTACTACGCGGCATCGGCGTTCACCCACAAGCTGTTGCGGGTGATGGAATCGGTCCGCAAGGCCGACGGCGACGATGCCGTCTTCGATCTGTACTGGCAGTACGGCCGGATGATCCACCACGACCAGAACCGCGACTTCAGCGCCGCCGAGGCGCTCGAGGCGATCGGGTACGACACCGACCATGCCGACGCGTTCGATGACGAGTCGTGGGACGACGAGATCCGCAAGCGAATGGACATCGGTCTGGCACTCTGTGGCGACGACGTGGGGACACCGATCATCGCCTTCGACGATCGCAAGGGCGTCCGGCAGGGCTATTTCGGGCCGGTGATCACCCGGGTGCCACCCACCGAGGACTCGCTGGCGATGTGGGACGCGCTTCAGGCGATGATGAACGTCGAGGGGTTCTGGGAGCTCAAGCGGACCCGTACCGAGCGGCCCGAGTTCGGCGACCGTCCGTAACCGCACCGGGCCCGTAGCCCTAGGGGAACGAGTTCGGTCACGAACCCTCCCCTCCCCCCGTCTCCGCAACCCTCGACCAATGGTCGACGGTTGCGATCGACCAACCCTCGATCAATGGTCGAGGTGATCGCGGTTTCGCTTGTGTTTTCAGCCGAGATCAGCTTCGAGTTCGTCGCGAAAGACCGCAACGGCGAGCTCCAGCAGCGCCTGCCGCCGACGTTCCCGGTCAGCGGGTTCAACGGTGTCCAGGACCGCGGCGAGGCGTGAGCCGGTTTCTCGTGCCGCAGCCAGCAGCCGTTCGCACTCACCCAGGATCGTGGAGGTGTCGACGCCATGGCGGGCCACCTCCCCCGCCGACTCGACGAGGGCGGGGATACGCACCCGGAATCCGCCTTCCTCTCGAACGAGCAACCCCAACTCCTCGGCTTGGCGGAGGTGTTCGGGCCGGAAGTCCATGTCGTCGATCCGGTCGGCCAGACCCAGCAGCGACACCCGCTCCGAAGGCCGCCGGAGGCCCGGGGCAACCTCGTAGAGGCCGACGAGGCGTTCGACTGAGTGCCCGCGGGTCCAGGCGTCGAGCAACCGGGCGATCCCGGCCAGCGAGAAACCCTGGGCCTGGAGATGCGCGATCAGGCGCAGGTGGGCCCGATGGGCGATGCCGTAGTAGCCGACCCGACCTCGACGTTCCGGCGGCGGGAGCAATCCCCTGTTCTGATAGAGACGAATCGTCGAGGCCGGGAGTCCGACCTCGTGCGCGAGCTCGTCGATGGTGACGGGTTCGGGCTCCGCGATCTCGGCGAGCTCCGAGACCGGTTCCGGGCGGTCGGCCATAGCTCCAGTATGCCAGCAAACACTTTGCTAATGAATACTCACACAATGATCGTTCACACCAACCGAGCCTGATTCAGACGACGGCGGCGAGGACCTCGAGCGCCCGATCGACCTCGGCCGGCGAGTTGTAGTGCACGAGCGACAGCCGAACGACACCGTCGTCGGGGTCGAGTCCGAGGGCGGAAACGAGCCGGTGGGCATAGAAGTGGCCGTGCCCGCACGACACCCTGGCGTCGATGAGCGCCCGATAGATCTCGGCGCTCGAAGCACGCTCGGTATGGAATGCAATCGTCGGCGCCCGCACCCGGTGATCGCTCGATGGTGCGCCGACGAGATTGACGCCGTCCCGGTCGGCGAGGAAGGAGACCAGCGGCGCCATCAGCTCCTCCTCGTGGTCTGCGAAGAGCCCGAACACCTCGCGAGCCCGCTCGAGGCCGGACCCGGGATCGCGGTCGAAGTGCTTGTGATGGATCGCGTCGTAGTAGTCGACGATCCCCGCCGCGGCACCGATCACCGCGTGATCGGGGCCGGCCGGGGTCACCCTCGTCGACAGGATCGGCTCGTTGAAGTAGTGGCCCTGGTGCGCCAGCTGCTCCAACAGGCCTGCGCGGGTGTACATCATCCCGATGTGGGGCCCGTAGGTCTTGTAGGCGCTGTAGAGGTAGACGTCGCAGTCGAGTTCCACCACGTCCGGGAGCGCATGGGGGGCGTAGGAGACGCCGTCCACGACGACGTGTCCACCGACCGCATGGATCCGCTCCGCCAACCGCCGAATGGGGTTGACGGTCGCTGCGACGTTCGAGGCGTGGGTCACGGCGAGAAGCCTCGTCCGGTCGTTGATCAGGGCTTCGCAGTCAGCCGGGTCGAGGAGCCCGGTGACCGGATCGACCTGCCACTCCCGAACGACGATTCCGGTGTCGGCGAGTCGCCGCCACACACCCGAATTCGCCTCGTGGTCCTGGTTGGTCACGATGACCTCGTCGCCGGCACCCCACAACGGGCGGAACGCCTGCGCGAGCACGTAGGTGTTCTGGCTGGTGGACGGCCCGAAGTGGATCTCATCGGAACCGGCGTTGAAGAGCTCGGCCATGACCGACCGGCTCCGATCCATCGCCTCGGTCGCCGCCACCGACGGTCCGAAGCCCCATCCCGGCTGACACTTGGCCTGAGAGAAGAGCGCCACGAGGAGGTCGACGACCTGGCGGGGGCAGTAGCTGCCGCCCGCATTCTCCAGATGGGCCCAGTCGGCCGCCGGTGGGTCGACGAGCGAAGGGAACTGGGCACGGACGAACTCGAGATCGAGGGTGGTCATGCTCACTCCTGGAAGTCGGATGGGGAGGAAGAGCCGGGCAGCACGTCGGTGAAGAACGGGAGCGACTTCCACTCCGCCTCCTCCGGTTCGCGCCCCGCGGAAACTCTCGACGATCTCGCCGTCGGTGTGTACGACCGCCGTGCCCTGGACGCGGTATCGGTTGGGGCTGGCGCCGAACTCGACGAACAGGAGCGACACCTGCGGGTGTCCGAGGATGTTCCCGAGGCTCCGGAACTGTCCGTTTCCGTCGTAGCTCGGGAACAGGATGGTGTGCTCGTCGGGCGTGCGGATGAAGCCGGGCTCTCCACCCTTGTAGGAGACGTCGGGAAAGCCGTCGGCACCCACTGTGGCCAGGAAGAAGAGGGACTGGCGGGCGATCAGGGCCCGGAGGTTCTCGTCGAGGCGGTCGTTCAGGGTGACGTCGACCAGGCGGTCCGCCAACCGGCGACTGTCGTAGCGCTCCTGCAGTTCACGCGAACCAGGCCCGTAGAACCGGTCCCGGGACTCCTCGCTCACACTGCTTCAGCTCAACTCGCCGCCGCGGCGCATCCCTCGAGCATCCTCTGGATGTCGATCGGGATGGACTCGGGATCACCACGCAGATCGGACTCGAGATCCTTGAATGCCTCGAAGTCCCTGCCCTCGACCGCGTTCGCGACGTCGGAGATCCGGTTGTCCGGGCCGATCTCACCGCCGAAGTACTCGACGATCTCCTCGAACGAACACGTGCAGTAGGTGTTGGCCTGCGTCTCTGAGAACTGCTGCTCGCCGCCGTCCTCGTTCGCCTCGAGACAGGCTCGGATGAAGTTCTCCCGAAGGGTGCCGTCTTCCTCGGCCTCACCCCAGGTCTCGGGCGTGTTGCTCTGGCTGCACGCGCCGGCGAAGACGACGAGGGCCAAGACGACGAGGAGAAGCGAGCGGTGGGTGCGGTTTCGCGATGCCATGACGGCGCCGAGGTTAGCGCCGTCGAGCCCCCAAACGGTGACCGGTGACCCGGGTCAGCTCAGATGATGGTGCCGAAGAGCGAGGCGAGACGCCGGCTTCCGGTGGCCCGATAGATCGCCAGATCGAACACCCCGTCCTCGGGCTGCTCGGGAGTGGGTCCGCTCGCCTGCAGGTTCAGCGCGGCGAGGAGCGCCCGGGTGCCCTCGGGGTTCCGCTCGGCGTAGTCCTCACAGAGCATGCCGTGCTCGTCGGTCAGGTCGAGATCGATGACCGAGCTGCCGGCCGAGGCGAAGAGGTCGTCGGTACCGGTTGCTGCGAGCTGGAGGTCGTGGGCCATGACTGCACTTTCGACGTCCCAGAGGGGCCACGACAGGGCCGATCGAACCATCCGCCGAGATTCGGGACGGACGGCCCATCGCGGACCGGCCCAAACCGGGTCGCGAGTCCCGGTTCGAGAGCGCCGAATGGGCTAGTCGGCCCCCAACACCCGGGCCCGAGCGAAGACGGCGTCCAGCATTGGCTCGGTCAACCGGCCGGTGAAGGTGTTCTGCTGGCTGACGTGGAAGCTGCACAGCAGGGTGCGTCCGCCCTCGAGGGGAACCTCGACACCATGGCCGAACTTCGGCCGCGGCCTCACACCGAGCTCCTGGCAGGCGACCTGATAGCCGAATCCTCCCAACACCACGATGACCTTCACGTTCGCGAGCGCCTCCAGTTCGCGGGCGAAGAAGGGTCGGCAGGCATCCCGCTCACCGGTGGTCGGCTTGTTGGCCGGCGGCGCGCACTTGACCGGTGAAGTGATCCAAGCCCCGTCGAGCTCGAGGCCGTCATCGAGCGCGACCGACTCGGGCTGGTTGGCGTAGCCGGCCCGGTGCAGCGCCCGGTAGAGCCAGTCCCCCGACCGATCCCCCGTGAACATCCGTCCGGTGCGGTTGGCACCGTGGGCGGCCGGGGCCAGACCGACCACGAGAAGATGGGCGTTGGGGTCCCCGAATCCAGGCACCGGGCGAGCCCAATAGTCCTCGTCCCGGAACGCCGCCCGCTTCTCGGCGCCGATCTGTTCTCGCCAGGCGACCAGCCGCGGGCATCGGTGGCACGCGACGACGTCGGCTTCGAGCGCATGCAGCTCGGCGCGGGCACCGGATCGACGGCGGGAAGTCACGGCCCGCAGGCTACGTTGAGCGACGTCCTGCTCCCCCGAAACCCACCCTGGTGCTGTTCGTCCGACACGGGCAGACCCCCACCACGGGAGCGTCCCTGCCCGGGCGGGCCCCTGGTCTGCATCTGGCCGACAAGGGCCGAGCCCAAGCCGACGCCGCGGCCGCTCGCATCGGCGCACTGGGCGGGGTCGCCGCGGTCTATGCATCCCCGATGGAGCGCACGCGGGAGACGGCCGCGCCGATCGCCAAGGCATGCAAGCTCCGGGTCCGGCAGGCGAAGGATCTCATCGAGTGCGACTTCGGTGAATGGACCGGGCGCAAGCTCTCCCAGCTCCGCAAGCTCGACGCGTGGCGCACGGTCCAGCGGTACCCGAGCGGTTTTCGATTTCCCGGCGGGGAGTCGTTCGCCGAGATGCAGTCCCGCGCCGTCGACGCCACCCACGACCTGGTCCGCCGTCATCCCGGCGACACCATCGTGGCGGTGTCGCACGCCGACGTGATCAAAGCCGTGGTGGCCGCCGCCACCGGCACCCATCTGGACCTGTTCCAACGCATCGTGGTGTCGCCGTGTTCGATCACTGCGATCCTCTACACCCCGGAGGGCCCCATCGTCCTCACCGTCAACTCCACCGGCGACGATCTCTCCGCGCTCGCGCCATCATGACCGAGTCGTACTCGTTCGACGATCTCGAGTTCTTCACGGTCGGAACCCTTGGTCCCAAGGGCCAGAGGGTCTTCTTTCTGCAGGGCCGGGGAGAGGGAACGCTCGTGTCACTGAAGCTCGAGAAGCAGCAGGTCGCCGCGCTGGCCGACTATCTCGACCGGATGCTGGACGAGTTCCCCGACCTCGACTCCGGCTCGGGAACCTCGGACCTCAGCCTCCGCGAACCGGTGGTCCCCGCATGGACGATCGGAATGCTCGGCGTCGCGTACGAAACCGAGAGTGATCGTCTCATCTTGTTGGTCGAGGAACTCCAAGCCGACGACATCGAGGACGACATCGAGCCGGCGCAGGCGCGGTTCTCGCTTCGTCGCGACCAGGTGATGGCTCTGGTGGACCGGGCCCGCGACGTCGTGGCCGCCGGTCGACCTCCGTGCCCGTATTGTCAGCGGCCCATGGAGGCCCGCAACGGCGACTGGTGCGCCTGCAGCAACTGACGCTGCCCGACGGCCCGTGACCGACGACGCAGATCCCTTCTTCGACCGGCCCCCGATCCCGACCGATCGGGCCCTGGCCCTGCTCGCCGACGCCGAGGCCGAACTGGTCGGACGAATGCCGTACTCGAGCAACGCGACCTTTCTGGTCGACCTCGACGACGGGGAGGTGCAGGCCCAGGCGATCTACAAGCCGGAGGCGGGCGAGCGGCCTCTGTGGGACTTCCCCGACGGGCTGTACCAGCGAGAGGTGGCGGCCTTCGTGATGAGCGAGGCGCTCGGCTGGGATCTCGTACCGGCCACGGTCGTTCGACGGGACCTTCCCCACGGCGTCGGTTCGTTGCAGCTGTTCATGCCCAATCACTTCGAGCAGCACTATTTCTCCCTCCGTGAGGAGGGAGACGACTACGACGACGTCTTTCGCCGAGTCGCGGCCTTCGATGTCGTGATCAACAACACCGACCGGAAGTCGGGCCATTGCCTGCTCGGAAGGGACGGCCGGATCTGGGCGATCGACCACGGCGTGGCATTCCATCACGAGTACAAGCTGCGAACGGTCATCTGGGACTTCGCCGGCGACGATCTCCCCGAAACCGACTGTGACGACCTGTGGGCGCTCCTCGACCGGGGGCTCCCGACCGAGCTCGAGGACCTCTTGTCCCCCTTCGAGCGGGATGCGATCTGCACTCGGACCACCGCGCTGGCGACCGCGCGACGGTTCCCCGTCGACGACACCGGCGGCCGCCGCTGGCCCTGGCCGCTGGTGTAAACCAGCGGCCCAGACAACACAGACACGGGTGTGAACCAGCGGCCCAGACAGCACAGATACGGGTATTGGCCGGCGGCGGTCGTGGGTATGTGACAACTGGATGTCAACACCCACAGATGTCTCCCACAGCTGGGGAAATGCCTGTGGACAACTCGTCGGTGGGGTCCGATCTCGAGATCCTCGGGTGCGAAGATCCGCCGTTTTTCAGGCGATTCCCGGAAATCGCCGAAAAAACCCACCTCCGATCCAGCATGAAAACTCAGAGTGTGCTATAGTTGTCGTTACCGCATCGCTCCTTCGGTTTCCCGAGGGGGCGATTTCTGGTTTTGCCCTCGGTTTTTCTGGACGTGAGCGCGCGCTCAGCGCGCGGATGTGTCCAGAAAAACAAGGGGACGCGAGACGGCCCCGAGCGGGTTGCCCGGGGCCGTCGTCAGTTCTCGTGCTGGAGAGGGTGGCTCAGCCGAGCGCCTCGAGCAGCTTGGGCAGGACCTTGTGGACGTCACCGACCACGCCGAGATCAGCCACCGCGAAGATGGGAGCTTCGGGGTCCTTGTTGATCGCGATGATCGTCTTGGAGCCCTTCATGCCCACCAGATGCTGGGTGGCACCGGAGATGCCGGCCGCGATGTAGACGTCGGGCTTCACGACCTTGCCGGTCTGGCCCACCTGCATGCTGTAGGGCACCCATCCGGCGTCGACGATGGCCCGGCTGGCGCCGGCGGCACCGCCGAGGCGCTTGGCCAGGTTCTCGATCATCCCGAACGCCTCTTCCTGGCCGAGACCACGACCACCCGAGACGACCACGTTGGCCTCGTCGAGCTTCGGGCCGTCGGACTCCTCGGCGTGGACCGCAGTGATGCGTGCTGCGCCGGCAGCGCCGAGGTCGGGCACGTCGAGGTCCTCGACGTCGGCCTCTGCTCCACCGACACCCTCGGCCTCGAACGACTTGGGCCGGACGAGCCAGATGCCGGACTTGCCGGAGGTGTTCTTCGTCTTCACGTCGACGGTGCCGCCGAAGACCGGCTCTGAACCGACGAGGCTGTCGCCATCGACCTCGAGACCCACCACGTTGGTGATGACCGGGGTGTCGAGCTTCACCGAGAGGCGGCCGGCGACATCGCGGCCGTCCTGGGTGGTGCCGATCAGGAACGCATCGGGAGCATCCACGTCGCCCGACTCGAGTGCCGCGGCCACCGCGGACGCAACCGCCACACCCTGCATGGCGCCGTCGAGGTCGCCCGTGGCGTAGACGGCGCCGGCGCCGTGCTCGCCGAGCTCCTCGGCGTAGTCGTCACCGTCGCCGGCCATGAACACCTCGACGGTGTCGGCCAGGTCGCGAGCAGCGGCCAGCATTTCGAGGGTGATGGAGGCGACCTCGTCGCCGTTGGCCTCACCGAATACCCAGATCTTGTCGAGTCCCATGATTGCCTCCTACAGGACCTTGAGCTCGTCGAGGAACGCCACGATCCGCTCGTGGGCGTCGCCTTCGTCTTCGATGACCTCACCGGCTTCACGGGCAGGTGCGTCTTCGACGGACACGATCTCCTGGCCGGCACCGGCCCAGCCGACCTGACCGGCGTCGACGCCGAGCCCACCGAGGTCGAGCTCGTCGACCGGCTTGCTCTTGGCGGCCATGATCCCCTTGAAGGAGGGGTAGCGAGGCTCGACCACACCAGCGGTGACCGACACCAGTGCCGGAAGGGGGCACTCGACGTCGTCGTAGCCGGCTTCGGTCTGGCGCTGGATCTTGGCTGCACCACCGTCGACCTCGATCGACTTGGCGAACGTGACCGACGGCAGACCCATCAGCTCGGCAACCTGCTCGGGCACGGTGCCCGTGTAGCCGTCGCTCGACTCGGTGGCGGCGAGTACCAGATCCGGCTCCTGGCGAGCGATCGCCGCGGCGAGCACCTTGGCGGTGCCGAGGGCATCGCTGCCGGCGAGGGCATCGTCGCTCACGATGGTGGCGCTGGCGGCCCCCATCGCGAGGGCGGTGCGGAGACCGCTGACCTCGTTGTTCGGAGCCATCGACACGAGATGGACTTCACCATCACCGGCCGCATCGACGAGCTGGAGCGCCATTTCGACCCCGTAGGAGTCCGACTCGTCGAGGATGAGCTTCGTGTCCCGCTTGAGCGTCTTGGTCTCGGGGTCGAGCGCACCTGGATCGGCCGGATCCGGGATCTGCTTTACACAGACAACAACCTTCATGACCGCAGAGTCTGCCACCCGGCGCTGGGAATCCCTCGGTCGGACGGCGGAAGTTCCGAACGATCTTTCGGAACCGCGGTGGCCCCTCACGGAACGATCATTCGGATCACTTTGACTGATAGATTCCGGGCCCTTGCGAATCCTGTTCATCGTGAACTCGGTCGCGTCGTCGGTCACCGCCCGTCGTCGCGTCGTGATCCACAAGGCCCTGTCCGCGGACCACGACGTCACGCTCGCCGAGACGAGTCGCCGCGGCCATGCCACCCGCCTCGCCCAGTCAGCGGCGCGGGACCACTACGACCTCGTCGTGGTCCTCGGCGGCGACGGGACGCTCAACGAGGCCGCCAACGGCCTCGCCGGCACCGAGACCGCACTCGCCACCCTGCCGGGAGGATCGACGAACGTCTTCGCCCGCATCCTCGGCCTGCCGGACGACTCGGTCGACGCCGTCGGCGTGCTCCTCGAGGCCATAGAGCGGGACTCGTTCCAGCGGATCGGCCTCGGCGCGGTCGAGGGCCGCTACTTCCTCTTCCACTGCGGCGTCGGATTCGATGCGGCGGTCGTCGAGCAGGTCGAGCGGCGCGGCCCGTGGAAACGGTGGGCGGGCCATCCGCTCTTCGTCTACGCGGCCGCCGACACCTGGCTCCGGCGCACCAACCGCCGAGTTCCTCCGCTTCGAATCATCGGCACAGACGGAAACGAGCTCACCACCGGGTTCTTCACGATCGTGATGAACGCCAACCCCTACACCTTCCTCGGCAATCGACCGTTCGACATCGTCCCGGATCTCACCCTGGCGGACCCGCTCGCGGTCGTCACGCTCCAACGCCTCGACCTGAGGACCCTCGGCCCGGTCGCCATCGCCGCACTGCGCGGGCGGGACGTGGCGGCCCGTCGTGGGATCGACGTGCGGCGAGACGTTCGGTCGGTGGTGGTCGAGGCCGACCCACCGATGCCCTACCAGGTCGACGGTGATCACCTCGGCTCGAGCAAGCGGCTGCGGGTCACCTGGACTCCCGAACATCTCAGCCTGCTCGTCCCCTGACCCGTCCGGATCGGCTCCCCACCCTGGCCGGTTCCGACGGCCCGCCGGCCGCCACCGCCGCGTCAGGCGTGTTCGATGCGGTCCACGACCGCCCGGGCGAGATCGGGCCGGTCGGTGCAGATTCCGTCGACGCCGTAGCCGATGAGTTCCTCCATCCGGTCGCCGTCGTTCACGGTCCAGACGTTCACGACGAGCCCCGCCGCGTGAGCCCGCTTGACCAAGGCGGCATCCACCAGCGGGTCGTACGGATGTATCGCGGTCATCTCGTGGGCGACCGCCCGCTCGATGTTGCTGACGGGGTCGCCGATTCCGTAGAGGAAGGCGAGTGGGATCGTGGGATCGACCTGGTGCAGTCGATCGAGGGTGTCGATGTTGAACGACGAGACCAGCGCTCGATCAGGCCCGAGATAGGCGGCCACGAGCCCCGCAACGGCGTCGCTCACGAGATGCTCGGCGTCGTAGTCGGGGTCGTCGCGCAGGTTCTTGATCTCGATGTTGACCTTCATGCCGTCGCACTCCTCGAGGGCCTCGGCCAGGCTCGGAATGGACTCCGGGAGGTCCTCACAGTTGAGTTCGGCGAGCATCCGGCCATCGGCGAGATGGGCGTCGTGATGGACCACCACCACCCCGTCCGCGGTGCGACGGACGTCCAACTCCACCCAGTCCGCCCCCATTTCCCGGGCGATGCGAAAGGCCGGAAGGGTGTTCTCGGTGGCAGCCTCGCGTGCGCCTCGATGGGCGATCACCTGGGTCATGACCACGAGTCTCGCGTGTCTGACCACTCTTCGCGGGCACCGACCGAAACGAGAACTTGTGGCAAAGTTTCCTTGCGAGAAAGTAGAACCGGTTCCTATTATCGCGCCTGCCGACCGGGACAGGGCCCGGATCGTCGGGCAACGTGTAGGGGGATCACCAGTGGCCGTCACCGCGGACGCATTCGCAACCACCATCGACTGGCGTCGGGGCGCGGCATGCCGCGACACCGACCCCACCCTCTTCTTCCCGGTGGGCACCACTGGTCCGGCCATCGAACAGATCGCGGATGCGAAGCAGGTGTGCTTCGACTGCGCCTGCCGGGCCGACTGCCTCGAGTTCGCCCTCGTCACCAACCAGGACACCGGGATCTGGGGCGGACTCTCCGAAGAAGAGCGCCGGGTGATCCGCCGGCAGCGTCGCGCCCAGCAGCGAGCTTGAACTCGACCCGATTCCGGCCCTCAGCCGATCGGTAGTGCCTCCGCCCGGCGGGGGATCCGGACTTCGACCACCGCTCCCCGCGGGTTCTCGTCGCGGGCCGGACCGATGGAGATCGTTCCTCCGAGATCGTGCACCACGAAGGTCCGCACGATCGTGAGCCCGAGTCCCGCGTCCCGATCGAGCGAGAACCCCTCCGGAACGCCGGACCCGCCGTTGCGTACCCGCACGATCAGCTCGCGCCGGGATGCGTGCAGCTCGACCGCCACGTCGGCACCGGATGGCGCGGCATGATCGATGGCGTTCTGCACCAACTCGGTGAGTGCCACCGCCAACGGCATGGCCACGTCGCCGGGTAGGGCGCCCAGCGACCCGTCGACCGCCACTCGGAGCGGGCGGTCCTCGCTGGCGAAGCCCTCCTCCACCATGCGCACCACCCGACCCACGACCTCGTCGAACTCGACCACGTCGGTCGCGTCGGTCGAGAGGGTCTCGTGGACGATCGCGATGGACCCGATCCGCCGGGCGGACTGGACGACGGCATCCCGAGCCTCGGGCGACTCCAGCCGGCGGGCTTGGAGGCGGAGGAGCGACTGGATGGTGTGGAGGTTGTTCTTCACCCGATGATGGATCTCGCGGATCGTCGTGTCCTTGGAGACGAGCAGGCGATCCCGCGACCGCACCTCCGTCACGTCGCGCAGCACCGCCAGGGCACCCGTGGCCCGACCCTGATCGATCAGCGGGTAGCACCGGAGGACCACGGTGAGATCGGCGCCGCCCTCGAGTTCGGTGACCGTGCTGTGGCGAGTCGACAACGCGTGGCGCACCACGGCATCGTCGATGCCGAGATCGGCCAGCGTTCGGCCCTCCACGTTCGCCTGCACTCCCAGCCGATGCAGCGCCGACACCGCGTTCGGGGAAGCGAACTCCACCCGCTGCACCCGATCGAAGATGAGAACCCCGTCCCCGACCCGCGGCTCGCGGAACTGGCCGACCCGTTCCTGGGTGGCGAGTGGGAACGCGCCTTCGGCGATCATCGCGGCGAAACGCTCCCAGAGGTCCCGGTAGGCGACCTCGGTCGGGCTGCGGTGCCGGATCAACTCCCGCTCACCCTCCCGGGTCAACACCGCGACGACCCGGTCGTTCATCCGTACCGGCACGTAGTCGACCACGAGCCGCTCGACCGTGCCACGGAGCGCAATGTCCTCCTCGACCGTGTCGTCACCACCCGCGGCCACGGCATCGTCGAGGCCGATGGTCAACGGATCGGTCCTCGCCACCAGGCCCGTCGCAGGTCGCCCTTCGCGCTGGCAGCGCGCCAGCAGCGGTCGGTCGACGGCGGACACCGTGGCCGCCACCGGATCGCCTCGGTGGACCGTGGAACCGGTGGTGGAGCGGACGTGGCCGAGCACCACGAAGCTCGACGCCTCCGGATCGGTCGGTGCATACAGGAGCAGGTCGCCGAAGGAGAGGTCGCACGGCAGCGCCCACGATGCGACCAGCCGTTGAAGGTGGCCGATGGCGTCCTCGTCGAGTCGGGTCCGGGCCCGGGCGAGCTCAGCGAGACTGGCCACCGACGCAGCGTAGACCCGGCCGGCCCCGCCGGATCAGCTGAACCCGATGGGGTTGGAGCTTCCCTCCGGGTCGACCTCGACGTAGGCGAGCCTCGCGGCCGCGAGCCCGACGTCGCGACCCTTGCTGTCGGTGAGCCACAGGGTCGGGGCTTCTCCGGCGAGAGCCGCTTCGATCTGGGCCTTCAAGGCGTCGCGGTCGGCGTCGTCGCCGACGGTGACGGTGATCTCTCGAGGATTGTCGGTGACGCCAATGCGGATGTCCACGGGGTGGTCTCCTGGGGGTTGGCCGCTCGGGAGGCGGGCGGGTTCAGATGATCTTGAGCTCGGGATGGGAGCGCTTCGTCGGCGCATGCGCCTCCACCCACTCTGCCATCTCGGCGAACGCAAGCGACGCTTCGTCGTCGGGGTCGGTGGCCACGATCGGCCGTCCCTGGTCCGAGCCTTCCCGCATCGGGATGGTCATCGGGACCTGGCCGACGAGCTCGACCTCCAACCGGTCGGCGAGATCCCGGCCACCGCCGGCACCAAAGAGCGGGTAGCGGGTGCCATCGTCACCGGTGAACCACGACATGTTCTCGATGACGCCCTTCACCTCGATGTTCACCTGCTGGAACATGAACGCCGATCGTTGGGCCACCTTCTGCGCCGCCGGGTTCGGGGTGGTGACGACGAGGGCCTCGGCACGCGGCAGGAACTGCGCCAACGACAGGGAGATGTCGCCCGTGCCCGGCGGAAGGTCGATCAACAAGAAATCGGGGTCGTCCCAGTAGACGTCGGTGAGGAACTGTTCGAGCGCCTTGTGGAGCATCGGACCCCGCCAGATCACCGGCTGGTCCTCCTTGGCGAAGAAGCCCATCGAGATGCATCGCACCCCGTGGGTGTCCGGCGGGATGATCATGTCGTCGATCACGGTCGGCGGCTGCTCGACACCGAGCATGCGAGGGATCGAGAAGCCCCAGACGTCGGCATCCACCACGGCCACCGAATGGCCGCGTTCGGCCAGCGCGATACCGAGGTTGGCGGTGACCGAGGACTTCCCCACCCCGCCCTTGCCGGACGCGATCAGGAGCACTCGGGTGCGGTTGCCGGGCTCGGCGAACGGAATGGCCCGGCCCTCGGCGTGCCCGTGGGCAGCCTGGCTTCCGGCGCTGCCGGCCGGATCGCCGTGGACCAGCTCGCGGACCCTGGCTCGCTGCTCGTCGTCCATCACGCCGAAAGCGATGGTGACCACGTTCACCCCGTCGAGGGCCGTTACCGCCTCGCTCACCCGACTCTGGATCTCGTTGCGGAGCGGACAACCCGCGATGGTGAGGTCGACACCGACCTCGACATGACCGCCGTCGATCGTGACCGCACGCACCATGCCCAGGTCGACGATGCTGCGGTGGAGTTCGGGATCCTCGACCGGGCGGAGGGCCTCGATCACGTCAGCCTCGTTGACGGTCGTCATCGCTGGTTCGCCTTTCGTCGGGTGGCTGCGAGCACTCGGGCGTCGCCCGTCAGGGATTTCCCCTACAGCGATAGGTAGAATACCGGGGTGGACGACGCCTCCCCCCGGCCCCTCTCGGGCGAACTGAGCCCGACCGAGTTCGCCTCGGCGGTCACGGCCATCACCTCGGCCTTCGGCGACCCCACCCGTCGAGAGATCTACCTCTTCGCCCATCAACACGAGGACGGGGTGACCGCCGGCGAGACCGCCAGCCAGTTCGATCTCCATGCCAATGTCGCCCGCCACCATCTCGACAAGCTCGCCTCGGGTGGCTACCTCGACGTGGCGGTCGGCAAACCCTCCGGTGGCGTCGGCCGTCCGTCGAAGCGCTACCGCGTCACCGCCCCCGAGGTGAAGCTCGAGGTCCAGGTCCGCCACGACGACATCCTCGTCTCACTTCTCGGTCGAGCGCTCGCGATGCTCCCGCGGGAGGCCGCCGAGCAGATGGCCGAGGAGGTGGGCATCGAGTACGGCCGGGCGATGGCCGAATCGATCGAGCCGGCCGAAACCCATCGCTCGTTCCGAGGCGCGCTCCACGCAGTGGCCGATGCCCTCTCCGCTCACGGTTTCGCGGCACGAGCCGAGAAGGGCGATGGAGAGGATCTCCAGATCGTCGCCGAACACTGCCCCTTCGGGGATGCGGTGGTCGAGCACCCGGTCATCTGCGCGGTCGATCGGGGGATCGTGCAGGGAATGTTGAGCCAGCTCTACGGACCCACCGCCACCGACACGGCGTCGTCGAAACCTCAGGGCGACGACGTCTGTGTCACCCAC
>CAYFLT010000010.1:19691-31645 GCA_964344055.1 uncultured Candidatus Nemicrothrix sp.
TTCGGTCAGGACCGAGCGAACAGGCCGCGGGACCTCACGTCGGCCTTGCGACGGTCGCCCTTCCGGCGTTCCCAGCCCACCTTGCTCCAGTCCTGCGCCACGCGACGGTCCCGGCCCCGACGTCGATCGCTCTGGACGGTGCCCTCGATCTCGTGCCGGTCGATCCAGCTGTCGAGATCCGAGAGGACCTGGACGAGCGTGGCGACCTCACGACGCCACACGATGACGAACGCACCGACGGAACCGATGTCGCTCAGCTCGAACCCGTCCGCGACGACGAGGACGATCTTCGAATCGGGCGACACGTCACGGAGATGGGGTATCGCCTCCCACCCCTGCTCACCGACGAGCTCGTTCTCGATCACGACGACGTCAGGGCGGACGTGACCGATGATGTTCTCGCCGTTGAAGGCGGTATCCGCGGCGCCCGCGACCTCGTAGCCCGCGGCCTCGACCAGCGGCGCCAGGAGCTCGAAGTGACTCGACACGATCACTGCGTCCCGCTTCATGTCACCACTCCTCTCTCACTCCTCGGAGAACCACTCCTCCAGTCGTACCTCTCCGGACACTTCCCGACATGAGGCGAACGGTTCATTCCCGCTACGATCCGCGGCCACTGTGGCTCTGCACCTGGTCCGACACGCTCACGCCGGTGATCGCACCCGCTTCGATGGTGACGACCTCGAGCGGCCCCTCAGCGAGAAGGGACATGAGCAGGCCGAGCGCCTGGTCGCCCACTTCGCCGACCTTCCGATCCGAGGTGTCTGGTCCTCGATCGCAGTCCGCTGCCAACAAACGGTCTACCCGCTCGCGGTGGCTCACGAGTTGGTGGTGGAGCCGATACGGCTGCTGACCGAGGGAGCCCGCCCGATCGAGCTCCTGGAAGCCCTCCGGGAAGAGGCGAACGGGGAGGGCGATCTGGTGCTCTGTAGCCATGGCGACCTGATCCCCGACGCCCTCAATCGCCTCCTGAGGGAGGGGATGAGCGTCGTCGGACCGCGAGGCTGCGAGAAGGGTTCGGTGTGGTCCCTGGAGACCCGGGGCCGCGACATCGTCCGTGGCGTCTACACCGCGAGACCCTGAACCCTCAGCCGTCCGACACCACCGCCTGCAGGCCGGCCGGATCGGTGACCGCCACTCGCCGGTAGCCGGTCTCGATCAGGCCCCGTCCCTCGAGCCGCCGCAACGACTGGTTGACGGAGGTCCGCCGGGCGCCGAGCAGGCGAGCCAGGGTCTGCTGGCTGACCGTGATGCCGTCAGGGCCTGCCTCCCGGACCAGCCACGACGCAACCTGACGGTCCAGGCTGCCGGAGAGGAGATCGGTGACCCGGTCCTGCATCTCGGCCATCCGTTGCGCCACCGACACCAGCCACCGCCGGGCGAGAAGCGGGCGCTTTCCGAGCATGGAGAACAGGGTCAGTGAGTCGATGGTGAGGACGGTGCTGTCCTCGACCGCACGGGCTGCGGTGGGTTCCCCCATCCGGAGGAACAGGGGGATGTCCCCGAACACGCTGCCGCCTCGCAGGAGTTGGACGACGACACGTCGCCCTCCCACGTCACGGGCGAGCTCCACGGTTCCCGAGCGGAGGATGTAGACGTGATCCGGGAGCTGGTCGCGTTCGTAGATCGTGGTACCACCGGCGTACCGGCGTTCCTCGAGATGGGTTGCCAGCTCCTCGAGGTCGTTGCACGACATCGGCGCGAGGTCGCCGCGGCCGAGGCAGGTGCCGAGCCAGTTCACCAGGTCGGCTGAGGGTGCGGTCGCTGTGCTCATGGGATGTGAACACCGTGTCCGACTGTCTTCTTCCCGACGATCGAAAATTCGCCGGCTCAGGTGTCTGGGGCGAGCTCGAGGATCTCGGCGTCCGGATCGAATGCGGCGATCGCAAACCAGAAGGTGTCGAGATGCTCGACCGCCTCGAGCTGCGCGCCGGACTCGTCGGTGGCGTTCCCGAACACGTCGAAGACCCGCCCGGAGTGCTCGTCGACGAAGCCGGCCTCGGTCCGTCGCAGCTCGATCGGCTCCCCCTCGAGTGCCGCGACGAACACTCCCGAAGCTCCCTGGTCGTGGCCGCCATCGACGAGATCCCCTGCCAACGGGCTGGAGGTTCCCGGCTCGACGACGGCCACCAGGTCCCGGCCATGCGCCCGGAAGCTCACGGCGCCCGCCTCGAACACGGCGGCCAGTGACAGCACGACGGCCGGCGCGTCGTCGTCGCGTACGACGATGACCCGCGCCTTCGGGTCGAGCCGCGGGTCGATCTCACCACGGAACAGGAAGGGTCGCGTCTCCGCGGTGTCATACCCCTCGTAGGGGTTGCGGCCGTAGTCCCGCGCGAAGCCGGTCTCCCGGCTGAGGACGAGACCTTCCGGATAGGTGTTGCGAAAGGCCTCCCACGACACCATCTGCACGGGATGGGTGGTCAGCTTCTCCCCGGTCAGGTGGCCGACCACCGCTCGCGCGTCGAAGTGGGTCCACAGGCTCTCGGTCTGCCGGTCGTACATCACCAGCGAGGAGTGGAGAAGCTCGCCAGACGTCCCGAAGTCGAGGATTCGATCACCCAGCCGGCGGTCGTAGGCCAGCGCAGAGTTGCAGAGTGGGCAGTACGCGACCGTGACCGGGGCACCACCCACCACGTCGTTCACGATCTCGTGCCACATCAGGATCTGCACCGGGTACGCCTTGGCCTCACCGTTCAGCTCCATCGCGATCACCGGCTCCACGCCGGTGAGCCAGTCGACGGCCGCGGCACGCTGGAAGGAGGGCGAATCCAGCGGCGGGATGCCATCGGGTGGCGGCCCGCCGGAGATGATCGCAGTGAGGTCCACCAGCGACTCCGGGAACGACGCATCACGCCGATCACCCCGGAGGGCGGACGCCACCGGCTCGCGCGGCGTGGACTCGATCCGCTCCCCGCCGATGGCCGTCGGGTCGGCGTCGGGGTCGAGGACGGGAAGAGGGAGCCCATCGCTCCCCGTCGAGCCCTCGAAGCGGCCGACGGTCCCCGGGTCCGGGGCGGCCCCCGAGGCCGCCACCTGGCTGTCGCCACCACACGCCGACGCGAGGATGGCCAGCACCGCGAGTCCGACGAGTGCTCGAGTTCCGATCACGGCTAGGCAACCCGCTCTGTTCCCGAGCACTTCCTGGCTCGTGGCCGCTCACCCACGAGTGTCAACGATCGAACCATCGTGAACCGGTCCTCATGGGACCGACGTTGGAGTGACTCCACCCCTCGAAGGAGACTGCCCGAGATGCGCGCACCCAGGAACCCACGGCGAGAGGCCGAAGAAGTCCTCGGTGGCCTCCCGGCCCGGGTGCTCGAACCGTCACCTCCGGCCGTGCCGGAAGGACCCTTCTTCGCCGATGACCCGGTCGCGATCGACCCCGGCGAGCAGGTGGTGACACCGTCGGCCGGCACCCGGACATGGGACGCACTCGCCAGGGAACGGCCCGAGATCGCCGCCTTCGCTCGGGCGAATTGGCTCGGCAACCGCAAGCCGCTTCCTCCGCTGCCGGTCGGCTACGTCGCGGCACGCGAGGCGTACCACCGACTGGCGTACGGGGTGGTCGCCGAAGCCCGGCGCCTCGCCAACACCAAGTTCGGCCTGCGCTACACGAAGGGTGGATTCGGGACCCCGTTCTTCGGCCGCGACGAGCAGGTCCGGGTGGAAGGCGCTTCCCTCATCCACCAACGGGGGGACTCGGTCGAGTCCTCGCCGATCACCTCCCTGGCCGAGGCGGGCGCGTTTCTCCGGATCGAACCCGGCACGGCCGCGGCCGAGCACGATTCACCGCCGTTGGGCGACCTCCACGAGTCGCTGCCAGTGGACGCGGCCACCGGCGACTTCCTCGGCGACTGGTTCGGCTTCGCATTCGCCGTCCTCGAGGAACTGCGGCTGACGTCGGGAGCGGTCGACGCCGAGCGTCCCCAGCTGTGGCCCGGCCACTTCGATCCGGCGATGGCGATGGGAGACGGCGAGCGTGGTGGTCGAGCGACGTACGGCCTTTCGCCGGGAGACGCCTCGAGCACGACCCCGTATCTGTACGTCGGCGCGTGGGGAGAGGTCGACACGTCCGACCCGTTCTGGAGCGCGGGCGCATTCAACGGTGCATCGATGTCCTACGCCGAGCTGACGTCGGCTCCCGATGCATTCGCCACTGCGCTCGAATTCTTCCGGACCGGCCACACGAAGCTGCGCACGGAGTGAACGTCGGAGGGTCCCGCGACCCGGCCCGGCCAGGGATTCAGTCGGGGATCACCCTGATGGTCGAGAAGCACATCTCATCCACGGTCCCCTCGTTCCAGGTCACGTAGCGCGGCTCGTCGAGGGTGGCGAGAGATCGATCCCACCAACACTCGAACCGCACCGTGTCACCCACCTCGATCGAGATGTCCTCCACCGGGCGGTAGTTGAGCTGCCATTCGAAGCTCCACACCGGAATGTCGAGCAGGACCCGCTCTTCAGGAGTGTCCGGGTGCAGCGTCATCCGGTACGCGGCACCGAACTCGTGCATGTGCCCGAGCACCGAGAAGATGGTGCCCGAGTTCCGGGCTGCCAAATCACACGAACTGTGACTCGTCGTGCCGTCGAGTTGGTTGAAGTCGTCGATCGATCCACCGCACTGGCCGATCAGCGCGTCGGGAATGAACCGGGCGCCCGCGCCGTACTTGCGCGCGATGTCGTCCAGCACCGCCTCACGGTCGCAGAGGGGCCCTTCCTCTTCCGGTGTGCACGGGATCTCCGCGGGGGTGAGATAGGACGACCCCTGGATGTGGGTCATCCCGGCGGCGACCTCGGCCGCCGTCGCCTCCTGCAACACGATCGTGGAGTTGTCCGCCGGGGTCTCGTGATCGAAGTGGTAGTGGATCTGGTTGACGATCAGATCGCCAGGCTCGAGGTGGACACCTACCCCGTCGGGATAGATCGTCGGCTGCTGGCCGGGGGCCCAACCCGCGATCGAGTAGACGCCGGGGGTCCGCAGGCCGGACCGACCGAAGCACGTCCAACCGGGCCGGCCGTCCGCTCCGTCCTTCCCCTCGACCTCGTCGCGGGCCGCGGCCGGGACACGGTAGGTGATGGCATGGTGAACGACCGAGGTCTGATCGGGCTCGAAGGCGAAGCCGGTGATCCAGGTTCCGTCACCCTCGGGATCCGCAACCTCGTGCACCTGGCACCGGTAGTCGTCTTGTTGGTCGAGTGACCCGACGTATGCCTCGGCCGCGGGGATGACCTGGCTTCGTTCGATCGGGTGGATGAGTTCGGTCCGAGCCACCAACGCAGTGTCGGGGGCGACGTCGAGTCCCCCGCCCTCGGTGGCCCATCGGGCGAGGACCTCGAGCTCCTCGACCGACAGGGACCAATCGTCATGGAAGGCCGGGCCGAGCCCCGAGGGCAACCACGGCGGCATGTAGCCGGCCCCGGTGACCAGTGCGATGTCATCCGCGATGACGGCGACGTCGCCGGCCGTCTCCATCGCGAGCGTGCTCCAGCCCGGGCCGTCGCTGGTGTGGCAGGCCACGCACTTGTGCTCGAGGATCGGTTGCACGTGCTCGGCAAACGCTCCGCCGGCCACGTCCCCGGGAACGATCTCCCTGGAGAGACGGGATTCATCGGTCGGCGCGCTGTCGAGATCGACCCGATCGGCGACCAGGTCGAACTCGAGCCCGATCTCGTCGTCGGTGTGGGCGAGCCGGGCGATGTGGATCGGACCCACGCCCCACCGGCTCCCGAGGATGGTGGCACCCATCGCCGCAGTGAGGCGATCCTCCTCGACCGTCACCGATCCCGAGAAGGTGACGTCGTGGGTCACGTCCTTCACTGTGAGATCTCCCGAGATCGAGATGTCGTGGCTGACGCCATCGGCGAACTCGGATGGCAGCCCCTCGATGGCGGTGGGTTCGAACCGTGCGAAGGGCCAGTGGGTCGACTCCAGGTAGTCGTGCCGGAGTCGCTTGTCCCGGAGACTCGAGTCCGAGTCGAAGGTCTCGACGTTCACGACCACGGTGCCGACCCGGCTGGCGCGGGGGTCGGCGGTGTCGATCACGATGTCGCCGGCCACGACGGTGGTGGTACCGATCGTCGTCTTGGAGGACCCGGCCAGGCGTTCGGTCACGACATAGCGAACCTCGGACCCGTTGTCGGGGCTGACTCGGTACAGCCGCTCGTCGACCCCGTCGACATCCTCGGGATCCACGGTCGGCGCCTCCACTCCCGATGTCTGCGCCTCGTCCGAGGACAGGACCCAATCCCACTGGTTCTTGGTCAGGAGCGCGCCGGCACCGACCAGCACGACCGCGAGGATCGCGAGACGGCCAGGGTCGAGACGGCGAAACACCCGACCAGTGTGGCCCACCGCCACCCCGATGCCGAGTCAGGAGGGAGGGTCAGGAGAGCTGACCACGCAGATCGAAGTCATCGATCAGGTCGAGAAGATCCGCCGGCCGATCA
Organism: uncultured Candidatus Nemicrothrix sp.; assembly: GCA_964344055.1. Taxonomy (GTDB): domain Bacteria; phylum Actinomycetota; class Acidimicrobiia; order Acidimicrobiales; family Aldehydirespiratoraceae; genus OFTM10. The sequence continues at coordinate 26,142 of CAYFLT010000010.1, forward strand.
CTGAGGGCATCGAAGGCCGCGAGGTCGGCCGCGCCGGCCTCCTGATCCCCCAGGAAGACGTGAACGAAGGCGCGGTACACGAGCGATTCCGGGTGGGCCGCGTCGATCGCCAACGCCGTATCGAGCCGATCCAACGCCAGTTCGGCGGTGTCTGGCTGCTCAGGGGTGGCGCTTCGGGCGAGGAGCCACGCGTACCCGGCCAGCAGGTCGGGGTAAGGCTCGGACTCCGCTTCCACTCCGCCCACGAGCTGGATCGCCTCGAACACCCGCCCTTCGAAGGCCATGAGCTCCGCCGCGTTCAGGAGCTCTTCGACCGTGAGTCCCGTCTCCGCGAACGGCGGCGGGTCGTCGACCATCAGGGTGGCTTCCACCCGCTCCAGCACCTCGGAGTACTGGGCCAGCTCCACGCGCTCCCGAAGGCCCTGGGCCTCGACCAGTCCTTCCATGGCTGGTGGTGCGCTGAGCGTGTCGAACACCTCCAGATGGGCCGCCGCCCTCTGGACATCGCCCTGGTCCAGGGCGATCACCGCCCCGAAGACCCGTGCGTCCGGGTAGTCGGGATCGACGGCCACCGCCTCTTCAATGAGCTCGGAAGCGGCTTGGAGATCCCCGGACAGGCGCAAAAGCCATGCCTTGTAGGTGAGGGCCTCGCTGTTGGTGGGCTGGAGTTCGAGTACCTCGTCGTACAGCCCGAGCGCCTCGTCCGTGTCGCCGGCCGCCGCGGCTTGGCCCGCATCGAAGAGCAGCTCTCGCGTCGTGGTGCGGATGTCGCCGCTGATGGACTCGCCGCTGCGCCGGCTCCCGGAGAACTGGGCGACGAAGACCCCCGCCACCGTGGCAACGACCACCACCCCGGCCATCCAGGCGGCCACCCTGCCCCAGGATCGCGTCGCGACCGGGTCGACCCCGGACCTCGCTCGCGTCCTCCGTCGGGGCTGCGGGCCCGCCCGGTCCGTGAGCTCGGCGGGAGCCCCTGCGGCTGCGACCTGCCAGCGGCGCACCGCGATGGTCAGTCCGCCGACCGCCGCGGCCCCACCCACGACCGGGAGGATCCACACCAGGCTGGTGATCCCCGAGCCGGACGGCGTGTAGTCGATGTCGTCGCCGTAGAAGGAGACCAGCTGTTGACGGATGAAGTCGTCGCTTCGCCCTTCGTCGACCCAGACCCGGATCTCCCGACGGATCGTGCGGGCCACAGGCACATCGGATTCCGCGACCGACTGGCCCTGACACACTGGACAGGCGAAGTCCTGGGCCAGGCCGTAGGCGCGGTCCGCGTTCGTCTGTGGCTCGCCCTCGTCCACTGCCGCGAAGATCAGCGCTGACGCGGCGACGACGAAGACGCCCAACCAGGCGACGGTCCGCCTCACGCGTCGGTTGCCCCGGCCTGCGCGTTCGCTATGAGCCGGTCCTGGAGGAACGCGGCCGTGATCTGGCCGGTGATCCGCTCCGCCACCACGCCCGTCGGACTCACGAGGAAGCTCTCCGGAACGCCGGTGACGCCGTACTGCACCGCGATGGAGCCGGTGTCCTCCACCAGCACCGGCCACTCGCCACCGTTCTCCTCGAAGAACTCGACCACGTTCGACGCTTGGTCGTCGAAGGTGACCGACACGATGGTGGCGTCCCCCAGCGGCTCATGGAACTCTTGGAACGCCACCAACTCGGGGTGCTCGCGGATACACGGCACGCACGTGGTGGAGAAGAAGTTGACGACCACCCAGCGACCGCGGTGGTCGTCGATGTCGAACCAGCCGCCGTCGATGGTGGGGCCCTCGATGATCGGCGCCAGCTGGCCGATCAGCTCGCTGTGATCCTCCCGCTCGGAGGCCGAAGGGCGGGTGGCGAGAAGCACGAGAAGGAACACAGCCGCGACTGCGATCGGCAGCACCGCCCAGAGTGCCGCTCGGGATCGGGGGGCGTCGGAGGACGGTGCGGGGTCGGTCATACGGGAGTCACCTCATCATCACGCGCCACATCGTCGGCGGGCGAGTCCCGGCGGACCGAGATCACTTCGCGCCGGCCGGTGGGCACGATGGCCAGCAGGGTGCCCACACCCATCACCATGCCCCCGATCCACAGCCAGACGATGAGCGGCTGGATCGTGACCCGGAGGACGACCTCGTCGTCGAGCCCGTCGGGGAACTGGAGCACCGACAACGCGATGTCGTCCACCACCGTCGAGCGCACTGACGGGATGCCGATGGTCTGGCCTGCGAACGGATAGATCGCGATCCCCGGCTCGTACGCCTGACCCCGGTCGATGGCGATCGCCGCGGTCCGCTCGGTCCGGTTGGAGTGGTCGACCCTGTTCTCCGACCCTTCGTAGGTCAGAGTGTGGCCTGCGAACTCCACGGTCTCACCGGGCAGCATCGTGAACTCGCCCTGACGCACGTACGCGTTGCTCGCCGCGAACGCCACCGCGATCAGCACCACTCCGACGTGGACGATCATCCCGCCGTTCGTGCGACCGACCAGGCCGCGCCAGCCCTGCCTCCGGACGGCCAGGAACAGCTGGCGCAGGGCTGCCCCTCCGGCGAAACCGCCCAGACCGAATGCGAGCATCGGCGCCCACCCGCGGGCGCCGACGATCACCGCGAACGCCATTGCCCCTGCTCCGAGCCAGGCCGGCCAGAGCAGGCGATCGCTCAGAACCGAAGTCGTGGTGGCCCGCCACGGCAGCACCGGCGCGATCGCCATGAGGAACAGCAGGGCGAAGCCGATCGGCATCGTCATCGAATCGAAGTACGGGTTGCCCACCGAGATGGTCCGCCCGTCGACCGCTTCGACGATCAGCGGGAAGACGGTGCCGAGCAACACCACGAACGCGAACGCGGCGAAGAGGAGGTTGTTGACCAGGAAGGCCCCCTCACGAGACACCATCGAGTCGATCCGGCCGGGCGACCGGAGCTGATCGCCCCGCCAGGCGATCAGGCCGAGCGACACCAGGACGATCAGGCCGAAGAAGCCGAGGATCGCCGGACCGATGCCGGACTCCACGAAGGCATGAACGGACTGCAGCACCCCGGATCGGGTGATGAACGTGCCCAGGATCGTCAGGGCAAACGTGGCGATCACCAGCGAGAGATTCCACACCCGCAGCATTCCCCGGCGCTCCTGGACCATCACGGAGTGCAGGAACGCGGTGCCGGTGAGCCACGGCAGCAGGGACGCGTTCTCGACCGGATCCCATGCCCAGTAGCCACCCCAGCCGAGCGTCTCGTAGCTCCACCATGCCCCGAGGACGATCCCGAGCGTGAGAAACCCCCACGCGGCCACGGTCCAGCGCCGAGTGACCAGGAGCCAGCCCTCCCCGACCCGGCCCGTGACGAGTGCTCCTATCGCAAAGGCGAACGGCACCGTGAAGCCGACATAGCCGAGGTACAGCACCGGCGGATGGAACGCCATGAGGATGTGATTCTGGAGCAGCGGGTTCGGCCCCGGACCGTCGTAGCCAGGCGCCGGATCGAACGAGTCGAAGGGTGCCGCCGGCCCCAGCATCAACAGGAAGAAGAACGAGCTGACGACGAAGAGCGTGAGCACCGCCCAGCCGACCATCGCGTCGGTCGAGCGCTGCCGGAACTTCACGATCACCGCCACGACATAGCCGCACAGGATCAGCGTCCAGAGGAGGATCGAGCCCTCCAGGGCCGACCACAGGGTCGCGACGTTGAAGAGCGCCGGCGTCCTAGACGAGCCGTGCTCGGCGACGAACAGGACCGTGAAGTCGCGGGTGATCAGCGCGCGCTCCATCACGATCACCGCACCCAGACCCGCGACGGTCATCAGCACGACGAGCACGACCACATCGTTGAACCATCGTGGGCGGCGACCCGCCAGCCCGAGCCCGGTCACCACCACTCCCGACACCGCGCTCACCGCGCCGAGCATCACCGCCAGACCCCCGAGCGCGGCGTTCGACATCATTCCTGGTCCGCCTCTTGGTGCCGCGAGGTCACGCGCTACAGGCCTGGGCGGCCAGTTCGGCGTCCTGGTCACTCTCGGCCGGACGCTCCTTGTTCGAGATCTCCTCGTGCTTCACCCGCATGCGATCCGACGCGAAGTACCACCCGTCGTCGGCGATGCCCTCGAACCCGTCCACCGGTGGAGAGCCCTCCACCCAGGATCCGTCCAGCACCACCGGCACGCCCGGCAAGAAGAGCTCGGCGGGCTCACCGTGATGGACGATGTCGACCGGTACCCCGCCGAAGGACACACTGAACGCCACCACCTTGGTGTCGCCGTCGAAACCGTCCACGATCGAGCAACCGATCGGTGCCCCCTGCAACGTGAAGCGGTCGTCGCCGAGCTCCTCACGGCGCTCCACGGCCTCGTCCGCGTCGTAGAAGAACAGCGATCCGCTCAAGAGGTTGAGGGCGAGAACCACCACCGCGACGAGCACGGCCAGACCGATCACCAGCGGAAGCCATCGGCGGCGACCAGCGCTGGTCGTTCTCGGCTGCTGAGGGGAGAGATCGGTCACGCCGCATCCTCCGCGGTCATCCAACGCCGTCGGTGCGGCGCGACCCGCTCGGCCAGGCGACGGCCGCGGGCAATGAGACGGATGGCGTACACGGCGCCGCTGCCGAGAACGATCCCCCAGCCGGCGAGGAGATAGCCGAGATGGGTCATGCGTCCACGTCCTCGCCGTTCACGGTGTCAGTGCCGGCGGCGACATGTGCGTCTGCCTCGGCCCTTCGGGCCACGATCGCCGCATCGAGATCCCCGACCCGTAGCTCGCGCTCGAGCCAGCCGATCCGGAATCGATGGATCATCGCCCAGACGAAGAAGAGCATCCAGACGACGATCCCCATCACGAGCGTGAAGAGGGTGAGGTCTTCGAGTTGGCCGTCGGTCAGCGACGACTGCTGATGCAGGGTGCGGTCGAACCACCATTCGACCGATCGATTCACGACGGGGATGTTGATCGCTCCGATCAGACCGACCACCGCGGCGCGCGTCGAGGTGGCCTCGTCCCGGCCCACCGACCGGACCGAGAGATAGCCGACCATGATGAGGAACAGGATGAGGGTCGTGACGAGGCGAACGTCGCCCCAGTCCCAGTAGGTGTTCCACGTGGGCCGTCCCCAGATCGATCCCGTGACCAGGGTGAGGGCGCAGGCGATCACGCCGATCTCGGCGGCCGAGTGGGCAACGATGTCCCACCACACCGAGCGCTTCCACAACCACATCGCCGACCCGACCCCGGTGGTGGCGAACGCCACATAGGTGAGGCTCGCGGACGGCACATGGACGAAGATCATCCGGACTGCGTCTTGCTGGATGTCGTCCTCGGGCGCACCGAAGAAGCCGAGCAGGATCAACCCGATCACGCCGGCCGACACGGCCAGGCCGAGCCAGAAGGTGGTCCGCGATCCGGTCGACGCCGGCGCCACTGCGTCCTCGATCACTTGGGTCATGTCTCCTCCAGCAGGACGCCGTACGCCAATGCTCCCAGCACCATGTTGATCGCGCCGAAGCCGGCGAGCTGTCTTTTACCGGTG
>CAYFLT010000010.1:31655-33665 GCA_964344055.1 uncultured Candidatus Nemicrothrix sp.
CAGGCCCAGCCGTCGACGGCAACGGTTCCGAGGGCGTCGTCGAACGCCCGAGTGGCACCGATCAGCACCGGGGCGAGGATCGGGAGCAGGAGGATCGGCAGGACCGTCTCTCGCGCCCGAACCCCGGCAACCAGTGCTCCGAGGAGACTACCTGCGCCCGAGATGCCAACGGTCGCGACGAGACACGTGCAGGTGAGCAACGGCCACGATTCGACCTCGGCGTCGTAGAGCACGATCACGCCACCGACCATCACCACCTCGACCACGAGCAGCTGGACGGCGACCGCGATGGTCTTGCCAAGGTAGACCGCTGTCGGTTCGATCCCGGCGAGCAACAACGCTCGACGGGCACCATCGGTGGTCTCGATGGCGGTCGATCGTTGGACCGCCATCGTGGCCACGAACATCACGGCAACCCAGAACAGGCCCGAGGTGGCGCTCGACAGGACGGTCGGCTTGGCGTCGAGGGCGAACCCGAAGAGGATCAGGACAAGGGCGGCGAACGGGATCACCTGGCTGGCCGTCACCCGGGATCGGAGCTCAATCCGCAGGTCCTTCGAGGCCACGAGGGCGACATCGCTCAACATCAGCGGCCCTCGATCTCGCGAGGGTCGGCCGCGGGCCCGGGCCGGTCGGAGGTGATCGTTCCACCGGCGACAGTGAGGTGGCGGGTGGCGAGATCGACGGTGCGGTCGAGTTCGTGGGAGGCCAACATCACCGTGGCCCCGGCAGACGCGGCATCGGTCACCAGCTGATCGACGAGGTCACGTCCGTTCTGAGCGAGTCCGGCGTGCGGCTCATCCAGCAGCCAGAGCTGGGGTCGCCGGACCACCACGGCCGCGAGCGCCACCCGGCGACGCTGGCCGGCCGACAGACGGCCGACTGCGACGTCATGGAGGCGGGTGGCGATACCCAGCCGATCCATGGCCGGAACCACCCCGTCCGGGTCGACCCTGGAAGCGGATGCCCAGAAGCGGAGGTTCTCCCGGACGGACAAGTCGTCGTAGAGGGCGGTGTCGTGGCCCAGGAGGCCGACCGAGCGCCGAACTGCAGCCCGCTCTGAGCCCAGATCGTGCCCCAGCACTTCGGCGTCGCCCGACTCGAGCCGTAGCAGGCCGGCGCAGAGCCGAAGCAGGGTCGATTTGCCGGCTCCGTTGGGGCCCTGGATCAACACCACCTCGCGCGGGCCGACCTCGAGGTCGACGCCCGCGAGGGCGGGGAACTGCCCCAACAGGGCCACGACGCCGCTCAGCCGGACGATGGACGCGATCCGAACGCTACCGGCGCGACCCGGTTGGGCCGTCACCCCGCCTACCATCCGCTCACGTCGTTCTCCCCCCGACCGATGGACCCCACATGCTGGATCTGGAATCACCGCCCCCGACCCCGCGCGTCGCTGTCGTACTCGGCGCGCTCGGTCGGGCGATGATCATCACGGGAATCGTCGTCCTCCTCTTCGTCACGTTCCAGCCCTGGGGCACCGACATCCAGGAAGCGCGGGCCCAGAACGGCCTGCGCAACGACTTCGACAGTCGCCTCGACGAAGCCGCCGAGATTCTCGAGTCGATCCTCACCGAGGATCCCAGGGTCGAGCCGGGCGACGGCACGCCATCGCCAACCACCACGTCGACCACATCGACGACCACAACGGCCGCAGCCGGCGGGAGCGACGACGGCGTCACCCCGCTCCCAACCCCCACCAGCACTCTCCCAGGCGGCCACGACCCCGAGGTCCTCGCCCTCTTCTTCCCCGACGACGGCGATGCACTGGCCCGGATCGAGATCCCGACGATCGATGTCGACAAGGTCGTGGTGAAGGGAGTGGCGGTCGCCGACCTCCGAAAGGGCCCGGGCCACTACAACGGCAGCGCCCTGCCGGGGACGGCGGGCAATGCCGCGATCGCCGGCCACCGCACGACCTACGGGTCGCCGTTCAACCGGATCGACGAGCTGGTGCCCGGTGACGAGGTCGTTGTCACCAGCATCCAGGGTGAGTTCCGGTATCGAGTG
>CAYFLT010000010.1:33675-70209 GCA_964344055.1 uncultured Candidatus Nemicrothrix sp.
CCCCACCGAGGCGTACGACGGAGAACTCGAACTGGTCGAAGGGATCGGCGACGGCCACATCATCGTCGACCCCGGAGCGGCCTGGGTTCTCGCCGATTTCGGCGACGATCGTCTCACCCTCACCGCGTGCCACCCCAAGTTGTCGTCACGGCAGCGGATCATCGTGGCTGCGGAACTGGTGGACGACACCGTCGAGATGCCGGCCTGGCTCATCGAGGCGAACCTCGCCTTCGAGGCGACCGAACAGGGCACTCCCGCCTTGGCGGACGAGCCGGTCGTCGAGGATGCAGCACCTGTGTCCGACTCTGATGAATCCCCGGCCGAGGACCCCGACACGACGGACGCGGAGACCGCCGACGAGGGGGATACTCCCGACGACGCCGTGCCCGCCACCGACCTCGACGAGGGGCTCAACGGCGAGCGGGGAGCGATTCCCGGCGCGGCCGCCTGGATGGTCGCGGCGGTCGCGTTCTGGTACGGCGGCGGATGGGCGGGACGGCGCTGGCTCGACGGCCGCTGGCCCCGGATCGGTGCGCGTGCGGCCGGGTTCATCCCCGCCTTCGTCTGCATTTGGTTCTCGTTCGAGATGATCGACCGGGCGCTTCCCGCCGGCTGAACCGGGGCTGCAGCCGCGGGCTGTCAGGCGGGATCTAGCCTGGATCACCCGTGAGACCGCCTCGCTTCGATTCCTCGCCCCCGCAGCCGCGCCGGTCGCTGATGATCGTGTTCGTCGCGCTGACGATCACTGCGGCAGCGTGTGGCGCCGACGACGAGCCCGACGGTCCGCTCACCGATCCGGCGGCCGCCGCCGACCGAGCCCTCAACGAGCAGGCACTGCTGCCGGTGGACAACGGTCCCGGCGACAACGCCGAAGACGAGGACGAACCCGATGGCGACACCGGTGATCCGGTGCCGCTCGCCGGAGAGCTCACCCTCGAGGAGCTCCTCGCCCTCGACGATCCGATCGATCCGAACGAGCTACCGGGCACTGTCGTCAACCAGTACGCGCTGACGATCGACCAGTGCTTCGACCGGATCGAGGACCGAGTGTCCGGCCGGGTGAGAATCGTCACCACCCTGTTGCCGTGCAGCGAGCCCCACCAGGCGCAGATCTTCGGCACCCGGGAGTATCCCGCGCCGGAGGCATCGCTCTACCCGGGCGACGACATCATGGAGGACTACGCCCTCCAGGCCTGCTACCTGCTGTTCGAGGCGTGGGTCGGTTCGCCCTACGAGACGAGCGAACTCGACATCGGTGTCCTCACCCCCGATCGTGCGATCTTCGAGGACGAGTTCGCGCCCTACCGCGGAATCCACTGCTGGGTCCATCGAGTCGACCGCGAACCGATGATCGGCAGCGCCCGGGGTTCGGCGTTCTGACCTCACACCATCACCCGATGAGCCGGGTTGGCGGCTATTCTTGACGGCCGGTCGGCGGGCACGACCTGGGAGGACCCTCCTGTGGCCTTCACGCCCATCCTTGCCGCCGTCCTGATCGGCCTCGTCGCCGGCCGCATCCGCCGAGGGCGGATGAGTTCGTTGGTGCTCACCCGGATCAACGTCCGCATCCTCTTCGTCATCGCGTTCGTCTGCGGCCTCGCCGTCGACCTCGTCGACGTTCCCCGTCCCGGAGTGTGGGCCGTGGTGGGACTCGCTGCCGGGCTGGCATTCGCGGTTCGCAACATCCATCTGGTCGGCATGGTGGTGATCGCCGTCGGGGTGACCGCCAACCTGCTGCCGGTGGCGATCAACGGCGCCACTCCGGTGCGGGCCGACGCCTTGGTGGAGGCCGGCATGGTGGACGCAGCCGATCTCGATCGGGTGAACCTCCAGGGCGCACGAATGATCGCCGACGACGACACCCCACTCGACTGGATGGGCGACACCATCCCCGTTGCCGCCGCGAGTCAGGTCGTGTCGTTCGGCGATCTGGTCATCCTGATCGGGTTGGCCAGCGTGATCTCCAACCTGATGTTGCAGCGCCGACCGCGTCGGGTTCCGAAGAGCGCCCTGCCGTCACTGGAGACCTTCGGCTGGCACGAGTCCCCGGTCGGCGAGGGCTCCATCATCGAACTGGCCGCCGACCTCCGGCCCGTCGATCCGAATCTCGAGTGGAGCCACCCCGACGCTGAGCGCGACGCACCACGTCAGCTCGTGGGGGTCGGATCCATGAGCAGCATCAACCCCGTCCAGGACTGAGGAATCGCCCCTCGCCCCTCCCCCGTGTCCGGATTCCAGTACTCGGCGAGCCCCGACCGCTGCGCGCCGATGATGGTGCGCCGGGCCAGCGAGGCCGCCGCTCGACCCTCGGCGACATCTCCTGAGTCGAGCGCCGACCACAACAGATAGGCGAGCTGGGGCCACACCGGGCCCCGCCAGTACGTGTCGGCGTCGTAGCAGGATTCGCCACGATGCACCCCCCTCGGCCCATGCTCCGAACCGAACTGATCGTGGTCCTCCAACTGACGGACCACCGCCCGGCGCGCGTCGGGGTCGGTCGTGGTCAAGAGTCCGAGAAGGCCGTCGGCGGTGCGGATCCGCCCGGAGCCCTCGGTCGCCGGCCCGGCGTCGACCCAGGTTCCTCGCTCCGGGTTCCAGCGTCGATCGAGTGCCTCGGCCACTTCGTCGGCCATGGATCGAAGCCCGATCGCGGCACCCACGCCGACCAGCTCTCGGGTGTTCCAGGCGACCAGGGCATTGAAGCCCGCCGGGGCGGCAGTGAAGGCCGGATTGTCGAGCGGCTCACCGGCCGGGCCGGTGACGATCGTCGCGAGAAGGTCGACCTTGTGGGGCCGCCAACGCTCGAGGGCATAGCCACCGGGGCAATAGTCGTCCCAGCGGGGGGAATCATCGCAGCCGGTCTCCCAAGGATTGACCACCCTGAGCAACCCATCCTCGTCACGGGCTCGTCGCTGTAGCAGGAACGCCAATCCTGCCTCCGCGCGGGCGACGAGTTCCTCCGGCACCTCGACGCCACGACGGAGAAGCGTGGCCACCGCGTGGCCGTACATGGGCGGCTGGGTGATCGACGACGCCCCGCGGCGGCCCCAGAGCTCGACGGGGCGGATCGGGTCGAGCTGATACCCCATGTGCGGAACGAACCCGGAGTCGTCCTGGAGCCGGAGAGCGGACTGGAGTTTTACGAGTTCTCGATCGGTTTCGCCCAGCTCCAGCCAGACGAGGGCGTGGAAGCAGCTGTCCCAGAGCCACTGCCAGGGATACACCCGGGTGTTGGGAGCGGTGTAGCCGGCATCGACCCATGCCGACTCGAGCACTCGCCGCACGGCTTCGCGGTCCGACGCCGAGACGAGGTGGGTGGCACCGGACCCGTCTTGCGGCATCGTGTCGTTCATGCCCGTGTGCGCCTTCGTCTCGTTTCGCCTCGGCCTCGCCGATGGCGTGTCGGTCGTGGCCCGCCATTGGCAGCGGGCGTTCGAACAGCTCGGATTCGACACCATCACCGTCGCCGGAGACGGGCCGGTCGACCGGACCGTATCGGGCCTCGAGATTCGCGCCACCGATGCCCCGGAGCCCGGACGGCTCGCCGCCGCGCTCGGGGATGCGGACCTGGTGGTGGTCGAGAACCTCTGCACCATCCCGCTCAACCCGGCGGCGGCCGCGATCACGGCCGAGGTGCTCGCGGGCCGCCCGGCCATCCTCCATCACCACGATCCGCCTTGGCAGCGGGACCATTTCGCCCACATCACGGATCTGCCGCCCGACGATCCGACGTGGCGCCACGTCACCATCAACCGCCTGACCGCCACCCAGATGGCCGCACGGGGAATCGATGCTCAGTGCATCTACAACGGCTTTCCCACCGATACGGGGCCCGGCGACCGCGCCGGCGTCCGCGCCACACTCGGCGTCGCCGACGACGATCTCCTGCTCGCACACCCCGTCCGAGCCATCCCGCGCAAGGACGTCCCCACGGCGGTGCGCATCGCCGAGGAGCTCGGTGGCACCTACTGGCTGTGGGGACCGGCCGAAGACGGCTACGACGACGAACTCGAGGAGATCCTCGCCGCGGCCCGGTGCCCGGTCCGGCGCGGCACCGCCGGAGAACCCGCCGTCGACCTGTATCGGGCGGCGGACGCCGTCCTCTTCCCCTCCACCTGGGAGGGGTTCGGGAACCCTCCGGTGGAGGCGGCCATCCACCGACGACCGGCGGCCGTGGGCCCCTACCCGGTGAAGGCCGAGATCGTGGAACTCGGGATGCGCTGGTTCGACACCAGCGACCTCGCCGGATTGCGGCGTCATCTGGCTGCGCCCGACACCGCGCTCCTGGAGCACAACCGGGCGATCGCGGTCCGTCACTTCTCCCTCGACGCCATGCGCGACGCGATCCGCGCGTTACTCGACGACGCCGGATGGCTAGCGTGAGGCCATGAACGGGCACGCGGCCGCTGACGATCCGGTACTCGTGCGCCGAGCGCGCGCCGCCCGCTTCGCCGATCTCGGCCAGCGGACCGGCTACCTGCTCTTCGGGCTGGCGATCGCCGTCTTCCTCTTCGGACTGATCACCGGCTTCACCGACACCGCGGCCCGGATCATCATCGGTGCGATCATCGCAGGGTCCGTGGTGCTCGCTCCCGCGATCATCACCGGCTACGCGGTGAAAGCAGCGGTTCGCGACGACCTCGCGCACGGCCGCCGAGTGAACTGATGGCCGTACGACTGTCCGCCCCGCAGCGCCGAGCGCAGCTGATCGAGGCCGCGATCGCGGTGTTCAGCACCGAGGGGTACCAGGGCACCACGATGGACGCCGTCGCGGCCGAAGCGGGCGTGACCAAACCCGTCCTCTACCAGCACTTCCCGTCCAAGCGCGAGCTGTTCCTGGTGCTGCTCGCCGATGTGGGCCGGCGCCTGACCGAGATGGTGGCGGAGGTCGTCGACGCCACCCATTCACCGCACCAGCAGCTCGAACAGGGTTTTGCCGCCTTCTTCCGGTTCGTGTCCGGCCATTCCGAGGAGTTCCGACTCCTCTTCGGCGAAGGAGTGCGCTCGGACCCGGAGTTCGCCGCCGAACTCACCCGAGTGGAAGCCGCACTCGCCACCTTCATCGCCGAGCACATCACGATCGAGGGCCTCGACGGCCACGATCGTCTGATCCTGGCCCACGGCGTCGTCGGCCTCGCCGAGGCCACCGCCCGTCACCTGCTCGCCAGCGGACGTCCCGACGACCACGCGGCGTTCGCCTCGAGGGCAGCCGAGTTGGCCTGGGCCGGGCTGGGCGGTTGGCGCACCGACTGACCGGACCCGGCTCCGAGCCGGTGGTCAGCGGCTCGAGCGGCCGCCGAACTCCGGTGGTGGCGTGATGTCGATGGGCTGGTTGGGGATCCGCCCGGACGCGAGATCGGGGAGGAACTCGCGGAGCCGGTAGGGCACGGTGAGGTCATCGGCGTCGAGCAGATCGTCGACGGTCCACCAACTGGCTCCCATGAAGGCCGCGGCCTCGAGTGCCTCCAAGCCCTGAGGGTTGTAATCGCCGCCGTCGCACCACGCGACGTGGATGCGATCGTCGGATTCGAAGTGGTAGCCCGCGAAGGTGTACTCGGTCTGCTGGACCCAGACACAGGGACCCATCTCAACGCCCTCGATCCCCGTCTCCTCGTGAAGCTCACGTAGGGCGGCGGCGCCAGAGTCCTCGTTCCAACCCATCCCGCCGCCGGGGATCTCCCACCAGGGCGCCTTGCGCGGATCGATCGGGTCCTCGGCGCTGATGAGGAAGATGCGCGACTCGCGGTCCAGAAGCACGCATCGGGCGGCAGGACGGCGCAGCGAGAACGTCATGACGATCGGACCCTAGTGGCTCAGATCAGGCTTCCTGATCCCGGACCCGGAGCAGCACCTCCTGGGCGACGGTGGCGATGTGGACAACATCGGCGGACCAGAGCTCACCGGTGGCCATGCCGCGGGCGCCGTAGACGCCACTGGAACGAAAGTCGTGCAGCACCCACTCGTCGGCCGGTGCGAGCCGATGGAACCAGATCGCGTGATCGAGGCTGGCGCCCATGTACTTGGGCGGTTCGTCCTCTTCGTGGCGATCCCGTCCCCGCGGGTGGGCGAATTGCACGGCCTCGGTCGGCAGGTCGTCGCTCGCGAACGTGTGGGCCACCGCGTGCCACAGGGGCGACTTCTCCTCCTCGCCGGGAATTCGGAGCCAGCTGAACGCCTGATCCCTGTCGCTCTCGCGGCGCTCCATGAAACTCCAGTCGCGCTCCGGGAGGCCATCGGGTCCAGGGATGTCGTCGGGCATCTGGATCCGGGTGGCGTCAGGAGCATCCTCGACCAGGTGGAACGAAGCAGACAGGTTGAGGATCGCGCCGCCCGACTGGCGGGCCACGACCCGACGGGTGACGAAGGACCGGCCGTTGCGGATGCGATCGACCTCGAATCGGATCGGTTCGTCCTGGCGTCCACCCCGGATGAAATAGGCGTGCAAGGAGTGCGGCTCGTACGCCGGGTCGACGGTGGCGGCCGCCGCCCACAGCCCCTGGGCCGCGACCTGGCCCCCGTACACCTGGCCCCACGAGTACTCCGCGCTGCGAGCCACCCACACATCGGTGCCGTGTTCGGCCATGTCGAACAGTTCGGCGAAGGTCTCCACATGTCTCACGACCGGCGACCCTAGTGCTGGGACGGTCCGGTAGGTTCACTCCTCGCATGACCCGGCTCGACGAGGCGACGGCGGACTTCCGCCCACATCAACTCTGCACCGTCACGATCGGCGACACCCCCCAGGCATGGGCCGACGCCGGCTTCACGGTGATCGCCGATCAGGTGCACATCGACAACACCGTGATCCGGCTCGTCGGTGGTCCGGACCGCGGCATCTTGTCGGCCGGCATCCAGGGGATCGACGCCGACGTCGATGGGCTCGGGTTCGTACCGGGCGTGGAGGGCGGGCCGGTCGGACCCGAGAACCCTCATCCGAACCGGGTCGACGGCATCGACCACCTCGTCGCGATGAGTCCCTCCATGGACCGGACCACCCAGGCGCTCGAGCGCGCCGGGATCGAACTGCGCCGAGTCCGCCGCTTTTCGGTCGGTGAGGAGGACCGGCGCCAGGCCTTCTTCTGGCTCGGTGATGTGATCCTCGAGCTGGTCGGACCCGATGACGGCGAGTCTGACGAACCGGCGGGTCTGTGGGGCCTGGCGCTCAGCTGTGCCGACCTCGATGCGGCTTCGGCCCTGCTCGGCGAGCGGCTCGGCCGCGTCAAGGCGGCGATCCAGAAGGGTCGCTCGATCGCAACCCTTCGGACCGGGGAGCTCGACATCAGCATCCCGATCGCCTTGATGTCGCCTCATCAGACGACCTGACGCCCAGTAGAGTCCACGCCGATGCGACCCTTTGCAGCCCTCCTCCTGGCCACCACCCTGCTGGCCGCCGGGTGCGGCGGTGGTTCCGAGGAAACACCCGACCCGACGACCACCACTGTGCCGTCCACCACTGCGTCCACGACGACCTCGACACCGGCGGACGATCCGGCCGGGGACGGAGACGACGGCGGCGACGCTCCCGACGACGGCCCCAGCACCACCGAGCCGGCCGACGCGGAGAGCACCACCTCCACGACCACCTCGGCCACACCGTCGACGCTTCCGCCACCGCTGGATCCGAACGACCCGAACTATCCGACGATTCCGGTGTCGCCGCCCGTGACCTACCCGAGCACCGACGGCTGATGGCGACCGGAAAGACCCCAGGACCCGAGTTGACGTAATCCTTCAGGCCTGGGTCATTCGGCCCGAAAACCAGAGCGTGGAGCTCTGGTCAAGCAGGTGGGGCGGGACGATGGCGTACGGCTCCGGTCGGCGTGATCCGAACGCGGGTGTCGGGTCCGGGCTCGCCGTCCACCTCGGCCACGCCGTCGACGATGAGGCTCATGGACTGCTCGGTCGTGGCCGGCCAGAGCAGCGAAACCTGCGGGTTTTCAAGGGCAACGCGACTCGCGCCGCCTCCCAACACCACCGTGACGGCCGCCCCGTCAAACACCGGGGTGACGTGGGTGATCCGCGGCGAGACGTCGCCGGATCCACAGACGACGTAGGCCGTCGGACCGTACTCCTCGGCCACCAGGCCGAGTTCGTCCAGCGGCACCTTCACGCTCATGGAAACAACCGTAACCGGAGGCCTTTCCCCGCGCCGTCATGTGCCGATGGATCGCCACTGTGACGTCGAGATCTCGCCGCCGGGAACGGCCTCGTCCAATCGCTGCCTTCATCGCGGCGAGCCTCGCGGCCGGGCTCGTCATCACCGCAGCCCATGCCCAGGACGACATGGACCTGGCCGACATCCCTGAGCCGATCGACGTGGCCAGCGACGGTGCCGCGGTGGAGGCCACTCTCGCCGGCGTCGGACTCGACGCGGCATGGCGAGCCGCACTCGATCTCGGAGAACTCCCCCGCTCGATGTCGGTGGCCTACGCCGGCGAGGACGGCGAACCGGTGGCCGAGTTGGTGGCGACCGCCGTTGCCCTCGATTCCACGAGCCAGCTGCACGCCGAGGTGGTGAGCGAACTCCGTGAGGTCGCACTGACGAGATCGGCGGCGGTCGAAGCCGAGCGTGACCGCACCATCGATCGCAACCGGGCGGACGCCCACCTTCGGGGCGTGGTAGCCCTCCTTCAGTCCGTGGCGGTCGACATGTTCGCCGGGAACGGGGAGAGCGACGACGTCCTCCTGGGGACCGACAACGAGGCGCTCTTCGAGGCCCAGCGCACGTTCGAACTCAGAGGCCACACCCTCGAAGAGATGCTCGATCGACGTGAAGCGGCGATCGCCGCGCTGGTCGCCGCTGAGGACGGGTTGGCGCGGGCGATCGAACACCGCCAGGTTCTCGACGCCGACCACGAGCGGCTGCTCCTCGAGGCGACCAGCCTGGCCCGGTCCCGCAACGAACTCGAGGGCGAGGCGAGGCGTCTCATCATCCCGGCTGCGGATGCGTTCGTGCTCGCCGACGTTCCCCGCGCCCCTGGGCTCACGCCCCGGGCGGTCGACGCCTACGTGAACGCCGAGCTGACCCTCACCGAGACCGTTCCGTCCTGTCGCATTTCGTGGCGGACCATCGCCGCCGTGGGCGCGATCGAAGGCGCTCACGGCACCCACGGCGGGCGCGAACTCGACCGGGAGGGCATGCCGGACCGGAGGATCGTCGGCCTCGCGCTCGACGGCAACAATGTCGACAACTTCGGTGAGGTCGTGGCGACGATCGCGGACACCGACGGCGGCCGATGGGACGGTGACACCGTCCATGACCGCGCCATCGGCCCGATGCAGTTCATCCCCGAGACGTGGCGAAGCTGGGCTCGCGACGGTGACGGTGACGGCGTCGAGGACCCCCAGGATCTCGACGATGCCGCTCTCGCCGCCGGCGCATACCTGTGCAGCTACGGCTCACAGCGCTCGTGGGAGACGTGGAAGGCCGCCGTGTTCGGCTACAACCATTCCCCGGCCTACGTGGCGGCGGTGAAGACGCACCACGACCGGATGCGACGGGTGTCCCTTCCCGACAACGAAGAGATCGAGCTGCAGCCATCAGCCCCCTGGGACACCTACGTTCCCATGCCGATTCCCGAGCCCGAACCCATCGAAGCCGACGCCTGACCGCCCGCTTCAGCGAGATCGGTCACCGCAGGAACGGGATCAGATCGCCCTTGTTCCCGTCGACCATCCAGCGGTCGGCACCGACGAACACGGCGAGGTCGTCCAGCGCACGACGCAGGCCATCGGTGACCACCCTCGGGTCGGTCCCGCTCTCGGAGAACGCACCGAACACCCGCAACACCCCGTCGGCGCGGTCGGTCTTGCAGTCCACCCGACCCACCACGTCGTCGCCGAGGAGGAACGGCAGGACGTAGTAGCCGTACTTTCGCTTCGCCTTCGGGGTGTAGATCTCGATGCGGTACTCGAAATCGAAGAGCCGCTCTCCCCTCTCGCGGAACCACACCACCGGATCGAACGGTGAGAGCAGGGTGCAGGCCTCGATGGAGCGGGGTCGCGCCGCGGCCGGGTGGAGGTATGCCTGTCGGTCCCAGCCCTCGACGCCCACCTCGATCAGGTCGCCGCTCTCGACGAGCTCCAGAACCCGCTGTTTCGCAGGCCGTTTCGGAAGCCGGTAGTAGTCGACCAGATCGGGCAGGGCGGCGACGCCGAGACTCTCGGCCGAGCGCATCAGGAGGACGCGGTGCGCCTCTTCTTCAGTGGGAGTGGGTCGGCGACGTACCTCGTCGGGGATGATGCGTTCGAGAAGATCGAACTGCTTGACGAACCCCGGCTTGCGCCGGATCCCCACCTCACCGATCCGGAACAACCAGTCGAGAGCCAGGGACCCGAGAGACCGATCACCCCACCATTCGCCTTCGCGGGGCCGGGGATCCGACAGCTCACCAGGCGCGAGTGGGCGTTCACGAACCTGGTCGAGCACGTCGGCGACATAGCCGGGCTCCTCTTCGGAGAGCCGGTGCAAGCCGCCCCACGTCTCACCCTGGCGGGCTCGGTCCTTGGCCCATCGCAACAGGGGTTCGTCCTCGACCGGGAGAAGGGAGGCCTCATGGCTCCACGCCTCGAACCACTCGTCATCCCTGTAGGCGACACGATCGAGCAGGTCGGGGTCGTAGGGGCCCAGCCGAGCGAACGGCGGCATGTACTGGGTGCGGGCGACGACCGGGACCGAGTCGAGCTGGAGCAGCTGGAGCCGGTTCATGACCCGCCGGAGGTGACGCCGGTCCACCTTGCCCGTGGGCCGAGGATCGCGAAAGCCCTGCCCACCGAGCGCGATCCGGCGGGCCTGGGCAGCCGAGAGTCGGGGTCGACGGCTCACGCCGTGAGCAGGTCGGCCAACGCGACGACGTCGGGGAGCCGCCAGTGGTCGTGATCGTCGTGGAGGTCGTACGGGTCGAGCTGGACGACCGGTAGTCCGGCGGCGTCCGCGCCGTGGACGTCGGCATGCACCGTGTCGCCGACATACAGGGTGCGGGCGCGGTCAGTGCTCAGCGCGTCGATCGCGGGGTCGAAGATGCGGGGATCGGGCTTGGATATCTGCACGACGGTCGAGTCCACGATCGCCGCCACCTTCGGCAGCGGACCCTCGTCGAGCTGGCAGATCCCGTGATCGATGCACTGCTGCACGGCCGTGCCGTTGTTGTTGGTGACCACTGCGACTGGGCGAACGGCTGCGATCCGGGCGAACGCATCGATGTTGTGAACCAATCGGTGGGTCCACATGTCCTGGGCTTCCTCGTGGCGGCGGACCCGATCGCGGGCCTCGATCGCTCGCTCCAGCTCTTCGCCCGCCAGGCCGACCACGGAGAAGTAGGCCATGTCGTAGTGCGCCCACGTCCCGAGGTCGCGCTCGTCCACGACTGTGCCCTCGATGAGCTCCGTGATGCCCCGGATGCCCCTGTAGTGGGCCTCGTGCGCCATCTCACCGGTCACGTCCGCAACGATTCCCACCTCGGCGAGGATCCCGCCGATTCGGGCCGGAGAGGGCACCACGAAGACGCCGCCCATGTCGAAGACGACCGCGTCGATCTGCTCAGGTGTGCGCACGGGGTGAGCGTAGATGACGCGGCGTTTCGCTTCGTCATCCCTAGGCTCCCCGAATGAACACCGACGCCACCGCTCTCCCCACGCGGGCGGATCGGTTCTCGGGCTGGCGGATCCTCGGCCTCGCCACGATCGTGATGGGCCTCACCGGGCCAGGCCAGACCATCGGTGTGAGTGTCTTCATCGACCACTTCACCGACGACCTCGACCTGTCGAAGAACGCAGTGTCCGCCGGCTATGCGGTCGGAACCCTGACCGGCTCCCTGATGCTCCCAACGGTCGGGCGCTGGGTCGACCAGTTCGGTGTCCGGCGGGCCATGACGACGATCGCCGTCGCCTTCGTGCTTGCGCTCGTCGCGATGGCCGGCGTGCAGGGGCTGATCAGCCTCACCGTCGGATTCATCTTCATTCGCATGCTCGGCCAGGGCAGCCTCAGCCTGGTCAGCATGGTCTCGGTCTCCCTCTGGTTCGACCGGCGACGTGGCTTCGCGCTGGGGATCGCGATGACGATCTCCTCCGCCCTGATGGCGATCGTGCCGATCGTCTTGAGCTTCGTGATCGGGGAGACGGGCTGGCGGTCGGCGTGGCTCATCGCTGCCGGCTTCATCGCCGTCACCGTCGTCCCGATCGCCTGGTTCGGGATGGTCGACCGGCCCGAGTCGGTCGGACAGTTCCCCGATGGTCTCCCGCCCGACGATCACGCGAAGGTAGGCGGGACCTCCGGGGTCACGAGTCTCGACCGGGCGACGACTCTCCGCACCCGAGCTTTCTGGACCCTCGCCAGCGCAGTGTTCATGAGCTCGATGCTGGGTACCGGGCTCATCTTCCACCAGATCGGGCTCCTGGGTGAGAGTGGTTTCACCGAGACCGAGGCCGCGGCGATGTTCCTCCCCCAGGTGATCGGCACCTTCGCAGGATCACCCGCGATGGGGATGGGCATCGACCGGATCGGCTCGCGCCTCGCGCCCACGGTCACCCTCGTGATGCTGAGCATCACGCTCCTCATGGCCGGCACCGTCGCCGCCCTGTGGGCGGTGATCGGCTACTCGCTGGTGTTCGGGCTCACCGCCGGCGCCACCCGCACCCTCGGCGCCGCGCTCATCCCCGCCTGGTTCGGCGTCCTGCACATCGGATCGATCCAGGGATCGCTCACCTTCATCGGCGTGGTCGGATCGGCGCTCGGCCCGATCGCGATGTCGCTCACCGAGTCCGCCACCGGGAGCTTCCGCACCGCCGCCGTCCTGTGGGCTGCGGTGCCCCTCGCCACCGCCCTCTTCGCGGCTACCTTGCCGTCGCAGGAGCGCCGATGACCACCACCTTCTCCACGCGACCCGCCTTCCGCGGCGTCTCACACCAGATGGCCTTCGTGTCCGCGCTCACGCTGGCGCCACTGCTCATCATCGCCGCCCCGGGGATCGGTCCTCGGCTGGTCACCGCGATCTACGCGCTGGCGGTCGTGGGCCTGTTCGGGGTGAGTGCGCTCTACCACCGGGGCCCATGGGGCGAACGGGGTCGGGCGGTGATGCGCCGGCTGGATCACAGCATGATCTTCGTGGCCATCGCCGCCACCTACACGCCGATCGCCGCTTTTGCGCTCCCGGCATCGACGGCGCGGTGGATGCTGTGGGTCGTGTGGCTCGGCGCGGCCATCGGTGTGATCGGCCGGATGCTCTGGCTCACCGCGCCCTCATTCGTCGTGACGATCCCCTATGTGGCCCTCGGCTGGGTTGCGGTGTTCGCCACACCGCAGATGATCGACGGCCTCGGCGGTGGCGGATTCAGCCTCATCGCAGTCGGCGGTGGTCTGTTCACGGTCGGGGCGCTCATCTATGCGGTCAAGCGGCCCGACCCCTGGCCGCAACGGTTCGGCTACCACGAGATCTTCCACCTCTTCGTCATCGGCGGTGCCGCCGCGCACTATGCGGCGGTCGCGTTCTTCGCCGTACCCAAGGCCTGACCGACCTACAGCTCGGCCATCCCCGCCACGGCGAAGCTCTGGGTGCCGAGCCACCGCTTCCAGCCATCGGTGACGAAGAGTTCGTACTCGTCGCTGCGAACGTGGGCCCGATCCGGATCGATGCCGGTGAGCTCGGATCCGGCGACGGCGGGGTGGAAGGCGCAGTAGACGAGATCACCCGACGCCCCGGAGAGCAACGACTCGTAGTCGGGCGCGGCACCGAGTGGACGCCGGAAGTCTGTTTCGAGCACCTGATCGAACACCGGCATGCCCGCAGCCCGGGCCTCCGCGACGAACCCGGCGAACTGTTCCTCGGCAACTCCCGCGAGATGCTTGTTGGGCCCATATGCCGAGATGGTCGCCGGGATCAGGACCGGCACGCCGTAGTCGGCCCCGACGGTGATGTAGCGGTCGCACCACTCCGGAGCGAGGGCGCAACCCATGTGGGCGTCGAGGTGCGTCACGCGGATTCCGCCGGCGAGGGCGCGGTCGATCTGGGCCCGCCATTCGGTCTCCACCGCCTCGGGATCCGCGTGGCGACGGACGCTCGCGACGTCACGCCACAGCATGCCTTCGGTATCGACGAGGCCGGCCGACGCCGGATGGTCGGCGACCGGCCCCCATCGGTGCGTGGCGTGCTCGGCAGTGAGGGTGAGGTGGACGCCGACGTCGAGGGAAGGGTCGGCCGCGGCCACCTCCGCCATCTCCTCGAACGCGGGACACGGCACCATCACCGATCCCGCGGTGACGGTGCCGTGCGCAGACAGTTCGACGAACGCCCGGTTGGCGGCGTGACAGAAGCCGACGTCGTCGGCGTGGATCACGACGCGGGTCATGCGCCGATCGTAGGGCGGGGTCGTCTCAGGTGCCGGTCCAGTTGGGCTCGCGCTTCTCGGCGAAGGCGCGCGGCCCTTCCTTGGCATCGTCAGAGGTGAAGACGGTCCGCTGAAGCGGCTGCTGCATCTCCCAGAGGGTGGCCTCGTCGTAGCCCTGGGCCGCGGCCTTGACCAGCTGCTTGCTGGCCGCCACCGCGAGCGGGGCGTTCTCCGCCACTCGCTCGGCGAGCGTGATTGCCGCGTCGAGGGCCGCACCGGGCTCGGTCAACTGGGAGAGCATCCCGGCCTCGTACGCCTCCTCGGCGGTGATGGGATCACCGGTGATCGCCATCTCCATCGCCTTGGCGTAGCCGACCCGGCTGGGCAGTCGGAAGAGGCCACCGCCGGCCGCGAAGAGTCCGACCTTCACTTCCCGGATGCCGATCTTGGCGCCCTTGGCCGCGACGAGCAGGTCACAGGAGAGCGCCAGCTCGCATCCGCCGGCGATGGCAAAGCCCTCGATGGCGCCGATCAGCGGCTTTTCGCACCCGGCCTGGATGAACTCGATCATCGGGCCGATGTCTTCGCCGGCGGCAAAGGCCTTGAGGTCCATTCCCGAACTGAAGGCGTCGGGTCCGCCGGTGAGTACACCGGCCGTCAAGCTGGCGTCGTTGTTGATCTCCTGCACCGCGTCCCACAGTCCATGGGAGAGGGCGCCGTTGATGGCGTTGCGGGCTTCGGGGCGGTTGAGGGTGATCACCATCACCCGTCCCCGGCGCTCGGTCAGTACTGCTTGTTCAGACATCATCGCCTCACTTGGGTGGCATCCGGATGCCGCCGTCGAGGCGGATCGTTTCGGCGTTCAGGTACGGATTGGTGATGCACTCCATGACGCAGAAGGCCAGCTCTTCACCCGAGCCGAGACGCTTGGGGAACAGCACCGACTGGCCGAGGTGGGCCTTGAACGCATCGGACTGCTCGCCCTCGCCGTAGATCGGCGTGTCGATCAGGCCCGGGGCGATCGTGTTCACCCGCACGCCGACGGCGGCGAGGTCACGGGCGATCGGGAGGGTCATGCCGACGACGCCGCCCTTGGAGGCGGAGTAGGCGCACTGGCCGATCTGGCCGTCGAACGCCGCGGCCGAGGCCATGTTGACGATGGCACCGCGGGCGCCGTCATCGTCGACCGGATCGGTCTTGGCCATCGCGGCGGCCGACCGGCTGAGCATGTTGAACGAACCGATCAGGTTCACCCCGATCACGAACTCGAACTTGTCGAGAGGGAACGGTTCGTTGTTGCGGTCGATCGTGCGGCCCGCATAGCCGAGGCCGGCCGAGTTGACGAGCGCCCGGAGTGGGCCCATCTCAGACGCGGCGGCGACGGTGGCGTCGGCGTCATCGGTGCTGCGGACGTCGCACTTGACGAAGAGCCCACCGAGCTCGGAGGCGACGGCCTGGCCCTTCTCCTCGTTGAGGTCGGCGATGACGACGCGGGAGCCGGCGGCGGCCAGTTGGCGAGCCGAGGCCTCGCCGATGCCGGAGGCACCGCCGGTGATGATGGAGGAGCTTCCCTCCAGGTTCATACGTGGCATCAGGAATCGATCCTTTCGATGATCGTTGCATTGGCGAGCCCGCCGCCTTCGCACATGGCCTGGAAGCCATAGCGACCGCCGGTGCGCTCGAGTTCGTTGACGAGGGTGGTCATGAGCTTTGCCCCGGAACACCCAAGCGGGTGACCGAGGGCGATTGCGCCGCCGTTGACGTTGACCTTGTCGAGGTCGGCGCCGGTCTCCTTCTGCCAGGCCAGAACGACCGAGGCGAAGGCTTCGTTGATCTCGAAGAGGTCGATGTCGTCGACCGACATGCCGGTTTTGGCCATGATCTTCTCGGTGACCGGAATCGGACCCTTCAGCATGGTGACCGGGTCGGTGCCGGCGAGGGCGAAGCCGTGGAAGCGCGCCCGCGGCTTGAGACCCAACTCGGCGGCCTTCTCGGCGCTCATGATGAGCACCGCGGCGGCACCGTCGGAGATCTGTGACGAGTTGCCGGCGGTGATCTTGCCGTTCTCGTCGAAGGCGGGCTTCAGGTTGGCGAGGGTCTCGGCGGTGGTGTCGGGACGGATGCCCTCGTCCTGGGTGAACATCTCAATGTCACCGTCGATGTCGACCGGGACCGGGACGATCTCGTTCTCGAACCGGCCCTCGGCGGTGGCCTGGGCGGCCCGTTGCTGGCTCTGGGCCGAGAAGGCGTCGAGGTCCTCGCGGGAGATGCCGTACTCGTCGGCGATCATGTCGGCACCGATGCCCTGCGCTGGCAGGCCGGTGTCCTCGTATCGCTTGAACACCTCGGGACCGAATGGCATGCCCTGCTCGCCGTTCACCGCGGAGGAACCCATTGGTGTACGGGTCATGGACTCCACGCCGAGGGCGACCACGACGTCGTAGGCGCCTGCCATCACGCCTTGAGCGGCGAAGTGGATGGCCTGCTGGCTGGAGCCGCACTGACGGTCGACGGTGGTGGCCGGCACCGACTCGGGCCAGCCGGCGGCGAGGACGGCGTTGCGGCCGATGTTGAACGCCTGCTCACCGACCTGGGACACGCAACCGGTGACCACGTCGTCGACGAGGGTCGGGTCGAGGTCGTTGCGCTCCTGGAGCGCCTTGAGGACATGGGCCCCGAGGTCGGACGGATGCCAGTCCTTCAGCTTGCCGTTGCGGCGCCCGGCTGGCGTCCGCACGGCGTCGACGATGACTGCTTCGTGCATGGGTGGTGTCTCCCTATTCCTTGGGGGGTGAGTTCTGGATGGCGAAATCGATGTTGGTGTCGAGCCGTTCGAGCAGCTCGGCGAGTTGTTGGCGGTCGGCCCGGCTCACACCCTTGCGGAGCTCGGCCCGGAAGGCGGTGTCGATCTCGTAGAAGGCCTGGACCAGTTCGTGACCAGCCGGCGTGGCGGCGACCAACCACACTCGGCGATCGGCCGGATCCGGCTTCCTCTCGACGAGGCCACGGGCCTCGAGCTGATCGATGATCGTGCCCGCCGCTGCCCGTCCGAGGCCGACCATCTCCGCGAGCGCCGTCTGGGTGCTGTCGCCGAAGTCGACCACGTAGGCGAGGAGTGATGCCTGGTTGAGGTTGAGATCGAGCGGCTCGAGTCGACGGTCGAAGGCCGTCCGCAGCCGGCGAGCGGTACCGATGATGGCGATCTCGAAGCGCCGCCACGAAGGAGTGGCTGCAGTGTTTGAGGCAGCAGAGGTCGTCGCCATGAGATTCGTATGTTCCCATACAATCTGTCACCCAACAATCCAGACACATATGACTTCGGTCACAAGGTCAAACGCTGGGGGACAGGCACCCGTTTGACCCCCGAAGAAGAAGCACCCGCCATGAGAGGGTCAAACGGGTGCCTGTCCCCCTCCCTTTGACCCCCGCAGAAGAAGCACCCGCCACGGAAGGGTCAAACGGGTGCCTGTCCCCTCGGTTCGATCGGGCTGACGATGATTCGTCTCTCCCCACTCATAGACTGCGGGAGAACCGAAGTACCAAGAGTTGGGCTCGGAATACGCAAGGAGCCCAAATGGCTACTGGAACCGTCAAGTTCTTCAACAACGAGAAGGGCTACGGGTTCATCTCTCGCACGGACGGCGACGACGTCTTCGTCCACTTCTCCAACATCGAGGGGTCCGGTTTCCGCACCCTCGAAGAGGGCCAGAACGTCGAGTTCGAGATCGGCCCCGGCCGCAAGGGCGACGAGGCCCTCTCGGTCCGCGTGATCTGATCGATCGCACCAGATCGCTTCCGAGCGCCCCGTCCGGTCCGCCGGGCGGGGCGCTCGTCGTTTTGCCCGCGGACAGTGGAGAAGCCGACGTCTCTGTGAAGCCGTTCCCGACGAAGGTCAGACGGGTGCCTGTCCCCCAGCGTTTGACCTACCAGTAGCCCTCGAGGCCGTAGGGCTTGTAGGGACCGATGATCATCTGCTCGAGCGCGCCGATCCCGACCCGATCGCCGTACCGTGCCCGCACGAGATGCTGCACGTGGAGGTTCTCGAACGCCGACTCGTCGACCTCGTCGAGCGACCAGGTCTCGCTCTCCATGGCGAGTTCGCCGTGCCAGAGTCCATGACCCCAGGTCGGATGTTGGTAGCCGAGCCCCTTCATGCGGTGAGCGAAGATCGGCTCCAACTCGATCTCGTGACGCTCCCCGTCCTCCACCGCCGTCATCGCGATCGTCGCCGCCGTCACCATGCGGCTCCCTTCCGCGAACGTCAGCTGGTGCTCCAGATTGCGCATGTGAAGCGGGTCGGGCTCCTCGACTCCGGGAAGGTCGTCGACGCTGCCGTAGACCGGCACCTGGGATCCGACCTGGAAGAGGGGTCGACCGAGGTTGTCCTCGAACAGCTGGTAGTGGATCCCGCAGTCGTCGAAGTGCAGCGGCGCCCACAGGAAGAAGATCCCGCTTCCCCCGGCATGGTTCGGCGCTCCCCGCGGGTCGCTACCGCCCACCGGTCGTAGCCCCCACGACCGATCCTTGGTACCGAGCGTCTCCTCCCGGTCGAGCTCGAGGCGCTTCCCCCCGAACTGAATCCATCCGCTCCAATGACCCAACTGGGTGAAACGGGTGGTGTCCATGTGCTTGCGAAGACCACCCTGGAGATGGTGACGGGGCTCCTCGATGTTCGCGGTGCGGCCCTCGAACCGCAGGTCACATGAGAAGTCGGTCTCGTTGGAATCGAGGGTGACCCGGCACGAGCGCATGGGCTCCACGATCTCGAGTTCGAACGGGCCCACACTCAGGTCCGTGGGTTCCTTCGTAGCGCGAGCGCTGGCATGGAATGCGTGCTGACGACCTTCGTAGACGATCGAGATGCCGCAGTCCTTGATCCCGAGATGTGGGTAGAGCGCGGCCCCGACACCGAGGTACATGTCACCGGCCTTCGAGTAGCCGTTGAACCAGTAGCGCTCGTAGACGTCCTTGTCGCTCGATGCGGGATGTGCGATCGGGTCGGGCGTCTGATGGATCGGGAAGTCGTCGAACTTCGAGAGCATCCCGACAGGCTGTCAGCTACGCCGCCGAGCGTCGATTCCGCCCGCGCCGGCCCGAGCTGGCACCCGGAACCGGCTCCCACCGGAACGTCTTCAGGGCGACGATCGCCCCGAAGACCAGCCACGCGGCCTGGATGCCGAGGTGGTCCCATTCGATGGCCGGCGATGCACTCCACGGGTTCATCGACTCTGAGAACGCGATGGCGAAGTGCTTCAGCGGGAAGATGTCGCCCAGGATCTCCAGCCACTGCGGTGGATCGTCTCCGAAGCTGACGAACACATTGGAGATGAATCCGAGCGGGAGGAGGGTGGCACTGGTGAGCGACTGGGCCGACGACGCCGTCTTGGCCACACCGGCGACCGCGACACCCAGGATGGCGAAGGTGGCCGACCCGACCACGAACGCCAGCACCATTGCCGGCGCCTTGGCCACCTCGATGTTGATGCCGTAGGCCAGCACTCCGACGGTGGTCATCAGCACCATGGAGCCGAAGGCCACCAGCACGCCGGAGGCCACGACCGCGGTCATGTACATCCAGGGCGCCACCGGCGTCCCCCGAACCCGCTTGAGGATTCCGAGGTCACGCTTGGAGGACAGGTTCATCCCGATGTTCGTGTAGGTGGCCGACGCCGCAGCGAACACCGCAAGACCCGGGGCGTAGAACTGGGCGACCTTGATCGGACCGTAGGTCGTCTCGCCGATTTCGTCGTTGCCGAACATCGCGACGAACAGCACCAACATGATCAGCGGCAGGCCGATGGTGAAGAAGGCGGCCACCGGGGTACGCGCGAACGCGCGGTTCTGGCCCTTGGTGAGGCGCCAGATGATGCCGAGATCGCGGCTCACGAGGCGCCGCCCTCGCCGGCATCGTCTTCCAGCAGCTGCAGATAGACGCTCTCGAGATCCTGGTGGGTGACGGTCAGCCCGGACAGCTCGATCCCCTGTTCGACGGCCCACCCGGTGATGTGGGCGAGGTCGGCGGTGGGCGTGGAGGTCACGATCTCGACGGCGCGATCCCTACCTGTCACGGCTCCGCCGAGCGGATCGATCAGACCCGCGATCGGTGCATCGACCGTGGGGAGATCGAACCGGATCATCGTCCCCTGACCCGACGAGTCGCGCAGCTCGGCCGGCGTGCCCTCTGCGACGATCCGGCCCCCGGACATCACCAACACCCGATCAGCGAGATACTCCGCCTCGTCGAGATAGTGCGTCGTGAGCACGACCGTCCGCCCCAGCGAGGTCAGGTTCTCGATGAGCTGCCAGCTCCGCCGCCGGGCGGCCGGGTCGAAGCCGGTCGTGGGTTCATCGAGGAAGATCAGCTCCGGATCGCCGATGAGGCCGAGCGCCAGATCAATCCGGCGCTGCTGTCCTCCCGAGAGGCTCTGAATCCGTTCGTGAGCCTTTTCCTCGAGTTCGACGAGCGACAAGAGCTCGTCGATGTCGCGCCGCTTCGAATAGGCGGAGCCGTACAGCTCCAGAACCTCTCGAACCGTGAACTCGGGATCCACCCCGGCCGACTGGAGAACGATGCCGATCCGGTCGCGGAACTCCCGACCCCCGGACGCCGGGTCCACACCGAGCACCGACACCGACCCGGCGTCACGCTCTCGATGCCCCTCGAGCATCTCCACCGTGGTGGACTTGCCGGCACCGTTCGGGCCGAGGATGGCCAGCACCTCGCCTTCGTGGACCTCGAAGGACACACCGTCGACCGCTCGAGTGCCGCCGTAGTGCTTGACGAGATCCCTGACCTCGATCGTTGCCGTCATGGACTGGCCACCCTAGCCAGTGCACCGGTGGTGGGTCTCGCCGCGCTCCAGCGGGCAGAATCAACCCAATGCGTCCCCTCCCCGGAATGGCAGTCGTCGCCGAGTACACCACCAAGCTCCAAGCCGACCTGGCCGTGGCCCTGCTCTGGGACTCCGGCGTGGAGGGCACGATCCTGAGCGACCCGGCCCACTCGGTGGCGCCGCACCACGTCACCGACCCCATGTTCCTCGTGGTGGTGCGCAAGGAAGTCGCCGACGAGGCGCGCGATGTCCTGCTCGAGGAAGCGATGAGCGAAGGCGAGGCCGACCTCGTCTACGAGCACAAACCACTCGAGTCGAGGCCGGCCCTGTTCCGATGGGCGGCGTGGGCGCTCTTCTGGGCGATCCCCGGCGCCTTCATCGTCGCCATCCTGTTGCTGATCTGGTTCCTGCTGGGAGCCCTCTTCCCGTAGCCGCGAACCCGCCAGGGCGCGAACTCGCAGCGAGGAACCTGCGCATGAGCGCCCCCAGGGCGCGAACTCGCAGCGAGTACTACGCCATGCCCTGGCCGCCGGAGGTCTCGGCGACGCTCTGCTTGCCGGCGGAGATCCACGGCATCATGGCGCGCAGCTCCTTGCCGACGGTCTCGATCGGGTGGTCGTGGCCCGCCTGTTCGAGGGCGTGGAACTTCTCGCGTCCCGACCGGCTCTCCTCGACCCAGTTGGCGGCGAAGGTGCCGTCCTGAATTTCGGTGAGGAGCTGCTTCATCGTCGCCTTGACGCTGTCGTCGATGACACGCGGCCCAGAGCTGAGATCGCCCCACTCGGCGGTGTCACTCACGGAGTAGCGCATGCCGGCGATGCCCTCTTCGTACATCAGGTCGACGATGAGCTTGAGCTCGTGCAGGCACTCGAAGTAGGCGACCTCGGGCTGGTAGCCGGCCTCGATCAAGGTCTCGAACCCGGCCTGAACGAGACGGGTCGTGCCCCCGCAGAGCACCGCCTGCTCGCCGAACAGATCGGTTTCGGTCTCTTCGGTGAAGGTGGTCTCGATGACCCCGGCACGGGCACCACCGATGGCGTCGGCGTAGGCAAGCGCAAGATCCTTCGCGCCACCGCTGGCATCCTGCTCGACTGCGATGAGCGCAGGCACGCCGCCACCCTCGCTGTAGGTACGACGCACGAGGTGGCCGGGGCCCTTCGGGGCGACCATACAGACGTCGATGCCGGCGGGCGGCTCGATGAGGTCGAAACGGATGTTGAAGCCGTGGGCGAAGAAGAGGGCGTCGCCCTCCTGCATGTTGGGGGCCACGTGCTCCTCGTAGATGGCCGCCATCTCGGTATCGGGCATGAGCATCATGACGACATCGGCTTCGGCCACAGCCGCCGCGATCGGCAACACCCTGCGCCCCGCAGCCCCGGCCTTGGCGACCGACGACGAGCCCTCCCGCAGACCGACCCGGACGTCGACCCCCGACTCCTTCAGGTTCAGGGCGTGGGCGTGACCCTGGGAGCCGTAGCCGAGGATCGCCACCTTCCGGTCGGCGATCGCCGAACGGTCGACGTCCTTTTCGTAGTAGATGTTGGCCATTGGGATACCCCTTGTTGTCGCTGCCATCCGGCAGAACCGCGACAGCGATTCTGCCCCGGTGGTTCGGTTGTTGGACTGTTTCGGCCGACAACGTCGGCTGGTGTGACAGTGGGTCAGGTGTCCAGGCTCGGGAGTGCCACGCGTCCCGTGCGCTGGAGTTCCACGATCCCGAAGGGTCGCAGTCGTTCTTCGAGTTCGTCGAGGCGGGAGGGGCGAGCCGACCACGACATCATGATCTGGTCGTGACCTTCGCTGAGGACGTACGCCCGATAGTCGTCGACGATCTCCATCAGCTCGCGCCGCCGGCCGTCCTCTATCCGGACCGTGATGAGCATGAGCTCACGTTCGACCGACTCCTCGGGATCGAGCTCGGTGATGTCGACGACATTGATCAGCTTGTTGAGCTGCTTCACGACCTGCTCGAGCGGCGAGCCCTCCACGTCGACGGTGAAGGTGATCCGGCTGAACCGCTCGTCGTCGGTGGGAGCAACGGCCAGCGAGTGGATGTTGAACCCGCGGCGGGAGAAGAGACCGGCGACCCGCGCGAGCACGCCCGGCTTGTTCTCGACGGTGGTGACGATCGTGTGCCAACGGTGGGTGGGGGTGGCGCTGTTCATCATTCAGCCCTTCCGTCGAGCAGGTGCTGCTGACTCGGGTCGACCATCACTTCGGAGTTGGTCTTGCCGGCGGCCACCATCGGGAACACGTTCTCACCGGCGTCGGTACGGAACTCCACGACGACGGACCGATCCTCGATCTCGTTGGCCTTGGCGATGGCCGGAGCGACCTCCTCGGGTGACTCGACCCGGATGCCGACAGCCCCCATCGACTCGGCCCACTTGACGTAGTCGGGCACCGAGTCCGACAGGTGAACCTCGCTGTAGCGCTCGTCGTAGAACATCTCCTGCCACTGGCGAACCATTCCGAGGTACGAATTGTTCAGGAGCGCCACCTTGATCGGGATGTTCTCGACCGCTGAGGTCACCAGTTCCTGAGCGGTCATCTGGAAGCAGCCGTCGCCGTCGACCGCCCAAACCCGTCGATCCGGCATGCCGGCCTTCGCTCCGATCGCAGCCGGGATGGAGAAGCCCATGGTGCCCAGCCCGCCGGAGTTGACGAACGTGTAGGGGTGGTCGAACTTCCACCACTGGCTGGCGTACATCTGATGCTGGCCGACACCCGAGCACAGGATGGTGTCGTGCGGGTTGTTCTCCCGCAGCTGTTCGAGGACGAACTGTGGCTTCAGCTTCGCCCCAGGCGCCGACTGCTCGTAGACGAGCGGGAACTTCTCCTGCCAGCCCGAGACGGTGGAGCGCCAGACGCTGCGGTCCGCCTGGGCGTCGGCGCCACCGAGCTCGCGCATGACGGCAAGGATGCCTTCGATCACGAGGCGGCAATCACCGACGATTCCGACGGTGGCCTGTCGCACCTTGTCGAGTTCCGCCGGATCGATGTCGACGTGGATCACCTTCGCGTCGGGGGCGAACCCATCGAGTTTGCCGGTGACCCGATCGTCGAAGCGGGCCCCGAGCGAGATGAGTAGGTCGGACTGCTGCATGGCGGTGACCGCGGTGTAGTTGCCGTGCATCCCCGGCATGCCGAGACAGAGCTCGTGACGATCGGGGAAGGCGCCGCGGGCCATCAGCGTGGTGACCACCGGGATCTGGACCATCTCGGCCAGTTCCATCAGGGCATCGGCGGCCCGCGCCTTCAGCACGCCGCCGCCGACGTAGAGCACGGGACGCTCGGCGTCGCGAATCATCTCGGCCGCCTCACGGATGAGCGCCGGATCCCCTTCGGTGACCGGGTGATATCCAGGCAATTCCATGTCGGCGTCGGTGGGCTCGTACCAGGTCATCGCCGAGCGTGGATTGACCGGATCGACGATGTCCTTCGGGATGTCGACCAGCACCGGGCCAGGTCGGCCGGTGGTGGCGATGTGGAAGGCCTCGTGGATGACGCGAGGAATGTCCTGGGCCTCAGTGACCAGGAAGTTGTGCTTGGTGACCGCCATCGTGATGCCGGTGGTGTCGCACTCCTGGAAAGCGTCGGTGCCGATGGCGGCGTAGGGCACCTGGCCGGTGATGCACACCATCGGGATGGAGTCGAGATAGGCGTCACAGAGCGGGGTGACCATGTTGGTGGCCGCCGGCCCGCTGGTGACCATCGCCACGCCGGGTCGGCCGGTGGCCTGGGCGTAGCCCTCGGCCATGTGCCCGGCGCCCTGCTCGTGGCGCACCAGCACGTGGCGGATCGACGAGTCGATGATCGGGTCGTACACCGGCAAGATCGCGCCACCAGGGAGGCCGAACATCACCTCGACACCCTCGTGCTCGAGGGCTTTGACGAGGGCCTCGCCGCCGGACATCTGTTGGTTGGTCATCAGTGAATCCAAGGTGGAGCGCAAGCGCGAACGGACAGAAACTATCGGGGTCGAAAACACGAAACGACCTCCCGAGGGAGGCCGTGGCGCACGTTCAGTTCCGAATGAGGACGCGAACGGGCGCTAGTTGATCCCTACTACGAGGAGTCGACCAGCGCGGTTCACGGCGCCGACTATAGCGTGACCGGCCGTGAGTGGCATCGGCGTATACCCGGGTTCGTTCAACCCGCCGACTCGGGCCCACATCGAGATCGCCCTGACCGCGGTCCGGCACCACGACCTCGACCGTGTCGATCTCGCCGTCTCGACCGTGACGCTCGGAAAGGAAGATATCGACATCCCTCGCTTCGAGCATCGTCTCGAAGTGCTCCGATCCACCGCTGCCGCCGTCCCCGGACTCGGTGTCCTGGTGACCGAGGCGCAGATGATCGTCGACATCGCCGAGGGCTACGACCTCGTCGTGATGGGTGCGGACAAGTGGGCGCAGGTGAACGACCCCACCTGGTATGCCGACGAGGGCGCCCGTGACGCCGCCCTCCACCGGCTCCCGACGGTGGCGCTGGCACCCCGTGACCCCCACCCCGTTCCGGCCGCGCTCGCGTTGCCGGTCGATGCCGGGCTGCAGGAGATGTCGTCGAGCGCGGCACGGGCCGGTCGACGGGAATGGATGACCGAAGCCGCGGCCGAGTTCGACCGGGCGACCGGGGCTTGGACCGACGAAGACCGCTACCGGCGCTGGCTCAGTCGTTGATCAGCTCCGCCTCCAGCGCGTCAGGGAGGATCTGCTCGAGGAGCCACACCGGAATCTCCTGGTAGCCGAGCTCGGCGAGATGGACGCCGTCGTCGCGCAGCGCAACGTCTCGCTCCCCGCCGACCGGGCCGATGAACTCGCCGTAGTCGAGGATGTGGACATCCTGGTCGACGAACTGGTCCACGACGTCGACGACGATGGCATTGAGACCGTCGATGCGAGCCACGTGGTTCTCCGGGTTCAGGCGGTTGAGGTAGTGGGCGTCGAGCCAATAGACGGTGGCACCCGACGCACGGAGAATCTCGGTGGCCTCGGTGTACTCGTCGAACAGGAAGGCGTCGTAGACCGGATCTCCGATGGTGGTCCAGTCATCGCTCACCCCTGGCACGATCCGGTCGACCTGATCCCACGCGGAGACGATGCCGATCACGATGTCGGGCTGGAAGAGGTCGACCGCGGTCACCCACGAGACCACCTCTGAATCGGCGACGAGATGCGGGGCGACCGGGTCGGCCCACGTCGAACACACCTCGCCGACCGGACCCGACGTCCCCTCCTCGACCACAGCCTTCTCACCCCCCCGGCCGACCGGGCAGCCGAGGTGGCTCTCGTTGAACACCACGAACTCACCGGGGTGCTCCTCTCCCCAGAAGTGGAGCGCCCAGCCGATCTGGGCCGCCACCGAATCACCGACCACCAGGATCCGGGTCGGACGGTCGTCGACGATCTCGTCGGCTTCCGGGATCCCGAAGATCGGCCCACCGTCACCGATCTCCACATCGTCGCCGTCGTCCGCGGTGATCTCGGGACCAGCCGGCGCGGCGGCCGCGGTCGGCACCTCGATGATCACCTGTTCGATCTCCGGCGGCCGGTTGCTGTTGGCCCACAACAACCCGGCGAAGGTGACGACGACGAGACCCGCTCCGGCGAGCGCGGCGGTGGACGGCACCAGACTCTTGCGGGTGATCGGCCACTTCCTCTTCACGAACGGCTGCTCGAGGACGTGGAACGAGACGATCGACGCAAGCACAGTGAGCGTGAGATGCATCGAGGTGAGCGACCACCCGGTCAGCCGGTCGGCCCCGACGAGCGCTCCGGCCCGCTCGGGGGTGACGAGCAGATAGATCGGCCAGTGGTAGAGGTACAGGCCATAGGAGATTCGCCCCGCGTACCGGAACGGCGGTGATCCGAACAGGCGGTGCAGCGGGCTCCACTCGGCCGGTTGCGACATTCCCCACAGGGCGACACCAGCGGCGACGGCGATGAGGAGGAACCCGCCCTGCTCGAACAACCACGAGTCGCGTTCACTGACGTAGAGCACAGCCCACAGGTGCACCGCAGTGGCCGGGTAGGCGAGGAAGGCGACGAAGGTCCGTCCGGCCCGACTCCGAGGCGAACCGTAGAGATGGATCGCGAGCGCCATCGCGATACCGACGAACAGGGCCTGGGCCCGGGTGTCGGTGCCGTAGTACGCCCGCGACGGATCCTCCCCGACCACGTGAACTCGCGCCATCCACCAGGCGGACGCCAGCGCGCCGATCACCGATGTCGCCAACAGGATCTCGCGCCCCCTGCGGCCGCCCCACCGCAGGCCAGCGATCAGAAAGAGAGGAGCGAACAGGTAGAACTGCTCCTCGATCGAGAACGACCACACGTGCTTGAGCGGTGACGGGGCGCGGAACCCCTCGAAGTAGGAGACACCGGCGGCGATCTCGTGCCAGTTGGCCGAGTACGTGAGGGCACTCACGATGGCACCGGTCCACCGACTGACGATCTCCGGGTCGTCGACCACCGCCAGGTAGATGCTCAGGAACGCGAGGACCACGAAGAGGGCCGGGAACAACCGCCGGACCCGACGACCCGCGTAGGCGACGAGGTTCAGCCGGCCGGTGCCGTCCCACTCCTTGAGCGCGATGGTGACGATCAGATAGCTGGAAAGGACGAAGAAGAGATCGAGACTGAGAATCCCGCCGGGCACGATGTCCGGTCCACCCGCGATGCTGTTGGGCCGCGCGTGGTACAGCAACGGACCGAGGATCACCCACAGTCCGCGCATCCCGTCGAAGGTCGGGATGTAGGCGAGGCGGGGTCTCGGCGTGGGAGCTGCCTGGCCGGTGGCCGCGGGCGCGTCGGACATGGTGGCGTAAACGCTAGGGCGTGGTTCGAGCGATCGCCCAAAGAGGGCGCGACCGCCGGTCCTGTAGCAGACTCCGTGGACTCAGAACGCGGGAGGTCCGTCGTGGCGCAGGAAATCGTCGAAATCAGGGACTACACGATCGAACCCGAGTGGTTCGAGCCGTACAAGCAGTGGGCGATCGAAGAAGCAGTCCCCTGGCTCAAGGCGAACCTCGACGTGATCGACTTCTGGATGGACGACGGCATCGAAGCCGAAGTGGGCGGCACCGCGCCGGCCGTGTCGCCCAACGGTCAGCCCAATGTGTGCTGGATCATCCGGTGGCCCGACAAGGAGGCCCGCGACGCGGGCTTCGCCGCATTCCGCCAGAACCCGGAATGGCAAGACATCTGGTCGCGACACCCGAACGCCACGGCGTACCTCCAGATGAACGTCCGCTTCATGCGACCCGTCGGCTGATCCGGTCAGCGAACCACATGAGACCGCGCTGGACGGACACCGACCGCGAGATCCTCCGGCTCGCCGTCCCCGCGCTCGGCGCCCTCACCGCCGAGCCGCTCTACGTCCTCGCCGACACCGCGGTGGTCGGCCACCTCGGAACGCCCGAGCTCGGCGGCCTCGCGCTCGCCTCCTCACTGCTGCTCATCGCGTTCGCCGTGTTCATCTTCCTGGCCTACGGGACCACGGCGTCGGTGGCCCGGCTGCTCGGGGCCGGCGAGCACCGGGCTGCAGCGCACCAGGCGGTGCAGAGCGTCTGGCTCGCCCTCCTGATCGGCATCGCGATGGCCATCACCGGCATCTTCACCGCCGAGCCCCTCATCTCGCTGATGGGAGGAGAGGGTGAGGTCGAGACGAACGCGCTGATCTACTTCAGGATCTCCCTGGCGGGCCTTCCGCCGATGCTGGTCTCCCTCGCAGGAGTCGGTTATCTCCGAGGGCTGCAGGACACCAAACGCCCCTTCTACGTGGCGATCGCCACCGCGGTGTTCAACCTCGTCCTGGAGCTCTTCCTCATCTACGGCTTGGATTACGGCATCGGCGCCTCCGCCCTCTCGACGGTGTTCGCCCACTGGCTGTCCGCCGGCCTCTTCTGCTGGTGGATCGGAAAGGCGGTGTCGGCCCACGGCGTCGGGCTCGGCCCGGATCGACGCTCGATCACCAGACTGGCCGGGGCAGGGGTCGACCTCATGATCCGCACCACGGCGCTGAGAGGAGGGCTCCTGGTCACGTTGGCGGTGGCGGCCCGGATCGGCGAGGACGATCTCGCCGCCCACGAGATCGCGTTCCAGCTCTGGAACATCCTCGCCCTCAGTCTCGATGCCGTCGCCATCGCCGGGCAGGCCCTCATCGGCAAGGTCCTCGGTGAGGGTGACGCCGCCGAGGCCCGCCGCCTGGGCGACCGGATGGTCCAGTGGGGCTGGTGGGCCGGCGTCCTGCTCGGCGCAGTGGTGCTCGTGACCTCACCCGTCGTTCCCGACATCTTCTCCGACGATCCAGCCGTCACCGGGCTCGCGGCGTTCCTCCTCATACACGTCGCGCTCTGGCAGCCCCTCAACGGTGTGGTCTTCGCGCTCGACGGCATCCTCATCGGCGCCGGCGACCTCAGGTTCCTGGCCTACGGGATGGCGCTCGCGTCGGCAGTGCTGGTCGCGGGGAACCTGGCGGTCCTCGATCTGGGCTACGGGATCGGCTGGGTGTGGGCCGCACTCGGCGCGTGGATGACAGTGCGGGCCGTGACCCTCTACTGGCGCTTCCGCGGCGACAGCTGGATGGTCCTCGGCGCCGTGCGCTGAGTGCATCGATGAGTCGCGTCCTCATGTCTACGCCCGGAGCGCCGACGGAACCCATGTGAACAACGTCCAGCGCCTCCCGGGTCGAACCTTCCCGGCGATTGCCGCGCTCGCAATGGTGCTCGCCGTGGGTGCCACGGGTTACACCATCACGAGGCTTCGCGACGCCGCAACGGACAGTCATCAACGGACCACCGCCGCGTCCTCCCTGGAATCCTCGATTCGGACCATCGACGGCATCGAATGGCGGGCCGTGGCCGGCGGATACACGCCGGAGCTACGGGGACAGTTCGATGCCGTGGTCGCCGACCTCTCTGACGCCGAACAGGACGGCATGACACCCCGCCTGACCGCGGCCACCGACGAGTTCGTCAACGCGGTCGACGCCATGCTGGACGCATTCGAGAACGGCGACCCCGATCTCGCGGAGGAGATCGACGAGACCCGGGTGGACCCGGCCTTCGAGGAGGTCATCGAAGGGACGATTCAACTCCGTGAGGATGCGGCTGCGACCGCGGCCTCCACCGAAGCCGATCTCGCGAGGCTGGCCTGGGGGGTGATCGTCGTCCTCGCGGTCGCCTCGGGCCTCCTCACCTTCATCCTCGCCGATACTCGAGACCGGCGCCGCCGCTCCCAGACCGAACGGGACCGTCTCTTCCGATCCCTCGTCGAGGGATCGGAAGACCTCTTCACCCTCGTAAATGGCGATGCCGAGATGGTCGTGCTGAACCGGAACAGTGACGCCCCACTTGCAGGAACGAGCGACACCAGCCGGGAGGTCAGCCAATTCCTCACGCCAGACGCGTACCAGCGCTGGCGCCTCCACGATGAGGAGCTGCAGTCCACCGGCCACACCGCCTCCTTCGAGATCGCCCTCCCTGCTCCCGACGGCGAGACCGTCATCACGGAGGCCCACGGCTCGCTCCTCATCACCGATCCGGCCCAGCGAGTCTGGGTCTGGCGTGACATCACCGCCCGCAAAGAGCTCGAGCTCGAGCTCGAGCTCAGCCAACAGGCCTTCTCGGACCCGCTGACCGGACTGCCGAACCGTTCGCTGCTCTACGACCGGATCTCTCACGCACTGGCCATCGCCGCGAGACGGGCCGACCCCGTCTCCCTCCTCTTCTGCGATCTCGACGACTTCAAGCAGGTGAACGATTCGGGAGGGCACAGCCGCGGAGACGAGTTCCTGCAAATCATCGCCCAGCGACTCCAGGACGCCACCAGGCCATCCGACACCGTCGCTCGCCTCGGCGGCGACGAATTCGCGATCCTCATCGAACACGCGGACCGCGAACCGCTGG
Source organism: uncultured Candidatus Nemicrothrix sp. (assembly GCA_964344055.1). Lineage (GTDB taxonomy): Bacteria > Actinomycetota > Acidimicrobiia > Acidimicrobiales > Aldehydirespiratoraceae > OFTM10. The sequence goes on from CAYFLT010000010.1 coordinate 64,741, forward strand.
AAGGAATCGCCGGTCGCCTGCTGGAGGCGGTCGCCGAGGAGGTCGATCTCGACGACCACAAGTTCTTCCCGAGCATGAGTATCGGCATTGCGACCTCGTCACCGGGAACGACCGTCGAGGATCTCCTTCGGAGCGCAGATCTCGCCATGTACGCCGCCAAGCGGGGCGGGAAGGGACGATCGGAGCGCTACGACGGCCAGATGCTCCGGGACACCGAGGACCACCGGCGGCTCCAGACCGACCTCAGGCCCGCGCTCGAAGAGGACCAGTTCGAGCTCTACTTCCAGCCATGTATCAAGGTGTCGACCGGCGCCGTCCACGGCGTCGAGGCCCTGATCCGCTGGAACCACCCGACCCGTGGCCTCATTGCACCTCAGGACTTCATCCACCTCGCCGAGGCCTCTGGAATGATCATCCCGATCGGCCGGTGGGTGATCCAGGAAGCATGCCAGTCCGGGGTCGCCATCCGCCGTAGCGGTTTCCCGTCGAGCATCATCAGCCTCAACCTCTCACCGATCCAACTGCATGATCCGGGCATCGTCGCAACGGTCCAATCGGCGCTCCAACGCTCCGAGCTACCTCCCGAGGCCCTCGTGCTCGAGGTGACCGAGGGGCACCTCCTCGACAACCCGGCCGCGATCGAACGGCTCCATCAGCTCTGCGAACTCGGTGTCAGCATCGCCGTCGACGACTTCGGCACCGGCTACGCGTCGATCAGCTACCTCCGGAGCCTTCCGATCAGCATCGTCAAGATCGACCGATCCTTCGTCAGCGGCAACGCCCTCGAGCCCGACGAACAGGAGGCCTTCCTCGATGCGCTCATCGGCCTGACGCGCAGCCTCGAACTCGTCACCGTCGCCGAGGGAGTCGAGACCACCGAACAGCTCGAGCGAATCCGAGCACTGGGCTCCGACGCCGCACAGGGCTACCTCTGGGCCGACGCCCTTCCCTGGCCCGATGCCCTGCGTCGTATGGAAGAGATCGACATGACGGCCGACCTCGGCGCGCCCGGATCGCCTCAGCCCGCGGCCTTGCGCGCCAGTAGCTCCGCCACCGCACGACCATCGGCCTGACCCCTGGTGGCCTTCATGATCTGGCCGGTGAAGAAGCCCTGCATCTTCTTGCGATCACCGTCGTCACCACCGGCAAAGCGGCCCCACTCGTCGGGGTTGTCCACGATCAGCTGATCGATCAGGCCCTCGAGTTCGTCGGACTCCATCGCCTCGAAGCCTCGCTCGGCGGCGATCAGCTTCGGGTCGCCACCTGACCCGACGAGGTCGGCCAGCACCTGCTTGGTCTGTGTGGCGGTCAGCTCCCCAGCCGACTCCATACCGATGAGCGAGACGAAGGCTTCCGTCGTCACTCTCGACCAGTCATCCACCGCGAGATCGTTCTTGATGCGGGTCAGCACCTTGTCGGCATCGGCTCCGGCTTCGATGGCGGCCAGGGCCAACGCATCCTGACCGCGTTCGACCACGGTGCCGACGACCTCGGCATCGACCGACGACACCTCCGCGAGCGCGGCCCGCCGCGCGGCGGGGAGTAACGGCAACGCCGCATCGATCGCGGTGACGGTCTCGACGTCGGGGCGGAGGGGCACGAGATCGGGCTCCTGGAAGTACCGGTAGTCGTCGGCATCCTCCTTCGAGCGGCCCGACGTCGACCGACCTGCCTCCTCGTCCCAGTGGCGCGTCTCCTGATGAGGTGCCTCGCCACTGCGGTACAGATCGAGATGCCGTTGGGCCTCGTACTCGATGGCCCGACCGAGCGAACGGATCGAGTTGATGTTCTTGATCTCACAGCGCGTCCGCAGCTCGTCGGAGCCGATCGGCCGGATCGACACGTTCGCGTCGACTCGCATGGAACCCTCTTCCATCTTCGCGTCGCTCACGTCGATGGCCAGCAGGATGTCGCGGAGCTCGCCGACGTACGCCTTCGCGTGCTCGACGGTCCGCAGATCCGGTCGGCTCACGACCTCCACTAACGGCACGCCCGCGCGGTTGTAGTCGACCAGGGAATACTGGGCGTCGTTGATGCGGCCGCCGCCACCGACGTGCGACGTCTTGCCGGCGTCCTCCTCGATGTGCGCCCGCTCGATGCCGACCACCGTGCCGTCACCGAGCACCAGCTCCCCGTCGGTGTTCGTCGGCTGGTCGTACTGCGTGGTCTGATAGTCCTTCGCCATGTCGGGGTAGAAGTAGTTCTTCCTCGCCATGACCGAGGGATTCACCTCACAGCCGAGCGCACGGCCGAGACGCATCGCATACTCCACCGCCTGCGCGTTCATGACGGGCAGGGAACCCGGCAGACCCACGCAGACCGGACAGACGTTGGTGTTCGGCTCGTTGCTGAAGTGGTTGGAACAACCGCAGAACAACTTCGTCTCGGTGTGGAGCTCGACGTGAACCTCGAGACCCACCACCAGTTCCCACTCGTCCGGGAGCGTCGGTTCGTGGACCGCCGTCATGACGCCGCTCCCCGCGAGACAGCCGCAGCCTCCAGCACCGCCGCGACCTGGAACGTCAACGAGTCATGCGCCGCCGGCGCGAGGATCTGCACACCCACCGGCATGCCGTCATCGCCGACACCGAACGGCACCGAGATTCCGGGATGGCCGGTGAGGTTCGACGGGATCGTGCACACGTCATTCACGTACATCGTCATCGGATCGGCGGTCCGTTCACCCAGCGGGAACGCGGTGGTAGGGGCGGTCGGCGTCAACAAGACATCGTGGTTCTCGTAGACCGACGCGAAATCGTTCAACATCATCGTTCGCACTTTCAGCGCCTTGCCGTAGAAGGCGTCGTAGTAGCCGGCACTGAGCGCATAGGTGCCGAGCATGATCCGACGCTTCACCTCGTCGCCGAAGCCCGCCGTGCGCGTGGCGGTGTTCATCTCCCCGGTGGTGACGGCGTCGACCCGTAGGCCGTAGCGCACCCCGTCGTAACGGGCCAGGTTGCTCGACGCCTCGGCAGGAGCCACCAGGTAGTAGGCACTCAGCCCGAGAGTGGCCGAAGGAACCGAGACCTCCTCGATCCGTGCGCCCGCCGCGGCGAGCGCCTCAGCTGCCTCGGCGGTGCGGGCGAGCACGTCGGAGGCCAGTCCTTCGACGGTTCCCGGACCTCCCGACAGCTCCTTTACCACCCCGACCCGGAGTCCTTCGACACCACGCCCGAGCACCGACGACGCGTCGGGAACGAAGTCGGGGATCGACGTGCTGTCGAGTGGATCGTGGCCCGCGATGGCATCGAACAGCGCCGCGGCATCGGCGACATCGGTGGCGAACGGTCCGATCTGATCGAGTGAGGATGCGAACGCAATGAGGCCATACCGACTCACGGCCCCGTAGGTCGGCTTCATGCCGACAACCCCGCAAAACGACGCCGGCTGACGAATCGAGCCGCCGGTGTCCGAACCGATCCCGAGCGATGCGAAGCCGGCGGCCACCGCCGCCGCCGATCCACCGCTCGACCCGCCGGGCACCCGCCCCGTGTCGAGAGGATTGTAGGTCGGGCCGAATGCGCTGTTTTCCGTCGACGAGCCCATGGCGAACTCATCGAGATTCGTCTTGCCGACGAACACCGCGCCGGCACCGGCCAGCTTCGACACCACCGTGGCGTCGTAAGGAGGCAGCCACCCCTCGAGGATCCGCGACGAGCAGGTCGTCGGGATCCCCCTCGTACACATGTTGTCCTTCAAGGCGAGTGGCACGCCGGCCAGCGGTCCCGGGTCTCTTCCCTCCGCCACCGCCTGGTCGACCCCCGCCGCCTGTACCCGCGCCGCATCGGCCGTCACGAGATTGAATGCGTGGATCTCGTCGTCGCGCTCCTCGATTCGGGCGAGATGCTCGTCCAGCACGTCGACCGCGGCACGCTCCCCGGCCCGCACGGCGGCACTGATCGCGATGGCGCTCACGGCTCCTCCCCCAGGATCGGCGGAACCCTGAACTGGCCGTCCTCCGCCGCGGGTGCCGCCGCGAGGAGATCCTCACGATCCAGGGACGGCACCACCACGTCGGGTCGGAACACGTTCGCCATCGGCAGCGGATGCGACGTTGGCTCCACATCCCCGACATCGAGCGCCTCGATGTCGGCCGCATGATCGAGGATGTCACCGAGCTGGCCGGTGAACCGATCGATCTCGTCATCGGTCAGCTGAAGCCGCGCCAAGCGGGCCACGTGGACCACGTCGTCGCGGGTGATGCGTTCGGACATGGAGCCAAAGGATACGCAGGCGATCCGTCTACCCTGCGCAACGTGAGCGCCCACCCGTTCCTCAGCCCCGAGTGGATCCACGCCGTCCGCGAGATCCGATCCGAGTACACCGACCGGGTCGGCCCGGTCGAGTTCGAAGTCGCAGCCAATGTGACCGTGATCGGCGCGCCGTTCGGCACCGGCGAGATACTGGGCCACATCGACGCCACCGGTCCGACCCTCACCATCGAGGAGGGCCACCTCCCTTCACCGGACTTCTCCCTCGAAGTGCCCTACGACTTGGCGCAGCGACTGTTCGTCGACCGCGACCCCGGCCAGGTGATGCCCGCGCTCATGGGTGGTCAGGTCAAGCTCACCGGCGATTCCTCGAAGATCCTGCTCCTCGCAGGATCGATCGTGCCCCCGCCGAGCGACGATGAAAGAGTGTCGATCGCCCGCGAGGTACTTCGCCGGATCGACGAGATCACCGCCTAGACGGCGAACCGTTCAGCCGGCACTCAGCTGTGTGGCAATCACGACGAGGGTGCCCTTGTCGTGTATCTCTCCGGCCGGAGGGTCCGTGGCGAGTACCGGCCGAGACGGGTCACCCTGGACCCCCGAGACGATGAATCCCGCCTCGGTGAGAAGGGCCGTGGCTTCCTCCACGTCCAGTCCGATCACCTCGGGCACTTCGCGGGGTTCGGGGCCCTGTGACACCACGATCGTGACCGTGGCATCCGCCTCCACCAATGCCCCACTCGACGGCTCGAACCGGATGACTTCCCCGGCAGGGACAGTTTCGTGGTACTCGAGCACGCTGAACGCCGCGAGTCGGCGACCATCGAGCAACAGGACCGCGTCCGGCTCGGTCATTCCCTCGGTCACCTCGGGGACACGACGGTCCTCGGGACCACTCGACACCACCACGTCGATGGCGGCACCCGGCTCCACCTCGGTGACACCGAGCCCCATCAGCACCTCGAGGACGAACCCGTTCGGCGCCTCCTCATCAGAGCGTTCGTGGACCGCTCCGAGCTCGAGCCCATCACCCTCGAGCCGGATCCTGGCATCCTCGACCGAGAGGCCCACCAGATTCGGCACCACCACATTCGGCTCGCCGAGTGACACATAGACCTCGAGGACCTCACCCTCCTCCAACTCTTCGCCAGCAACCGGATCCGTCCACACCACCTCATCGCGCACCGTGCCGGGCTCCCGGGTGTCCTTGAAGTCGAGCTCCCAGCCAAACTCGACGAGATCCGCCGCGACCTGATCC
>CAYFLT010000010.1:70337-76790 GCA_964344055.1 uncultured Candidatus Nemicrothrix sp.
TCGCCCACGGCCACCGGCTGTACGGACCCTGCTCCACCCGAACCCCCGCCGCCGGCACCGACCCAGCAGCGTGGATCGTTCCGTGTTGGGTGGCGTCCTCGTCATCGACCTCACCGGCCGCAGGACCAACCAACGGGAGCGGGGTCGGTCGAGCGAGATCACCCGCGGTGGCCATCAGTGACGCCGCGAGCTCGCCTGCCGAGGGCCGACCATCGGGATCCAGCACGCCGCAACGACGCAACACACTCTGGAGCGGCCCGAGGTCCGGGTGTGGCTCGAACGGAGTCTCCGCACGCGCCATCAGGGTGCCGATGGCCGTGTCGCTGGTGAACGGGACATCAGCGGTGACCGACTCGTTGATCGTCAACGCGAGCGCATAGACGTCGGCAGCCGGGCCGACCCGCTCACCCCGCGCCTGTTCCGGCGCGGCATATCGGGCCGTGCCGACCATGGAACCGTCCTGGTCGGTCCAGCCCGCCTCCGCGATGGCGCGGGCAAGACCGAAGTCGGCGATGCGCAGCCGGCCGGCATCGTCGAAGAGGAGATTGGCCGGCTTGATGTCGCGGTGTACGAGCTCTTGGCCGTGGGCGTAATCGAGACCGCGGGCCGCCTCGAGTCCGATCAGCAGGGCCTGTGAGACCGTGAGGCGGTGACCGGCGTCCAACATGGAGCGCAGCGAACCACCACCGAGGTACTCGGTGACCAAGTAGGGCACCTCGTCCTGTCCCCAGTCGTACACGCCCAACACATTCGGGTTGTTCAGAGACGCAGCCGCCTGGGCCTCGGCACGAAAGCGACGCAGGAATGTGTCGTCGGCGGCCAGACGCTCGTGGAGCACCTTCACGGCCACCCGACGACGCAACGTGACGTCGTCCGCGAGGAAGACGCGCGCCGACGCACCGCGCCCGATGGGCGCGACGAGGCGATACCGACCACCGAGCACGCGACCGATCTCGGCGTCCAACGACGAGGACATCATCAGCCCAACGGTACCGGCATGTCGACCACGGACGGTGACTCTCCTCGGACAGGACGCGAGGGGTGAATTGGGTCGTCGATCTGGCAGGATCTCAGGAATGCCCCGACACCAGAAACTGATCATCGCGGCGTTCGTCCTCGTCGGGGTCGGCATGTTCACGATCGCCGGCCTGATCGGCAACAGCGGCCGAGACGACGTCTCGGTCACCAGCAACCCGGCCATCGAGGCCTTGGTGCCGGAACGCGGCAGCGAAGTGCTCCAACAGTTCCAGGTCGGCATCGATCTGGCGGCGGAGTACCGGATGGTTCGAATGACCATCTCTCCTGATGCGCGGTGCCTGGCGCCCGTCGATGTCACCGCCCACACCCGCCATGTGGAAGGGCTCCAGCGGTACATCTACACGCCGAACGAGGGCCTGCCCGTGGAGGCCCTCGCCGCCGATTCCAACTGCATCGAAGTGACCTTTGAGAAGACGTCGCGCCCCGGTGAGACCGAGACGATCGACTGGACGTTCACGGTCAACTGACCCAGTCCAAGGGATCCGGGCTCGATCCCGGTACCCTGATCGACGCTCCAGCGGAATCGCCGCTGGTGGGTTCGCAGACGGGCGTTGGTTCTTCCGGTCGAGGTGAACCACCCCGAGAAGAATCCCCCGACCTCGTCACCCTTCGAGGCATCACGAACCCTGAATCCGCGCGCGACGCGCGCGCCAGGAGCCCCAACTTGTCCTCCACCTTCGCCCAACTGGGCGTCCCCTCTTCGATTTGTGCCGCACTCGAACGCCGCGGCATCACCGAGCCCTTCGAGATCCAAGCCGCAACGATCGCCGACGCCCTCGCCGGATACGACGTCTGCGGCCGAGCCCCAACCGGCTCCGGCAAGACCCTGGCCTTCGGCATCCCCCTCGTGGCGACCGCCACAGACGCCCGTCCCAAGCGGCCCACTGCCCTCGTGCTCGCCCCCACCCGCGAGCTCGCTGAGCAGATCACCAAGGAGATCCGCACGTTCGCCGGCGACGTCCGCGTGGGCGTCGCCTACGGCGGGGTCGGCTACGGCCCTCAGCTGAAGTCACTCCGCGACGGCATCGAGATCCTCGTCGCCTGCCCGGGCCGACTCGAGGACCTCATCGCACGCGGCGACGTCCGCCTCGATGACGTCGACCACGTCGTGCTCGACGAGGCCGACCGCATGGCCGACATGGGGTTCACCCCTGCCGTGCGCCGCATCCTCGACCAGGTCGCCGACGACCGGCAGACCGTGCTGTTCTCCGCCACCCTCGACGGCGACGTCGCCAAGCTCACTCGGGACTACCAGCGCGACCCGGTCCGTCACGAGGTCGGGGAGGAAACTCCCGACATCACCTCGGCCCACCACATCTTCTGGAACGTGGAGCACGCCGAGCGGGTGGCCACGACGGCCGAGACAGTGAACGCGGTCTGGCCCGCCATCATCTTCACCCGAACCCGACACGGCGCCGACCGTCTCGCCAAGCAGCTCGGCCGCAAGGACATCAAGGCGGCCGCGATCCACGGCGGTCGAAGCCAGAACCAGCGGACCCGTGCCCTCGCCGATTTCGCCAAGGGCCGCGTCCACGCCCTGGTAGCCACCGATGTGGCGGCCCGTGGCATCCACGTTGACGGGGTCGCCTCGGTCATCCACTACGACTTGCCGGCGGACCACAAGGACTATGTCCACCGCTCCGGCCGCACCGCGCGCGCCGGTGAAGGCGGTGTCGTCGTATCGCTCGTCCAGGCCCAGCAGCGCAAGGACATGCGCAGGCTCCAGCGGGAAGTCGGCCTCGACGTGGATCTCGCCGATCCCGATGCCGCAGCCCTGCGAGCACTCTCCAACGCGCCGGTTCGCACGCTTGCCCCCGCCGAGGAGCCCCAGCGGGACCGCCAGGACCGCCAGAGTCGACAGGGGGGTGGGCGCAACGGAAGCTCCCGAAACTCGCCGAACCGTCGCAAGGGACGGGGGCCGAAGCACGGCGACCGAAAGCAGGGTGGGCCCAAATCGGGCAACCGCAAGCAGGGGCCGAAGACGAACGCGAACCGAGGCCAGACCGCGAAGTCGGGCTCGAACGGCAGCCAGGGCGCAAAGAACGGCCAGGGGCCGAAGGGCTCGAAGCCGAACAAGAAGAAGGCCCGTCATCCCGCCAAGGTCGGCGCCGACGGCCGCCCCAACCGGAAGGCCCGCCGCGCGCACCTCCAGCCCGGTGCGTCGCAACACAGGCGCGCCAGCTGAGCGTGCACCGCGGACCAGGGTCCTCGAAAGGTTGCCGCGCCGACGGTGCGGCCCTCCCCCATCCGCGGACGCGTCTTGACCACGCGACGTAGTCGTACGTTCTCAGAACGCGCGTAGGTCACTGGGCTGGGCCTGTCATACCCCCTCGCTAGGTTTGGTCGAACGAAGCTCGACTCACCGCTTCACCCCCTTCCCGAGGCGGAAGCTCCGGGAGAAGGCTGCTCCGCAGCACGGGTGGTCCCTCAGACACGTTGATCGTCTCAGGAGATCACCATGGCCACCGCCAACTCCGCACGTCCCGCGGGCCCACTGTCGACCGAGCTACTCGAGGTCACGAGCGCCTGGGCTCGGAGCCAGCAGCGAATCGTCACGCTGTCTGTCGACTTCGCGGAATCCTCCGAATGGGTGCTCGCCGGTTCGGCGACGCCCGCTCACTGGTTGGCGGACATCGCCGACGTCGAAGTCAGCACCGCCCGCGAGTGGATCCGCATCGGCCGCCAGCTCCGCGAGCTTCCTGCCATCGCCGCGGCCTTCGCCGCGGGTGAGGTGTCCTACAGCAAGGTGCGGACCCTCACCAGGATCGCCACCGCTGAGAACGAGGAGGAACTGTTGGGGATCGCGAAGAAGGTCCCTGCCGGTGAACTCGGTCGAGCGCTCGCCCGCTGGCTCGACCGAAACAGCGATCCAGAGGAACTCGACGAGTATCAGCGGCGGCGGCGATCGGTCCGCTGGCGCACCGAGCCCGACGGCATGACCCTGTTCACTCTCCGGCTGCCGCCACTGGTTGCTGCGGCATTCATCGCCTACCTCACCGCCTGGGTCATGAAGAGTCGTCGACGCGTCACGATGGGTGGCAATCGCGCGTCCGCGGTCGCGCCAACCGTGGCCCAACAGCATGCGGACGCGGTCGAGGACCTCCTCACCAACGGCGGTGGTGAGACGCTGACCGAAATCGTCCTGCACGTCAGGGGCGATGGATGCACGCTCGACGACGGATCACCGATTCCCGGAAGTGTCGTCGAACGAATCGCCCCGGAATCGTTCCTGAGAGCGCTCATCCACGATGCCGAGAGCAAGCCGAGGAATGGGTCGGGTCGCCAACGTCACCCCAACGCCCGCCAGAAGCGAGTCGTGAAGGAACGCGACCAGGTGTGCGTCGACTGTGGACGGAGGGACCTGCTCCAATACGACCACGATCCGCCATTCGAGGAGTCGCAGCAGACAGTCATCGAAGAGCTGGTGCTGAGATGTGCGCCCTGTCACTGGAAACGCCATGCGGCGTGAGGGCTCACTGGGCCGCGCTACGGCACCTCGCCGGTTTCGAGAAGCTGGGTGAAACCGGCCTCGTCGATGATCGGGACTCCCGCCTCCTCGGCCTTGGAGACCTTCGACGCGCCGGGCTCAGCACCGATCACCAGGGCTAGCGTCTTCTTCGAGACACTCCCCGGCGACTTTCCGCCTCGGGCCAGGATGGCCTCCTTGGCCCCGTCCCGGGTGAAGCCGTCGAGAGTGCCGCTCACCACCACGGCCTTGCCCTCCAAGGTCTGGGGCATCGAACGGTCGACCTGCGCCGCCTCCATCGTGAGACCCGCATCTCGTAGGCGCTGGATCAACTCCCGGGCCGCCGGCTCGGAGAACCACTTGTGCACCGCCTCGGCGATGATCATGCCGAAGCCGTCCACCGCTGCGAGTTCCTCGACCGAGGCGTCCATGATCCTCTCCATCGAGCCGAACGCGGCTGCAAGGGTCTGGCCGTTCACCTGACCGATCTCAGGGATTCGGAGGGCGAACAACAGGTTGCCCAAAGGCCGGACCTTCGAGGCCTCTATGGCGCTGCGGAGATTCTCGACCGACCGTTCCTTGAATCCCTCGAGTTCGAGAATGCGGTCGTAGTCGAGCGTGTAGAGATCAGAGACGTCATCGAGGAGTCCGAGCGTGACGAAGCGATCGACGTTCTTCTCGCCGAGAAACTCGATGTCCATCGCAGTCCGGCCCGAGAAGTGCTCGATCCGACCTCTCACCTGGCGTGGGCAACGGAAGTTCACGCAGTTGGTCGCTGCCGCGCCCTCGTCCCGGACGAGTGGCTCGCCACACACCGGGCAGTCCTTCGGGAACTGCCAGGGCTTCGAGTCGGAAGGCCGGTCCGCCAGAACCGGACCCACCACCTCGGGGATGACGTCGCCGGCCCGTCGGACGATCACGCTGTCACCGGGTCGGACATCCTTGGCCGCCACCTGGTCCTCGTTGTGAAGCGTGGCTGTGCCGACCGTGACCCCACCGACGAAGACCGGGTCCAGAACCGCAAATGGGGTCGCCTGGCCCGATGGCCCGATCGACACCTCGATGTCGAGAAGGGTGGTGACCCGCTCTTCGGGTGGGAGCTTGAAGGCGATGGCCCAACGTGGCGCTTTCGCATCGGCGCCCAGTTCGTTCTGAAGACGTAGATCGTCGACCTTCACCACGACGCCATCGAACTCGTAGTCGAAGTCGTGACGTCGTTTCTGGAACTCAAGAATCCTCTCTTCCACCGCCTCGATCGACTCGAAGGCCTTCGTGTGCTCGTTCATCGGGAACCCGAGCGAACCCATCCATGCGAGCGTCTGCGTGTGGGATCCGAGCTCAGGGCCGCCTTCCACCGACCCGCGCTGGTAGCCGAAGAACGACAGTTCACGATCGGCGGTCACTGCGGCGTCCACCTGGCGCAACGAGCCTGCCGCGGTGTTGCGGGGATTGATGTAGAGCTTCGGCTCCCTACCGCTGGCCTCGGCCAGCTCGACCTGGCGGCGATTGAGCGCCTCGAAGCTCGAGAGCTTCATGTACACCTCACCCCGCACCTCGAGCACCGGCGGAGCATCGGCCGGTAGAGCCCGCGGGATGTCCGCGATCGTCAGCACGTTGTGCGTGACATCCTCACCGACCGCACCATCGCCCCGCGTCGCTCCCTGGACGAGGCGCCCGTTCTCATACCGGAGCGATATGGCGAGCCCGTCGAACTTCAGCTCCACGGCGAATCGGGGAACCGGCCTGCCTTCGAGGCGGCGCTCCGCCCTCTCGTTCCATGCCTTCAGCTCCTCGAGATCGAACGCGTTGTGCAGGGACATCATCGGCACGGTGTGGAAGACCGGCGCGAACGCGGTGTTGGCCGGCCCGCCGACTCGACGCGTGGGTGATTCCTCGGTGACGAGTTCAGGATGGGCTTCCTCGAGCTCTTCGAGTTCGCGCAGAAGCCG